>JACYMD010000013.1 GCA_015272215.1 Rivularia sp. T60_A2020_040 | reverse complement strand
GGAGTTAGGAGTTAGGAGTTAGTACCACCGGAATTGTAGAGACGGGGCGTATTGCTAAGTCTCTACGGGAGTTAGGTGTTAAAAATTATTTTAACTCTTTTACCAATTACCCATTACCAACTACCAATAGAAAAATGCATATCGGTTCTCAATATTCAAATAATAGTTGCAAGTTTACTTTATGGGCACCTTTAGTAGGAGAGGTTGCAGTTCATGTAGTCGATCCCGAAGATAAAATTGTACCTCTGGAAAAAGATCAACGGGGTTATTGGCACGGTTCGATTGCAGATATCAAACCCGGTACTTTGTATTATTATCAAATTGATGGTGAAACAGATAGAGCCGATCCTGCTGCGAACTATTTACCGCAAGGTGTTCACGGTGCTTCGTCCATTGTTGACCATGACAGCTTTAAATGGAATGATGGGAAGTGGCAGGGAATTCCTTTAGCACAAATGGTGATTTACGAACTGCACGTAGGCACTTTTACCGATGAGGGTACTTTTGAATCGATGATTCCCCGGTTATCGGAGTTGCGGGAATTGGGAGTAAATACCATTGAAATTATGCCTGTGGCTCAGTTCCCAGGAAGTCGTAATTGGGGTTATGATGGTGTTTTTCCATACGCTGTACAAAATTCCTATGGTGGTGTTGATGGTTTAAAGAAACTGGTTGATGCTTGTCATGATATTGGTATAGCAGTAATTTTGGATGTTGTTTACAACCATCTCGGACCGGAAGGGAATTATCTTTGGGGTTACGGAACATACTTCACCGAGAAATACAGAACTCCTTGGGGTAGTGCAGTTAATTTTGATGATGCTTACAGCGATGGTGTGCGGCATTACTTTGTACAAAATGTTTTGTATTGGTTGGAAAATTACCATTTAGATGGATTGCGCTTAGATGCCGTCCATGCTATTTACGATTTTGGTGCGAAGCATATTTTAGCAGAAATGGCGGAAGCTGTAACTGAGTTAGAAGAAAAAAAGGGTCGTCAACTGTATTTAATTGCCGAAAGTGACCTCAACGATCCCCGGATTATTCGTTCAAAAGAAGCGGGTGGATACGGTATCGATGCTCAGTGGAGTGATGATTTTCACCATGCCTTACATACGGTATTAACAGGTGAAAATAACGGTTATTACGAGGATTTTGGTGATTTAGAACAGTTAGCAAAAGCTTATCGTCGAGGCTTTGTTTATACTTGGGATTACTCCAAACACCGTCATCGATATCATGGAGAAGAACCCAGAGATTGCATTCCGAGTCAGTTTGTTGTCTGCGCTCAAAACCACGATCAAATCGGGAATCGGATGTTAGGGGATAGACTTGCTAGTTCGGTATCCTTTGAAGGTTTGAAATTGACAGCAGCAGCGCTGTTACTTTCACCATACGTTCCCATGTTGTTTATGGGTGAAGAATATGGAGAAACAGCACCATTTTTGTATTTTGTCAGTCATGGCGATCACGATTTAATTGAAGCAGTGAGAAAAGGAAGAAAAGCGGAATTTGCTGCATTCCACGAAATTGGGGGGAAAGAAGCACCAGATCCCCAATCAGAAGAAACATTTAAAAAATCACGATTAAATTGGGATAAGCATACTAGTGGTGAACACCGGATACTATGGTTATTTCATCAAAAGCTATTGCAAATGCGAAAAGACATTCCTGCACTTAGGAACTTAGATTGGAATCAATTAGAAGCAACAGTACTGAAACCAGAAAAAGTTCTCTGCATCCAGAGGCACCATGAAGACAATAGAATTCTGTGCTGGCTTAACTTTGGTTCGGAAGCTGTTAAAATAGCAGAAAATATACCTAGTGGGATTTGGGAAAAAATACTTGATTCCAGTGAAGAAACTTGGGGAGGTATCGGCTCAGAATTACCAGAGAAAATTGAAGATAATAGCAACCCAATGTTAATTATTAATCCTTATAGCGTTGTAGTTTACAGCAATTAAAGGTCAAAGGTAAGAGGTAAGAGGCAAGAGGCAAGAAATCTGAATATCCACTGTCAACTGTCCACTGTCAACTGTCAACTGTCCACTGTCAACTGTCCACTGTCAACTAACTCCTAACTTATAAATTTTAATCCAAAATCTAAAATCTAAAATCCAAAATTCCCATGATGCAAATACCTTTAGTAACATATCGAATTCAATTTACTCCTAACTTTGGTTTTATTGCAGCTTCATCGATTGCTTCATATCTGGAAAAATTGGGTATTTCTCATTTATATGCTTCTCCAATTCTTACTTCCAGAAAAGGTAGCAGTCACGGTTATGATACAGTTAATCCTCGTGAAATTAACCCTGAATTAGGAGGTGTAGAAAAGTTTGAAGAATTAGTCGAACAGCTTCACTCTTTAAATATCGGCTGGGTTCAAGATATTGTACCTAATCATATGGCTTTTGATAGTCAAAATGAAATGCTGATGGATGTTTTGGAAAATGGTGTTGATTCTAGATATAGAGATTTTTTTGATATTGATTGGAATCATCATTATACGGAAAACAATGGTAAGGTATTAGCGCCATTTTTAGGAAAGTTTTGTGGTGATTGTCTCGAAAGTGGTGAATTACAAATTCAGTACGAAGAAAAGGGTTTAACTATTAACTATTATTCTCATAAATTTCCGATTCGTATAGAATCTTATAACCAAGTTCTGACTTATGATTTACCACGTTTACAGGAAAAACTTGGTAGAGATAATCCTGCTTTTATTAAGTTTCTGGGTGTTCTTTATACTTTGAAGCATATCCCATCCGGCGAAGAAGGAAGAGAACGAGAGATTCAAATCGACTTTGTAAAACGGATGTTATGGGAACTTTGGAATGATTCCGAAGAAGTAAAAAAACATATTGAGGAAAATATTAGTATCTTTAATGGAGAAGTAGGTAAAACAGAAAGTTTTGATTTATTAGAACATTTATTGACAGAGCAATTTTTCCGGCTTGCTTACTGGAAAGTCGGCAATGAAGAACTCAATTACAGACGCTTTTTTACTGTTAATGATTTGATATCGCTACGAATTGAAGATCAAGAAGTTTTTGAGACTACTCATTCATTGATTTTACAATTAGTTGAAGAAGGTAAATTTGATGGATTAAGAATAGACCATATTGATGGTTTGTATGACCCTGCACAATATATAGATAGATTACGTGAAAAAGTACCAGATGTTTACTTAATTGTCGAAAAAATTCTCGAACCTCAAGAAGAATTACCAGTAACTTGGTCGATTCAAGGAACTACAGGATACGATTTTCTCAACCAAGTTAACGGTATTTTTTGCGCTCAATTAAACGAACAAAAATTTGACGATATTTACCATCGTTTTATTGGTAAAGCTGCTTCTTGTGAAGAGTTAATCGACCAGAATAAAAGATTAATTATTGAGAAACATTTAGCAGGAGATATTGAGAATTTAGCTCATCTTTTCAAAAAAATATCTGGTAGATACCGTTATGCTAGCGATTTTACCATGTACGGTTTAAAAGCAGCATTGGTGGAAATTTTGGCAGTATTTCCGATTTATCGCACATATATTAATAGTGGGGGAGCAAGTTCTGCTGATAAGGAATATATTGAGCAAGTAATGACTCAAGCTAAAAAGAATATTCCTAACTTTTTTAACGAACTCAGTTTTATTGAAAAATTCCTGCTATTAGAGTATGACGAGCATCTTACCGAAGAAGATAGGGAAGAATGGTTGCGTTTCTTGATGCGTCTACAACAGTTTACCGGACCGTTGATGGCGAAAGGTGTGGAAGATACTGTACTATATGTATACAACAGGTTAATTTCACTTAATGAAGTTGGTTCTCACCCTACTCAATTTGGGGTATCTTTAGAAGACTTTCATCATTACAATTCTAAGCAGGTTGCAAATTGGCCCCATACAATGAATACCACATCTACCCACGATACTAAACGCGGCGAAGATGTGAGAGCCAGAATCAATGTGTTATCAGAAATTCCCGACGAATGGGAGCAAAATCTGCAACAATGGCGCGAAATTAATGCACCATCAAAAGATTATGTCGGGGGGCGAGATATACCCACTTTTAACGACGAGTATTTGTTTTATCAAACTCTACTCGGTGCTTTTCCTTTTAGTCAAGAAGAGTATCCGGCTTTTGTCGAGCGGATGAAGGAATATATCATCAAAGCAATTCGAGAAGCAAAAGTTCATACTGCATGGCTCAAAAATGATGCTGACTACGAAGATGGTTTTACCAACTTTGCCGAACGAGTTTTGAAGGATAGTGAAGATAATCAATTTTTACAAGCTTTTCGTCCTTTTCAAAAGAAAATTCAGCATTACGGTATTCTAAATTCTCTTTCTCAAACATTAATCAAACTGACTTCACCTGGGCTTCCTGATATTTATCAAGGAACAGAACTTTGGGATTTGAGTTTAGTAGACCCAGACAACCGTCGTCCGGTAGACTTTAAGAAACGAGAAAAGTATTTAGAAGAAATTCAATCTCAAAGCGAAGCACATTTACCGGATTATATTGCCCAATTAATGGAAACTCCCGAAGATGGGAAAATCAAGCTTTTCTTAACTTACAAAACATTACAAGCACGTCGGAAGTACTTAGACTTATTTCAACGTGGTACTTACGAAAAACTAACGGTAGTTGGAAGTTTAAAGAGTCACGTTGTCGGATTCAGCAGAGAATTAGGAGAACAAAAAATCATTGTAATTGCACCTCGTTTCTTAACTTCTTTAGTAAAAATGGGTGAATATCCCTTGTCTGAACAAGTTTGGCAAGAAACTCGCATTGTTCCTCCTGCTGATTCAACTTCTATCTGGCAAGATGTATTTACAGGACAACAAGTAGAAGGTGAAGATGCACTTTGGGTACGTGATATTTTACAACATTTCCCCGTCGCTTTATTGGTGAATAAACAGTTGACAGTTGACAGTTGACAGTTGACAGTGGATATGCAGATTTATTACCTCTTGCCTCTTCCCTCTTCCCTATTGCCTTTGACTTTAACCTGTATTTTTAAAGTTGATAAATAATCAAAATCTATCCGAAAGATACAAGTAAATCATTCTAGAGGTTATAAGGATTTTGGATTTATCCCTTGTAAGATTAATTTTATATTCACTGATAAATTTTTGGGAAATAGG
This sequence comes from Rivularia sp. T60_A2020_040, assembly GCA_015272215.1. Classification (GTDB taxonomy): domain Bacteria; phylum Cyanobacteriota; class Cyanobacteriia; order Cyanobacteriales; family Nostocaceae; genus Rivularia. The sequence goes on along the minus strand of JACYMD010000013.1, from coordinate 6,295 downwards.
TAGGCGTAATTACATATAAGATAAGACCTCACCCTCAATCCCTCTCCTTAGTAAGGAGAGGGAAGCCGGAGGCAGGGTGAGGTTTTATATTTAATTTGATCCACTTACTTATTGAAACTTATAAAAAAAAGCAAAATCATCATAAAAATAGCTAATTTATAAAAACTGAACTTGCTTACCCCCTTTGTCTGTGAAAAAATTGTCTTATTACTGCTAAAGAAGGTTATCTGTTACCAGTCAAAAACACTATGTATAACCAAATACAAGTACCGGATGATTTAACAACGGTATCGGCAAAGAAGCAGAAAGAAGAAGAAAAAATGCATGACGTTCTTCTTTTATTGGAAAATTTAACGTATAGAGAAGAAGCTTCAATCAAACTTATTATAGATTGTCTTTATGATATCGGTTCAATTAATTTAATAGATCAAAAATTTCGTTCTCGTACCCTTAAAGGAAGTTTAAAATTAATTGCCAGATTATCCAAACCAGCATTTAAAATGATTGCATGGCGTTGGTATACTAGAAACTGTCCGAAATTAATTGCTAATTGGCTTCGTAAACAAGTCGCTTTTAAACCTGCTACCACTGTTAAACAAGCCGCAGAAGTAGAAGCTGGATTAGTTCCCGAATCTAAACACCTAAAAACAGATTCTATCGTACAATTAGAAAACCAAAATCGTGAAGTAAAATATTTGCGATCGCAAGTCAAAACGTTAGTAAGTCTTTTAATTGGTTCAATGATCGTCTTTGGTGGTAGTGTTGTTTGGCTTGGTTATTCTTTAGAGCGTTCTAATTTGCGAACTGTAGAACAATTACAAAATCGGATCAGAATTATTGAAAGTAGTACTGAAGAACCATTAGTTACTGGTAAAGGAAATTAAGTGATAATAAATCGGGTAACTTTCACCAAACCCGACTTCTGACCTCAGCATTTTTCTTGTAGGGTGACGCTATGAAAGAATTTGAATCTAGTGGTTTATGTCATTAGTTATGATGGCTTAATTAATATAACCTTACTAGTAGTCGGATTTTACCATAAATCTTGTAGAGACGTTATATATAACGTCTCTACATTACGTCGGTAGACAAACAAAACCAGTCAAAACTAATGACATGAACTACTAGTAATAATATTTTTAGCGTCACGCACTAACGAACTGAATATTTAATTCAACCTATAAATTATTGATAAACCAAACTTCTTTCACTACCATCATCGATAAATTCTTGCTCTCCAAAACCTATAACTTCCACAATTATTTTACGTTGGTTGGGAATCCATTTTCCTTTTCTTTCTCCAACTTCAACTACTACTTTACTTCCTTCTAAATCAACTCGATATTGTGTAGTAGAACTCATTCCGTCACGATATGCAAAACTATTCCCGTCGTCTTCATAAAGCGTAAATTCTCCCGTACCTGGTGCAACTAATAATCGCATTTCACTTATAGGTAATTCTTCCGCATATTGCATGACTGAAATTAAAGGAATAATTGCACCAGCCCGAATAAATAAAGGCATTTTTGCTAAAGGTGCATCAATAAGAATGTGTTGCGAACCTTGTAATAGTTCTCTACTCCACCAATCATACCAAGTACCTTCAGGTAAATATACCATACGATTTTCTACCCCCGGTCGATAAATTGGTGCAGCCATTAAGTCCGAACCAATTAATACTTGGTCATATAATTCATAGGTTTGAGAATCATTGGGATAATGGTAAATTAAAGGACGTAAAATTGGTTCCCCTTTATTCGCTGCTTGCCAAAATAAAGTGTAGAAATAAGGCAACAATTGATAGCGTAATTCGATATATTTGCGACAAATATCTTCTACTTCCCGACCAAATTCCCAAGGTTCATGACGCTTAGTTTCAATCATAGAATGACCACGCATCAAGGGGTATAACATTCCCATTTGCATCCAACGAGCGAATAATTCTGGTGATGCATCTCCCGCAAATCCACCGATATCTGCACCCACAAAAGCCACACCGGATAATCCCAAATTACACAACATTGGTAGGGACATTTCCAGATATTCCCACTTAGAGTGATTATCCCCCGTCCACACCGCCGAATAACGCTGTACTCCCGCAAAACCCGAACGAGTCAACACAAAAGAACGTTGCGATCGCAATTTCTGTAACCCTTCGTAACAAGCACGAGCCATATTCATTCCATATAAATTATGGGTTTCTTTCCAAGTCGTCTTATCTTCCCCATCCCCCGCAGGTGCATCCATCGGAAAGGTAATTTTATCACCTTCCACATCTCCAAAAGGTTGGTCATTCAAAGCTGGTTCATTCATATCATTCCAAATACCAGCTACACCAACATCCGTAAGATAGTGTTGTAAATTACCCCACCATTCCCGTACATCCCCACGCATAAAATCCGGGAAAACCGCTCTATCGGGCCATACATAACCGTGGAACACTTGACCATCTGCCCTACGGATGAAATAATCATTTTTTAACCCTTGATCGCAGACTTGATAATCTGCCTCTGGATCGAATTTTACACCGGGGTCGATGATTGTCACAACTTTAATTCCCTGTTGCTGTAAATCTTCGATCAACTTCTGAGGATTGGGAAACCGTTCTTTATTCCAAGTAAATACCCGGAAACCCTGCATATAATCGATATCTAAGTGAACCACATCACAAGGAATATGGCGATCGCGCAACTGCTTAACTAATTCCCTGACTTCAGTTTCCGAATCATAACTCCAACGACATTGATGATAACCCAAAGCCCAACGGGGTGGTAACGGCATTCTTCCCGTAAGCTGGGTATAGGTTTCGAGAATTGTTGCGGGTTCCGGACCGTAAATAATATAATAATCGAGTTCGTTGTTTGTAGTTTTTAATTGTAAAGTATTTAATTGCGTCGCACCGACATCAAACTGACTCCAAAAAGTAGTATTAAAAAACAAACCATAACCGACATTTGGACGCAAAGACATAAAAAACGGAATCGCTTGATACATCTGATCCGTCAACATTGTGTAATCCAAACTATCCGTCGTCCAATTAGTTAAACACTTACCTCGCTGATTTAATAAACCACAACGTTCCCCAAAACCGTAAAATCTTTCTTCTGCGGTTATTTCCTTCCAATTAGAAATTTCACCTTTCCTAAAACCAATCCCCAAATCCGTATCATGAGCGAAAGGATTTCCAGCTTTATCGAAACACTTTATTAAACATGGATTTCGCTGCACGCAAACTTTAATTTTTTCAGTTTCAATAGTTATTAATTCATTAGTTTCGTGAATATCAAAATTGACAGTATCCCATTCTTGATCAGGTAAATTTACAGCCCAAGAACGTCTTGGTGTCAACTCCCCTGCGGGGGAAAAACGGACTCGAATTAAATTAGGAGAAAGGATAGTTAAAGTTAAACGAGAATTATTACCGCAATCAAAATGTATTCCTTGTGTGTAGCGTTGGAAGCTTTGTACAGAAGATATTGCATTCCAAGCTGGTTCGTTTTTGGGAAGTTGTCCGATGAATTCTGGCATGATAATAGGTTAGAAGTGAGAGGTGAGAAGTCGGGTTTCTATTAGAACTTACGCAACTGGCACTTTTTTATTGTAGGGTGTGTGACGCATTGAATTAATTTGAACGGTTCTATAGCAAATTTCAGTTGAGTCCAATACACTAAAACCTCACCCCCTTCCCCTCTCCTAATATACGGAGAGGGGTGCCCGGAGGGCGGGGTGAGGTAAAATTTGTATTCCATTCAACTGAAAACCGCTATATTATATAAAGTTTGTAGCGTCACGCACCATCAACCATTTGTGACAATATCCTAAGTTTATCTGGCGGTTGAAACCGCAGCTACACAAACAAAACCCGCCGTCGCGGGTTCTAAATTGATTAGTTTATCTGGCGGTTAAAACCGCAGCTACAAAAACAAAACCCGCCGTGGCGGGTTATCAAGGATATTTTTTGGCGGCTTGGCGGTTGAAACCGCAGCTACAAAAACAAAACCCGCCGTGGCGGGTTGTCAAGTCCACGCAGGTGGACTTTGCTTGTGTAGTCGCGGTTTTAACCGCCGGATATAGCTAAAACCTCACCCCCATCCCCTCTCCTTGGTAAGGAGAGGGGTGCCCGGAGGGCGGGGTGAGGTAATATTTGTATTCCACCCAATTGAAAACCGCTATATTTGTTAAACATCTTAAAGCTGTTCGGGGGAGTAACCTTTAACCTTTAAAAAATAGTATCAACGGTAATCGCACCAGTAAAGTCAGCACCAGTTGTGTTAGCGCTGGTAAAGTTAGCTTTTGATAAATCTGCATTAACGAAAAGCGCGTTAGCAAAGTTACCACCAATCGCAATACCGTCAATAAATGAAATACTTGACAAATCAGCGCCGAGTGTATCCGCATCAGCACCATCGATAAATATGGCGTTGGTTAAGTTAGCTTTTTCTAAGTTAGCACCAAACAAATTGGCATCATCCAATTCAGCACCAGTAAGATTAGCCTCTGTTAAGTCAGCCCCACTCAGATTAACTCCAGTCAAATCAGCCCCTGTGAAATTCGCTCCTTTGAGGTTGGCTCCACTCAGATCCGCTCCTGTGAGATCAACCCCACTAAAATCAACTCCTTCCAAGAAAGCGTTGTCAAGTTCGACTCCTCCGGTTAAGATTGCGTCGGTGAGAATTGCATTGTTCAGATTAGCATTACTGAAGTCTGCTCCAGTAAGATTGGCGTTAGTTAAATTAGCACCCTCAAGGAAGATACCTTCGGCTGAAACACCAGCAAAGTTTGCATTGCTCAGGACTGTATCAGCGAAACTAGCACCAGTTAATATAGTTGGGTTACTTGGATTGAAATTACTGAAATCAGCACCACCAAGATTGAGGTCTTCGGCACTGAAGTTAGTTAAATCGGCACCACGGAAAGTAGAATTGGTTGAAGTTGCTCCTGCAATTGGAGAAACATCTGTCCATTGTACGCCGTTGAGGTTTACTAAATCAAAGGTCGCGTTGTTGAGAGTAATATCAGTGAAGTTAATTCCTCTAAAATCAACTCCGGTGAAATTTGTACCGTCTATGACAGCACCCTCGAGACTAGCCTCTTGTAAATCAGCATTTGCGAAATTAGCACCACTCAAGTTAGCACCAAGAAGTCCTGCTTTAAACAGGTTAGCGTTCTGTAGTTGAGCATTGGTGAGATTAAGACTGACACTGCTGATTTCCGATAGATTTGTACCTTGAAGGTCAGCACCAGTCAGGTTGACATTTCCTAATGATGCTTTAAAAAGGCTGGCTGCCGGGAAGTTCGCATCAGCACTGAATGTAGCATTAGTTGCATCAACATTTAACCAACTTGATTCGTCAAAGTTAGTTCCTCTCAACTGTGTGCCAACGAATGATACACCGTCCAAACTCGCTTTAAAGAAAGTAGAACCATTCAGATCCTGACCATCAAAAATATTTCCAACCAAATTCTGTAGACTATAATCGAAAACTGCCATAATTACTTACCCTTTCAAAAAATAAAGAAAATTAAATTGATTTTGTCACTGCTTTTAAAACAGCTACAAAGTTATCGAAAAACTCAGCATATCTCCCCCTCTCCTAAATTCTGGAGAGGGGTAAACAACACATGATGAAAGTAGATTTGAAAGCGTTAGCTTCGCTATACTGCCTAAACGCGCAGCGTGTCCGTAGGACTTGGAACTGTCTTCGGAGCGTCTTCCGGAGGGAGATAGCATTCACCCTTCTTGGTGCGGTTCATCGCAAGGTTCTCAATTTTTCGGAATTTCTAATTAATGAGGTTTTGAAAAGTCGGGTTTTTACCATAAATATCTGTAATACAAGATAATTCTCATAAAAACCCGACTTCTGAGATTGTCTACAAACCAACAGGAGAAATGAGAGAGGTTGCAAAACAACCTCACCCCATGTTAATTTTGAAAAATTACCAATCTGTTAAATAGTAATCGAAGCCGTATTGTGCGAGACCTGTTCTGTAAATTTAGAATCGGTATTCAAGCAATGCAAGAAATTTTCCAACAGTTGATTGATTTTGATTTACCTTATTTCTGACAAAATAAGGCTTATTCAAATATTCATTTCTTAGTGAAACATCAACTGACTTGGATGTTAGTTTCTGAAGGTAGTAACGGTTGCTATTTACCATTTCTTTACAGAATTTATCTTGCATCGATTTATCCAATAATTCACAATAAAAGTCCAGCATTATTGCCACTAATCACTCTAACGGGACTTAAACAAAAATTAAGCCCAAATAAACCCTAAACTGGCTTTGTAAGCAA
>JACYMD010000044.1 GCA_015272215.1 Rivularia sp. T60_A2020_040 | reverse complement strand
ATAACTACATTTCAATAGCATATTATCATGTCATTTTTCTTGCGTTTGCCCTGCTAATGAATGGATGAAGTACACCTTGTTTTCCTCTCGGGTCATCCAAGTTTTCAAAATGGTCTGTTAAATGTTGATAAGCACGCTCACAATCAATTGGCTCCATTAGTGATAAAGATTTTTTATTTTTCTTTGTAAAGCTAGAAGATGCACCAAAACCTGCAATCATGGGAAACACCTATGATAACTACATTTCAATAGCATATTATCATGTCATTTTTCTTGCGTTTGCCCTGCTTCAATTGCTCGGACAAATATTTCTTTATTAAAAGGAATCACTTCTCCTAACTTATTACTTTGGTCAAATATGCTAAGATTAGCAACCATTTTTACTTTCCATTTACCTTCTTCAATTAAAACTGGTTGTTGAAAATATTGTGGAACAAAAACTACTTGTGTTTTCCCTTTAAACACTCCCGAAGGTGTAATTTCAGCAAGCAATTCCAAAAACTCTTTGCGAAAATCTGACGATAAAGCGTAGGATGCTTGCCATGCTCCATGAGTAACTTTACCTCTACTATTACTAATTGAACGAACATCTACACCACTGTCGGATTTTGGTTCATAAGCATCTTCAACTGTTGTAGCTGGTAAATTTCCTGACCAATTCATCATCAAAGTCATTGTATCGGAAACAAAGCTTAATACTACTTGCGGAGTGCGTTCTAAACTACCTAATTGAGCAACTTTAATTGATTTTCCGCTTTCTAATTGCACTAAAGTTGGAGGTGCTTTTTTACTAAGTTGTGAATAGGAACCGTATAGCAAAAATAAGATAACAAAAGCTAAAAGATGTAATCCAAAAGTTCCAAGAGTAAACAATGCTAAAGTATCACTTGTAGAAAAACGAGTTGCAGTACGATTTAAAAACTTTAAACGTCTATTTTTTGTTTGAGAATTTAAATTTTTATCAATTGTCATATATATTCACATTACTGATTATTTTCTAATCACTCCAGTTATCACGGAAGACAATCCCAAACTAGCAATACTTGAAAAACTTCTCAAAATAGCTATTCCTCCACCAGCAGCTAATACGACAGATAGAATAGGGGCAAGAATACCAATCGCAAATGCAAAAATCATTGGGTCATTATTGTCGCTATTCAGAACTAATGTGGCAACCAAACCAGAAATTATATTGAAACAAAGTTTTACCATTCCTACTGAGAAGAAACCTGTTAACCAGGCAAAAATTGCTTTATTTCCTACAGGTAATAATGAGCCTCCAACAGCAAGAGGTCCGAGTAGTGCTGTCAATAACAAAGAAACTTCGACAATCCATTGAAAGGCAATACTAAAAGCCAATAACCAACCGCGAACTGTTAATTGAAAAATATTAGTGTTGAAAAAATCGTTGATACCTTGAAGAAAATTGGGATTGTTATTATCAACTTTTGATTCAATTTCTTGAGCTTGTTTTTGGGCATTTTCTAAGCATTCTGTTTGTTGAGTTGGGTCAGCGATCGCGTTACACTGAGTAATTAATGTTCTTATTGCGTCTCCCGAACCAGTCCTAACCATTACTCGTTGATAAGCTTCTTGCAATTGGATAGAAGCAGATGTCGTTGTCAGAAGCGTTTGGTTTGTTTGATTGATAATAGTTCTAAGTCCGAGAGTCACGGATGCTAAAGGTTTGGCGTTATTCGTGAGTAAAACTATTACTATGAGCGGCCAAATCATTTCTGAGAAGGCTTTTGAGTTATCACCGTCTACCATTTCCCTTGTCCACTGCACCATGAAAATAAGTAAAGTTCCGACAGCGAAGAAAATTCCTAGATTGGCGATCGCACTATATAATCCCCCACCAAGTACGTCATTCCACAGCTTGTCCATTGACTGAGCAACAGCTTCACTTGCAGCAATTCCGTCTTCTGTAATTGTGGAAGCTGCTTGTCCGGGATTTGGGTTATTAACCTGGGCGAGAAAAAAGGCAGTGGGCAATCGGCAGTCGGCAGTCGGTATAAATAAGAAACCATACATAATATACAAATCACCTTAATCACTTTTTCTCTCTCTTCCTCCTGCCCTCTGCCTCCTGCCTCCTGCCTTCTAAAAGAGTCTTGCAAGTGAAGCTGTTCTTAAATTACTAAAACCTTGTCCTACAATTTCTTTATTACGCATTTGATTTTGACCATCCAAGGAACGTGAAATATTAGTCAAGTTAAGATTCGCTAAATCTTGCGATTGTTTTGATTTCAAACCATCCGCTCGCATTGCTCCTAAAATTGCTGCGGTTGATGTATTTTGTTGGGCAATTCGCTTCATCACATTCTGTGTAACTACCTCGTCTTGGGCTGCTGCTGCATAACTTTGAACTCGTTCAATAGAGGTTTGGGTTTTTTCAACTTCTTTCAAAGTAAGCTGTTGACCATTTTTACCTAATGTACTATTTATTACAGCACGAGTAATCTGACGGTCAATTTCATTTGTTGCTTGTTCTACGGTATTTACAGCTGTATCTGAAGTTGCAGCAACTTTTTCAACTTCTGTACGAGCCTCAGTAGCGTCTGGTAAACCTAATACACCAAGCGTTTCATTAATAGCTGCTTCTATGTCTTTTCCTAAAGAGGTAGTTAAAGGTTCTAACTTGCTCTCCAGTATCGATTCAACGTAAGTATTAAAAGACTTTAAGTCCAGTTTTAATTTGTCCAGAGTATTTCCGATAACTGGTATCGATGATGCACTCGCGCTAGTTATACCTACAATAGAAATAACAATTGCTCCTCCTAGTCCGAAAAATACTAGTTTTTTCTTTTTCATAATCACTAGATTCCTTATAGCTTTACATAAGAAGGCAGATGACAGAAGGCAGGTGGCAGGAGGTAAAAAAGACAGTATTAGATCCGTCCAAAATATATAATCTCAAATCCTGTTAATCATTATTTCTGCATCAATTCAGAATTTCTTTCCTCCTTTCATTTCTTCCTCCTCCTTCTGCCCTCTGCCTCCTGCCCTCTGCCTTCGTAAGTTGTTTTGAGAACTCTGTTACAGCCACAAATTTATCTGAATACTTTAATAATGCAGCAGTTCTGCTTTGTTGTTCTAAGGGGTTATTCGCTACTATTGCGAGTAAATTAAGCGGTGGATAATAACGAGTACCTGTAAAAATCCCATTATCATCAAGCAACCATTGAGAATAAAATCCCTCCTTTTTCGGGAAAAAACTTTCTGTTGCATTACAAGAAATAATTTCTAAAGGATATTTCAATATGGAAGTGAAACTATCTACAGCGTTGGGTTGAATGCGTCCAATCAAACGAGTAGTTAAATTCTGAAATATCTTTGCCCCTGATGGAGATTGAGCAATACTTTCCGGGTCTTGGGCTGATAATATTACTCTTATCCCTGCTTTTGCTCCGTTGGCACATAGTCTTCCAACTAAAGCCGCAATTGAGTCATATTCAAACAAGATAGGACTCTCATCAATAAAGAATATGCTGGCTTTTTCTGACAATGCTCGCCGTAATGCAGCGCTGTAAGCACTCAAACTTAAAATTGCGGCATCATCATCATTCGATAAATTACGCAATGCGAAAATTAGCAATCGCGCATCGCTGCGGAAGGTAGAAGGTTGAGCTAAGGATTGTCCGACTCTTGATGAAAGCCAGAACCGCAAACGTAATTTTATCGTTTCTAATGCAGAAGAGGTATCACCGCTCATTGAATCTAAACGCAGTCGTTCGTGAGAGCAAAAACTTAAAAAATCATGCAGGGTAGGCATTGTCGCCCATTCAGGTGAACCAAAACCATTAACATATGCTGCGGCGTATCTATCGCGGATCAAATCGTCTTCAAAGAAAGCTTTGAGTCCTAATGCCAAGATAGAACGGATGGTATCGGTGAGTGTTTGCGACTCTGCACTACTAGAACCCCGACGACTACCTACAATCATTGTTAGTAAGGCAGTTGCAAGAAAATCTTTATAATCTGAAAACCTTTCTTGCTGTAACTTGGGTGGGAGAAAACGTAAGTTAGGTAGTTCAAATAAATTACTTGATTCTTTACCAATGTCGAAGTAAGCACCATCCTCACCCATAAATTTGGTGTAATCTGTAAAGGTACTCGTTCCATCAGGTTTCGGATAATCCATTGCTACTACGGGCATGGAATGCGCTAAAGCCTGGGTGATAATACCTGATGCCAATACGCTTTTTCCGGCGCGGGTGGTAGCAAATAGTCCTAAGTTCTTATGTTGAGTGTACAAGTTAAGGAATATTGGTGTTCCTCCTTGGGAAGCAATTAATTCAAAACCGTCATCATCACCTTTCTTGGTACGTACTAAGGGTAAAAGTCCCGGTACTTCTCCACTCAAGTAAACTAAGCGTCGATTAAAGGGAACTGTCATTAAACGTTCCCAGGTGATAGGTAGAGTTTGCAACCAAATCCGCCAAGGATATTCGGTTTCTCTTACTACCCATGCGGGACGCAGAAAACTTGATTGTAAATAACGACAAGCTTCATCTAATTGTTCTCTGGTATTACGATATACAAGAAAGACAACCGCAGTATGAATGGGGACGGCTCCTTCGTAAAGTTCTGACTGCGCGGCGATGGATTTTTTGATATTAAGCAGAGATTTTACGTCAACCGAATTCTTTTGTTGAGCAATAGCAGCACTTGTATTTGACTGTTTTGTAAGACGTTGCATATTGGTTTTTACCAATGTTTCATTTGCACGCATCAATTGACAGTAGATTTCAGTGTCGTAAATTCTTTCTTTTGATAACACCTCCCATAGATATTGCATTTGTCGTTCTTTATCAGTCCAACCACCGGGTTTTTCTACGAAGGTAAGCGCTCCTATATATTTTCCCTTTAGATGCACCCAACGTTTATCTGCTACAGGGATAGAAGAGTCGGATTCCATCAAGAGGGATTTAGGAGCAATGTCTGAGTAGATTTCTTCGTGCAATCCGTCTTCATTGAGAACTAAAAGTTGGGGAATTGGGCGTGGTGGAGTGTCGTTAAAGCGTTGCCATAAAATGTTCCAAAGTTCTTCTGCACCGAGGGGGCGGATATCCAAACCCATTTTATTGGAAAGCAACTGTTCCCAAAGTTGGTAGCCATCGGTAAAAGATGAATACAGTAAACGCTCGATGCGAACGAATTGTAACTCGTTGATTTCCCCGGTGAATGATTTCCATAAGCGCTCTAATTTGGAAAGCCCTTTTTCTATAGCATCGCTTGCACCGTTTGTATCTTGTTCTATGGTGTAGGTGCAGTACAAACGCAATGTTTTAGGTTTGCGAATGCCTGCTTGTGTTAATTGTTGGATGCGAGAGCGTTCGCCCATCAAAAGGTATTGTAATTCTAGGTTGGGGGCGTTATCGCTTAAGTTTTTTAATTGTTGTTGTCGATTCGTATCGTTGGTAAATGAACTTAAATGAATTGTCAGACGCTCCCCGGATGGTAAATCTTTCAACCCCGATTCAATTGCATCAAATACTGGCGAAATTTGTTCGGTACGTAATGTTGAATGAATCCCCGCGCACTCGAATCCGAAATGAATCATAAAATTGTTAGCACCTTTTCTCAAAACGTAGGCTCCAACAGAGCGTCCTTGCAGGTTTATTTGCAACATTGATACTAAGGATAAAGCATCTTCTAACGGCGTTAAACGAATTTTATCTGTACCGTTATCAACTATACGCTTGCCAATTTTTGATTGAACACTCATCTTTTATCTATTTTCTTTGAGTGGACTTTTTTATTTCTTGTATTTACAAGTTGCTGATAAGGTATACCAACTCTTGCCCAATTCGGAGTAGAAACAAACTTTGATAAAATCCTCCAAGCACCATTAGCAGTCAAAACCCACCAAGTGGAAATTCCCCAAGTTGCGATCTGCTTGCAGCAGCGCTTCGCTATCGCAATTGTCCAAACCCAGTTTAAGCGTAATAAACCATGAGCTATGTAATAGGAACCTCCACAAATTATTGCCCAGGGTACTAACTGATCTGCTGGAAAAGGTCCTATCGATGGTTGTTTACCTAAAGTGGCGTTGACGTTACGATATTTTGATTTTTCCGATTCCATATAATACTCACTATTCTTGTAGAAATTCTTCCCCCTTCTCCCTGCCCCCTGCCTCTTATCCTCCGCCACCACCAATAATTAGGTTTGCTAAGACATCACCTATTGTTACGGCAATTAAAATAATCATTGGTGTACGGGCTAAATTTTGCCAATCTTCGTCATTTCTGGCAGATTGGATAACCTTCACTAGAGATATTCCTAAGTAAATTAAGAATAAACCTCGCAGCACATTAAATACTAATGGAATAGCTTCTCCGGCACCTGTAAATTGTCCTGTCATCCAGGTTTCTGCATTTTGAAAAAATTGTGCTTGTGCTGGTGTTGAGAGTGTATTTAATAAGAAAAAAGTTCCTATAACTATAAATACAGGTGTAGATAATCTATAGTATCGAGAAAAGTTTTCTAGAAATGCAAAAAGTTTTTCAAAATGATGTCGCCAAGCAATTGCAGTTATGCCAAAAAATAGAAGGGTTAATGTTGTAATGCTTACGAGGCTTGGATTGATGATTACATTAAGTGCTGTGATTCCAATCGTAATAATCAATAAAGAGAAAGTAGATATTGGATTTGATGGGGGATAACGTTTTGCGGGCATCGAATAAATGCGGGATTTTCTCAAGGACATGAAAATTTAAACCCAATCATTTTCTATATCTTTGATAACTTGTTTCTGCATCTTTATTAATCAGCCGATTGGGGTAAATTAAAATCGCATTTTTCTACGTTTAAATATTATTAAATAAAAAATAATTATTACGTCGATTAGATATTATATTTATGTGTAAATACATTAGTTAGGCACTTATGTGTATCAAATCATTAATAAGTCATTCATACTTAAGGTAAACATACATAAGTCGTTAGTTAAATAAATACTGATTATCTACGTGTACTACATAGCTTAGTTTCTATGTCTAGTGATATAGAAACCGCGTTGGAACGCCATTTATAACTATACGAAGCTGCTGTTAATATTTATGCGGACACTATCTCTACTTCAATCAAAGATCCCAATATTCTTCTTCCCATTCCAAATCCCATCTCTCTTCATTAAATACTTTGGTTGCCTGAGAAATCTTCAAATCGTGAGCTGCTTTGACGCACTTTCTTGACTGCCATCCAATATTTGGATATCTTCCGTACAAGTATCTAACTGCATTCTTACAATCATTGATAACTGGAATATTCAATTTTAAACAGTTTCTCAAATGTATCCCTAAGTAAATTGCTTCTATCTCATAATTCTGAAAATTATATTCTTCAAATTCAGGTGTAGAAATTATTAAGACTCGAACCCAACGGTGATTTTTATAAATTGCTTTAGCTACTACCACATTGACTTCTTTAGGTTTCCAATCATAGTTTTCAAGAAACTTTTCTAAACCTTCGTCATCAAATTGATTAATATCCATACCAAGTTCGGCAAATAAATCGCTAATATCTGCTTCTTCCCAATATGATGAATACCATTCTTTAATTTCTTCAGGACTAAAGAATTCGCAAGCTTTCTCAAATGAAATTTTCTCCCAGCCAGCATCGCATACTATTTCGTTTCCGGTTCTCGAAATAGTAAATAACTTTTCATCTTCAAGGTTCCACGGGAATCTACCTTTTTTTGAACGCTTCTTCTTTCCCATTATCCGTCTTCATTATTAAAAACTAATAGACTAAATTTAGCTAATAAACCTTTGCTATTAAGTAAGTAATTCTTCAATTTTCTCTAGCAGTTTTTCTAAACGATTCCACTTTTTATGGTCTTCCCAAACTCGTGCCTGTTTAACTTGGCGAATTGTATTTTCAACACGCTCTTTTCGTTCATCAGGTTTTTTCTGTGGAAGTACGGTTTTCAATCGTGATTGAATTTCAGTTAAAGAAAGATTTTCAGAAATTGCTGTTTCAAGTAATTCTTTACGTTCGTCTTCATCTTTTAACCGAGCAATAACTTTCGCTTTAGTGTATGCAATTTTTCCTTGACGCAGCACGCCTAAGACATCTTCAGGGAGATTCAACAACGGTAAGCGGTTTTTAACGAAAGATTCCCAAGTCATTAACCCCAAACTAGCAAAAATTTCCTCTACCATCTGTGATTCTGGATTAGGCATAACGTTATGCCTAGATTCATCTTCTTTTTCTGCCGCGTTCTTCATTTTATACAACAAAGAAGTAATATTTGCAACATCAGTTGACAAACGAAGTGCCAAAAGTTGCAGAATGCCTTCCGTTTCTTCTACCGGATTCAAATCTTCACGACAGAGATTTTCAATTAGAGAAAGCTGCATTGCTTCTTCATCACTGAGTTCCCGAATAACAACTGGTACTTCAGCTTTTTGAGCTTCAATAGCTGCCCGATAGCGTCGTTCACCAGCTACCAATTCATACTTTTCGTCCGAGCGCGGACGTACTAACAGAGGTTGCAGTATTCCGTGCTGGCGCACGGACTCCACCAATTCCAGCATCGCTTGCGGGTCAAAATAACGCCTTGGCTGCTCGTTAGGTAAACAAATTTCTTCTATAGAAATTATCTTCGCGGCTGCTTCCACTTCTACTTCTGCTTGAGAATCCCCAAATAGAATATCTAAAGACTTCATCTGTTGATAAGGGCGATCGCGCCTATTTTTACTACTCATACAATTTTCTCCAAACGAGAAGCAATTTTTTTCAAAATAGGCACGGCAGGGTGTTTGCGGTTTAGCACAGCCAATGGAACGTGGTCTTCTGATGCATCGGCAAAGGCAGTAGAACGAGGAATTGCCGGGTAAACGACACCCACTTTTTGTAACTGCTCTTTTATCGCTTGTAAAGTACGAGCATCTTGAACGTTACGACCATCATACATAGTAGGAATAAACCCAGCTATCTGTAATTTTTTATTGGGCCGCGATCGCACTCTTGCAACCGTATTCAACAATAACTCAGTTCCACAAAATGCTTTATATTGAGTTTGGATTGGAACAAGTACGTGAGTTGATGCTACCAAGCTGATATAGCTTAAAAGCCCTAAACTAGGAGGACAGTCGATCAAAATAAAATCATATTGGTCGAGTATCGGCTCTAAAGCTTCTTTAAGCCGCATATCCCGCAAATCTGCTACTACAAGTTCTAATTCAGCAGCACTAAGGTTGATGTTAGCTGGAGCTAAATCGATGCCGTGAATATTTTCGTGAATGGGTAGTGGTGAAGAATGTAAAATCGAGTCATAAACTGTTTTCGTCAGTGAGGTAGGGTCTAAACCCATAAAAACAGTCAACGAACTTTGAGGGTCCATGTCTACTACAAGTACCTTTCGGTTACGCTCTTGTATATGATAAGCGAGATTCATAGCTAAACTTGACTTTCCTACGCCGCCTGATTGGTTAAATAGTGTAATTACGCAAGTCAATTTTTTACCTCAAAAATAATTTTTTTAAATCTTGTAGCACAGTCTTTCTAAGAAAGTGCTAATAAATATTTTTGTGCCGGTTGTGAACGAAACTATTCGTGAAAACACAACACATAACTCTGAGGAAACCCTATTAATAGGCGGTTTTTCGCTATCTTAGACCCAATATTGATTGTTTTATTACGATCTGGTTAACGGAAAATACTTTTTGAAGGTGGGATTATTGTACCATTAACGTTACTTTATCTATCAATTCGCTAACCCAAGCTGAAGGCAATATTGATAACAAACTACCAATAATTTTGATTTGGGTATTTATCGACGTTCCTGATAAAATCCATAACCAATAATCTTTATCTAGACATCGCTGCCATGAAAACAGTTCTGACAATATTTCAAAGGGATTATTTTGAGCTACTACAGGCATTAGGTTTGAACCAACCGATCGAGCTTCCGCTTCCAAACTATCTTCGAGGAGGGAATTTTTACAAGTTGTATTAAAAGGGTTTAATAGGCTTTGTAAAAGTTTGTCTAATGCTTCTCTATAATCTTTAGATATTAAACCCGCAGAACATCCTACTTTTTGGGCTATTGCGGTATTGATACCTCGTAATTGTGTTGTACCTTCTTCAATCAACTGCTTGGCAGCTGAAGCAATTTTAAACCAAGTCTGTTCCCAGCGAGAACCTGCTTCAATAGTAATATCGCAAGCTTTAACTATATAGACTGGTATCTTAAGGGGATAGTCACCTACAAAGTAAAAAGTAAGTTTTTGTTCCAGCCTTAAGTGCGATAGCGAAGCGCTGCTGCAAGCAGATCGCAAACGTCCCAAAGCCTGGTAAATTTCTGAAGAAGTAGACCAGTCTACAAAAGCCTGGAATTTTGGGTCATTAGAAACTGTAGGCTCAAAGTAAGGTATAACATCATTTTCTTCTTCCACTGGTTCTTTTATTTCAATGGGTATTTGTACTTTAGTTTTTCCAGATTCGATGCTACGTCCCGTTAAGGTAATATACAATATTTCCAAATATCCTAGATTACAAAAGGGAATGCCTATGGAAGCTAAGGCATCTACTCTACAGAAATCGTTGCTACCACGCGAATCAATAAACCAAGCCCCATCTGCTGATTCTTTATGACATTTCCAATCAATAAATTTTATAGATGAATGCCTTTGTTGTAACTCTTGTTTTAATGCTGCTACTCGGGTTTGGGAAAGTGTGCTGCGTTCCTTTCCTAGATGTCCCAAACCAATAATTTGAACTATTTCTAGATTTTGAGTAGAAGGAACTTCTTGCTCAACCGTTAAAATTTCCCATTCCTCAATATTTATCCACCAAGATAAATACTCAGTCGTAGCTGTTGCATCTAAATAAACGTTCCAAGCAGAAGATGTAGCAACTTCGCTGTGGCGCTCGTTACGAGTGTAGATAAATAGTTTACCTTTTTCAATGCGTAATGCTCCATTACGCTGTTTACCCCAGACTTGCAAAAATGGTATAAACCAATTAAGAATAATATCTTGCTTGAATTTCTCAATTATTTCCGAAGTTTTATCACCAAATCTTTTTCGTATTTTACTAGGAAGATCGGCAAGGCTTGAACCATACTCACTGGTAGTATTAAGTATTTCCTCTAACTTAGGATATAAAGTCTCGGTTGCAATACCAATAATTTCATCTAAATTATCTGGTGGTTCCGGTAATAACTCCCTTACTGCTGCATCGTTCCAACCGTGCAATGGTTGTTTGATTTCTCCATTTAAGCATTGACGTAGAATCATCCACAGGTTGATTAACTGAGCATTAACTTCGGGGTAGTATATTGACAGTTCAGCTACTACTCGGTCAATATCTGATAATTGTGTTGCAACACAACTAATGGGCTGTACTGTTCGCATTACTTCATCCCAAAAGTTACCACAGTTTTCCCATTGATAATCTTCAATTTGAGGGGCGCTGTCAGGATGGGCGCGAATGCGGTCGTGTTTTAGAGTTTCTCTTCGCAATGAACGATGTCCAAATCCTTTTCCATAAGCAGAGCTACAAGCTTCTTTTAAATGACAGGTAGCACAAATTGGATTGTTTACACCATCAATATCAATATTTTTTTCTCGCGCAACTGCGAAAATCTTGCTTCGATGACAGTTACCGTGAGTTGATGCTTTTTCTCCTTGAACGGGCCATCTTATACTTTAAACGGAAACAATCTGAGTTTTATCAAAAGTCTGGAAGTTGAGAGTA
>JACYMD010000086.1 GCA_015272215.1 Rivularia sp. T60_A2020_040 | reverse complement strand
CTAACTCCTAACTCCTAACTCCTAACTCCTAACTTCTAACTCCTAACCACTAACTCCTAACTCCTAACTCCTAACTCCTAACTCCTAACTCCTAACTCCTAACTCCTAACTCCTTATGGACACCCAAAACTTAATTCGTGCCGTCACAGAGGCTGATTCACCAGCGCGAATGGTGACAGCGGTACAAAAGTTAGTCGCAGTAAAAGACACGGCAGCAATACCGACTTTGATTGCAGTGTTTGGGTATAACAATCCCGCAGCCGCAGTTATAGCCGTCAAAGGATTAATAGAGTTAGGAGAAGCAGCCGTACCGCAACTGCTCGGACAGATTGATGATTATAATTATGGCGCACGGGCTTATTCAATTAGGGCTTTAGCAACAATTGGTGACCCACAAGCCTTAGACTTATTATTAGAAGCTGCTGCAACAGACTTTGCTCCTAGCGTGCGTCGCGCTGCTGCAAAAGGGTTGGGTTCTTTACAATGGCACAAACTCGATGATTCTCAAAGGGCGATCGCCCAAAGAAAGTCACTCTCTACCTTGCTTTCAATTACTCAAGATGCAGACTGGGCAATTCGTTATGCTGCCATTGTCGGTTTGCAAGAGTTAGCAAAAATTCCCAGTTTAAAATCGGAAATTGTGGCAAGATTTTCTCAAATGCGTTCAAACGACGCTCAAAAAGCAGTTCGCGCTCGTGTCGCCTTAGCTGAAGAACAAGTTGCCAGTTAATAATAGATGTTCACTTACATAAAATAACAAGAATGTCAATACCAGTACTTGAATATAAACCTAGTTCTCAAAATCAGCGTGTCGAAGGCTATGAAGTGCCTAGCGAAGACACGCCAATCATGTATAGATTGACAGATGCCACCTCAGATCAAGACATTGATCAAATCATCTGGGCGGGTTATCGGCAAATATACAGCGAACACTTGATATTAGAATCATATCGGCAACCCTTTTTAGAATCGCAAATGCGAAATCGGGCGATTAGCGTTAGTGATTTTATCCGAGGTTTGGGGAAAACAGACGTTTACCGCGAAGAAGTAGCAGAAAACAACTCCAACTACCGCTTAGTTGATATCAGCTTCAAACGGTTTTTAGGACGTGCAACCTATAACAAACAAGAGCAAATAGCCTGGTCAATTATCATTGCCACTAAAGGTTTGCATGGATTTATTGATGCATTAGTAGACAGCGACGAGTACCGTCAAAACTTCGGTAACGACATCATACCCTACCAACGCCGTCGTTATAAAGGCAGACCATTTAACTTAGTAAATCCCCGTTACGGTGCAGACTTCCGCAACCGTATGGCTATTCGATATTTGGGAGGTAGTTCTTACTATACCGCCCGTACATCGGGAGGATATGCAACTGGAGACGAAATTCGCAGAGTCATTCCCAGCAACTTTATGTCGATGGCTGGCGGTATGATTACCAACGAACGTAATTACCAAAGAACCATTGCTAGAGTTACTTCTCAAATCCAAAGCATGGAAATTCCCGACATGACAAGGGAATCTAGCACACCTCAACCCAGTGTCAAACCCGTAGAAGTTGCTTTACCCTACCGTTACATACCCGGCAGGAAGACTACTTGAACAGTTGACAGTTGACAGTTGACAGTTGATGGTAATTTTTGACCTTTAACCTTTAACCTTTGACCTATTCATAAATAATCATGTCAATTCCACTATTAGAATATAAACCGAGTTCTCAAAACCAGCGCGTTCCTGGTTATGAAGTTTCCAGCGAGGATACACCGAGAATTTATCGGTTGGAAGATTCTCCTGAGTATAGCGATATTCAACAATTAATTTGGGCAGGATATCGTCAAGTATTCAGCGAACACGAAATACTCAAGTTTTACCGTCAATCCAATTTAGAATCTCAATTGAAGAATCGAGCGATTACCGTGCGTGACTTCATTCGGGGTTTAGCAAAATCCGAAGCATTTCGACGCTTGGTAGTTGAGACAAACTCTAATTACCGCGTGGTGGAAATTTGTCTTAAACGTCTTTTAGGACGTGCGCCTTATAATAAAGATGAAGAAATTGCTTGGTCAATTAAAATTGCTACCTTGGGTTGGGGTAACTTCGTTGATGCTTTGATTGATTCGGAAGAATATCTGAGTAACTTTGGAGAAAATACGGTTCCTTACCAACGTCGTCGCTATAAAGGTAGACCATTTAATTTAGTAACTCCTCGTTACGCTGACTATTGGCGCGATAAAGAAGAAAATAGTCGTTATAAATGGGGCGATATTAACAACTTCTTGGAGATGGCACGTTCAGCTTCAATCAAAACAGTTACTTATACCCCAGTTAGCACCGCTAATATTGAGATTCCGGATATGACAAAGAAAACTTTACCCGAAGGAATTCCGGTTTCTATCAGTACTACAGCAAGTTTTCCCTTGGGATAATTACTTAATTTTGTCCTGAATAAGGGAAAATAAGTAATAAGGATTGAAGAATAACGCCAAAATTTCATGCTTAATTCTTCAACTTTTTAGTTGCATCACTTAATAAAATTAGAGGATAATTACAGATGGCATTGCCATTACTTCAATATAAACCCACGACTCAAAATCAAAGAGTCAAAAGCTTTGGTAAAGCTGACCAAAACGAAGATACACCATATATCTATCGTTCAGAAGACGTAAGTTCCTACACCGATATTCAAAACATCATTTGGGCTGGATATCGTCAAGTTTTCAGCGAACATGAAATCCTCAGTTTCAACCGTCAAAAGAATTTAGAATCTCAGTTGAAAAACGGTTCGATTACGGTACGGGATTTTATTCGTGGTTTAGCACAGTCTGAAGCTTTTTACCGTATAGTAGTTGAAGTTAATAACAACTATCGCTTAGTAGACATCTGTTTGAGACGTTTATTAGGTCGTGCGGCTTATAACAAAGACGAAGAAATTGCTTGGTCAATCAAAATTGCCACCTTGGGTTTTAAAGGCTTTGTTAATGCTCTCATGGATAGTGAAGAGTATACTAATAGCTTCGGCGATAACACTATACCTTACCAGCGTAAACGTATGGAAGGTCGTCCTTTTAACTTAGTAACTCCTCGGTACGGTGAAGATTTCCGAGAAACCGCTGGAACCGTCAAAACCGATTGGCGTTTTACTTTGGAGAAATTCTACTCCGAGAAATCCAAACTCCAGAGACTGTCCGAAGGCGACCCCCGTAAATATGCTGAGATGGCAGCATCTGTAAGTGGTAAAGGTAACTATGCTCAAAACATTAGAGCTTCCAGCCTAGATTACTTAAACTTAGTACCTTCTCGCGGAACCGGCAAACGTTTCTAAGTTATCTTTTTCAAGAATAAATACTTTTTTTATACTGGATCTAGTTTTTGTTTTGATACAAAAGTTATTTAGCAATTTCTTTGTTAAATAGTTGTTGGATTAAGCAAAAATTAGATCCAGTAGTTTTTTATCGCTCTGTGAGAAGTCGGATTTTTATCAGTTTTGCGTTGTGGTATAGATATGTATTCTAAAAACCCGACTTCTGATATTTTGCGTGAGCAGAGAAGTCGGGTTTTTATAACTGTTTCGTTGTGCTACAGAGATTTATCTTAAAAACCCGACTTCTGATTAATATTCATAGTACTATTATGTATTAGCAATAACACACCACATCGCTGTGCAAACAATCCAAAATCTAAAATCTAAAATCTAAAATCTAAAATTCAATAAAATGTCTACCATTGAAATCACTCGTTTATATACCAAAGATGCAGAAAATATTCTTGAAATCTTCTCATCTGCCTTTGAAAATTATCCACTGATGCAATTTTTATTTGAAGATACATATAAACAATCGATAAAATACATGATAAAAACGATGTTTGATGAAGCATCTATGGTTGATAACTTGCTTCTTGGTGCTTTTTTAGAAGGAAAATTACAAGGAGTTGCGTTTATAGCTCCTCCAAAAAACACCGAAAAAACAGAAAGTAATAATAATACTGAAAGTACAAACACAGCTTCAGAAGAACAGTTTGCAACAGCAATTGGAAAAGAAGCAATGATAAGAATCGAAGCTTATTCTAATTTAAAAAATGCGAATAAACCTTCCTCTCCTCATTTCTACATCAACGCTTTGGGTGTACATCCACAAAGTCAAGGAAAAGGGATTGGTAGCGCACTTCTTTCTCAAATACATCAGATGTCAGAAGAGGATTCTAACTCTCAGGGTGTTGCTCTTGATACACAAACATCAGATAATGTCAGCTATTATCAACGTTTTGGTTATCGCGTTTCTACTACAGCAAAATTAGAAAATGTCGAAAATTGGTTTATGTTTCGACTTAATTAAAGGGAATGGGTAATCGGGAATGGGTAATCGGTAATGGGAAGTTTTAATCCCAGTGGAAAGATGATCACAAATCACTCTTGCTTGTGTGAAAAAAGTAATAAATCTGTCAAAGCATCAGTTAAACGATGACTTTCCATTGGCAAAATATCTTCACCGTGCATCATTTTCTGAGTCATCACAAAGTGAACTAGTGAACCCACGATAATTCTAGCTGTGGCTTCTGGATCTGATATATTTAATTCGGGATGAGATGTTAGATAATCTTGAAGAGTTTTTATTGTCGGTTTAATCAAACTCGCAACACAAAATTGAGCAATTTCAGGAAAGCGTTCCGATTCTGCAATTAATACCCGCATAAATGCCATATACTCATCATCTTTGAGCATTTCATTTAAGGCTTTAACTATTAAATCGTGTAGAACTATTTTGGGTTCTCCAACTAATTTTTGAGTTCCAAAAACTGACTTAAATCTTTCTTTTGCTAATCTTTCTATCAGAGCTTTAAAAAGTCCTTGTTTATCTGAAAAATAGCTGTAAACAGTAGCTTTGGAAACACCTCCAGAAGCTGCTACTCTATCCATACTAGTACCAGCATAGCCATGCACCAAAAATTCTTGCATCGCTCCTTGAAGGATTTGCTCTACTTTATCTTTTGGCTTTTCTATATAAGTTTCGCTAGGTTTTGAAAGTCCCATTTTATCTATTTATAATTACACAATCGGCATCGCTATCAAATACAAAGAAACAATTAAAAATATAGCAAATTTCAGTTGAGTCGAATACACTAAGACCTCACCCCCATCCCCTCTCCTTAACAAGGAGAGGGGTGCCCGGAGGGCGGGGTGAGGTAATAATTTGTATTGCACCCAAGTGAAAACCGCTATATATTTTTGGCATTTAAACTAAACATCGCTCGTTCAAATTATCAATATATATTGAAATATATGGAGACGTTGCACAACACCCCGTCTCTAAACTAATTACGTAATAGGATATAACTCCTAATTCCTAACTCCGGTGGTACTAACTCTTAACTCCTAACTCCTAACTCCTAACTCCTAATTCCTTATTTATTATAATTATTAATCAACCTTTCTCCACGTTGGTAAATTTCTCTTGCATAATCAGTCCAAGTACCTTGTCCCCAATAACGAAAACAACTTGTTTGTAATAGGAAATTGTACAGTAAAGCCTTACGATATTCGGTTTTTTGAGTAAGGGATTCTTCAGCTTCTAATAATGAATCAAATTGTTGATGAAATAAGACACTAAGTTGATTCATCGGATTTAATACGTTTTCATATCCTTGCACCCAACTGATATGATTTGTCCAGGAAGCACCATCCATATGAAAGTTAGGATTTTCTTGTTTTAACTGTTCTATAACTTGTTCTACATTTTGAGAATTCGATACTCGTTGCCAAATTAAATGTTGTCCCACTGGTTGACAAGTCGGGTAATTTTCTGGATTTGCACCAGCATTTTCAATTAATTCTAAATATTCTGTTCCCGTAACACCAACAACACCTGTTTTTCCCCCATTATTTTGCGCCATTTGATGCCAAGCTTGCTTGAATCCGGGGGGAAATTCGTTCATCATTACACCACCGTTTTCACCATCACCGATTTGAGTAACTATTGGTGGAAAATTCTCATTTTCTTGGGAAGTTAAAGATTTTGCTTCATAATAAGGTTGCATTTGAGCAACTAATTTAGTATCGGAACCTTGAGTTTTAATTAAAGCAGTAATACTTACAGTTTCATTTTGAGAATTTCTAGCTACAAGTTTATGTGGTATATGTTTGTTATTTAATGACTCACCATTAAGTGTTTGTACGGAATGCTCTTGCACCATCAACCAACGATAACCGCATTCTTTAAGCGCTTTCACATATTCATATAAAGTATCCGGATGGTTGGGGAGGTGCATTTCCGGAGGTGAAAAACCTTTGACTCGCGCTAATGCATCCCAACCGAACATCGCTGCAAAATAATGCTGCCATGCTTGGATATGTAATTTTATATCTGGTATGGGTGTAGAAGGAACCACGGCGTGTCCCCACATTGTCCCCAACCACTCACAATAGGGTTGATATCTAGAATCGCAGGTGATACGTTTGAGATTGTCTATGATATCTCTGCGCCCCATCTGTTGAAATCCCCACAAAAGATTACCGGAGTAATCCAACATGATGCGAGGATTGCAACCTTGATTGACTAATTCGGGAATAATATCCCCCATACGACTATAACAATTAGCAAAAGGTCCCGCATTATGATTGTCTCCTTCTTGAGGATGCTCAAACATATATTGCAGATGACTAATCAATTCACCATTTGCACCTGCGGGAATTGTCGGTTGGTGCATATGCAGCGCCACAGCGAAAGTCGCGGTAATATCTTCTAATCGGAGATTCGTTGTAGGTAGGAAGACGGGTGAATCTTGATTTACGACTTCTAGAACCTGTTTTTCCCAACCACAAATATTTGGTAAGCCATCAATAGTTTCCGGTAAAGCGGGTACGGTTGTTAAGGTAGGCATTTAATTATCAGTTATCCGTTATCAGTTATCAATTATCAGTTGCTATAAGCTATGGGGATATTTTAATTAACAAAAAATATTGTTAAGTTTAAATTTTATCGTATTCCAAGGTGAAAACAGCCCATAGCCTTTAGAGAATTATGTTTCAAAAACTCAAAGCTTGACAATGACTGAAGTTTTTTTAGATACTTATTTTGCGATCGCCTTAGCACAACCAAGTATTACCTGATCTTCTCTCACCGCTCAAAATTATCTACCGACTGTTGAAATTAGCTCTCAAATTCGGTATGTCTTAATTGTACACAGTGAAATCAATATATTCTATATATTCTATGAACTGCCCTCTTTGTAAACAACCCGGTAAACCATTTTATGCCGACGAATTCTTGATGTGCAACAACTGTTCAGGCATATACAGAACCAAAAAGAATTATCTCAGCACAGATGCAGAAATAAACAGATATAAACAGCATAATAACGATATCAATGATATTCGTTATCAAAAATTTGTATCTCCAATTACTGATTATGTTTTGAACAATTTTACACCGGATCAAAATGGGCTTGATTTTGGTTCGGGAACAGCACCTGTAATATCAAAAATTCTTCAGGACAATGGATACAATGTTGATCAGTTTGATCCTTTTTTTGCAAATCAAACCGAACTTTTGAAAGGAACATACAACTATATTGTAAGTTGCGAAGTCATAGAACATTTTCATCATCCAGATGCAGAATTTGAATTATTACACAAAATGCTGAAATCAGATGGGGCGTTAATTTGTATGACACATCTATATAATAAAAATATTGAATTTAAAAATTGGTATTACAAAAATGACCCTACCCATGTGTTTATTTATTGTCAGGAAACAATAGAATATATTTCTGATTATTATGGATTTACGAATTTTAAAATAGACAACAGGCTAATTGTTTTAGAAAAGGGAAAATACTGAACAACTAAATAATTGACTTTTATAGAATACCAACACATGATTACAATTGAGCCAGGAAAGCGTAGTGTTCAGCTGTGTATTCAGGGGATTTCAAAAAATATATCTATAGCTATATATCAAATTATATAGCCCTTCTTAACTAAAGATAGAGCCATTTACATCAGCTAATCTTTTAAAATGTATTTAGATAATTAATATAGAAATATAGAAATATAGAAATTAAATTTAGGGAGACAATTATTTATGAAGCCTTGGATGCTTTGGTTGGGAGTTTTTTCGTCACTTGTTGGTTTATGGGTAATAGCGAATCTAATTTATTAATTAAATATTTTTGAGTTACAACTGTTTCTCTTGCTGTAAAAAAGGGATTTTTTACAAACTAATAAGTGTGAAACTATAATCTATTATTTTCATTGATTTGTAGTGGCGCTTTAACTCCAAATATAGTTTTTGGTTTTAAAGCGCGATTACAAATATATTTTTGTTTTTTTTGATTTTTTCAAATTTATCCCAAAACATTTAATTGATTTTATGCGTTTTTTTGCGAGAAATTAAGTAAATCCCAACTAAGGATAAACCTACTGCAAAACCTGGTTCGGGAACTTTCTTTGATGAAGAGACTTTGTTAATTTGAGCAAAAATCGCAGCGGTGGTTTTTTCTCCTTCAAGTACCCGGAATTCACTGACGTTTGTTTTACCATTATCTTGACTAAAACCAGTTAAAGATAAAGTATATGTATGACCATCATATACAAAACTAGGTTTAGCGCTATCTTTAGTGATAAATACAAAATCTGCGTTTGATTCTGGATCATCCCAAAGGTTAGGAGTATTTTCTAAGTAAAACTCATATTTGAATTCTTGGTTCAACTTTGTTGGTTGATCAAAAGATAAGTTGAGATTTAAAGGTACAGATTCTACGCCTGTACCTAAAAGCACCGTACCGTTACGATAGGTTAAATCTCCGATTTTAAACAAAGAATTCGTATCGGTAGAAAAAGAATTTCCTTCAAATAGCAGTTGATTAGAAGAGGCATTTTGAAATAGAGTTGGATCTCCCCAAGTAAATGTATTAGTTCCTACACCAGTATAAATCGGGTCGGTATTTATCTCTCCTCGAGTTGGTTCTCCCCAAGTTCCACTAACGTTACCTGAAAAAATCATCGCTTTGGCTTGGTTGGGAAAACCTATTACACTCAAAGCCGCAACTGTAAATGGAAATACAGTTCTGTTAAAAAATGACTTGAATTTCATACTTATACTTAGACTTCTATAAAGGAGCAAACAACATACAATTAACTTGTCTACATTAGTAAAGACACGTAGATTTAGCCAATATTTATCAAAGTATTTACACAATCTTCATGTTTTCGATAAAAATGTTGTAAATATTATTATTTGGGGAACTTTATTTATAAGTAATTGTCTTTAACTAACCTATACAACAGCTTCAAGTTGAGTCTAATACAAAATATAACCCCTAGTCTCTCCCCCCCGTAGTAGATATCAGTTATGTTTAAAGTTTCTGTTGTGCGATTTTGATGTTTTTTTGTATAACACCCTTAAGTATTATTTCAATATATATGTAACTAATCTAACTAATTGTTGATCAATAAAGAATTAATACTTGTGTATTTACACTTAATGAGTGTATGCTCTACTCAAACCATTTGTCAATTTTAATTATTATACTGGTTTTCACTTGGGTGTAATACAAATTCTACCTCACCCCGCCTTCTGGGCATCCTTAGAAAGGATACTGCTGGCGAATCAAGAGATCACTATCTGCCTCAAAAATCAATCCTTTGATTAAAAGCTCAAGTAATGGTGCGGTGTACCGCACCGAGCGCCAAAACAATTAAGCCCAGAACACAGCAATAGCATTTGGGAGCTTAATGAATATCAAAAATTGTGCCTATTAAATTATGCTGCACATATTTTACAATCCATTCGTCCCAGAAGTCGGGTTTTTGGCAAGATTAGTGTAATCAAGACTTATCTAAAATACCCGACTTCTGGGCACTTTACTAATATTTTAAACAGTATATTCTGTTACCAAAATCTCTGCATTGTCGGGGATCGCAAATATTTATCAACCACTATTAAACAAAACTTATTTAAAATAATATTATTTATATATACTTTGTGTAAAGTAGTATTAAGAAATACTTATTAAAGATTGTTGCACAACCTTGATTTAACTGCTAAAGTGTGATTCATGACGACGATAATTTAAATTCGTGTCGGGGGAATATGAACGTATTGGCGATATCTGCAACTGCGGATTACAAGAAATATTGATTAGGGAACCATTAGAGAGAGAAATCTAATCAAAAAACGCAAATATCTTGATTTGGCTAGAAAAATTCACCACAAACAGCTTCTATTGCTGTAAATAGATTTCAATTGCATTCGCTTTTTGTCGATATCTATATAAATCCCTAGCGTAAATTCACATTAAATATATCGACAAAGTAATACTTGAACAATGGAGGAGAAAAATGAATATTCAGGGATATACTGCCTTAATTACTGGAGCTTCCCGTGGTATTGGACGTGCGATCGCGCTACAATTAGCAGAACAAAAAGTCAAAAGATTGATATTGGTTGCTCGCGATCGCAATAAACTAGCAGAAGTTGCGAAACTAGTGGAAGCGATGGGTGTCGAAGCGGTAATCATGCCGTTGGATTTAACAAAACCAGTATTTGTAAACGTTGCAGTTGCTCAACTTTGGCAAAGTTATGGCCCGATAGATATCTTGGTGAATTGTGCTGGGGTGGCTCATCAAAACTCATTTTTGCAAAGCAAGTTACCTCAAGTACAAGAAGAATTATCTTTGAATTTGTTGGGAACATATACAATGACTCACATGGTGGCTCGACGGATGGTAAAACGAAACCAAGGAACAATTGTCAATGTATCGAGTTTAATGGGGAAAGTTGCAGCCCCAACAATGGCAACTTATTCCGCGACTAAGTTTGCAATATTAGGATTTACTGAAGCCTTGCGTCGGGAACTTGCAACCCATAATATCAAAGTAGTTTCGCTATTGCCAACATTAACAGATACCGATATGGTGCGAGACTTGCAACTATATCGTGGAGTGATCCCCATGACACCGGAAAAAGTAGCGCAAGCATTTGTCAAAGGATTGCAAAGAGACTCATCAGAAATCTTAGTAGGTTGGCAAAGTCATCTAGCGATTTGGTGTCAGCGTCTAGCACCTTGGTTGTTAGAAATAGTGCTAAAACTTGCATCACCTCAAACTAAAGCTCCGAGGATACAACGGTATTATCAGAGGTTGGTTAATAGTTGGTAGATTAGAGAGTGTAGAGACGTTGCAATGTAACGTCTCCCTGAATTTGTGGGAAAAAGTAATAAAGCGTATTCTCGACTTAAAAGCCTAAAACTTCAAGAGATTCGGGTAGCATACCTCGGTAACAGTAAAAAAGATGATTAAATACTTATTAATTCAAAACTCTGCGTAACTCCGCGTTTACCTTTGCTTTCCTCTGCGTTGAAAAATTATTTTTAATGTAATAATTCAAAGGTTGATTATGTAATCGAAAATCCTGATGCTCACAGAAATATCACTAGCAGACGAAACCCCTCAACAAAATTTAATATTAAACGCGATCGCAAATGATTTTCAAGCAAAAATTTTTGGTATTACACCGGAAAATGTCACAGAAATTATACACGAACGCTGGCGTTTACTCAAGTCTATTTATCCTGCTTTTAAAGAGTTGTGTGAAACTAGTTTGCAGATACAACAGTACAGCGCGATATTGCCGACATTATGGGATTTATGGCTTCCTTTAGCAATGCAAATTGCATCCAAACATCAAGAAATTCAACGTCCTTTTATACAGGGAATTTTAGGAGGACAAGGAACGGGAAAGACTACAACTTGTAAAATTCTCAAATTAATTTTGTCACACTTAGAATACTGTACTTTGAATTTATCTCTAGATGATTTATACAAAACTTATCAAGCACGTTTAATTTTACAACAACAAGACCCCCGTTTGATTTGGCGGGGACCTCCGGGAACTCATGATGTTGATTTGGGGATAAATCTTTTAGATAATATTCTGCAACGTCAAAATATTGTAAGGGTTCCTCGCTTCGACAAATCGCTACATTTTGGAAATGGCGATCGCGCTTTTTTTGAAACAGTAGAAAATATTGATATTGTATTATTTGAAGGTTGGTTTGTCGGAGTAAAGCCAATAAATTCAGTAGTGTTTAATAATCCACCGCCACCGATTATGACGGCAGATGATAAAGCATTTGCAAGAGATATGAATGATAAACTTCACGATTACCTACCTTTGTGGCAACGTTTGGATAGTTTAATTGTGCTAAATCCTACAGATTATCGTCTTTCTTTAGAATGGCGCAAACAAGCAGAACATCAAATGAAAGCCAGCGGAAAACCAGGAATGACTGACTTACAAATTGAAGAATTTGTGCATTACTTTTGGAAAGCATTACACCCAGAATTATTCATTAAACCATTAATAAATTCTCCATCGGTTGATTTAGTAATTGAAATTAATCCCAATCATAGTTTTCGGACAGTTGACAGTTGATAGTAACCATCCAATAATCACCAACCACTAATGATTTATGTCATTAATTTTGGGAGGTTACTATATTTGTAGCGAGCGGAAAAGCTCCCTAACTACTTCCTTCCCGCCCTAATATTGGCTTGATCTCTCTATCTCTTTCCTCTGTGTTCTCTGCGTTCTCTGCGGTTTTTTTTTCGGTAATTGACATGAACAACTAACGACTAACCACTAACAATTTTTTTAACTAAATCATCAAAAGGTTGCCAATTATCTTCTTGATAAATTGCTTCCCAAACTGATTCAATAATAGGTCTTAAAATTACCGTTTGCGGATTATATTTATTTAAAGTGAGAGCAATATTATCAATTTCATTTATTGATATAGTGTTCAATATTCTATGATAAATTCCTGCCCAATTAACGAATAATTCTGATAGACCTAAAGATTGTTTTATTTCAGAACCTTCTAAAATATAGTTTGCATCATCTTGCCATTTATGAGAAAAAGTTGCGGCAATATCAGCAAAAAAGTGATGATAACTGATAGGATAATGCTTGAGAAAATCAATTGTTGCTTTTAACAGTTCGTCAGTATCAGACTTTGGTAATTCTTGTTCAAATCCTAGTTTTTGCAACATCAATAAACGGTAATTTCCTAAAAAATGTTTACCAAAAGTTATCAAACCATTATCCATATCAGACTTATCAATTACAGCCTTTAGTGGTTCTTGCAGCATTTCTAAATTCCACATACAAATATCTGGCTGGTGGATGTAAGAATAACGGCTATAATAATCAAAATATGCTGCCGTAAAATGCGGATCGTAAGTAGGAATAAATGCATAGGGACCGTAATCAAAACTTTCCCCAGTAATCGACATATTATCGGTATTTAACACTGCATGACAAAAACCAGCAGCCATCCATTGTGCGGCTAATTTCGCGACTCTTTCAACTAATTCCGCATAAAATAAAGCGTATTTTTCTGCTTCGCTAACTAAATGCGGATAGTAATATTCAATTACATGATCTAAAAGTTGTTTCGTTAAATCTGGACGTTTGAGATAGTTTAAACGTTCAAAAGTACCGAAACGAATATGGGAACGATTCATCCTTACCATAACTGACGCACGAGTGGGGGAAGGTTCATCACCCCGCCACAATTGCATTCCCGTTTCAATTAAACTCAGACAGCGAGAGGTACGTACACCCATACGATGGAGCATTTCCCCGGCTAATACCTCCCTTACCCCACCTTTAAGAGTAAGCATTCCATCACCACCACGGGAATAAGGTGTTCTACCGGAGCCTTTCGTGCCAAAATCATAAAGTTCGCTATCGCAACCCCATACTTGTCCGTAAAGAAAGCCTCTACCATCACCCAATCTTGGATTATATTCACCAAATTGATAACCGTGGTAACGCATTGCTAGCAGGGGTTTACGCTGCTCGAATTTACCAAAAGCCTGAATAAAATCTTCGTCAGTTACTTGTTGTGGGTTCAATCCCAACAGTGGAAGCAGTGTATCATTACGAAAGCGGAGTTTGTGAAGTGGGAATTCTTCCGCCATGACTTGATCAAAATAGTCCGAACCTAAAGATTCAAATGCCGGTTCGTAATTGAGATTGAGTAAGGGATTAGTAGTTTTAGCCGTTTGCATTACCATTACGGGTAAGTTTGCCATACTCTTAATAGTACATCTGAGAGCGGAAAAGTTGAAAGTTAAGAGTTAGGATTTATTACTTATCTCTCTTTATCTCTTCATCTCTTTTCTCGGCGCTCTCCGCGCTCTCTGCGGTTTTTTCATAAATCTTCTACCGGGAAAAAAGTAATGCATTTAAATAAATATGACAAATAAAAAAAAAGACGTAGCAATACTACGTCTCTACATTAGTGATTTGTAATGTGATTTAAACTTTGAATTATTCACCAACAATCGCATTAATTCTCTGACGAGATGTTTTAACTATTGATTGAATACGAGTTTTTTGTTTTGGTGTTAATTTCATCGATTGAATTATTTTTGTTCTTCCTTCTTTCGTTTTTAAAGATTGCATAACTTCACTACGTTGCGCTTTAGTTAAGACATTACCAATTTGTGTAAATGCTTCGTCTCTAATTGCATCTACTTGTTTACGCTGTTGCGGAGTCAGCTTTTTATAAACACGTGGTACTGCATAGCCAGTTGCTTGTATTGTCAGTGGAATTAAAATATATCTAGGTATTAATGCTTCAGCTTTTTTTGCGGAAATTCCAGTTAAAAATACACTGAGAAGTGCAGCACTCAAAAATACGGATAAACGCTTTGTTGATTTACTAAACATTGAGATAAACCCCTTAATTAATTTTGGATTTTAGATTTTAGATTTTGGATTCATGATTATCTATAGGAATCCTAATTGAATATTGAAAATTTGCAGTACACTTAACTATTAAGAGTTCCCTAATCCCTGCTCCCTATTCCCTATTCCTTACGACTTATTCAAAAATCAAACCGGATTCCTATAGTTGTCAAATTTTTCTAACTTTAGTCTGAACTTTTAAGCTTCCCATTTAGGATTAATCAAACTTGTTAAAATATGGTCTTGCCACTCACCATTAATTAGTAAATAGTCTCTAGCATAACCTTCTACCACAAATCCTAACCTTTTGAGCAAATTACCGCTACTTTGATTGTGAGGCATATAATTTGCCATAATCCGGTGCATTTTTAACTCATTAAATACATAATCAATACTCGCTTGTAGGGCTTCTGTCATGTAACCTTTACCTTGTTCTTTTTCCGCTAAACTGTAACCGACAGTACAAAATTGTGCGATACTCCTGATAAAAGTTCCGAAATTAATAGTTCCAATTATTGTAGACTCAGTTTGAGAAAAAATCAGCAGTCTTAATGACTGTCCTTGGACAAATTCGCTGATTGCTCTTTCTACTTCACTATTCCAATATGCTTCTGTAAAAAAAGATTCTGGCCATATAGCATAAAAAGGAGTCAAATAAGCTTGATTATCAGTATAATATTTGATAATTAATGGTACATCTTCATGATTAGCCAGTCGTAAAAATAAGCGTTTGGTAAGGATATATGGCTGTTGCAATTCCATTTATTTTCAGAACTTATTCTCAAAAAACAATAATATCTGTGAAAAAACCAGCATGATTAAGAACATATTTGAGATTGTTCTATTTTTCTCATTCTTGCTGCAACTGGGTCAAATTTTTTGTCGAATAAAGTGTGATTGTTATAACAAGAATTAGTTAGATTAGCATTGTTTAATTTAGCTCTACGTAAATCAGCACCACGCAAATCCGCATTCTTGAAATTAACACCTTGCAAATTGTTGAATCGGAAATTTATTCCTTGTAGATTAACTCCAGATAAGTTTACACCCATTAACAAAGATATTTGTTTTTCTGCGGAAATTTGTAGTAATTTGGCATCTTGTAAAAACATAATTACAAAACCCTTGCGTATCGGGTCAAGTTCCTCTAAAGTTGCTTGAGTAATTGCCCGAAAAGTAACCGCTTTTTTTCTAATTGATTGCGGATTTTCTTGTAAAATTGTCGCTGTCATCGTTTTCAGATAATCTGACAGCACTTGTTGACGATATACATTAGTAGTTATCGCTACATTCCCATATCCTGGAGTGAATTGAGATACAGATCGATCAAATCCGTGTAGGAAAATACCAATCGTCAGAACCAAAAAGATAACACAACTTGTTACCAATAAAATTAAAGATTTATCAGCTTTTTTGGGAACTTCCACCAAATTAAAAGTTGACTTCAAATTTTCTACCTTGCGGAAAAAATAACCACCCAGCTGAGTAGATTTCCTTGTACTATAGACTTCATCTAATTTGATAATTTGTTCAGATTGTGTATTCATAGTTAGTTTTGCTAAAATGAAATGTAGCTCAGTTTACTTTTATCTCAGAGTAATTGCTTACCCTAAATAATGTATCAGAGGATTTTCAGAAAAAAAGTAGGTTGAATTATCAAAATAGATGAGAAAATTGCAAATAAAATAAATATTAATATACGTTAATATCCGATTTGTTGCAGTAAGTGATAATAGTGATAATTAATAATTGTTGATTAATAATTGTAAAAAGGATTATTTGCTCTGTGGGAATACGCTACGATTGGCAAGAAGCAGAAATACGCGCAATATATGACACGCCAATGCTAGAGTTGATTTATCAAGCTGCTAGCATACATCGAGAATTCCACGATTCCAGAAAGATACAGGTTTGTAAACTAGTATCGATAAAAACCGGCGCT
Organism: Rivularia sp. T60_A2020_040; assembly: GCA_015272215.1. Lineage (GTDB taxonomy): Bacteria > Cyanobacteriota > Cyanobacteriia > Cyanobacteriales > Nostocaceae > Rivularia. The sequence continues at coordinate 52,970 of JACYMD010000086.1, read as the reverse complement.
TGTCCTGAAGATTGTAGTTACTGCGCTCAATCTTCCCGATACAAAACAGAAGTAAAACCACAATCGCTATTAGATAAGCAAACAGTAATTAATATCGCCAAGCAAGCTAAAGAAAGCGGTGTCAGTCGGGTTTGTATGGGTGCTGCTTGGAGGGAAGTACGGGATAATTCTCAATTCGAGCAAGTTCTAGAGATGGTAAAAGAAGTCACAGCATTAGATTTAGAAGTATGCTGCACTTTAGGAATGCTCAATCAATCACAAGCAAAGCGTTTAGAAGATGCCGGACTTTACGCTTATAATCACAACCTCGATACTTCCCAAGACTATTACAGTACCATTATTACCACCAGAACTTATGGCGATCGCCTGAATACGATCAACAATGTTCGTCAAACAAATGTTACGGTATGTTCTGGCGGTATCCTGGGTTTAGGTGAAAGCGTTGACGATAGAGTTTCCATGTTATGCACTTTATCAAACCTGCAACCCCATCCAGAATCCGTACCCATCAACATCCTTTCTCAAGTCGAAGGTACACCGTTAGAAAATCAGCCCGATGTACCCATCTGGGAAGTAATACGAATGATAGCCACAGCCCGTATTATCATGCCCAAATCCGACGTTCGTTTGAGTGCGGGAAGATCGAGACTTTCTCAAATCGAACAAGCAATGTGCTTCATGGCAGGTGCCAACTCCATATTTTCCAGCGACGATGGACATATGTTAACCGTTACCACACCTTGTCCCGGATATGATAGCGATCAGGAAATGTTGAATCTATTGGGCTTGTCAATGCGAGAAAGCAAGGCAAATCAAGGTCAAAGGTTAAAGGTCAAAGGTTAAATACCAATTACCGATTACCGATTACCGATTACCCATTCCCAATACTCTATGATAAATGCTTCAATATATCTAATCAACAATTGTGGAGAAAAGTAAATGCTTGCTGTAATTTCATATATTGGTTTTTTAGTCTTGTTTACTGGCATCGCTGCTGGTTTACTCTTCGGGTTACGTGCCGTTAAATTACTTTAATTTCAGGTTGGGAGCTAGCTAGTCTCCCCATCCCCTTGTCCCCCATCCCCCCCATCTCCAGAACCCCAAATTAAGATACAATGTATACTCCAAGGGGGATTTTATGGGGGTTAAGCGATGTATAGTCTAATCAATGTCAATCTACCACTGTCGTCTTACGAAATTGCGATCGCACCGGGGAGTTTGGATAACCTCGGCGATGATATGAATCGTTTGCAGTTGGGGAAAAAGGTGTTATTAGTTTCTAACCCCACGGTTTTTACACACTATGGGGAAAGAGTTTTAAATTCACTCAAAGCTGCTGGATTTGATGTGTGTAGCTGCATTTTGCCCGATGGCGAACAGTATAAAAATTTGGATTCGATACAAAAAATATACGACACGGCTCTGGAAAATCGCGTAGAACGTTCTTCCACGATGGTGGCTTTGGGAGGTGGCGTAATTGGCGATATGACGGGTTTCGCTGCGGCTACTTGGCTGCGAGGAATTAAGTTTGTACAGGTGCCGACTTCACTTTTAGCAATGGTGGATGCTTCGGTGGGCGGTAAAACTGGCGTTAACCATCCCCAAGGAAAAAATTTGATTGGCGCTTTTCATCAACCGCGCTTAGTATTAATTGATCCAGAAGTGCTGAAAACTCTGCCACAAAGAGAATTACGTGCCGGAATGGCAGAAGTAATTAAATATGGAGTGATTTGGGATGCCGATTTGTTCGCAGAAATGGAAAATTGCGATCGCCTCGATCAAATGCAATATTTAATCAGTGCTGTTTCTGGTGGAGAAAAGTCATTAATAGATTACATATTAACGCGCTCTTGTCAAGCAAAAGCTGATGTAGTTAGTAAAGATGAGAAAGAAGCCGGATTACGGGCAATTCTCAATTATGGACACACTATTGCTCATGCTGTGGAAAGTTTGACAGGTTATAGTGTAGTTAATCACGGTGAAGCAGTTGCGATAGGTATGGTAGCAGCAGGAGAGATTGCCGCGAAACTAGGAATGTGGCAGTATTCGGAAGTGCAAAGACAAAATATCTTGATTGAAAAAGCGGGTTTACCGACAAAATTACCAGCAGGGTTGAATATTGCAGAGATAATTGAGTCGTTGCAATTGGATAAGAAAGTCAAAGCAGGTAAAGTCAGGTTTATATTACCAACGCAGATTGGTGCAGTGACAATTACTGATCAAGTACCATCAGAGGTAATTCGTGAGGTGTTGCAGGAGATGAGTAATTCACCAGATTAATTATCATGGCTTGTAGTTGGGATGCGCGCCCTTACTTTACAGCGATAAATCGCAACTACTAACCTATCAGAATTAATCATATAACTAGTAAATGTATTTACAAATAGCAAATTGGTAAAACAGCTTCGATTAGTTTAGAAAGATTAGTCTTAGCTTCGTGGATATTAGTAATTTTAATTTTTTGCTTAGCTAAACTTAGTTGATTTTAACTGATGATTTCGATAAAAACTCATAAGTACTTGTGCCTTTAACATTTTGTTGGGGGGGCAACAGGGAGTAAATCAAAGCTGCTAACTTTTTTGCCACCGCGTCAAAACATATACTACAAAAAATCCGTCTACGGATATAGGGCATGAGTAAAAAATAATTCTTATACTCAAAAACAGTGGAAACATTTTGTACTCAGTGCATGATCAGGGTTTGGGATTAAGAAAAAATAAATAAATACGTAAAAATCCGTAAAATCGATCTGAAAAAGTGAATGATTAAACGTCCTCAAGTTATTTATTCATAAGGAATTCCGGAAATTGAAGGTATTGTCCGAAAACCTAAATAATGGAGTGACTAAGTAACCATCTCATGACTAACTACATGATTGGAAAGGTACTGCAAGAGCGTTACCAAATTGTTCAAAGCTTAGGTGCAGGTGTATTTGGGCAAACATATATCTCAGTGGATATCGAACATCCACACAATCCCAAGCGTGTTGTTAAGCAACTCAAGGTTACAAGTTCGCAACCTAGTTACTTACAAGATTTGAGATTGCGTTTTCTGACTGAGACTCGTACTCTCAAGCATTTGGGCAACCACAAGCAAATTCCTCAGTTAATTTCTTGTTTTGAAGAAAACGAACGTTTTTATTTAGTACAAGAATTTATTGAAGGACATTCCTTGAGTGCGGAATTACCTGTGAATCAAAATCCAGAGTTTTTCTGGAGTGAAAATGCAGTTGTTGCCTTTTTGAAAGATGTTTTAAATGTCTTAGAATACGTTCATTCACAAGGTGTAATTCACTGCGATGTTAAGCCAGAAAATTTAATTAGACGTGCAAAAGATGGCAAATTAGTATTAATTGATTTTGGTTCGATTCAACCAGTTGATTTTGGTGGAGATGAAGTATTACCTATTTATACAATTCCCGTTACTTCTTTGGGTTATATCCCACCAGAACAATTTATTGGTAAAACTCAACCAAACAGTGATATTTATGCTTTGGGGATGATTGCTATTCAGGCTTTAACGGGGTTAACTCCGTTGCAATTAAAGAAACATCCCTCTAATAATGAAACATTGTGGCGCAGTCGAGATACCGCAGTTAGTGATTATCTTGCTGCTGTCATTAGTAAAATGATTCGTTACGACTCTCAACAACGTTTTCAAACTGCAAAAGATGTACTGCAAGCTCTTAAGCAAATACCTTCAGGTGCAGGTTCTCAAATTATTGATGTCGAGTATAGTGTTTTCTCCGATTATCCTCAAAATGAACACTATAAGAGAAATACTAAATTATCTGAAAATAAAGGTTCATCTCCTTTATTAACGGGAATGAAAGTTGGCTTAGCTGCTAATTCGATAATTATCGGATTTGGAGCTTATTCTATAGTTAATCATACTCCCGCATCTCAAGGAAATGAAGCTTTATCTCAAGCAAAGAAAGAATATGAATCGGGAGATTTACAAAGTGCGATTGCCCTAGCAAAATCAATCCCTTCAGATAGCAATGTTTATCCAGAAGCTCAAGCTACAATTGGTGAATGGCAACAACAATGGCAAGTTGCTGCCCAACAATACGAAGCTGCTAAAATAGCTTTTAAAGAAAGTCGTTGGACAGATGTAATTCGTAGTAGAGCGAATATTCCTAATATTGAATATTGGCAAACAAAAACAGATAGATTAGTTGAGCAAGCGCGAATTTCTATTGAGGCACAAAAAGAGGAATATCTTGCGAAAGCTTATGAAAAAGCCGCAGCAAAAGATTTTAATAGTGCTTTACATTTCCTCCGTCAAATTCCCAGGGAATCCCATGATAATAACTTAGTACAACAAAAGTTAGCTGAATACGAGCAAAAGCAACTTGTAAGAGCGACTTACCTTTTACAACAAGCTTATAATCAAGCAGAATTAGGTAAGTTTGATGATGCGATTGATTTTCTACAAAAGATTCCCAAAGATACACCTGCTTATACTAAAGCTCAATTTAAATTAGCTGAATATAATAGCAAAAAGCGGGTTATCGCTCAATTAGATAAAGCTGCTGACTTGGAACTCAATTCTGCAATGGGTAATACAGAATCGTTTGTTAACAGCACAACTACTACTAAAATCAAAGATTTACAAATGGAAACTTATTTACAGGAAATAAATATTCAATAATTTGGACAATTCTCGTTGTTGCAGAATGAACGGAAACGGTATTAACTGTTATGGTAATGGTTATATTGGTTAGGACATCATCCGCCAGTTGTTAAGGGAACAGGCAACAGGCAACTCTTAACTCTTAACAGAGAAATGTCCTAACAGCGTTTCTACAAAACTTTTTTAGTCGAATGTCCTGATTTCTGTTCGACAATCTCTTTGACTACCAAGGTTACTAATGCTAACATTGCCAAAATCAACGCGGCTGAAAATGCAGCTTCCGTTTGATACTGTTTGTAAGCATCTTCAATAAATAATGGTAAACTCTGAGTTAGACCACCAATATTTCCCGATACTACAGAAACGGCACCAAACTCACCCATAGCCCTCGCATTAGTCAACAGTACACCGTACAATAAACCCCAACGAACATTGGGAATTGTCACACGCCAAAAAATTTGCCAGCCATTTGCACCCAGGGTTTTTGCTGCTTCTTCTTGCTCTTTGCCAATTTCATCTAATACCGGAATTACTTCCCGTGCTACAAAGGGCATACTCACAAAAGCAGTTGCTAAAACCATTCCTGGTAAAGCAAAAATAATTCTCAGATTATTCTCTACTAACCAACCACCAAACCAACCATTGCGTCCGTAAAGTAATACAATCATTAAACCTACAACGACTGGTGAAATCGAAAAAGGTAAATCAATTACACTCAAGATAAAAGCTCTACCAGGAATTTTTCCACGGGTAAGCGCCCAAGCTGCACATAAACCAAATATCGTATTTATTGGTACTGTAATTAATGCCAGTATCAAAGTCAACCAAGCTGCATGGAGAAAATTTGGTTCAGTCAAGTTAGCTAAAAATGGTTCTACGCCGTTTTTAAAAGCTTGAAAAAATACATTCGCTGCCGGAATATAAATCACCAAAGATAAATAAAGCAGTGCTAGCGCAATTAATATTTTAGGAACCCAATTTTTCTGTTGATGCTGTTGCAATTTATTTTGAGAACTACTTTTGATCATATCTTCTTCCCCAAGCTTGTAACAGGTTAATCGCAAGTAATAACACCAAGGAAATTATCAGCATCACAACACCGATAACCGTCGCACCAGTATAGTCATACTGTTCCAAACGCTGGAAAATCAATATTGGTGCAATTAAGTCCACAAACGGTGTATTCGAGGCAATAATTACCGTTGAACCAAATTCCCCGACAGCACGGGAGAATCCCAACGCCACACCAGTCAAAATCGCAGGCAATAAAGGCGGTAAAATCACCCTTATAAATGTCTGTAATTGATTCGCACCCAAACTCCAAGCAGCTTCCTCCATTTCTTTTTCCATTTCTTGTAATACAGGTTGTACCGCTCGCACCACAAAGGAAAGAGAAATAAACGTCATGGCAACTGCCACACCTAAACGGGTAAAGGATATTTTAATCCCAAAAGGTACAAACAACGAACCAACCCAACCATTTTCGCTATACACAGTCGCCAAAGTTAAACCCGCGACTGCTGTTGGGAGAGCAAATGGTAAATCGATGGAAGCATCAATCAGCTTTTTCAAGGGAAAGTCATAGCGAACTATTACCCAAGCGAGCAGAGTACCAAATACCCCATTGATTGATGCACTCGCCAGGGCTGTTGTAAATGTCACATCGTAAGCAGACAGCGCGATTGGGCTGGTAGCAATTCGCCAAAATTCAGCCGGGGATTCCTCCGCAGCTTTCAAAAACATGGCAGTTATCGGGATAATCAGCATTACTGCTAGGTACACAAAGCTAATTCGCCATGCCCAGCTATCTCCAATTAATGCACGGAGATATTTCCGCCAAGCAGGTTGTCGAGTCCGAAATCTTTGATTAGGTGATGATGATATTGCCATTCGATTTTGGATTTTAGATTTTAAATTTTGGATTGTACATTATGCCATTGCTGAATCTAAGGGCGGAATTTTAAATCTAGAGACGTGATATAATGCCCTCCGGCCACGCGCTCGCTAACACGTCTTCCAAGGTTTTCAATTGACGCATATTTGATTTCCGGAGATGTCTATTACCTTGTTCTCTTAGCTTGAATTTGGTCGAAAATTGCGCCGTCGTCAAAGAATTTTTTCTGGATTTCATCCCATCCACCGTAATCTTCAACTGTTGCTAAGTTTTTGACTTCGGGATACTTTTGTTTATACTCCTTGTTTTGAGCTACAGTTTCATTGCCGGTACGAAATCCGACTTGAGCAAATTCTTTCTGAGCTTCTGGTGTAAATAAATATTTCACAAATGCTTCTGCAACTTCCCGATTACCGTGTTTATCGACGTTTTGATCAACCACAGCAATCGGATTGTCGATGGAAATATTCATATCAGGTACTGTATAGGATACTTTTTGACCTTTTTGCGATGCCAAAATCAACTCGTTTTCGTAGTTTATCAGAGCGTCAGTTTGATCCTGTTTGAAAAAGGCATCAGTTGCTTCACGGGCATCTCTTGTCAGAATCGGTACGTTATTATAAGCCTGAGCGAGAAATTTAGTAGCTTGGGTTTCATCCGCTCCAGCTTTAATAGCAGAGTTCCACAAGGCTAATAAATTCCACCGAGCTACTCCAGAGGTTTTGGGATCAGCCGTAATAAACGATACTCCATCTTTAGTTAAATCTGCCCAATTATTAATGCCTTTGGGATTTCCTTCTCGTGTTACCAAGGCTGCAACAGAACTAGTCACAATACCGTTGTTGGGTACTTCTTGTTCCCAACCTGGTTGAATTAATCCGGCTTTTTCAATCCTTTGAGTATCCAGTGCTAATGCTAAGTGAACAATATCAGCTGGTAAACCATCAATTACACCACGAGCTTGACTACCCGAAGCACCGTAGCTGGTTCTGATGGCAACATTTTGATTATGTTCTTGTTTCCACTGTTCCCTAAACTTGGGAATTATTTGATCGTAAGCCGCTCTGGTGACAACAAAGGAAGCTATAGTAATTGCGGCATCTTTTTTATTGGCAGATACTAGGTTTGCACCTGGTGTGATTTGCGAGCTTCCATTAATACTACAAGCAGCGATCGCTAAACTTAATACTGTTGCCACTAAAAATAAAGATAGGAAGCTTTTCAAGGATTGTAATCTAAAGCCTTTGTGTTGATTGATAAATTTTAATAACCTTTGCGAACGCTGCCATAAGCTCATTCTTTGTTTCTCCTTCTCAATCTACGGCTACTAGATGCAATTTTCGTATTTTTTAACTATGGTCAGATTACACAGAAGTGGGTAAAATATCAAGGGACAATCTACATTTTCTTGGTAGATAATATGTTGATTCTATAACCAATTGGTTTTCTGGGGTTATTTGTAACTCGATCGGTCATCGATATTCGTTTTTAAGCTAAAATCAACCAGTCACCACAAAGTATGGTATTTCTAAGTGGCAACTGGGTGTTATCAAGTCAAAAATTCCTGGTGAATTTACAGAATTGTACTTATGGAACTGTCAAGTAAATTACAATACGCGCTTCTAGCCCTTTTAGAACTGGCAAGTTCTTATGAGAGTGGTCAACCTCTGCAAATTCAACAAATAGCAGATGCTCAAAATATACCAAAAAGATATTTAGAACAATTGCTAGCCACACTCAGACGCGGTGGTTTAATCAAGAGTACGCGGGGTGTTAAGGGTGGATATGTTTTGGCGCGGGAACCTCGTCAAATTACTGTTTTGGATGCACTTAGTTGTATCGAAGGACAAGAAGCACTTTTGCCTAGTACAAATCCTACTTCTGAAACGGTAGATGGTAGGGTAATTCAAGGTGTGTGGCAAGATGGGCTTGAGGCATTATTTAAAGTTTTGCAAAAGCATTCTTTAGCAGATTTATGTGAATTGCGACACCAACATTTACCAATCCAGTTGATGTATTACATTTAAAACAGCAATATTTAATTGCCAAATCTTTATACTAATAACCGGGCTTATCAAGATGACAAACCCGGTATATTTTATATATTTTTAATATTTATCATTTAACTACAAAATAATTAAATCGCAATATTTCACTTTGGACTACAAAATGAAATATTGCGATTTATTTTCAAAGTGCAAAACTATACTTTAATTAGTTCTTTACACTTAGTCTAAGTAGTTCAAAGTAGTTCACTATCCAACAATGTGGAGTACGTCGCGGACTACGCTATAACCAGCCAAATCCCAAAGTAAGTAAGCAAGGAAACCAATCATTGCTAAACGTCCATTCCATAATTCTGCTTGGGGATTAAAGCCAAAAAGAAAAGCATTGCGGTCTTTACCGTTATATGCTGGTGCTACTGGTGGTAAATCGGTTTGTGTTGGAGTTGCCATAATTTTTATTTGTGATTTGTGATTATTTTTTTGCGGTTGCATTTGTTCGTTGTTTCCAATGTAACGATTCGTAACAGAATTTGTCTCTACCTAAAGGAATAAATACTTTACATTTTTTTACACAGAGAAATATCTCATTAGATGGTGAGAAGGGTTTTGTGAACCGAATTTGTTAAGAAAGCATGACTTTACAGTTGCTTAGCTATAGGAATTTTTTGATAGCGATAGGCGTTCACCCGGAGGGTGTATCGCATTGGTAGAAATAAGCTGTATTATCCTTTGACGGCTTTTTAAACTGATTGAAAGTTGCAACTATTTAAGTACAACAGAGAAAATTGCTTGCTTAATTAATAACAAGTAGTAGGTGATGACAAAAAAACTTCTATCTAACGCTGGAGGTAGTTGAAGCAAGTTTTCTCACTAGAGAGAGATGCTTTAAAGGTGTATATTGCCGGATTCTAGGCTGAAGAGCTGGGTATTGCATGAATCAAAAAACTTGATTTCGGATATTTTTAGTTTTTGTTTTAGTTTTTGTTCTCCCCACACCAAAAGTTAGCAAGCGAGGAAGTTATTAGGATGATTGAAAGTACGCACATAATGCCCTTACTATCTAGGTCTATGACTTGGATAGCTCAGGCTCCAATTATAGTAGAACCACCTGGCAGATTAACACCAGCAGAGGCTTCGGTTGCTTTTTCCGGACCGAGGTTTTTTATCGCTTTGATTTCCGGTATTATCTTAGCTTTCGCGATTCAATTGGTGTTAACAAATTTTGCGGTGGCTGCTGGTATTTCTTATTTGGGTCATTCTTCAGATTCGGACTCAAATAATAATAGTAATAATAATACTAACGACCAAGATGGAAGTTTCGGTAGCACAATTAGTAAGATTGGTACTGCTGTCGGTCTTGGGACACTGATTTCGGTAACAGTTTCCCTGTTTATTGCTTGTTTTCTGGCGGTTAAACTCAGCCTACTGGCATTAGATTTAGGTTTGGGTGCAATTTTGGGTTTGGTAATTTGGGCTGCGTACTTTTGTCTGCTGGTGTGGGTTAGTTCGACTACGGTGGGTTCTTTAATCGGAAATGTTGTGAACACGGCAACTTCTGGATTCCAGGCGATAATGGGAACCGCTATGGCTGCAATGGGAGCAAAAGCTGTTAATAGACAAGTAGTAGCGACAGCAGAAGCCGCAGCCTCAGCAGTGCGTCACGAGATAGGTAACGCGATCGATCCTGAAAGCATTAAAGAAAATTTAGAAGATTATTTAGATACGGTACGTCCTAAAGAGTTGGATGTGCAATCGATACGCAAAGAATTTCAAAGTCTACTCACAGACGCATCACTGCACTCGGTTGCAGGTGCGGCGGAACTGCGTAACATTGATAAGCAAAAATTTGTAGAATTAGTTAGCAGTCGTACTGACCTTTCTAAGAAAGAAGTGAGACGCATTGCTGATACTTTATATGATGTTTGGCAGCAAACGATAGGTTCTCAACAAGGTGGTTCTGGCGGTGGTGGAAACGGTTTGAGCGAACTGGTTGATTATCTAAAAACTGTCACACCCGGACAAAGTAAAACTGATCAACTCGAAGCTAAATTAGATCGAGTTATCAACGAAATGCGTTCCCAGAAGCCAGATAATCGGAATGGACAAGAACAATCGGTGAGTCCGTTGCAGTTAACGATGCAACAAGCTTTGACTAGTCTTGCTGGTATAGTCATGGGAAGAAGTGACCTTTCGGACTTGGATGTAGAAAAAATTATCAGCAGCATTACTAAAGCCAGAGATAAAGCTACTCAACAAGCTGATAAAATGGGTCTTCCTACCCCACAGACTTACAGTACTGTTCGTGCTGATGTAGAGAATTATCTGCATAATACCTATGCTTGGCAGTTGAGCAACGATAAAGTTGAGCAGGAATTCCGCGAGGTAATTTACGATGCCGCAGCAGATCCCGGTACGGTACGTCGGGAGTTGGAAAAGCTCGATCGCAGTGATTTTGTCGCAATCCTCAAACAACGGGGTTTATTAACTCAAGGGGAAATTAAAAAAATCGCTGACAGGTTAGAAGCAGTTCGTAAAGGTGTATTGATACAGGTAAGGGCTGAGGAAGAGAAAGAAATCATCCAAGATTTACAGCGTCGGGTAGAAAGCTATCTATTAGTGACTCCTAAATCAAACTTTACTGCGGAAAATCTCCACCAGGATTTTAAACCGATTTTGGCAGATTCCGACGCAGATTATGAAACCTTGGCAATCCGTTTGTCTCGATTTGACCGGGGACAAATGCGTTCTATACTAGTACAGCGCAATGATATTAATTCCGCAGAAATTGACCCAATTCTTGATGAGTTAGAAAAGCAGCGTGACCAAGCTTTAATTGATTCTAAAGGACTTGCAGACCAAGCTAAGTATCAAGCAGAAAGTTTATGGTTGAATTTAGAATCATATCTGCGAAATACTGGCAAATCAGAACTTAATCCTGATGCGATTCGCGGTGAATTGAAAACTTTGTTACAACATCCCCAAGCGGGAATGTCAGCAATTCAGGCGCGATTGGCGCGTTTTGACCGCGATACTTTGGTACAATTGCTCAACCAACGTCAAGATTTGAGCGAAGAGCAAATCAATGAAAATATTGATACTGTTGAACAATCTTGGAATAGCGTTCGTCATGCACCGGGACAGATTGTCGATAAAGCCAGAGCTGAATATGATCATGTAACTACTACAATTGCTGATTATCTGCGGAATACGGGTAAATCGGAACTTAATCCCGAAGGTATTCAGCGCGACTTCAACAAACTATTTGAAAATCCCCAAGAAGGCGCGATCGCATTACGTCGGAGATTGTCACAAATTGATAGAGATACTTTAGTAAAATTACTGACTCAACGGCAAGATTTGAGCGAAGATGAAGTTAACCAAGTCATCGATTCGGTACAATCATCAATTCGTCAAACCATCGGTGCGCCAAGGCGTTTTGTTACTCGTACCCAAGAAAGAGTTCAAGATTTCCAAACATATTTAGAAGAATACCTCCGTCAAACTGGGAAACAAGAACTTAATCCAGAAGGTATTAAACGCGACTTGAGTTTATTGTTGAATGATCCGCGAGTCGGAATGGATAGTTTAGGCGATAGGCTTTCTAAATTTGACCGTTCTACCATCGTTACTTTATTGCAAATTCGTGGAGATATGAGCAATGAGGAAGCGGAGCAAATTGCTGATAATATTATGTCAGTGCGCGAGCAATTTGTTGCTCAAATCAGAAATATTCAGCGGCGGATTCAAGATACAATAGATGGGATATTTGAGAGAATTCGTAATTATCTCAACTCCTTGGAACGTCCGGAACTGAATTATGACGGCATCAAGCGTGATGTTCGTCAACTTTTTTACGATCCCCAAGCCGGATTTGACGCATTGCGCGGTAGATTATCATCTTTCAACCGGGATACTTATGTAGCGCTGATGAGTTCCCGCGATGATATTTCTGAGGAAGACGCAAATAAAGTCATCGATCAAATTGAGAATGCACGCAATACAGTATTGCGAAGAGCAGAAAGAATCCAAGAAGAAGCACAGCGACGTTTGGAAGAAGTTAAACACCAAGCCCAAAAACAAGCTGAAGAAACCCGAAAAGCAGCAGCATCAGCCGCTTGGTGGTTATTTGGCACAGCAGTCGTATCCGCAATCTTTTCTGCAATTGGAGGAGCCTTAGCTGTTGCAAGTAATGTAGCTTAAAAGGGTTGGGGGGAATAGTAACAGAAGTCGGGTTTTTGGGATAAATATCGATAACACAAGAAAATGATGATAAAAACCCGACTTCTTGCCTATTGAATTCACGTTAATTTAAATAATTTTAAATCATTTAAATTGTCTTCGCTAAATTATTAAACCTCTCAAAGCGAGAGGTTTTTTCTTATTTTTGAAAGTCTGTTTCTTCAATTATTTCCAATGCATAAAAAAGAGCAGCATCTGCATCGGTAAGGGTGCTGCTACCCTTTTCCATCAGACGCTTATTGATAACTCTCCAAGCATTTGGATGATGTTCCCTGAACTTGTTTAACTGCTCGAAAATTGAGCGGCAGTCGTTGTACAGGTCTTGTTTATTTTCCATGATATTATTTTATCGGATTATAAGTATCTTAATTAAAATCTACTATAAGCAATTATTGCAACTGGTGTATTCGGCTAAAAATGATTATAAAAACCCGACTTCTTTTTTCAAAACTTAATTCTCAATCATCAAAGCTTCATTATTACCATCCAAACCACACCAATTAATAAACCCACACCATGAGCTAGATAACCCGTACCCATGGGATTGACACCACCGGGAATATTTAAGCTGCCAATTCCGTAAAATAATTGTTGTACAAACCACCAAAAAGCATAGAAAAAAGCCGGTAATTCTACAGGGATATACACAATTACCAGTGGTAGAATTGAATCAATTTTTACTTTGGGAAACTTATAAATATAAGCTCCTAAAACAGATGCGATCGCACCATTAGCACCAATCAAAGGTACCGTTAATCCGGGTTCAGCGAAAATTTGGACTATCCCTGTCAAAAATCCGCAGAATAGATAAAATAAGAGAAAACGTCCGCTACCAATAATTTTCTCTAAAGTATTACCAAAAACCCACAAAAATATTAAATTACCAACAATTTGACTATAACTACCATGAAGAAACATCCCGGAAAAAATTGATAACAAACGCCAAAACACAATTAACCAAGCTGCTGGATTTCCTGCAATTGCGCTACTAAATGCCGTGGTAATTTGTTGGGGAATCAGCCCCCAGTTATTCACAAAAGTAGCTAATTCACCACTAAATTCTAATTTTATTTGCCATAAAAACAAAGCAAGATTTATGCCAATTAGAAACCAAATTACTAACGGTTTTTTATTAGCTAAAAGAAAAATTTTATCGGCAATTGGTATCATAAAGTAATTTGAGATTTGAGATTTGAGATTTGAGATTGAAACAGTAAGGATTTAGCTGCTACGAGATGAAAAATAATCTAATCATAACTATTAACTTGTCACTGATTACTGCTCACTGTTAACTGTATAAAAATGTTGGGAAATACACTTGTTGGACGATATCAAATAATTAGTAATTTGGGAGGTGGGGGATTTGGGGAAACTTTTGTAGCTTACGATACTCATTTACCTGGTTCTCCTAAATGTGTTGTCAAAAAACTTAAACCTCAAGCAACTGATCCTGTTACATTAGAAACTGCAAGACGTTTATTTGATACAGAAGCAAAGGTTTTATATAAGTTAGGGAGACACGAACATATTCCCCAGCTTTTGGCTTATTTTGAGGAAAATCAACAATTTTATTTGGTACAGGAGTATATTCAAGGTCATGATTTAAATGAAGAAATTAAACCTGGAAAACCCATAAGTGAAGACCAAGTTATTTCCCTTTTACAAGAGATACTAGAAATTTTAGAATTTGTCCATCAGCAAAAAGTTATTCATCGGGATATTAATCCGCGAAATATTCTCAGACAAGAGAAAGATGGTAAATTGGTTTTAATTGATTTTGGTGCGGTAAAACAAATTACGACTCAAGTTGTTTCTACCGGACATCAAACTAAATTTACGGTAGCTATTGGGACTCCTGGATACATTCCTAGCGAACAAGCACAGGGAGAACCAAGGTTTAGTAGTGATATTTATGCTTTGGGGATAATTATTATTAGTGCAATTACGGGGTTATCAAATGAACAGTTAGAAAAAGATGACGATACCAATGAAATAGTTTGGCAAAAATACGCTACAGTTAGTCCGGAATTTGCGGAAATTGTCGATACAATGGTACGTTATGATTTTAGAATGCGTTATAGTTCGGCTACTCAAGCATTGCAGGCTTTAAAAAGTCTAAATAAACCATCTTCTGGCACAATGGTGTTGAATATTGCGCCATTACCTCCAAAACCCAAACCTCGAAAAAAGATAAAAGTAAAGAACTTAATTATTAAAGCTTTTACAGCGATATTGTTAACCGGAATTGGAGCAACTGCATCGATATTTATTATTAACACGATTAATTCTGCTAACGCTGACGATTTATATAAAAAAGCCAATACATTCTATGAATTACAACGCTATCAAGATGCACTTTCGAGTTATCAGAAAGCCATAGAAATTCAGCCAGAATATGCTCAAGCATGGAACGGAAAAGCCAAAGTTTTGTATGAATTGAGTTCCTATCAAGAAGCACTTTTAGCATACGATAAAGCGATTCAAATTGAGCCAGATTATGAAGATTCGTGGAGTGGTAGAGGTTTTGTATTAAATAAATTACAACGTTTTCAAGAAGCAATTTCCTCTTTTGATAAAGCTTTGAAATTAGAGTCAGAAGCTCCCGAAGTTTGGAATGGGAAAGGAGAGGCTTTAAGTAATTTAAAGAGATATGATGAAGCGATAAAATCCTACGATAAAGCAGTAGAAATACAGCCAGAATACGAACAAGCTTGGTATAGCAAAGCTGCGGCGCTATATAATTTGAGACGTTATCAAGATGCTCTTTCTACTTATGAAAAAGTTCTTGAATTAAAACCAAATAATGAACGAGCTTGGTACAATAGCGGCAATGCTTTGGTTAATTTGAATCGAAATAACGACGCTATTAAAGCTTACTCTAAGGCAGTAGAGTACAAACCAAATTTTTATCAAGCTTGGTTATCTAGAGGTAATATATTGATTAGTTTGCGACGCTATCCCGAAGCTATTGAATCTTTTAAAGAAGTATTGAAATATCAACCTAATAATTATGATGCATTATACTCTCAAGGTTGGGCATTGCATCAAACTCAACGTTATGAAGAAGCTATTGCAGTTTATGATAAAGCTGTTGCAGTCAAGCAAAATGATTTTAAACTATGGTACAATCGCGGGAATTCGCTTTACAATTTACAAAAATATCAGGAAGCAGTTTTAGCTTACAATCGTGCAATTCGCTACAAAAAAGACCATGCCGAAAGTTGGTATAGTAAAGGTAATGCGTTAGTTAATTTGGAACAATATCAAGAAGCAATAACTGCTTATAATACTGCTATTAAATATAATCCAGATTATCAAGAAGCAATTAAAGCAAAGGAGAAGGTAGAGGAAATATTAGAAGATAAAGAGAAGGAAAAAGATAAAGAAAGAAGTTCGAGGTTTTGGAATTTTTGGAGAGGATAATTTAAAAAAAAACCGCAGAGACGCAGAGAGCGCTGAGTAAAGAGGTAGTTGAGGTATTTTTTTTTAAGTCTCTACATTCCTGATGTAGAGACTTGAGAATTAGGAAGTTTTTTAATTTTAATTTTAATTTTAATTTGTTAATAGTTAATCAGCAATTACATATTCAAAAAAGTTATTCGCTGTTGTTTTATTAATACAGAAGAAAATCGTTAAATAGATAAATCCGAACATAATCAAAGATTTGATGAAATTCATGTTTAATATCTCCGCAGTTAATTTACATTGTTTGTGATGACATTAATTAACTAGGGATGGATAAATTTGATTATGCAACCCCCGTCGAATTTTGGATTTTAGATTTTAGATTTTGGATTGAGAGTTAGGAGTGAGGAGTTAGGAGTGAGGAGTTAAACCATCAACTGTCAACTGTCAACTATCAACTGTCAACTATTAAAACATATCAGCTGGATCAGCGGATTGAACTTTACGAGTAGCTACAGCACCGGAAATCATGCACATAATGATAGTCATCATCAGTACTTGAATAGCTCGCGCTACAGTCATATAAAGCGGTAAATTAGTAGCATTACGAGTGAGGGCGTATAACCCGGTTGAAATTGCGGCTCCAGGAATAAAACCTAATATAGCTAGAATAATCGCTTCTTCAAAAACTACGCTTAATAGAAAGAAATTACGATATCCCATCGCTTTGAAAGTCGCGTATTCTTTCATATGAGCATTAACATCGGTGGAAAGCACTTGATAAACAATAATTACTCCGACAATGAAACCCATTGCTGTACCCAAACTAAAAATAAATCCGATAGGAGTATTGGTTTGCCAATAAGCTTTTTCAAATTCAATAAATTCTTCTTTTGTGAATACTTTTACATCAGGAGCATTTCTTAAATGATATTTAAGTTCATCTGCGACTTTTTCGGCTTCGTAACCTGGTTTTAAGCGAATCAAACCTAAATTAGTACTTCCTGAATCTTGTCTGGGAAATAATCTTAAAAAGTTTTGATCGCTAGTCATTAAAGTTCCATCTGCGGCAAAAGATGCACCAACTTTAAACACATTTGCAATGGTGATTGTTCTTCCTTGAATTTCTGTTGTTACCACTTTTCCTTGTTTAATTTGAGCAATAACTTGGTCATATGTTCCTCTAGTTGCTTCATCAAATAAAATGGTATCTGGTAACTTAATTGCATCGATATTTTGATTAACTTCTGGTAAATCAAATGCCGGTTTATCGGGATTAAATCCAATAATCATTACTTGAGTCTTCAGACGAGTTTGGGGGTTTCTCCAAGTCACAAGACTGTTGTATATTGGTTCGGCTGTTGCGACTCCGGGTACATCCATCGCTTGATAAAGTCGTCTTCGAGTAAAGGTAGATAAATCCTGTAAGTTGAGTGCTTGCGGACTTAATAATACTAAATCAGCATTTAAACTATCATGTAATCGAGTAGCGCTATTAAATAATGCACTTTGGAAACCAAGCTGCATCAACATCAACAAATCCGCAAAAGCAACCCCCGATAACGCTACTAATAAACGTCCTTTTTGACGACTTAATTGTAACCACCCTAAAGGTGTGCGTCGTTGTAATTGTTGGATAAATCCAATCATATGAATTTTAGATTTTAGATTTTAGATTTTGGATTTAAATTATTAAGAGTTAAGAATTAGGAGTTAGTTTTGTAGAGACGTAGCAATGCTACGTCTGTACCGGAGTTAGGAGTTAGGAGTAAAAAAAACATCATATTTGCTTGTAAAAAAAAGTAAATTTATAACCATCAACTGTCAACTATCAACCATCAACTATCAACTATCAACTAACCACTATCAACTCTCAACTAACTTTATATTTCAACTACCGCTCTTACTTGTAAATTAGTAAATCTTGCGGCTTTTTCGCTGGATTCATCGTTTAATCGGACGTGTACTTCTACTACTCGCGAATCTATATTTGTGGAAGGATCGCTGTTAACTACATTTTGTCGCTGTACCTGCAACCCAATTTGATCTACAATACCATTTAATTTACCCGGTATGGCATCAGCTAATAGTTCTACTTCTTGCCCCAAACGAATATTATTCACATCACTTTGGTATACTTCTACTATTGCGTACATAGTGCTAGTTTGACCAATTTCTACTATGCCTTCATTGACTACTTTTTCCCCTGGACGAGTATGAATGTCAAATATTTGACCATCTTGAGGAGAACGCACGTAAGCTTGTTTTAAGTCTGCTTCTGCTCGATTCATCGCTGCTACAGCACGGTTCACTTCTGCTTGAGCAACTAATACATCTACTGGACGAACTTCAACTATACTTTCTAAGGTTGCTTTACCTTGATTTATTTGTTGTTCTAAAGATGATTGAATGCGTTCTAAATTAGCTTCTGCTTCTGCTAATTGTTGCTGTCGAGATGATTGAATACGTTCTAAATTAGCTCTTGCTTCTGCTAATTGTTGTTCCTTAGAAGCTTTGATTAGTTGCAAATTTGCTCTGGCTTCTGCTAATTGCTGTTGTGCTATTTGTAAAACTAAATTTTTACTATCTCTTAATGATATGGAAATAGCTCCTGCTTTATACAAACTTTCATAACGCTGGTATTCTAATCGCGCATTTTCTAACTGTGCTTCTAATCGAGCAATTGTTGCTCTTTGTGCTTCTATTTCTCTAAATTTTTCCGCTTCTAATCGATTAATAGTTGCTTGTTGTGCTTTAGTTTCTGTATTTTTTTCAACTTGCAATCGATTTACTGCTGCTTGCTGTGCTTTAATTTCTGTCGTTTGCTCAGCTTGTAAACGAGCAACACCGGCTTTCTGGGCTTCGATATCTCCTTGTTTTGCTCCTGCTTCTACCTTCTTCAAGTTGGCTTGAGCAACTCTCACGGTTTCTTTGGCTTCTTTGAAAGCAGCCATAAGTCGATCGCGACTGTCCAAAACTGCCACTACTTGATCTGCTTTGACTCTATCTCCTTGCTTTACTAACAACTGCTCAACTCGGCTTCCTTCTCCCCCCATGGCTGGTGCAGACAACTGAATGACTTGTCCCTTGGGTTCGAGTCTTCCGAGGGCTGTCACGGTTTTTATCTCTGGAATTGCCGGAATTGGCTTTTCGGGCGTTTTTACTATTTCTCCACCCTTAAACTGTTGTAAGGTATAAATACTAGCTCCACCCATCGCAAAAGCTGCTACCGTCACAATTAACCGTGATGAACGAGAAACTTCGGGAGACTCGGAATTATCTAGTTTAAGGTTATCTAACATGGCATCCCCAGAAATACTGATTTTCGACTATTTCTTATTTATAATACAATTAAACTAAACCGACTAGTTTAGTTGTATTGTTTGTAAATTTCTGGAATTTACAGGGCGGTACGTTGATAATTCTGGGCACCTCCAGGAAATACCAGGAGGACATTTAAGAAATTTTTGCAATGACTGAAGAACCGCTTTTACAAGATTTACACCTGAAAAAATCCCATAAAATTCCAAATATTTGATTATATTTTTAGTAGCTATTAGAGGCTGAGTGCTTTTTGCTTGCTAACTCCAAATTATCAAAATTTAGATAAATTAAAACTAGTACACTCAAATTGTAAGGCTTTTAGTAGTTAAATATGACTACAGTCTATATTATATTGGCGATTTTAATCACGGGAGGAATAATCTCCACTTTGGGCGATCGCGTTAAAAGAAAAATCCGTAAAGAAAGACTTTCACTATTTAATCTCCGTCCTAAACATACCATATCACTGGTAGCGATGCTGACGGGGATGTCAATTTCGGCATCAACCCTTTTGATTTTATTTGTGGCTGACAAAGATTTGCGAAGAACAGTATTTAAACCAGAACAAATTCATAGAGAAATTCAAAGCCAACAGGAACAGTTGAAAGTAGTAAATCAATCCCAATTAGAAATTAATCAAATCGAAAAAAGTTAGTAATTAGCAATGTATTTACCAATTAGTATTTGATATTTGATATTTAATCTAAAAAATAATTTTTAATTAAACCATTTAATGTCGATTAAAAATGTTTAATTGTCAATTTTGGTAATCATCTATAATTATCATACCAAAGGTAAAAGAATCTCAAATTCAGTTCCTTTATCCGGTTGAGAATAAAAATTTAATTTACCACCATGTCTTGCAGTCACAATGCGATAGCTTACAGCTAAACTTGTTTCCTTATCAGCTCTTTTTTCTATAGAAAAAGATTCTTTGATTTGCTGTTGCAATTCGGGAGACATTCCCGGACTATTATCTGCAATCCGAATTGATACCCAGCGAGAATCAGGTATTCCGAGTACGGTTGATTCTTGGGAAATAACTTGCGTCACTATTTCAATAGTAGGTTTTGGCGAAGTATTTTTAGATGATTCTATTTCAAATTGATGTCTGACTGCTTCATCAAGTAAAATATCTACTGACCTACTTAATATGTTCATAAATACTTGATTTAACTGTCCTGCAAAGCAATAAACAGGAGGCAGATGACCAAACTTTTTAACAATGTTAATTTCTTCTTTTAAACGGCTACTAATTAACAATATAGTACTATCTAAATTAGCGTGTAAATCTACAGGTTTTGGATAAATCGTATCAATATGACAGAAATTTTGTAATGCAATAACTAGTTTTTTTAATCTTTCCGCACCAGCCCGGATACTCGTAAGTGCTTGTGATAAATCGGATTCTAAAAAATCAAATTCAATATCTTGCTTGAAATGCAATACATCTTTTAGAGTATCTATTGAATTGCGATCGTAAATTTTGATCAACTTAATTAAATCTTTGCTGTAATTAGAAACGTGAGTTACATTACCCCAAATAAAATTTACGGGATCTAAAATTTCGTGAGCTACCCCATCAACTAAACGTCCTAAACTAGCCATTTTATCATTTTGAATAATTTGAGCTTGACTGCGTTCGTATCTTACCTGAGTTTCGATGCCGCGAATTTGCCAAGAAGCAATATTTAATTCCTGCATATCCAACAACCTGTACTTACCAGATGCAGTTTTCACCACTATAGGCTCTGATAAAAATTCTGGATTTCGCCGTAATGTAAATTGCATCGCACATAAAATCGATGTAGTATCGGTTAATTCTAGAATCGGTGTGCGACCATAGCTGTACAATATACTCAGCGGTTGATGGAAAAATAAATCCTGTCCGAAAGGACGAATTAAAAACTCTAGCAACTGTCTACGGGAAATCATTCCAGCATACTTACCTTTGTCTAACAAAATTGCTCCCGGTAACAAAGGATATTTTCTAAAAACTTCAGCTACTTCTTTACCAGTAAAGTTCATCTCCACTGAAAACTCGTAAAGCGGTAATTCCAGAAGCTTAGACTCCAAACCGAGGTCATCATTGCTACCCTCAATTAATAATGGGGGTGAAATTTGCGAACTAAATTCCTGTTGCACTGCAAACCTCGTTCCTAAAATATAGATAATAAACAAACATAATCGCTAATTAATTAGCATTATCATCCGTTTTAACATCTTCATCCCCTATCAGTCTCCGATCAATGAATAATCATGCTTTGCACGATGATATATGATAATTAATAATTGATAATTAATAGTTGGTAATTGATAACTGATTATGCTATCTAGTCCTCAATCTTTAAATAGCGCCATATCTCCAGGAAGTTTACGGAGAGTGCATCACATTGCTTTGAATGTCCAAGATATGCAGGCTTCTCGACATTTTTATGGCAATATTCTGGGTTTGCACGAACTTACGGGTGATGATGTACCAGCGACTTTGGTTAACTTAGTCGCAGCGGGAAAAGTCGCGAATTTTAAGACTCCCGACGGTACGATATTAGATTTATTTTGGGAACCGGATTTATCACCACCAGATCCAAATCCCGAACGTGGTTTTACACGAGCTAATCATTTAGCATTTGATATTGCTCCCGAATTGTTTAATCATGCAGTTGAAGTACTCAGACAGCATCAAATAAAAATTGCTCAAGAACCCGTTACTCGTCCCACGGGGAGAGGAGTTTATTTTTACGATCCAGATGGGTTTATGGTTGAGATTCGCTGTAATCCACAATAAAATACTGGTAAAAGTATTAATGTTTGGATGAATTAATTATTAGCGGAAGAATCCTGAAATTTTTCAGATAATGTAAACATCAACAAGATTAATTATTAGTGGAAACCGATTTAATTGATTTATTTACGTACAAATGCAATTAAGCGATAATGCTCAACAGTTAGATTTATTTGAGTTTTTTCAACCAATTAAACCAAATCTAGTAACGATTAAAAATAAATTTACATTTATCGATTTATTTGCTGGTATTGGTGGATTTAGAATTCCTCTTTCAGAATTGGGAGGAATTTGTTTGGGTTATTCAGAAATAGATAAGGAAGCAATTAAAACTTATCAGAAAAATTTTATTTCTGAGCATAATTCCAATGAACTTTTTTTAGGAGATATTAATAATATAAATAAATTACCTTTTGATTTTGATATAGATGTAATTACAGGAGGAGTTCCTTGTCAACCTTGGTCAATTGCAGGGAAATTAAAAGGTTTAAATGACCCCAGAGGTAAGTTATGGTTAGATGTTTTTCGAGTAGTAGAATTTAATCAACCTAAAGCTTTTATTTTTGAAAATGTCAAAGGCTTAATGGAACCAAGAAATAAAAACAGTCTGAATTATATAATTAACAATTTGACAACATTAGGTTATGTAGTCAAATATCAAGTATTAAATTCCTATGATTTTGGTTTACCTCAAGATAGAGATAGAATTTTTATTGTTGGAATTAGAAATGATTTAGAAAACTGTTGGAGTTTTAGCTTTCCTAAACCTTTAAATCAGAAAATTAAACTTTATGATGTAATTTCCGGCATTGAAAAGAGTGATTTTATCAAGAAAAAATTTACTCCAAATATTTTATATAAAAATGGTAAAATACCAGCTTCCAGAGGTAGATTTCAAAGAATAGACGAACTAAATGATTTTTTTACTTTCGCTGATATTAGAGATGGACATACTACAGTTCACTCTTGGGATTTAATTGAGACAAGTGTGAGAGAAAAACTAATTTGTCAAACTATTTTGAAAAATCGAAGAAAAAAAATCTATGGACTCAAAGATGGTAATCCTTTAAGCTTTCAGGTGTTAGATAAATTAATCCCCAATCTTAGTCAAAAAGAACTTGATAGTTTGATTCAAAAAGATATTCTTCGCTTAGTTGAAGATAAAGGATATGAATTCGTTAACTCTAAGATTTCTTCCGGAATTGACGGAGTATCTAAAATATTTTTACCTCATGCTGATGCAATAGCAACCTTAACAGCTACAGGAACTAGAGATTTTGTAGCCACAGTATCTTTAGAATGTCAAGAACCAGAATTATATAAACATTCATTTATTCAAAACATTTATAAACAAAAGAAATTTAAACCTTTAACAGCCCAAGATTATGCAAAATTGCAAGGATTTCCTGAATCTTTTCAGATAGCTGATAGTGAAACAACAGCAAAACATCAATTTGGGAATGCGGTTTCAATTCCGGTTGTTTATAATTTAGCAAAAGCATTGTTAAAATTAATTTTGTGATTTTTATGCGGCTGACTGCGATTAATTCTAATACTCGAATTAAAATAAAAGGTTATTTAGAAGGGTTTATTCAAGGACTTATTGATGAATATAAAGGACGTGAAATCTTAAAACCTGATAATGCAGAAGAATATTTATCCAGATTTTCATCTAATGGAGAGCTAAAACCATTTCAAGCAGCATTAATTCCTCCAGCATTAATACGCATCAATCAATTTGAACGCGGTTTGAGTACAAGGTTAGGAAATTCCATTGAAGAATGCGCTCGTTTAATTGCGTTACAATATCATCAAAAAGCCCTTAGAGGTTACGACATTAAAGCAGATGTAAGTCTTAGAGCATTTGCAGAAATTGAACGTCAAAAAGAAAATTATGAATCATCAATTAAAACAGGACAAACTAGACCTTCCTTAGAAGAAATGATCGCAGCAGTACTCCAAGCTAGATGTTCTGATGATTTACAAACAAAAAGCGTTCGTACAGACTTGTATATTCTGGCAAAAGATGGAACAGAATACTTCTTTGAAATTAAAGCACCAAAACCCAATAAAGGACAATGCTTAGAAGTTACACAACGTTTGCTGAGATTTCATCTACTACGTGGTAAATCTCGTCCTCAAGTTAAAGCTTATTATGCTATGCCTTATAATCCCTATGGACGAAAAAAAAGTGATTATAAATGGTCATATGCAAAAAATTATATGCCTTTTGATGATGCTGTAGTTATTGGTTCGGAGTTTTGGAATATTGTTGGAGGAGAAGCTGCTTATAAAGAGTTATTAGAAATTTATTTGGAAGTTGGAACCGAAAAAAGTAAACATATGCTTGATACTTTAGCTTTTGGATTTGAATAATAATTTTGAATGAATCTTCGTTACAGCCAAGAAAACCAAGTTCCTAGGTGTAGGTTGGGTTAGACGCTTTTTTGACACTCTCCGGGCTTCAGCCACGGAGATTCTTGGTTCAACGAGTCCACTTAGACTAAACCCCTTGCGGTATCGAGCCCAGAGGTGGTTCACAGACCAAGCGTTAACTTTCGGTATGCCCTACCGTAATTGGATTACTCCAAAATTTGCTTTGTTTAAATTCTGTGTCGCCTAGTACCTGTAAATCTTTTACCTACTTCCAGGTGATACTAGAACTACGAAGTAGAACCCTATAGATTTAGTTGTCAAGGTACAGATTGCCGCTAAGCAGTTGGGTTTTTATACAGGTTGATTACCGTTCCTGTTATTAAAATTGTATCATAGATGACTGAGGCTTAAAAGCCTTTATCATTCCCTTTATAATTTAAGGTTGAATTACCGAATGTATATTGCGTCGTAACCCAACATCTTTTCTACCTTACATCTGAAGAAGGATATTTTTATTTATCTAAGATCCTGATGTTGGGTTACGACACCATAGTAAAATTTCTCGTAATAATCAAGTTTGATTTTGGTGTCTAACCCAACCTACAAAAATAAATCTTTACTAAAAAACAGCATATACACGTCCCAACAGATTATATCAAAAAAAAAATAAAAATTTTGACAACATTTTTATACAGTCAATCAAACAACGTAATTCCGTTAATTAAATGACATAACTTGCATTATTAATGATATTATTCTCAATTTAGAAAATTTTTGTAATTTTTTATCACAATATATAGAGTCAAACTCATGAATTAAATTTTAAAATATTGAGTTTTGTTAAGCAAAAAAATAATTGATACTAAAATTAAATATTTAAAGCCGTATTTAAACCCTTGAATAGATTGTAGGTTGGGTTAGACGCTTTCATTATTTGGGGTTTTAGTTAAAAATCTATATAGCGTCGTAACCCAACATCTGTTCTTATAT
This sequence comes from Rivularia sp. T60_A2020_040, assembly GCA_015272215.1. Classification (GTDB taxonomy): domain Bacteria; phylum Cyanobacteriota; class Cyanobacteriia; order Cyanobacteriales; family Nostocaceae; genus Rivularia. The sequence continues at coordinate 27,316 of JACYMD010000086.1, read as the reverse complement.
CCACAACTTTGATGTTGGGTTACGAAACCATTAACAAAGATACTCGTTACAAACAATATTGATTTTGGTGTCTAACCCAACCTACAAACTAAACCGCACCCCGGAGGGTGAACGCCTATCAACATCAAGAAAAATACGAAGACAATTTCTTCAGTGGTCAAAGTAATTTATATGGCAATAAAACTCTAAAAACCGTATTTATATTGAGAAAAATCCGGTGTTATATAATTCGGGTTGGTAAAAATTGCAGCAAATAGTGGGTTGTTATCCACCATTAATTAAAGAAAGAAAAATAAATAAACCTTGAGCTAGTTCCAGATCATCTCGATATCGGGTTATGATCATATATTGTCAGCTTGCAATCTGCATCCTTCATCCATGACTGCATCTAAAAACCAGAATTCAACTATCACCGACCATCGCACGGTGGATATTAGTAAGCTGAGTCAAATGTACCAGCACTATATTGAAACTAAGGAAAAACATCCTCATGCGGTGCTGTTTTATCGAGTAGGCGATTTTTTTGAATGTTATTTTGCAGATGCTGTCACTTTAGCCACTGAATTAGAACTTGTCCTAACCAGTAAACAAGCTGGTGCTGATGTGGGAAGAGTGGCGATGAGTGGTGTTCCTCATCATTCTTGGGAACGTCATGCGACTGGGTTAGTAGAAAAGGGTTATGCTGTGGTAATTTGCGACCAGGTGGAAGATGCTTCCCAAGTTACTGCTGGTCGATTGGTGAAAAGAGAAATTACCCGAATTCTCACTCCCGGTACTCTCCTTGAAGATGGAATGCTCAAAGCTAATCGTAATAATTATCTAGCCGCTGTGGTAATTGCGGGGGATAATTGGGGTTTGGCTTATGCTGATATCTCTACAGGAGAATTTCTCACTACTCAAACAAATGATTTGGAGCATCTTACTCAAGAGTTGATGCGGTTACAGCCGAGTGAAGTCTTATTTCCCATTAATGCTCCTGATTTGGGTGCTTTATTAAAACCTGGTGAAAAATCTCATAGTTTACCCGAATGCTTACCAACAACATTTTGTTATGCATTGCGATCGCAAGTTCCGTTTTCTCAAGCGGAAGCGAGAAGCCGGTTATTAGAAAAGTTCAAACTGCGTTCTTTGGAAGGACTTGGTTGTGACCATCTGCCTTTAGCTGTGCGGGCTGCTGGTGGTTTGTTGGAATATCTAGAGGAAACACAAAAGGAAAATCAAGTACCTTTACAACCTCTACGGACTTATACTTTTAATGATTTTTTAGTTGTAGATTATCAAACTAGACGCAACCTAGAAATTACTCAGACTATTCGCGATGGAACTTATCACGGTTCGTTGTTATGGGCAATGAATCGGACGACTACAGCAATGGGTGGACGTGCTTTACGACGATGGTTGTTACAACCGTTATTGGATATTAAAGGAATTAATTCTAGACAAGATACTATACAAGAGTTGATCGAAAATACTACTTTACGTCAAGATTTGCGGGGGTTGTTACGACAAATTTACGATTTGGAAAGGTTGAGCGGACGTGCTGGTTCTGGAACTGCTAATGCTAGAGATTTATCTGCTTTGGCGGATTCTTTATCAAAGTTACCGCAGTTAGGTTATTTGGTTGAGGATGCTCGTTCTCCTTTTTTGAAAGCTTTACAAAAAGTTCCTCCAAATATGGAAGAATTAGCAGCCAAGATACAGGCTCATATTGTCGAATCTCCACCGATACAAATAAAGGAAGGTGGTTTAATTCGTCCGGGGGTAAATCCTCTACTTGATGAAAGACGTAGTTTAGTAGAAGAAGACCAAAAATGGATTGCTAATTTAGAAATTGATGAAAGGGAAAGAACCGGAATTCCCAAATTAAAGGTAGGTTTTAACAAGACATTTGGTTACTATCTGAGTGTTTCTCGCGCTCAAGCTGAACAAGTCCCCGATAATTATATTCGCAAGCAGACTTTAACTAATGAAGAACGTTATATTACTCCGGAATTGAAGGAAAGGGAAGCCAGAATTCTCACCGCTAGAGATGATTTAAATCAGTTGGAATATGACATTTTAGTAGCGTTACGGGAAGAAGTTGGCTCTCAAGCCGAAGTGATTCGCAATATTTCCCGTGCTGTAGCCGCAGCAGATGTATTATGCGGTTTAGCTGAATTAGCGGTGTTTCAAGGTTACTGTCGTCCCCAAATACTGGAAGGACGAAAAATATCAGTTATCGATGGACGACATCCAGTGGTGGAACAGTCTTTACCAAGTGGTTTTTTTGTACCGAATTCCACTTTTTTAGGTAGGGAAGAGAACCAAGACACAAATTCTTCTCCTGATTTAATTATCCTTACTGGTCCAAACGCTAGCGGTAAAAGTTGTTATTTACGTCAGGTGGGATTAATTCAGTTAATGGCGCAAATTGGTAGCTTTGTTCCTGCAACTTCCGCGACTTTAGGTATTTGCGATCGCGTTTTTACCCGTGTAGGTGCTGTGGATGATTTAGCTACTGGACAATCGACTTTTATGGTGGAAATGAATGAGACGGCGAATATTCTCAATCATGCAACTTCAAGGTCTTTAGTATTATTAGATGAAATTGGTCGAGGTACGGCAACTTTTGACGGTTTATCTATTGCATGGGCTGTGGGAGAATATATTGCCACGGAACTTTTAGCGAGAACAATTTTTGCTACCCATTATCACGAATTAAATGAATTATCATCGCTGTTAAATAACGTTGCTAATTATCAAGTCACGGTGAAAGAAATGCCAGACCAAATTATCTTTTTACATCAAGTTCAACCGGGTGGTGCTGATAAATCCTACGGTATTGAAGCGGGAAGATTAGCTGGTTTACCAGCAAAGGTAATAACGCGAGCCAAACAAGTTATGGCACAAATTGAACAACATAGTAAAATCGCTATCGGTTTGAAATCCCTCGATTAATCTGGTTAACTCATATCTTGCACCTACCGAATAAATTCAGAAAAAACCAATAAATCCTGTCAAAAAGTGACAGGCAGTAATCATTAGAGGTTAAGTAGTATGATTCATGATCTATGATAATTTTTTATTTATAAATAGGGCTTCAATATAAGTAAATATAATCTTATATTCAAGAGACTTCCAAATCTTAAAGAACTATGTAATATTCTTATAAAGATGAAGTAAAATAATCTCTGAATAACAAATATAAAGTAAAATAAATTTCCTGCTATATTTTCTTGACAGTTGATGTAGACAGCAGTAAATAAATAGTTTTAAATACAGCCAGTATTAATTAGGGTTTTTATAAGCTTGTACTCACCTCATTTATGTCATGAACTAACTCTATGGGTGCTATCTTATGGTTTTTTCAGGTTCTAATCTACAGAGGAATACAAATTCTATTTACAGCTTGTTTTTAAAAAGTTTTAGCAATTATTGGAAAAAGCATTTATCTTTGTTTTCTGAAAATTCCGTTGTTTTAATCGTTGATAATGATGCTGATAACTTATTGCTAGCTACACAAGTAGTGAAGTTATTGGGTTATTGCGTGATTACTGCTAGAGATGGTAAAAGTGCTTTAAGAATGATAGAAAAATACCAGCCGATGCTAGTATTGTTGGAAATAATGTTGCCCGAAATCGACGGGATTAATGTTACCAGACATTTACGAGAAAATAATAATTTTGTACCTGTGATTGCCGTTACAAGTTTACCTGGTGATATATTCCGGGATGAAGCTTTGATGGCAGGTTGTAATAAATATGTTGAAAAACCTTTTCTAATCGATGATTTAGAAACTGCAATTAACCAGGTGATTTATTCGCCTGCTTCTATTTTTAACTATGTAAATGGATGATAAATCTAGTTAATTTATCAAGTTTTAATTAGGTAGTAGTTTTCATTTTATTTGCAATATTTTTGTTATACCAATTCATTAATGGAGTTGCACTAATTCCATGTACAAGTACTGAAATAACAACAGTAGTGTAAGTTATCCAAGCAATTTGTTCGGCTAATTCTCCTTTCAAACCGTTATCAAAAGCATAAGCAAGATAGTATAAAGAACCTACTCCACGAATGCCAAACCAACCGAATAGCAGACGTTTTTGAAGATAAAAGTTTTGACGTTGTGGGTTTTTAATAGTACCTTTACCGATTGTGCTAATAAAAACTCCTATAGGTCTAATTATTAAAAATAGTAAAAGTATTACTATAATTGACTGGGACGCAAAATCTACCATTGGTTGATATAGTAAAATCGTTCCTAACAGTAAAATCGTTCCTATTTCTAAAAGCTTTTCAACTTGTTCGATAAATTCTAATTGCGCTAAGGGCTTTTCTGGGTTATGATAGCTTTTCTGTATTATTAAACCAGCTACAAATACAGCTAAAAATCCATAGCCGTTGATAATTTCTGTTAAAGCATAAGTTAGCAAAATTGCACTCAGAGCAACAAAATCTTCCATCAAATCATCAACAGGATGACGTTCTTTAACTTTTCTATCGAGCCATACAATAGCTTTGGCTACAATAAAACCCATAATTACACCAGCACCAATTGCCCAAATTAAATCAACTCCTACCCAAGATTTAATCCAGTTATCCCAATTATCATCTTTTAAAGCATAAAGCCCAAAATAAACAAAAGGAAAGGCTAAAGCATCGTTTAATCCCCCTTCACTAGTCAAACCAAAACGCAGTTCATCATCATCATTTACATCTCTTAATTGAATTGCTGAGGCTAATACAGGGTCAGTTGGTGCTAAAATTGCTCCTAATAAAATAGCTCCACTCCAATCCATTCCCAAAAAAAACTTGCCGACAGCAGCAATTGCAAAAATTGAAATCGGCATTAAAATTGCGATTAATCTAATTGTAATATCCCAAGCTGCTAATCTTAAAGGACGAGCAATTTTTAAACCACAACCATATACCGAAACAATGACTACAAATTCCGTTAAACGTTTGAGCAATTCAGTATTAAACATACCATCGCGACGGAGTTGAAATAATCCAAAACCGTAAGGGCCGATAATAATACCTACTATCAGATAGATAATAGCATAGGAAAAAGGCGATCGCGCAATTAAACCCGAACCCAATGTTACAAATAATAGAAGTAAACCAATAACTAGTAAATCCAGAATATAAATATCTACCATAGTTCTGAATTAATCCTGCTATTACGACATAATTATGCCAGTTTAAAACTAAAGTAAATAATTATGTATCATCTATAGGTAGATTTGGCGATCGCACTTCCTCTACCAATTGAGTGTGTACAAATTCAAGGGGTGATAATTGAAAAAAATTAATCTAAAAACAAAAGAGAGTAGGGTAAAATATAGCCTGCGAAAGTAAACTCTTTCAAAGTTCTACCAAGCCAAGACTAATCTCAATAGCTTTATCTACTTCTTGCAAAGTGTCAGATTCTAAATTTCCTAAATATTTAATTAATCGTTGCTTGTCAATTGAACGAATTTGATTAAGCAATGCAACCGAATTAATATTCAATCCTCCTTCTGGAGCTTTAATAAGCACTTCGGTAGGATATAAAGGTTCATTAAATTGTGAAGTAATAGCAGCCACAATAGTTATAGGGCTGTATTGATTTGAAATATCATTTTGTAAAATTAAAGCGGGACGAGTTTTTTTTATTTCTGCTCCAACTGTTGGCTCAAAACTTACTAAATAAATCTCACCCCTTTTCGGATAACTTACTGTTGGTTTTTTTGCCACGCTTCTTCTTCCAAATCATACCATTCTTCTGCTAACCCCAAATCCCGTTGCGCCCTTTGAATTGAACCTTCTTTCAACTGTTCTCTAAGATTAGTTAGAGCTTTTTGCTTAATATAGTATTGCACGGCTTCATTGATAAAACTACTGCGATCGCCTTTTTCAGCAACCGTATCAATTAGTCGAATTGTATCTTCGGGCAAGGTAATGTTTAGTCTACGATGCATAATCAATGTACTTCAACTTGACATTGATATTATATGCACAAATTGTGTGTATATTTCATGTGTCTTTTTCCCAGTTGGCGAATTATATCAAGTTTGGTTAAACACTTGTAATCAAGGGAGTAGGGAATAGGAAATAATAACTAATCATCCGGACTTGAGATGAATGGTAATTTTAGAACAGGATAGGGGTAATTACCCTCTCAACTTCACCCCCCGAATTGCAAAATCCAACAACTCCATGGGATGCATAATAGAGATTTCCTTGCCCTGCTGATGCAAATGCTTAGCAATCTGTAAACTACAACCTGGATTTGAGGAAGCAATCATATTTGCACCCGTATTCACTAGATTTCTAGCTTTTTGATCTCCCAATTCTTCTGCAACTTCCGGTTGCAACATATTGTAAACCCCAGCGCTACCGCAACACAAAGCAGCGTCGAGAGGTTCACGTAATTTGACTCCAGGAATTTGCCGTAACACTTGACGGGGTTGTACGCTAATTTTTTGTCCGTGTAATAAATGACAGGCATCTTGATAAACTATTGTTAGGGGTTCATCTTGTAAAGACGATAATTTAGCAGTTAAACCTACCATCGCTAAGAATTCTTGACAATCTTGAACTTTATCAGCAAATTGCTTGGCTTTATGCCGATATTCCGGGTCATTTTCTAAAATATGACCGTATTCTTTCAAAGTATGACCGCAACCCGCAGCATTAATTATCACATAATCTACATTCATATCTGCAAAACTATCAATCATCTGTCTAGCCAAAGTTTGAGCTTGTGCAGTTTGTCCTTGATGTTCAGGAAGTGCTGCACAACAGCCTTGAGATTTAGGAATTACCACCTCACAACCATTTGCAGTTAATACTCGCACTGTGGCTTCATTTACGGGTGAGAAAAACAATCTTTGTACACATCCTAATATTACCCCTACCCGGTAACGTTTTGTCCCTTGGGCTGGAATTACGGTAGGATAATTATCTCGAAAAGATTTCCCAGTCACTTCTGGCAGAATAGATTCCATTGCTGCTAAACGAGGAGATATCTTTTTTAGTAAACCAGTAGCGCGAATTAATTTTGGTAATCCTAATTTTTGATAAATAAATAATGGAACGAGTAAAAAACGTAATCTTTGCGGATAAGGGAACAGTGAAAAAATCAATTGTCGAAATAATTTATCGGGTAAACTACGGGGATAATTACGAGCAATTTGGTGACGAGTCGCGCTAATTAATTTGTCATATTCCACTCCAGAAGGACAAGTTGTTACACAAGCTAAACATCCCAAACAAGAATCAAAATGTTCAGTAGTTGCTGTATTTAAAGCTATTTCTCCTTCATTAATAGCATCCATTAAATAAATTCGTCCTCGTGGAGAATCCATTTCTTTACCGATTACTCTGTAACTTGGACAAGTAGAAAGACAAAATCCGCAGTGGACACAAGTATCAATTAATTTCGGTTCCGGTGGATGATTCTGATCAAAACCTGTTAAATTTTTTAAAGAAGCAATATTATTTTCGTTATTTTCGGAAATTTTCATAATATTAATAGGTTAAATGTGAAAGGTCAAAAATTACTATTAACTGTCAACTGTCCACTGTCAACTGTCAACTATTCTCAAATCCCTGCAACAAATCTTCCGGGACTTAAAATATTTTGACTATCAAATTGTTTCTTAATTTCTCGCATTAATTCTAAAGCATTACCGTTATAACCCCAAACATCTAATTTTTGTTTAACTTCTAATGGTGCGGATAAAATTGAGAGAAAACCACTATTTTGTTCACATAATTTTCGCATTTCTAATACCTGACTTTCCTTTTCAAACCGCAATATTCCCAAACCGCTAGCCATGTGAATCAAGCCTAAATCGACTTGACTTAGAATCGCGATCGCAGTATTTGGTAATACTCCTATTTTGCAAGTAATTGCCGTTTCTGAGTCAGGTAAATGTATTTGTTCTGGTAATAAGTTCCATAAGCTTTGTTCTTCCGCGTCGGAATACACCGCAGTTGTTAATCCTAATTTTTCACCTATTTGTAAAACTTGGTTTAACTGTTCTTTAACGCTTTCGGGAATACTCTCGAAACAGGCAATTAATCCTAATCCTTTACCTAATCCCAAACTTGATACTAATTGAGAGGAAAGTAAATCGGCTTGAATGGGGGTTAAAGCTGAACTACGAAGGATATCGGCTGCTTGAGATATGGCTTCTCTATTACCCGTCAATACTACAGTTCCTGAAGCTGACTGCATGGGATACAATCTAAATGTAGCTTCAGTAATAATACTTAAAGTACCGTAAGAGCCAGTAAATAATTTCATCAAATCATAACCGGCAACATTTTTGACTACTCTCCCTCCAGCCTTGGCAATTTGACCATCAGCACGGACAAAAGTTACACCTAATAATTGGTCTCGAACACTACCATAACGCTGTCTTAGGGAACCAGTATCAGCAGTAGCGATGATACCTCCGATGGTTGCTAATTGTGGTGATGTGGGATTAAGGGCAAGAATTTGGTTATGTTTGGCTAAAAGTGCTTTAATATCGGCAAATTTGACTCCAGATTCTACGGTAAGAGTCAAGTCTCCTACAGCATGATTGATAATTTTATTGAGATTTTTGGTACTAACAACAATATCAATATTTTCCGTTAAACCACCCCACTTAAGTTTACTACCGTTACCGCAAGGTAAAACGCGCCATTTGTTGCGGTAAGCTTGGGAAATGACTTGAGCGAGTTGTGATTGAGTTTGGGGATAAACGATGCAACCGGGGATAATTTCCGGTGATGCAGGCTGATCATAAATTAAGTTTTCTTCTCCAACGATAGATGCCAGAGTAGAATGGTAGACGTTCAGCGTACCCTGTTCGCTAGACATCGGTTTAATTAGTATATTTTTGTAATTAGTATTTTAATATTACTCCCAACGCGCCCTATAATCACCTATTGGTTTTCGATGGCACTAATAAACAATCAACATAAGTCGGGTTTTGAGAATAAATATCTGTAATATCAAATCGCAGTTATAAAAATCAGAAGTCGGGTTTTTGGCACAAATAAGCTACAAAGCTAGAAAAATATCAATTAAATGCGCGATAGCTTATCTGTAATATCAGATAACAACTATAAAAACCTGAGTTTTCAAAACTGCTTGTTTTGGAATCAATTATAAGTATTAACCACGATGCAAAAGACTCATTTTTAACTTAAGCTAGCAGTTGGAGACAGTATATATTTATCTCCCATCGCATCTGCAAATAGTCCTATTAGTTAATTTATCGGGGTAGCAATGTTAATCATCATGCAGAAGAATATCTTTAAATTTAATATCGTTCAACGATGGTGTTTCGATCAACATTTCTAGAAAGATAGTGAGATAGATTCAATACTTTCAAATTTTTAATTACCAGTCAGTATATGGCAGTTAATTACACCCAGACAAATTGACGATAATCAGATGTATTAAGTACTATTGCTATATCAATGATATTTATGTAATTTTTCTATAAAAAAATAGACTAATTTAAAAAAATAAATAGAAGAAGAATTAATCTATAAGAAGATTTGCTACAGCACTAATGTAGCTTTAATAAATTGTCGCTATGTTTTTAGTCGCTGATACTATTCAAGAGTTTAAGCTCGCGGTTTCTCCCGAAACTAGTTTGATAGAAATTATTGATTTAATAGAACAACTTAAAAGAGAAGATCAAGTACCACAGCAATTATTTGTTATAGAACATTCGCAATTGTTGGGAATTTTTGCACTTTTTGATTTAATTTATTTAGTTATTTCTCAAACAAATTTAGAAAAAGTTAAAGTTGCGGAAGTAATGAAGCCTGCAATTAGTTTAGAACCAGATTATGATTATCAACAAGCGCTATCTATAATGCGTGAACATAATATTAAATATTTACCAATTATAAATAGAACAGGGGAATTGATAGAAATAGTTACTCCAGAAAGCATTGCGACAAAACTGCAAACAGAACTTTTAAATACTAAAATACAGTTACAAGAAGAAACAATAAAGTATGATTATTTAAAGCAAGAATTTCATCAGCTATTAAATACTAATAAACTATTACAACATCAGATAGATGATAGTCTTCTAATTGAAGAAGAACTTTGCTTTAGAATTGCTTTTGAAAAGCTAATTACTAAAATATCTACGGATTTTATTAATCTTGCTGCGAATAAAATAGATGACGGTATTAATCAAGCTTTGCAAGCTATAAGCACATTTATTAATATTGATCGTAGTTATGTATTTTTGTTAGCAGAGGATGGCGAAAAGGTAGATAATACTCATGAATGGTGTAGTCAAAGAATTCCATCTCGTATTGAGCAATTAAAAGATATTTACGTCGAAGATTTGAATTTATTTATAGAAAAGCTTCAGTGTGGTGAAATATTTCAGTTAACAGATATAGAGGAATTACAATTACAAGAACTAGTTAAAGAACAGATTTTTAAAACTCAAGATATTAAATCGTTGATTATTTTACCAATTGCTTGTAGCGGTAACTTGATTGGTTTTTTAGGTTTTGAATCCTTGAATACAACTATATGGACAGAAAACAGTATTATCTTACTCAAAATTGTTGCAGAAATATTAGGAAATGTTTTAGAACGCAAGGGATTAGAAGAAACTTTAAAAGTAAGTGAAGAAAGATATGCAAGAGCTATAAATGCGGGAAAAGTGGGGGTTTGGGAATGGGATATTCAAACTAATGAAGTTTATATTGATTCTAATTTAAAAGCGATGCTTGGCTATAAAGATGAAGAAATAGCTAATCAATTTAGTAGTTGGTTGGGATTTGTACATTCGAGCGATGTTGATTTAGTAAAAGCCGAAATTAACGCTTATTTAGAAGAATTAATTCCTAAATACGAAATAGAACATCGGATGTTGCACAAAAACGGAGAGATTTTAGGATTTTTAAGTCGTGGTACGGTAGTTCGAGATGAAACTGGAATGCCAATTTTTATGGCTGGTTCAAGTACAGATATTACGGCTCGTAAACAGATAGAAAATAAACTGAAAGCTTCTTTAAAAGAAAAAGAAGTGTTACTTAAAGAGATTCATCATCGCGTTAAAAATAATTTACAAATAATTTCGAGTTTACTACGTTTACAATCTGGATATATTCAAGATAAACAAGCTTTAGAAATCTTCCAAGACAGCCATAATCGTATCCGAGCAATGGCATTAATTCATGAAAACTTGTATAAAATTAATAACTTAGCAGCAATAGAATTTTCTGAATATATTCGCAAGTTAACAAATAATTTAATTAGTTTTTATGCGATGAATAATAATATTCAAATAAATACTAACATCGAAAAAACATTTTTAAAAATTGATACAGCTATTCCTTGTGCTTTAATTATCAACGAACTTATTTCTAATTCAATTAAACACGCTTTTAAAAATAATGATGAGGGGAAAATATACGTGGAATTTATTGCTTTACAAGAAAATAAATATTCCTTATCCGTTAGTGATAATGGTGTGGGAGTACAAGAAAATATCGATTCATTAAAAAAACAATCTCTCGGTTTAGAATTAGTCTGGAATTTAGTAGAACAATTGGAAGGAACAATCGTATATAATTCCAAATTTGGTACTTCATTTAGAATTACATTTACCGAAAATAACGAGATATAAAATACAAATGAAAGAAAAAATATTGGTTGTGGAAGACGAAAGAATCATTGCTTGTGATATCAAACATTGTTTAGAAAATTCCGGTTATATTGTCCCCGCAATTATTGCACATGGAGAAAAAGCAATTTCTCAGATAGAAGAATTCCAGCCAGATTTAGTATTAATGGATATGATGCTTAAAGGTGAGATGAATGGAATTGAAACTGCCGAAATAATCATAAATACTTTTAATATTCCAGTCGTCTTTCTGACTGCTTATTCAGATGAAAATACAATAAAAAAAGCTAAAGCAACTCAACCTTTTGGTTATGTACTCAAACCTTTTGAAGAAACTCAATTAATTACTACCATTGAAATAGCTTTAAATAAACATCAAACAGAAACCGTAATGCGGGATGCATTAGAAAAAGAGAAAGAAATGAGAGAACTTAAATCTCGCTTTGTTTCAATGGTAAGTCACGAATTTCGCAATCCATTAAGTACAATTTTAAATTCAACTGAATTACTCGTAAATCACAGCCAACAATTAACAGAAAATAAAAAAGACGAATATATATACCATATACAAAATTCTGTTAAACATCTCAATCAATTATTAAATGATGTTCTATTAGTTGGGCAAGCAGAAGTCAATAAAATTAAGTTTAATCCCTTCCCTTTAGATTTAGTAAAATTTTGCGAAAATTTAGTAGCAGAATTCAAATTAATCGCAACCGAAAAGCATCAAATTATTTTTAAAGTCCAAGGATGTTATATTCAGCAAGAAGAAACTATCAAACTACCTTGTGTAGATGAAAAACTACTCCGACATATCCTAACTAATCTATTATCCAATGCAATTAAATATTCTCCTCAAGGCGGAGAAATACGCTTTGATTTATTTTGTTTACAAGAAGAAGCAATTTTCCGTATTCAAGATGAAGGTATTGGTATTCCCCAAATAGAACAAGAAAACTTATTTACTTCTTTTCAAAGAGGTAGTAATGTCGGTAAAATACCCGGACATGGTTTAGGATTATCAATTGTTGAACAATATGTACAATTGCATCAAGGAGAAATTAACTTAATTAGTAAAGAAGGTGTAGGAACTACTGTAATTGTAACTTTACCATTGAAGTAGTTAGTGGATAGTGGTTGGTGGTTGGTGGTTGGTGGATAGTGGTTGCTTTTTTTAATAAGCTATCGCGCATTTAATTTAAATTTTTCTAGCGGGCTTTCTGGCCCGCACTACAAAAGTTGAATAAAATTTGAATATACAAATTAAACGCTTTTCAGCTTAACTACTATCAACCATCAACTATCAACTAACTACTATCAACTGTCAACTATCACTTCTCAAACATTAACGGTTTTCTTATCATTAACCGATGGATAATAATCTCCCTGACTATTAACTTCAACGGGTGCTGGTAAATCTTTTCCTGTAATTAATCTCGCACCACGATTGCGAGTAAAATAATTCCAAACCCACTGAATCATGACTACAAGTTTGTTGTCAAATTCAACTAAATAATAAATGTGAACCAATAACCAAAATAACCAAGCGATAAAACCTGTAAGTTTGATAAAACCTAAATCAACAACCGCAGAATGTTGTCCAATTACTGCTAAACTACCTTTATCAACATAATTAAATGGGGCTATCGTATTGCCTTTTATCTGCTGTTTAATCGATTTTGCAACATATTCCCCCTCTTGCATGGCAACAGGTGCAACACCAGGTAATGGTTTACCTGTCTGATGAGCAAAATGTGCTAAATCACCGATTACATATATATTCGGATATCCTTTCAAACTTAAATCTGGTTCAACAATAACTCTTCCGGCTCGATCGCATTCTACACCAGTTTTTTCTGCGATTAACTTACCTAAAGGTGAAGCTTTTACACCCGCCGCCCATAATACCGTTTTCGCTGCAAAGGTTTTGATTTCCTCACCTTGCTTAATGGTAACTATATCTCCTTCAATACCCGTTACCAAAGTTTTCGTAACTACAGTAACACCCAAATTTTCTAAAGATTCCTGAGCTTTAACCGATAATTCTGGTGCAAATGGTGGTAAAACTCGATCCAAACCTTCCAAAAGCAACACTTGGGTTTCCGAAGTATCGATATTACGAAAATCTTCCTTAAGAATAGTGTAAGCCAACTCGGCGATCGCACCTGCTAATTCAACCCCAGTTGGGCCACCACCAACTATCACAAAAGTCAGTAAAGCACGACGTTTCTCTTCGTCTGTCTCCTGCTCTGCTGCTTCAAATGCTGTAAATATCCGCCGACGCATTTCAATCGCATCTTCCACAGTTTTTAAGCCGGGTGCGAATTCTTCCCACTCATCTTTACCAAAATAGGAATGCTTGGCACCTGTAGCAATAATTAAACTATCATAAGGAATCTTTTCACCCCTCATCATAACATTTCTCGTCTCTGGCTCGATATCCGTCACCTCTCCCAACAGTACTTTTGTATTTTTACTCTTACTAAGTATCGAACGCAATGGTGATGAAATATCAGCCGGAGATAAAGTACCAGTAGCTACTTGATATAAAAGTGGTTGGAATAAGTGAAAATTTCTTTTGTCTATTAAAGTAACATTTATATCTTTACTATTCAGTGCTTTTGCTGTATATAGTCCCCCAAAACCCCCACCAATAATCACTACTTGATGTGGTGGTTTAGTCGCAGCTTTACTTTCCATAATATTTATTTACTCCCGTTGAAGTTCCTATTACCATTCTTAACAAATTTTTACCATTTTTAACAGAGGGTTTTGTTGGTCTTTTACAACTTATTTTGATCAAAAGTATTTGATACTACATTATTTAAGTAGTCAATTGCACACTTGAAGATTTTTTGATCAAAATGATGCTTTAAAAGTATCTAAAAATAATAAAATTGAAACATGATTTTCTATGATGCCGGGATTTTAATCGGAAGCACAACTACAGTAAATATTCGTAGAATAATGTATAGTATAGTATATTTTACCATAATGGCGATCGGCACGCGCCCTTGAAGGGCGATCGCGCAATCAATCAAGTTATGTTATGTAAGCATGAATTAGGGAATAAAAAATGGATCAAGAGTTAGTGATTTTTCTGAGCAGTGTTTCTTTGCTAATTTTGTATTTAGTCTTTTCAGCACTCACAGAAATGGGTACTAAATTACCTTGGAAAAAATAACTATTGCCTATTCAGGATTATTTTTAGAACCGCGAATTATAATACGCTCATCTTGAATAGTTATACTTTCCAATTTAATTGGTAATTTTTTAAATTCTTGAGAAAGAAGTTGATTAAAACTATCTTGAGATAAACCGATATTTTGCGAAACTTCAGCGATGGGAAAGCTAAAATTACCCAAAGAAATCCGAGTTGTGTCGTCAAAACTAACTTCCTGGTTACGAATAGTGGGTTTTCCTTCAATTCCAATATAAAGGTGTTTTTGTTTTCCCGGTAAATTTTCGAGCATTTGAATAATTTTTGTTTTCCGTGCAGACAATTCTTGTACCGGAATCGATGAGGTTTCAATCACAGCACCCACAGAGATTTTACCGTTTTGAATTTGAGTATTTGTACCTTTAATTGCAGTCACATATTGACTATTTTGATTATTTTTAGTCAGAGAAGTAGCAATTAATGAATTAATTTCCGAAGCATCAAGATATACTTCTCCTGTAGTTTTTGTGGTCAAGTTTTGTGAAACTTTACGTAATACTTCTTCAGATTGTAGAGGCTTTTTGATTTGTTGATTAGCAGAAATTGCCTTTTCATTTGTCGATGAATTAGTATACCAAGCAGGTAACTGCATTGCTTGCTGCCAAGCGAAAAATCCAGCAATCCCAATACCACCTAAAATTAAGCTGAATATTAGCAGAAGTCGCTTATACATAATAATAATAATAATGAAAGGGTAAACTAGTTTGTCTACAATGCCCAACAGCCATTTTTCTGAAAATACAGCAATAAAAAACCCCAGTCATGGGAGACTGAGGCTAATTGCATAAACTAGATTAATTGCTTTACTCATTGTCCCGAAAATCAGCTTCTAACGATTGTAATGATTTTTCAAACGCCATACGCTGTTCGACGTTACGTAACAGATAACCATTTAGCATTGCTGAAGCTAAAAGCTTTCCTAAATTTTCGCGATTAGTTGCGATGGTGACGTTGAAATCATCGGAAGGTAAACCACCTAACATACTAGAAATAGTACGTTCAATCGCTTCCACAACTTCAGAAGAACCAGGCCTAGAGAGTTGAGTCACCATTTCCGGACTCAAAGATTTAATGTACTGCAAAAAGGAATTACTACCTTTGGTTGGATTGTCAAAAAATTCTGGGTTATTACGCTGGTCTATATTGTTCACGATAATTTACGTGTAGTATTACTTCAACTTACATTAATAAATGTAACAGGTTTTGAATCGTAATGCAGTCAGTTAAACCGTACTTCAAGTGGGGGGTTCTTCTACTGTTGGGATGGGGAGATGGGGAGAAATAAATCACAACTATCAACTATCAACTAACCACTATCAACCCATCAACTAACCTTCTTCCCTAATACTTCTAAAAGTTGATCTACATTTTCTTTACGGCTATTATAACCCATTAGTCCGATACGCCAAACTTTGCCGCCTAATTCACCAAGCCCGCCTCCAATTTCGACGTTTTCTTCTAATAGTAATTCTTTTGCAACGGCTTTACCATCAATACCTTCGGGAATCCGAACTGTTGTGAGAGTTGGTAATCGGTACTGTTTCTCAACGTGTAAAGTCATTCCTAAATTTTCTAACCCTTGCCATAGATATTCTGCATTTTTTTGATGTCTTTCCCAACTATTTTCTATGCCTTCTTCTGCAATTAAACGTAAGGATTCCCGCAAAGCATAATATAAATTGATCGGTGCTGTATGATGATATGTGCGTTCTTTACCCCAATATTTGCTTAACAGGTTCATGTCCAAGTACCAGTTTGCCACCTTGGTTTGACGAGAAAGTAATTTATCCATGGCACGACTACTCATAGTAAAAGGTGAAGCACCTGGAGGACATCCCAATCCTTTCTGACTACAGCTATAAGCTAAATCAACTCCCCATTCATCTAAATATAAAGGTACCCCACCCATGCTTGTGACTGAATCTACCAATAGTAAACTACCATGTTGACGACACAGTTCGCTGACTCCTTCCAAGGGTTGACGTGCGCCGGTGGAAGTTTCCGCGTGAACTAGAGCTACTATAGTTGGATGATGAGTTGCGATCGCGCTTTGCAATTCTTCTAAGGAAAATACTTGTCCCCAAGGCTTAGTAATAATTCGCACATCCGCTCCATAACGTCCAGCCATATCAACTAAACGATTACCGAAGTATCCAGCAACACCAATTAATACTACATCACCAGGTTCTACAGCATTGGCAATAGTCGCTTCCATTGCAGCGCTTCCGGTACCACTAACAGCAATAGTTAAGGGGTTTTCCGTTTGCCATACATAGCGTAACAGCGATTGAATCTCATCCATCAGCGTTAAGAAAGCTGGGTCAAGATGCCCCACAGGAGGAGTATTCATTGCTTTAAGTACATCAGGATGAGCGTTGGATGGTCCGGGACCTAAAAGCAAACGCTTAGGTATATTCAGGGGTGATAGTTGTAACTTTTGATGATTTTTTGTAGATAGTGTTTGGGTCATGATGGTAGATACTACTGGTTTGAAAAAGTATGATTATATGTATTTTAAAGTGTTATGTCATATAGCAATTCTAAATCATATATGAGAATTTAGATCCCCGACTTCTTCAATAAGTAGGGAATCTAAACACCGTGATTTCGATACATACAAATAGGATTGCTATATGCAGTTAAACACTTATAATAAGGGGAGCAGAAAGAACAGTCAACAAGTAATGCGGTCTTTTTAGGGTATCGATAATAATATACATCTTAATTGCTGATAATTTAAGGCTTTTCCTGAGATTTTGCAACAACTTGGTAGAGTTTCAATTCAAACTTTTCCATACAAGCTGACCAATCAAATTCGATAATTGAAGGACGAGCATTTTTAGTCATTTGTTCTTTTAATTGTGAATTTTTGAGAATTTGAATGATTTTATCCGCAAAATCTTGAGGGTTATTAGGTTCTGCTAAAAAGCCGTTTTCACCTGGTGTAACTTGCTCTGCTGTGGAAGGTGCAATTGCGGCAACTACTGGAGTTCCAGAAGCTAAAGCTTCGTTGTTTGTAGTGCAGAAATTTTCGGTGGTCGAAGGATTGATAAATATATCTGCACGAGCGAACAATCCTAATAATTCTTTTCCATGAGATTCTCCCCAAACTGTTACACCGGATGGAAATTCTTGAGCGCGTTTTTTAATTTCTTCTTCCATCGGACCGCTACCAACAATTACTAAATGAACATCTTTGATTTTCTCGGCAACTATCGGATATATATCTAAAAGTTGACTTACATTTTTCTCGGCTGTGATACGTCCTACGAATAATAAAGTTGGTCTATGGTCGTTAGGAATCGGATTATAGATAATATTTTCGGGATTAAATTTTTGACAGTCAACTCCTTGATAAGGAAAGTATTCGCTACGTTGACATTTCATTTTTTGATATTTAGCAAGTTGTTCTTTAGAAGAAAATAAACTTAGGTCGTAAGACTCGCTAAATTGTTTAATTAAAGTTGGAAGAATGGGACGAAGTAGACTAAATAATTGATTACCTAAGTAATATTGAATATAGGCAACAATATCAGTATGAAATAGAGAAATTGCTGGAGTGCCGGTTTTTTTGGCGTATTCTACTGCAACTGGACGACCATAACCTTGGATAAAAAGTGAGTATAGTCCTCTCATTTGTGCAGCTTCTTCGACTAAGATAATATCGGGGTTAAAATCTTCTAATAATTTAGTATCGCTCCAATGTCTATAGCTTAATGGTTGGGGAAGAGACTTGTAAAATATTAATGGTTCTGTAGGAAATGCATAAGAACTAAAATTTGGATATTGTTGTAGTTCATCCAATCCTGACATCGGACGTTTACCAACATTTGGAGGATAGCGATCGCTAATTTGGGGATGAATCAAAAAGACTTGATGTCCCTGTTGCAAAAACCAGCGTACTCGTTGATGTACTGCAACAGAAACTCCAGTTAAAAATGGAGCGTATAATCCTGTAGCAATTGCCAGTCTCAAAGGTTGTTTTAACATGATTAAATAAGGTTAGAGGTTAGAGGTTAAAGGTTAGAGGTTAAAGGTTAGAGGTTAAAGGTTAGAGGTTAAAGGTTAGAGGTAATTAGGACTTAGCAACGCCGGCATATTTTCTTGCAGGGAAGGCTTCTCACGGCGGTGTGGATGAACACAATCGGATTATTGCCGTTGCTGTACATTAGAAATTCTGAACGTAGTAATAAGCCTACCTGAATAACCAACCAACCCAGTAAAACTTGCAGTAACGCGATCGCCAAAAATTTCATTTTGAGAAACCTTACACAATTAAATAAGTAAATTTACTTAAGAATAGTTGATCGATTAATTTTGAATTTGAGATTAAGACAAAAGTTTTTTACTTTCTAGAACTGGGTAATTTTTGGAACTAAGCAAAGTAATCTACAATCTAAAACCTAAAATTGAATGGTTTTGTTATTGCGAGCTTTTTTGCAGGTTTATCGGGCAACGCCGATGTAACGCTGACTTTTGATTCTGCGATCACAATTTGATTAAAATCTAAATCCTGTAATAAATTATTGTTGTCTCTCACATAAGCTGGAGGTAACAATTTATAGAAATTTAAGGAATTTGGTTCCAAAATATCTGTTGAGAAAGAGAAACTTTTCGATGTGTCCAAGTTAAAAATTGAATTTTTGTTAACTAGCTCAAAAGACTGTTTTTCAAATTGACGATAGACAATAATAATTTTGTTGTTTTGTTTTGTTGTTGAAGGGGTTAAACGGTGTATCGTCACAAAAATTCCTGTGAATAATGGAACATACAGCCCCATAAAAATTGCCATACCTAAAGCTTTTCTATCCATAATTTAGGAGTCAATCAATTTTAGATTTTAGATACTTCGGCAAGCTCAGCACAAGTTTTAGATTTTGGATTGATCTCAGGGAGCTTAGAAATCAAAGAATTTCGTCTGACAGACATATGATTCCGAGGGCTTGTACTATCAAAAAATGATTGTTCGAGAGAATATTTCATGACAATCTCAATAGTTTGATTTTGTATTAATGAAAAACTTGCTTGTTCAAATTTGGGAGTTCCAGTTTTTATTGACACTGTAGGATTATTTGAAATACCAAAACCTTCTTCAGGGATACCAAGAAAATCTCGGTCAAGTTTGGTATCATCATTTTGGTCATCAATTACTGCAACAGCATAAGTACCTTTTTTTAAATTTGTAAACTCCTTTTTGAGCGAATTACCTGTTATTTTTGTGCATTGATTTTTGACTCCGCTATTATCACCTAAAGGAAATCCGCTTTCATTGTCATAGATTTTTAAGCAAATCTGACCTTTTTGATTTTGAATTCCCTTAATCGTAACAGTTAGGGTTGCAAAATCTTCTACAGCATTAGCTTTAACAAACAATCCAATACTTGCTAAAGTAGAAAATAACAAGCAGCCAAATTGAGAGATTTTCATTTGTTATTAAGATTGATTATTACTTATTTATTAGTTAATAAATATCTGATTATTTCCTATTTTTCAATTGATTCAAAGAATAAATAAGCTGTATAAATACAGCTTTTATAAATGATGTATCAGTGGTTTATTTGTCTTGATTTTGCAGCCATTTCTGAATACGATTCATTCCTTCATCCAAAGAAATAACTGGCTGATAATTTAATAATTTGCGTGCTTTATCAATAGAAAAAGCATAAGGACGACTCATAAAATCTGCTGCTTCTGGAAGAATATCTGGTTGTTTACGAAAAAGTTTTTGTCCTTGACAACGCAAGTTCAGAAATATTTTCATTTCTTCTTTTGGTAAAGATGAAGGAGCAGGATAACCAGCAACTTCTGCTAAACGAGTAAAATATTCTTGCGGAGAGGTTTCTTTGCCGTCGGTAACATTAAATATTTCACCATATTGCTCATTTTCTATAGCTAAGAAAATTGCATCAATCAAATTATCTACATATACATGGTTGATAACTTTTCCTTCATTAGTATAAGCAAATAGTTTTTGCTTCATTAAAGAAATCGGTCGAACCGTCCAAGGAATAGAATCAGGTCCATAAACATCTCCAGCCCGAATAATAATAATGCCAAAATCTTGCGAACTATTTAGTTGCTGTAGAGCTTTTTCTGCTTCTATTTTTGTTTGACAATAAGGATTTGTTTCTTTTACAAGTTGTTGCTTTTCAGTAACTCCATTCGGATAATTAAAACCATAAACTAAAGCACTGGAAAGATGAATAAAAGTTTTTATTCCAGCATTACGAGCAGCTTTACCGATATTAATAGTTCCATCGATATTTACTTCGCTAAATTCTTTAATTGAACCTCCTTCTTTTGCGACTTCTTCAGTATGTAAAACTATGTCTATTCCCTGACAAACTTTTTGAGCAATTGATGGATCGACGACGCTACCTATGTGGACTTCAGCACCTAATTTTTCAGCTTTTTTAGCTGCATCCTTATCTTTTTCCAGTCCACGTACTTTTAATCCTTTGCTAATAGCTATTTCGGCTGTACGCAAACCAATAAATCCACCAATTCCGGTGATAAGTAAAGTTTTATCTGTGAGGTTCATTTTTACAAGGTTAAATAAAGGTCAAAGGTGAATAATTCTTAACTCCTAACTCCTAACTCCTAACTCCTAACTCTTAACTCTTAACTATTAACTCCTAACTCCTAACTCCTAACTCCTAACTCTTAACTTTAAAAAATATCTGCTGGGTCAGCAGAACGGAGTTGATTTACAGTTAAGGCACCGGAAATAAGACACATTAAAGCTGTGGCTATCAATACTAGTAATGCATTATCAAGACTCATATTTATTGGTAGTTTTGTTGCTTTCATGGCAAACTCATATAAATATTTAGAGATAATCCAACCTGGTATATAGCCAAGTATTGCTAATATGAAAGCTTGTTTAAAAACCACCCTTAATAAATAATTATTGGCATAACCTATGGCTTTTAAAGTCGCGTATGCTACTAATTGACTAGCAATGTTGCTAAATAATATTTGATAAACAATAACTATACCAACAACAGAACCCATTGTTAACATTAAGTTTAAAATAAAACCGATTGGTGTTCTGGTAGCCCAATATTCTTTTTCAAAATTAATAAACCCTTCGTGATTAAATATTAAAACATCATTGGGTAAACTATCTCGTAATTTTTGGACAATTTGTTGGGAATTTGCTTGGGGAGTTAGAGTGATTGCCCCGATATCTATTTTATCTGGAGGTCTACTATTAGGAAATATCCTTAGAAAAGTTGTATCACTAACAATTAAGTTTCCATCTACTCCAAAGGAAGGACCTAAGCTAAATAATCCACCGACTCTCACTCTATAACCTACTAATGAATCAAAGGGAAATATTTCAATTACTGGTTTGGTATCTTCCCGCTTGAATCGCATAGCAACGTTTCCAAATTCCGGTCGAGAATTTTCATCAAATAATACGACATCAGATAATTTAAGTTTATCTATATTTTCCTCAATTCCTGGTAAATTAATTGTAGACCTTCCCGGTTCAAAACCCATCACATATATTGAGTATTTTTCACCCGTGTCAGGATTTTTGAATTTAGCAAATCCTAAATAAATTGGAGTAACTGAGTCTACACCTTCAAATCCTAATGCTTGGTATAAACGAGTCCGGGAAAAGCTTTGAGTAGCAGTTAAAGCTTTATATTGAGAACTAACTAAAAATAAGTCTCCTTGGAGACTTCGATGGACTTGAGTTGCACTTTTGTAAAGAGCGTCTTGAAATCCAAGTTGCATAAACATCAGTATCACAATAAAAGCGATACCAGCTACAGCTACTAAAGAACGAAATTTATTTCGTACTAGCTGTAACCATGCTAAAGGGGTTTTTGAAGCCATAATTGTCAAACAATTTTGGATTTTAGATTTTAGATTTTAGATTGAACTATTCCCTGTTCCCAATTCCCTTGATTACACTTAAATTTGAATGGCAACATCTACCTGTAGGTTAGTTAAACCCATGATGAGTTTGTTATCTGATAGCTCGTCAATACGAATTTTGACTTCAACTATTCTTCTATCGGTATCTGCTCCTGGATTAATATTCAGAATTCTTTGTCTGTCAACTAACAATCCAATCTCGCTCACGGTTCCTTTTAGTTTCCCAGGAAATGCGGTACTGGAAATGAAGGCTTTTTGACCTAAACGTACTTTCTGAATATCTGTCTGATAAACTTCTGCGACTACATACATCTGATTGGTTCTACCTATCTCCATAATTCCTTCGGAGGAAACCACTTCTCCTGGTTTGGTGTTAATTCTCAAAACTGTTCCGGTGATGGGAGATTTAAGGATGCTTAATTCTTGCTCTGCTTTTGCTTGTTCGACAGCAGACATTGCGCTTTTGACTTCAGCTTGTGCTACTTGAACGTCTTGAGGACGAACCTCCTGAATACTATCTAACTTACCTCTGGCTTCCCTGATTTGGTCTTGTAGGGTATTAACAGTACGATTGAGGGCTGCTTGTGCTTCATTTAACTGTTGCTGTAAAGTCCTGACTTGCAAGCGTTTGCTGTCTGCGACAGAAGCGGAAACCGCACCCTGTTGATATAACGAACGGTAGCGATTATATTCAGTCTGAGCATTATCTAACTCTGCTTGCAACCGTGCAACAGTAGCATTTCCTGTAGCAATTTCTCCCTGTAACTGCGATTGTAAACTGGCGATCGCCGCTTGTTGAGCATCAATTTCTCCTCTTTTGGCTCCAGCTTGGATTTGGGATAATTTGGCTTGAGCAACTCTAACTTGATCTAAAGCTTGCTGTACATTGACTGTAGCAGGAACGTAACTTTCTAAGAGTGCGACAATTTGTCCGGCTTTGACTGCATTTCCTTGGTTTACCAACAATTTTTCGACTCGCAAACCGCTAATCGAACTAGGAGCCGATAGTTGAATCACTCTTCCTTCAGGTTCTATACGTCCTAAAGCTGTAATTGCTACCCTTGTAGGAGTTGTAACAGGAGTAGACGATTGTGAAGAAATATCGGAACGTAATCGTAAATAGCTGTATAAACCAATGAGTGTTGTAGCCAAAGCAATGGAAGTCGCTAAAACTACTCGCCATCGAGTCTTAGGTTTTGCAATAAACTCCCTTTCCTTATCTACTGACATATTTTGATTCCAATTGTGAAGAGCCAATGTTTGTATAAAAGTCAGTTATCACTTAACTGTAAAATATCAAGACGGATTTTACGCAAAGACAGTAGATGGTAATGTGTTGAAAAATTTTATCCTCCTTAAATAACCATCGCATATGACTGCGTACATAAATAACTAAAAGTAACTAGGGGGCAAATTCATTCGTAAGAACCAATATTGTTATCTTACAAGCAAATTTAACAAGCAAATATTTAACTTTTAATATTTAACTTGTAATATTTGACCATTCGCAAATACCAAAATAAAAAATTAATGATTTACCGGCGAAATATTTCCTAATTTTTATTCTATATTATTAATAAGGTATTGTTCTAGGAAATAGCAGTAACGCTCTTCACAAAAACTAAATTTTAATTGCGGCGATTATATTATAGTAATTAAATGCTGGAAGCAACTGCTTAAAAAAACTTGTATTTAAGTATGGCAAACAATTTTAATATTGTCAATCCACTTCTAAGAGTAATTGAATTTTCCTATTTTAGATATTTAATAACTCCAAACAATGCTGTATCAATCAATTTCCAGGCAATTTTTACGCTTCATACATCTGAGCTTTAGCCATTGAACAATACTACAGATAATTTGTTACAGCAGTTTAGTGGCAATAAATACAAAAAAATTATGATTTTAGTTTGCCATTATCGGGAGCAAATAACTGTCAGCTAACGTCCCTAATCTTCAAATATCAAAATATTTTTGCAATCGCTTGACTTTATAAAGATTGTTTTTAGCTATGGTATTTTTGCTATCAAGTTGATTGATTTAAGGCAATATAGGAGGAATAAGATTATAAGAATTGGGCTTTTCTCGAATATTGGTTGTGAAAAACAATTTGATATCAAGCTACTAACAGTTTCATGGCATAAATGGCATTTTCAAGGCATACAAATATCAATCAAATGACAGTCGGTATATCGTTTTTCCATAATTTTATTATGTCTGGAATATCTCAAGTATCGATAGAACAAATCAAATTTGGCAACAATCGTCGTCCAATTAATGACGAAAAAGTAGAGCAGTTAAAAGAATCTATTCAATTGAATGGTTTGCTCAATCCCATTGCAGTAGACCAACATTTTAACTTGATTGCCGGATTACATCGGTTAACAGCCTGCAAGTTGCTTGGTTATAAAGAAATTGAATGCAATATAATTACTTATGATTCCGACGAACGAGCAAGACTCGCTGAAATCGACGAAAATTTGATTCGCAACGAATTAGAACCCCTCGAAAGAGGAAAGCTGGTATTAGAACGAGAAAAAATCCTGATTAAATTGGGAATGAGAGCCAAAGCAGGGGACAATCAATATACCCTCAAGAATTCCCAAAATGGTAGTGAAATAATTTCACCACCAGCTAAAACTACCCAACAGTTAGCAAAACAAGCCGGTTATAGCGAACGCAGTTGGCAACATGACAAGCAAATAGCTAGAGATATCGCTCCCAAAATTCAAAAAATCATTCAGAAAACTGCCATCGCCGATAAAAAAACCACCCTGTTAAATATTGCCCGGGCTGGTAGAAAAGAAAGAGTCTTAGCAGAAAAAGCGTTACAAGCTTATGAGATAGCCATCTTGAAGGGTGATTATGAACAAGCCGAAGAGCAAGCCAAACTCGCGACAAAATTACGAGCGCAACAAGAACAATTGCAGCTACAAGCTTTTCACAGCGCAATTGCACAGCTACAAGCTAAGTCAGAAACCAAAAAGGAACAACAAAGAGTGGAACAGCCAAAAATTATCAATTCGCTGCTTTTTAACCAAAACTCGCTGTCCAAAATTGGCGATAAATGGACTTTGGGCAACCGCCATTTGGTATATTATGGCGATACCGCAGGCAAAGACTTTATTCAACTGCTACCTTCAAACGCAGCTTTAGCAATTGCAACTGATTCGGATGCATGGAATCACGATTATTTAGTGGATGAAGCCAAGGTTGTGGCTGTATTGCGTTCGGAAGACAACTTGTTTCAATTTTGCAGCACTACACGGATGACTTTTCAGTACGAATTACTGTTGGGCAAAATATATGTAGGAATTTTTTCGCGGCAACCGATATCAAAACCACAAATACCAATCAATTTGGACAATCTGGAAGGAATCATCCAGTATTTGATCAATATGTTTACAATTCAAAACAATTATGTCATTGCACCGTTCATGGGTAACGGCGAAATTTTAATGGCTTGCGAAAAAATGCGCCGGGTGTGTTTTATCGGTGATCAAAATCTAGATTTAATTCGTCATGGTATCTCGCGCTGGGGAAAATGGACTGAAAAACAACCCGAAAAAATCGCACGTTCTAATTATTTATATTTTTAAATAAAAATTATTGTGTAACTACAGAAGTCGGGTTTTTACTAGATAATCCTCATCAAAACCCGACTTCTATATTGGATAACATTTCACATTTATCGAATTGCTCAAAATGAACTCCCAATATTTTAAATAGTTTCACTAAATTACTATTCATCTACTGTTTAAATAGGCAGCTAAATACTAATTGGTAATTACCCATATCAAACAATTAGTAAAAATCGAAAAACACAATAGTAACTGTATTTGTCAATGTAAATTGATATAGTTAATGTTGAGATATCAACTTGATTTTACACAAATGATTAGAAAAAGATACCCTATTAATTATCATGCTCTCTTGAAAAAAGACACTTTGGATAAAATAAATATTAAACTGTATATATAAAGTAGCGATATTGCTTTCACACCAACTTACAACTACTTCACAATCAACAAGGACTTATATTTTTGAAGTTTTTTATGAAATTACCCTGAGAAATATGAAGTTATGGATGATACTCTTATTCGATATTTTTTATCTGATAAACATTTTTTCAAATCTAATTTTTTTTCCAAATGGTTTAAACACTATAATCCGCTTTGTTTAAGCTGTGCTAATGTTGGTATTACTTCTAATTATTTTAGTTGATTAGACGTTTAATAATTAGTTGCTTAGTTTATTAGTGGACAACTAAAAATTCAAAAAAACAGTCTAATTACTCAGGGCAAACGCAAGAAAAATGACATGATAATATGCTATTGAAATGTAGTTATCATAGG
The DNA here is from genome assembly GCA_015272215.1 of Rivularia sp. T60_A2020_040. GTDB lineage: Bacteria > Cyanobacteriota > Cyanobacteriia > Cyanobacteriales > Nostocaceae > Rivularia. The sequence goes on along the minus strand of JACYMD010000086.1, from coordinate 227 downwards.
TGTTTCCCATGATTGCAGGTTTTGGTGCATCTTCTAGCTTTACAAAGAAAAATAAAAAATCTTTATCACTAATGGAGCCAATTGATTGTGAGCGTGCTTATCAACATTTAACAGACCATTTTGAAAACTTGGATGACCCGAGAGGAAAACAAGGTGTACTTCATCCATTCATTAGCAGGGCAAACGCAAGAAAAATGACATGATAATATGCTATTGAAATGTAGTTA
>JACYMD010000131.1 GCA_015272215.1 Rivularia sp. T60_A2020_040 | reverse complement strand
GTCGATCTGTTTTGTTTGCGGTAATTAATTTATATCCTTAACTGAACTGTATTGCTTTATCAGGTAAATATGCCATGCCTTGTTTTTTTTTATCGCCTTTTGCGGTAGCCAGCAGTATAGATGTATCTATGTTGCTCGCCTTCGTGTTGAGAACTAAACGCTACAATCAAAACTCAACACTTTCGGGCATCTAATTATTAGCCGCTAGGATTGCTTACTAGGTTATCGTAATTAAGTTGTGAATAAGTATTTATTCTTGACTTGATTGCGATTTAATAAGCAGATTTAGCGGGCATTAATTCTAGATTCAAAGCATTAGCTTGACCATCAAAAACATAGACAAAGTAATACTACATTAAATATTCTTTTTTAGCAATATATTTCATGGTTCAATGTACTTTAGTAACAAGATTTTTCTGTACAAATAGGAGATAAATTATGTAATGAAAAAACAAAAACCTAAATTTATTATGTGAAAATCTCAGCGCACAACACCCATCGAAATCATCAATTACATTGTTTCTCATGACTATAAAAAAAGTAACAATCATAGCATTTGTAAATATTTAAGATTTAAAGAAGCTAAGTTAAACAAAAATCCTCACCTCAAAAGAGACAAGGAGTTTTTAATTACCGATTACCGATTACCGATTACCGATTACCAAGTTTACAGCCAGCCTTGCGGATAAATTCTTTTGTCGAAATATCAGCAGCCGGTAGGGTAGAATGTTTTCATTCTGAGAAATTGTCAGCCCAACGGCTGGTTTAGCGACTGTTAGCTGCTATGGCTCTCTAAATTTATGAAATATTCTTTACAAATTGCAACTGTTTGTTTGATCTGAGACGGCGTTGTAGTTTGTAAAATGCAGCTGTGACGTGGATTTAAATCCAGATAGTGGCTTCTTAACGACATCCATGAGCATTTCGACTTCCGTGCTGAGTGATTTGATACAGGTCTTACCGTACCTGCGACCCCAAATATACTTTAAAGCTTCATTGACAGCGCTCTCCCACGCGATGGAAGATCAAGTTTTGGCTGCGACAATGGAGCAGCCTTTAGTGATTGCCAGCTTTCAAAGGGAAAGATTTTATCGTCAAGAAGCTCATCGTTATCAGCGGCTGGCGCAAATAAGCAATCAAATATACGTTTTATCTGCTCCAGAAACAGATTTTAGCAACAGTTCGGAACATTACGAAAAGGTTGCTTTTCAGCCAAAAGATGCTCTTGCTCAAGAATGGCACTTGGTAGTGATTGCTTTTAATTATGCTACTTGCTTAGTTTGCCGGGAATACCCAACTTCCATAGTAAAAAAAGATTTCCCAGAATTGATTCCGAGTATTGATATGGATACGGCGCGAAGATTTGAGGGAATTTGGACGGCGGAAAGGGGAGTTAGCTTGAAAGCGGCGGACTTGTTATTAGATAAAATACTTATTTATCGTCCGGAATTAGCCTCGAAAATTGAGCAAGCGCGTCAACGTTTTAGGATTGGAGATAATTATAATCAAAAAATTGTAGACGAAACTACCGAATATGCTTGTGACATTGATACTAACCCTTTTGTGCAGCGCTTAGTTACCTATTTACAAGCTAGTCAATATAAATTACACAAAGCTTATCGGTCAATTGCCGCCCAAGCACGAAAAGAACGTTTAGTCAACTCCATTAGTACTGCAATTCGGCGATCGCTAAATCCGCAAGAAGTATTAGAAGTTGCGGTACAAGAATTAGGACAAAACTTAGCAGTGAGTCGTTGTTTAATCTACCGCGCTCAGGCTGCGGATATGAGCGCTACCATCGAACACGAGTATTTGAGTCCTGGTATTTCCTCGCTGTTAGGAGAAACTAGAGAATTAGAAAATAATCCGTTGTTTCAAGAAGTGGTACAAGTAGGGGACGGAGTTTGTATTTCAGATACTCTTGATGACACTCGCATTCAAAATTCGAGGGTACTTAGGGATTTTGTGAAAAAATTTGGGATTCGTTCCTGGTTGATGGAACCCGTATGGTTTCAGGGGCGAATGTTGGGGATGATAGAGTTACAATATTGCCGTAATCAACCTCATGAATGGCAAACGGATGAGCTAGATTTGGTGAAAGCCATCGCTACTTCCATTGGAGCTGCTTTAATTCAAGCCGAAGCCTACGCTAATTTAGAAGATTTTAACCAACAATTAGAAGCATTAGACCGCACTCGCAGCAACTTAATAGCCATTACGGGACACGAACTGCGAACTCCACTTTCCACAATTCAGGTGTGTTTGGAAAGCCTCGCAACGGAACCAGATATGCCGTTAGAATTGCGTCAAGTAATGCTGAGTACCGCACTTTCCGACTCAGAAAGAATGCGGAAACTAATTCAAGATTTTTTAACTCTTTCTAACTTAGAAAGCGGTCGAATTGAATGGCATCCAGAAACTTTGACTTTACAAGAATGCGTAGATTTATCAATCAGCAGAATTAAGGCTCGCAGCAACTCGGAAAATCTTCCGAAAGTTACCATTAAAATATCGGAAAAGTTGCCTTTAATTAGAGCAGATGGTGATTGGTTGGTGGAAGTTCTAGCCAAACTTCTAGATAACGCTTGTAAATTCACACCCCCCAACGGCAAAATTACCATCAAAGCAAATTCCAACGGCAATAAAATGGTTGAAGTTACTGTCACTGACACGGGACGAGGAATAGAACCCAATCGTTTAGAAATCGTTTTTGACCGTTTTTATCAAGAAGAAGGAGCTTTAAGACGTACCACTGGCGGAACAGGGTTAGGATTAGCAATTTGTCGGCAAATAATCCGCAGTTGGGGAGGAGAAATTTGGGCAGAATCATCGGGAAAAGATAAAGGTTCCAAGTTTCACTTCACTGTACCCAGCATTGAAGGAAGTTAGATGGAAGGGGACAAGAGGACAAGGGGATGGGGAGATAAGAGTTACCAATTACCAATTACCAATTCCCAACTCCCAATTACCAATTCCCAATGTTAATTTCTAAGAACTGTTAAACTTCCTAACGTAATCGCAACATGACCCCGGTCGCAGTGTTACGATGCCCTAAAAACGTTGAGAGAAAATTTTATGGTACAAACACTCTCTGGTCAAACTCCAAAATTTGGTGGCAGCACTGGCGGCTTGCTCAAAAAAGCGGAAGAAGAGGAAAAGTACGCGATTACTTGGACTAGTCCCAAGGAACAGGTTTTTGAAATGCCTACTGGTGGCTCTGCGGTGATGCTTGAAGGCGAAAATATGCTGGAAATTGCTCGTAAAGAGTACGGTATTGCTTTGGGCGCTATGTTCCGGAAAATGAAAATTACTGATTATAAAATTTACCGAATTTATCCCAGTGGTGAAATTCAGTATTTACATCCGGCTGATGGTGTTTTCCCTGAGAAAGTCAACGAAGGTCGCGAAAAAGTACGTTTTGTTGCCCGTAAAATTGGCGACAATCCCAGTGCTGCAAAACTTAAGTTTAGTGGCGTAACACCCTTTGACGCTCCTAATCCGTAATTGATACAGTGAACAGTTAACAGTAAATAGTAAACAGTTAATATTATCGGGAATTAAACACAAAATACGGAGAATAGATAATCGGTTGAGATATTAAAACTGCATTTCTTTTCTTGTATGTCATGTTTAACCGAGAAATAATAATTGCTTACTTTTCACTGATAACTGTTCACTGTCAACTGTCAACTGTTCACTGTCAACTATCAACTGTCAACTGTGATTTTCCCCGATTTTTCTGAATTCTGTGAGTTAGCAAAACAAGGTAATTTTGTTCCGGTATATCAAGAATGGGTGGCTGATTTGGATACACCTGTTTCGGCTTGGTATAAAGTATGTGCGGGTCATGATTATAATTTTCTGCTGGAGTCGGTGGAAGGTGGGGAGAAATTAGGACGTTATAGTTTACTTGGTTGCGATCCTTTATGGATTTTAGAAGCGAAGGGTGAAAGTTCTCCAGGGAATGGGGCTGATGGTTATCGGACAATTCAAACTTTCCGGGATGGAAAGCAGGTAGTTTTTCAAGGCGATCCTTTTAATGCTTTAGCTGAATGTCTGAGGGCTTTGCAGCCAGTTAGTTTACCTCAATTACCACCAGGGATTGGCGGTTTGTTCGGTTTTTGGGGCTATGAATTAATTCGCTGGATTGAACCACGGGTAAAGGTTTATCCGCAAGATGAACGGAATATTCCTGATGGATTGTGGATGCAGGTAGACCATTTATTGATTTTTGACCAGGTAAAGCGGAAAATTTGGGCGGTTGCTTATGCTGATTTGCGCGGCTCGAATGTGGATTTACGGGCGGCTTATGAGAAAGCAGGTGGTATGGTTTCTGGGATGATAAACAAGCTCTGTGAACCTTTACCAGCGGAAAAAACCATTATGGAATGGACTCCACCGGCAAGTAAAAATCTCAAGGCAACTGGGGAATATAAAAGCAATTTTACGAAAGCAGAATTTTGTGCAAGTGTTGAAAAGGCTAAACATTATATCAAAGCTGGTGATATTTTTCAAGTTGTTGTTTCCCAGCGATTGTCAACTGAATATAATGGTGAACCTTTTGCGCTTTACCGTTCGCTGCGTCAGATAAATCCTTCACCTTATATGTGTTATTTGCACTTTCAAGATTGGCAAATAATCGGTTCGAGTCCGGAAGTAATGGTGAAAGCAGAAAGTGATGGGGAAGATGGAGTTGTTGCGACAGTGCGTCCGATTGCGGGAACTCGCCCCAGAGGTAAAACGGTGAAGGAAGACGCAGTATTTGCAGAGGATTTATTAAAAGATCCCAAAGAAGTCGCCGAACACGTGATGTTGGTAGATTTAGGACGTAATGATTTGGGGCGGGTTTGTGAAAATGGTAGCGTTAAAGTTGACGAGTTAATGAAAATTGAGCGTTACTCCCACGTTATGCATATCGTTAGTAATGTCGTGGGTAAATTAGCGCCGGGTAAAAACGCTTGGGATTTGCTCAAAGCTTGCTTTCCTGCGGGTACTGTGAGCGGAGCGCCGAAAATCAGAGCCATGGAAATTATCCACGAATTAGAACCTTGTCGTCGTGGGGTTTATTCGGGAGTTTATGGATATTATGATTTTGAAGGACAATTAAATAGCGCGATCGCAATTAGGACGATGGTAGTTCGGGATAAGGCTGTGATGGTGCAAGCGGGTGCGGGTTTGGTGGCTGATTCGGAGCCAGAGAAGGAGTATGAGGAGACTTTGAACAAGGCTAGGGGTTTGTTAGAAGCGATAGGTTGTTTAAAAAATCCTTAATCATGTTTTACCCAATGAATTATGGTACTCAAATTCAAAGATTATTATAAAAACCCGACTTCTCACCGAACTAATTTAACCTAATTTTAACCAAGCAAATACTTGTGTAACTGTAAGATTTAATGGTAAATATTCTAATGTAGGTAATTTATCTTCACCAGTTATTTCTAAAGGTTGCTGTCCTGGTAGAAATACTAATATTAAACGCTCACTTGGGTCAATTAACCAACCTATTTTAGTACCGTATTTTAAGCAGTGAAGAATATTACTAATTACCTTGATTGTACTTTGGTCTGGTGATAATATTTCAATTGTCCAATCTGGATAAATTTGAAAGCTATTTTCAACTTCTCCCTCAGCATCGAAAGGAATTCTTTTCCAAGCGAACACACTCACATCTGGAACTATCGAACGTCCTCTAAAAGTACAACGTAATTCAGGAAAAGCCAAAGCAATTTTTTGTGTTTCAGCGACTTGATTAATTGAGTTACAAACCTTTAATTGTAGTCGAGAATGTTTACATTGTGGCATTGGTTTTTGAGATATGCGCCCATTAATAAATTCACTAGCGGGTTTAGTTTCTGGTAGTTTAAGGAATTCTGCTAAAGTGATAAATTGAAGTGTAGTAGCCATATTTTATTAAATCTCTGGTTCAATTCCTGCTGCTCTGAGTTGTGCTTTCAGTTAACGCAGCAGCAAGTAACGGTTGATTGATATTGTCCACAGGTTCGTTGTTTAAAACAAACTCTTCGGGGAGTTTTTCCCAAGTGATTTGGTAGTTGGGAGTTATAGAAAGCATTTCTAAAAACAAAAAGGTTTAATTTTAGTGTAACGGTTGTTGTGAAAAAAGAATAAAAAATCGTAACTGGTTTTTGATGTTAGTATCTGTAATCAACTAATAAATTGTTAGAAAAACCCAATTTATGATTAAGACTAATTTAACACCTTTAACCTATAACCTATAACCTTTAACCTTTTAATAATTTTTTTGAGAAAGAATCAAATTGAGTACATTTAATTCATTGGAAGTCAACAAATATTTATCTGTAAAGCTCTTTTTTCTAATTTCTCCTAAACTGTAACTTCTAAAAAGCACAAATGGAAATTCTCTATACTTATCACCAATCGGTAAAATATTATTAACGGGATAAAGTAAGCGGATATAAGCAGCGAGAATATCGCGAAAACGTTCGTCTTCAGGCTCTTCTGGTTGGTTAGAAAAATATTCTTTTAGTACTTCACCACTAATAAATATAAATAATGGTAAGGCATAATATTGGTCTAAATTTTGGCTAAATTGTTCGAGATGTTGGGTTTTATTAATTTCTTCTTCGAGTTTATAAATTAATTCTATAGCATCTTTAATTGCAGAACGTAAATTTTCGGGATATGATTTATTATTACTAATAGTCTGCATATTCTGCCATAATTTTTCGTTAACGTAAGTAGCTATATCCAAAACTCGCATTTGATAAGTTTCTTCTAAAGTGTTTTGAGGAATAGGTACTATTAATAAACTGCCGCTAATATATGCTAATTCAATATTGCCAAAATTCAATAATTTATCTAAACTACTACAATTTTTTGCAAAGCTATTGTTAAAGGTTTTAAATAAATCAAGATAGTTTAAATCAACAGTATCTCTGACGGTAAAATCTGCTGTACCTAAAAGTTTTTCTAAACTTGTGTAAACGTTTTCTAATAAAATATTACTTCTATTTCTCCGATGCTCTTGCTTTAACTGTTTGATGAGATTTGCGATTTGAGCAGAGAATGTTCCACCAGCAGTAAAAATTGATTTACCACCGATAGGAATCACAATAAATTTGTCTCTACCGATGTTTCCATAACCAAAAATTCTGGTGTTGATGGAAGCTTTTAAAATTAATAATATATTTAATAATGATAATACGCTTTCTTGTAGAGCTAATTGTTGATTTTCCAAGTCATCTTGATAGTAAATTGACTTTTGACTTAAGTAAAATATCAGTTGTTTATTTATCTTGATGATCAATTTTATCATTTCCTCGACCTCTGTATATTACCTGAATGATTTCCATGAGGTTTTTCTCAATTTGAAATCCAGGAATTTCTACTAAAATATGTTTGGCTTTGGGAAAAGATAAACCTCGACTTCCGGAAGCTGTCATAAAAACGATTTTCACATCATTTTTACATTGATTAATTTGCTCTTTCTCTAACTCTGAGATATTGGCATGAATTTCGATATAATCTTCAAACAGTTGAAATTTTGCTGTTTGTTGTTGAATTTTTGCAATCAATTCACCTAATCGTTGTTTATCTTGAATGTAAACTATAATTTGTTCAACAGCGGAACTATTTAATAAAGTTTCGATATCTTGAAGAATTTGTTTTTGGAGACTTTTAATTAAACTATTTTTATCCTCAAGTCGAATTTTTTCTACATAAAGTTGAGATTCAATTATAGTTTTATATGTAATTGATAAACTTTTGGCTGGATAAGAATTAGCGTTGATGATTGTAGACGGTAAATTTTTGAATACAAAATGCTCTATGGAAAGAGGTTCAGATATATCATTAGTTCTACGAAAGTATATTTTATCTGGTTCTGATGTTTTATCGGCAAGATGTTGATTTATAACATTTTTATCAACGATGGAAGCATCAGCAATAATTACCTTTGTATTCTGAAGGGGCGACGATACAGCCTTAAACCCTTGATATATAAACCATGTAACATTTTATGATAAAAAAAGGTAGGCTCCTTATTTGCAACAAGACCTACCAATTGATAATGTTACCCGAATTTTACCAAAAACACTTAAAAAATCAAATGAGTCTAGCAGATTATATTTTTCTAAAAATTCTGCTTCATCTCTTGCAATCAATTAAAAAAGTTAGTTTAGAAAAGTTAGCGAATGCTCTACCTTTACCAATTAAATTTGAGAGTAGAAGAAAAAGAATTCAAAGGTTTTTATCGTTACCAAATATAACAATTGAAAAAGTTTGGTTTCCAATAATTGAAGAGATTTTAAAAATATATTTTACGCGAGAAAAAATAATTTATGTCGCTATTGATAGAACCAATTGGTGTCGTATAAATTTATTCATGGTTAGTATCATTTGGGATAAAAGAGCATTTCCAGTATATTTTTCTTTGTTACCAAAGCTAGGCAGTAGTAACTTAAAAGAACAACAACGTATTTTATCAAAAGTTATGCCTGTTTTTAAATAATATAAAATATGCGTATTGGGAGATAGAGAATTTTGCTCTGTCAAATTAGCAAAATACCTCCAGGGCTTGGGTGTATACTTTTGTTTGCGTTTAAAAAAGAATGAATTTGTTGAATACCAAAAGGATATTTGGATGGAACTAAGTGATTTAGGATTAGTCCCAGGAGTTTCTTTCTTTCCTGAAGGGGTGACGATATCCCTTCAAACAATTGATATGTAAAGAGTGTAACTATTTATGATAGAAAAAGATAGGTCTAAAATTGTCAATAAGACCTATCTGTTGAAAATGTTACCATTATTCTATCAAAATCATCTGAGAAATCAACTAAGTAGTCGCGATTTTATTTTCTTGAAAATTTTAATAATCCTTCTACAATCAATCAAAAAAGTTAGTATTGAAAAGTTAGCTAATGCTTTACCTCTTGGAATAAAATTTGAAAGTAGAAGAAAAAGGATACAGCGTTTTTTATCTTTACAAAATTTAACTATTGAAAATATCTGGTTTCCAATCATAAGTAGTTTTTTAAAAACATACTTTGAGACAGATAAACTAGTTCATGTAGCAATTGACCGTACAAACTGGGGTAAAATAAATCTATTAGTAACAAGCATAATTTGGGATAAAAGAGCATTTCCAATACACTTTGAATTACTACCGAAATTAGGCAGCAGTAATATAAACGAGCAGAGAAGTCATCTATCAAAGATAATGCCAATCTTTAAAGATTATAAAATATGCATCTTGGGAGATAGAGAGTTTTGTTCTGTTAGGTTAGCAAAATGGTTATCAGAACAGTCTATTTACTTTTGTCTACGTCTTAAAAAAAATGAATTTATTGAAGTCAAAAAATAAATTTGGACTGAGTTACAGCATTTAGGCTTAGTACCAGGAACTTCGTTATTTTTTCAAGGCGTTAAAGTTACAAAAGCTAAGGGATTTATCAGCTTCAATGTTGCCTGTAAATGGAAAAGAAAAATTTCAGGAGTTGCGCCTAAAGAAGCATGGTTTCTGATTACCAATTTAAAAAATTTAGAATTGGCGATCGCCTCCTATAAACTACGATTTGATATTGTTAGCGAAGCGTGCCCGAAGGGCATAGAAATGTTTAAAGATTTTAAAACAGGCGGCTATAATTTGGAAGACACTAATGTATCAGGTGAACGTTTAATTTCGTTGATTTTATTGATAGCAATAGCCTATACTTGTGCGACTATTCAAGGGCAACAAATTAAACATAAAGGAATTCAAAAATATGTTGGTAGAGTCAAAGAATATAGTCGTTTACAAAGACGACATAGTAGTTTTTATGTAGGTCTATATGCTCAAACTTGGGTCAATTGTAGCCACAATTGTATTAATTTAGTGTTGGAATTAATGAGACTAAATCCTAATAAGAAGAAGTATTATTTACGAGGAATGAGGGCTATGAAGCTGATGCTATCTACTTTATAACCATTTTCGTCGCCCCCTCAGCTTTCTTTCTCAAGGGAGTTAAGCTTACAAAGACTCGCGGTTTTTTTAGTTTTAATATTGCTTGTAAATGGAAACGTAAAATAAACGGAGTAGCCCCGAAAGAAGGTTGGTTTATTTTGACAAATTTTGATAGCTTGGAATTCGCTATATCAGCTTATAAAAAAAGATTTGATATTGTTAGCGAAGCGTGCCCGAAGGGCATAGAAATGTTTAGAGATTTTAAGAAAGGTGGTTATAATTTAGAAGACACGAACGTTAAAGGTGAACGCTTTATTTTTTTAGTGTTGTTGATAACAATTGCCTATACTAGCGCGACTATTCAGGGCCAACAAATTAAACTCAAAGGAATACAAAACTATGTGGCTCGTGTCAAAGAATATAGCCGATTAGAGCGAAGACATAGCAGCTTTTATATTGGTTTGTATGGTCATAATTGGGTCACTTTCAAGGATGATTGTATCGAATTAGTAGTCACATTAATGAGATTAAACCCCAGTAAACGTAATTATTATAAAAAAGGTATGAATGCTATGAAGCTTATAGAATCTACGTTTTAGCCGGTATCGTCGCCCCTTCAGCTTTGTATTAAAACCATGTTGAGAATCCGTCAATTTATATTTATCTAAAATCTTATGGATACCGTGTAAAAACTCAACGCCGCTATCATCTCCTGTTATCTCATCTATCATGATGAATAAATGCTTGATTTTGCTGGAAATAGCTTTCATTCTTTCGGGAATGACAATATCTTCTCTATCGTTATAAGTATTTCTAAAAATTTTCTCAAAGTGTTTTAAAGTATCACTATTATCAAATGTTTTTTTCAGAGATTGAATTGAAACTGTTGCAATAATATTGTGATATTTTTGATGTTCTATAACTGTTGAAATTGCTTCACAAATGCTATTTAATACACCTTTACTGCTTTTTCCTTTATCTTGAATGATATCTTCTGTTTTTCTATTAAGTCGCTCAGCACGTCGTAAACGTAATTCAATATTTCGACTGTCGCAAAACTGTACTGACTGTAATCTAAAATCTCCTTGATGTTGATTAGATAGATATTGAACCGTATACTCTCCTTGATTATCGCTAATTAAATTACTATAACTATTAATCGCTAAAATTCTGTCATCGCATAATTTATTTGAATTTTTATGCTTAAATTTTTCGATAATATCTAGATTTACTGGCTTACGGGGACTAACATAAAAAAACAGAAAATCTTCATCTACATGACTTTTGAGAAAACTTGCGATTGCGGTTGTTTTACCGATACCGGGATTACCCGTTAAAAAGATATAATTAGAGTTGGAAATAAGTTCTTTTTTGATTAATTCTGCATGGGCATTTCGTAAGTCTAAAGTTCCAGTTAATCCGAGTTTATCGATTAAATTTTGAGGAACTTTATCCACAGAATTAAAAAAACCTTCAACTCGCTCTTGATGAATGACATTAGTTGTATTATTAGCAGGAATATCTAACAAAGCATCAACAAAATTTTTACCTTTAATAAAACTACTATAAGCACTGCGTCTAATACAATTTAAAACCTGTTTACGAGCTTGATTTATCTCTTTAATACTCGAATCATGGGTATATATTTCATAGAAATTCTGCAAAACAGTTAAATTATCCGACTTTACAGACATCGCACTTATGCCTCTATCGCTATATCCTACAGCATTAAATATTATTGATTCATCGTCAAAATGAATGATGTTATTTTCTTTGATAAAATTATAGAAACTATAAGCATAACCACCAGCTTGGATTAATTTAGCGCTTTCCTTATCCTTATACTTAAATGCAGTAAAATAACTTTGGTTCTATCGCTCCCCTTATGTAAAAAAGTAAAAAGTTATTTATTTTATGGAATC
>JACYMD010000089.1 GCA_015272215.1 Rivularia sp. T60_A2020_040 | reverse complement strand
ACTGTCAACTGTCCACTGTCAACTGTCCACTGTCAACTGTCCACTGTCAACTGTCAACTGTTCATCGTCTTTGAAACCAAAGAAGTGCTGCTGCTACAAAAGCCAATAAAGGTAAAATTAATATCGAAGATAATGCAATCAAACTTGCTTGTGATTGAGAAAGATTGAGACGACGATTTGTAGCTTCTTTGGGACGAATCGAAAGAGGTTGTGAATCTTGTTTGCTTAACCAGGTAATTGAATTGAGGAATAAGTCTCCATTTAATTGCTGAGTAAATAAACCATCTGTAATAAAATCTGAATCCCCAAATACTACCATCCTTGATTCTGTAGGTTTGTTTTCCTCGGAAGTTGTCGGTGTAGGTGTTGGTGTCGGTGTCGGTGTTGGTGTTGGTTTGGGTGTTGGTGTCGGTGTTGGTGTTGGTGTTGGTGTGGGTTGAACTGTAGGTTTAGCTGCAAGTTTTTTAGTCAAAGCAACACTCAAAGTGAGAGGCCCTGGGCGATCGCTATTTTCGTCAAAGTTTAATTCTTCGTTTTCTAAATCGCTTTCAGCCCAACTTGCGGGGTAAGGTTGAGTCAAAACTAAAGCTGTACTTTCCACACCATCTACGGGGCTAATTTCAATCGGTCGGGCTAATTTATATATAGATATACCATTTTTAAAATTTTTAGTTATGGGATGTTCGCCATATTGAGTGACAATAGATATACCAGGAGGTTGTTGTTGAGCGCTTTCTGAAACATTAATAGCCAAACGATTATCGAAAGTAACTCCCCACTCTTTCGTTAAAGCTTCTAATTTGGGGTCAACACCAGGGTCAACCATTACTAATAAATTACCACCACCGTTGACATAATCTTGTAAAGCTTGAATTTCACCATCTAATAAAGCTCGTTGGGGGCCTGCAATAATTACAGCATTAGCATCCGAGGGAATTTTTGCGGATTGAGTTAAATTCAAAGGTTCGGCAGTATAATTATTATCTGCTAAAGCTTGAACAGCTTGGGAAATATTATCTTCTCCCGCTTCCAATTGACGTTCTCCGTGACCTTGGAGAAAATAAACTTTAGATGTATTAGGATTATTAATTTGTACCAAACGATTAGTTAATCTAGATTCGGAAAGACGCTCTTGGGGATTAACTACTTGTACTAATTGGCGATTTTCTCCGGATTCTAAATAAACTTCACCATAATCTTTAACACCAAATTTATTAGTTAATCCAGGTTTAGCTAAAGGATCTACATATTCAAATTTAAAGTTATTATTTTGTCGCTGATATCTTTCCAACAATTCCTGATCTAAAGGATTTTTATTCGCATCAAATATCCATACTTTTACAGATTGCTCTATATTTTGTAGTACTTCTTGGGATTGAGGAGCAAGAGTAAAAAATTGAGCTTCAGTTAAATCATTGCGGATATTATATCGAGTACCCAAAAAGTTAATTAATCCCAAAATAGCGACTACGGCCAAAGTTGCGATTAACGCATTTGTACCAACTTGAGTAGAACGACGACTCCACCATTTAGTAGAATAACTTTGCCATAATATCCACACTACAGCAATCGTTAATCCTAATATTATTAACACCAGGGGAATCGTTCCCCAATCTTCCGAAATCAAACCCACCGTTAAACCCGCAGTTATCAGAAACGGTGCTAACCAAATCAAATATTTCATCAGCTAATAGTTGACAGTTGACAGTTGACAGTGGACAGTTGACAGTTGACAGTTGACAGTGGACAGTTGATGGTTGATGGTTGATAGTTGTTGGTTGTTGGTTGTTTCTTGAATCTTAACCACTAACCACTATCCACTATCCACTAACTCCTATTGTCGTTGAAAGCGAAATGCATCAATTGATTGCGCGGTAAGAAAAATTCCTAAAATAATATAACTAAAAAATAATATTAAACTACTGCTATCAAATATTCCTTGTATCATGTTGTTGTAATGTGATAACAAGGATAAATGACTCAAAATTGCTCCTATTGGACCACCGATAACTTTAGCGATTAAATCAATAAATAACAACATTAAAATTACCGCAAACGTCAAAACTGCAGATAAAATTGTGCTGTTAGTTAATGATGAAATAAACATTCCCAATGATAAAATTGATGCTGCTAATAACAATAAACCAAAATGACCGAGCAAGGGAATTGTCAGTGAAGCTGCTGGTTCTGATGCACTCAAAACTACCGCTTCTAATACCATTAACGGTAAAATTAATGTTACAAAAAATGTGAATACACCTAATAACTTACCGACAGCAACCGCCCAATTTGTGATGGGAGACGTGGCTAAAAGTTCTAAAGTTCCGCGCTTACGTTCTTCTGCATAAAGTCCCATTGAAAGAATCGGCAAGATAAATAATAATAGCCATCCCATTCTATCTAAAAATGCCTTAACAAATTCGTAGGGAACATCTATCGAAGGTATGGCAAATCCACCTGTTTGTCCCCGTAATTCTAACTCTGCAACTGCTGCTAAAATTCCATCGGGACCAAGTAAAATCAAGACAAAAAATAACCCAGCTAAAAACCAAAAAATACCGGCGATCGCGTAAGCTAATGGGGATACAAAATAGGTTTGCAATTCCCGACGATAAATAGCAATTATATTACCCAGTACTACACCCATTTAAGCTGCTTCTCCAATATTTATTTCTGATTCTTCTGTGTGGGTTTCTAAAGGTTGTTCTTCCCTAGTTAATTGCAAAAATACATCTTCTAAAGTAGCGTTAATCCGTCGCATTTCATGTAAACCAAATCCTCCTTGATACAAAGCTGTTGCGATCGCGCTTCCAAGTTCTGTTCCCGGTTGGGAAACTACCCGCATTCTCACACGGTTTTGTATGAGTTGATTTTTACCGTCTCCTCTCAACATTGGAATTGATTCTACCAGATTTATACCGGGTAAATTCTGTAGCATTTGCTTAGCTAAAGTAGCCTCACCTTCAACTTCTAATTCATAACCGGAACCAGCGGTTAACTCGCTCATTAAATGATCAAGTGTATTCGTTGCTACTATTTTCCCACTATTAATAATCGCAACACGATTACAGGTCATACTGACTTCTGGCAAAATGTGCGTAGAAATAATAATTGTATGGCTACCAGCAAGACTTTTGATTAAATTCCGTACATCAATGATTTGTCGGGGATCTAATCCCACTGTAGGTTCATCAAGGACAATTGCGGGTGGCTCGTGGACAATTGCTTGAGCAATCCCGACTCTTTGACGATATCCTTTAGAAAGTTTACGGATTAGTACGTGACGTTTATCTGTTAAATTACAGCGTTCCATGGCTGCTTTAACCTTGTTTTTTCTATCCCCAGCACTAACCCCTTTAATACGTGCCACAAAAAATAAAAAACCTTCCACTGACATTTCTGGATACAACGGTGGATTTTCCGGTAAATAACCGATTTTTTGCCGTACCGCTAAAGAATTTTCATGGACATCAAACCCAGCAATTCGCGCCGTACCGCTCGTCGCCGGGAGATAACCAGTTAAAATCCTCATAGTAGTGGTTTTACCAGCACCATTTGGTCCGAGAAACCCCAATATCTCTCCTTCCTCAACATTGAAAGTTACATCCTCTATCGCTGAGGTAGAACCGTATACTTTATGCAAATGTTCAACTTCAATCATTTCAATACCATGGATAAGGTTAAAGGTCAACTGTCAACTGTCAACTGTCAACTCTTGTCTATTTCTAATGGTTAATTCGATCTTAAATACTACAGTTTATGTCAACCCAGCTTTCGGTAACGATAAGAATAATGGTTCGAGGTTGTCTCCTTTTAAAAGTCTTACTTATACGTTAAATGCCATTCGTCCTCCTGTAATTATCCAGTTAGCTCCTGGAACTTATGATGCTACCAATGGCGAAGTTTTTCCACTAATTATTCCTAACGGGGTTTGGATGGTCGGTAATGAAGCAACCAAAGGTCAAGGTATTGTTATTGAGGGAAGTGGTGACTATCAAACTAAAAGTTTTGGCTTACAAAACATCACCCTGGTTCTCGCTGATGACTGCCAATTAATGGGTATTACTATCACCAATCCCGTTAATAAAGGTACGGGTATTTGGATCGATTCGACTTCCCCTACTGTTGCAAATAATACTTTGATAAAATGCCGTCGCGAAGGAATATTTATTAGTGGTAATGCCAAACCCGCAATTTTAGATAATATCTTTGCCCAAAATGGTTCCGCTGGATTAGTAATGGCACGTAATTCCAAAGGTGAGATATTACGGAATACAATCCAAAATAATCCTATTGGTATGGCTATGAGCGATTTTGCCGCACCTCTGGTAGCTAATAATAAACTGTCAGAAAATTATACTGGTATAGCTTTATCGCGGGAAGCCCGTCCAGTGCTTAGATATAATTCAATTACTAATAATTCCTCTGGTGGCTTGCTGCTTAACGGTGATTCTAGCCCTGATTTAGGTAGTTCTCAAGACTCAGGCGGGAATATTTTTGGCGACAACAAGGAATATGATGTACAAAATGCGACATCAATTAAGTTAATCTCGGCGGGCAATTTCTTAAATCCAACTTTCGTCAAAGGATTAGTGGAATTTGTTGCCATGACATCCGATAATAATCCCGTGCAGCTATCTGTAAACAGCAGTTTTCCCGATTTAAATGGGCATTGGGCAGCACTTTTTATCGAAGCCCTCTACGAAAAAGGATTAATTAGCGGATTTCCCGACGGTACTTTTGCTCCAGATGCGCCGATTAATCGCGCTCAGTATGCTGCGGTAATTTCTAAGACTTTTCAAATACCTTCAACCAATAAAGTACGTAAATTTACAGATATTCAACCAAATTTTTGGGCAACTTCAGCTATTTATCAAGGTGCTGGGATGGGTTTTATTAGCGGCTTTCCCGACGGTTCCTTTCGTCCAGGACAAAATTTAACTAAGGTTCAGGCAATAGTCTCAATTGTCAGCGGCTTGAAGCTGCAAGGCGGCAATCCCAACATTTTGACAATGTATCGCGATCGCGCTCAAATTCCCAGCTACGCCACCAATGCAATGGCGATCGCCACTCAGAAACTATTGGTAGTAAATTACCCCCAAACCGACCAATTGGAGCCTTTACGAGATATCAACCGTGCTGAAGTCGCAGCCTTAATTTATCAAGCTTTAGTAGCTCTGGGCAAACATCATGCGATCGTTTCTCCCTACATCGTTAAACCCGATGTGGATATGACTTCTTTTACCGACTTAGAAGGACATTGGGCAGAGCCATTTATCCGTAGTTTAGTTAGTATGAAATTAACTAGTGGTTTTGCGGATGGTACTTACCAACCTGATACACCCATGACCCGCGCTCAATACGCGGCTTTAATCGTCAAAGCTTTTAATCCCATAGCAAAACGTTCTTTAAGTGATTTTGTTGACATTACAGCCAATTTTTGGGCATATAAAGCCATTAAAGCCGCAGCAGAAGGCGGTTTTGTGGGAGGATTTAGTGATGGTACCTTTCGTCCCCAAGAAAACGTCCAGCGCTTACAGGTAATAGTTTCCTTGGTCAACGGACTGGCATTACCAACCGCTCATCAATCAACTTTACAAAAGTTTACAGATAATCAAACCCTTCCCAATTATGCGCGGACGGCGGTTGCAACTGCTACACAACAAAGAATTGTGGTAAATTATCCTGACCCACTAAAAATCGAACCAAACCGGGAAGCAACGCGAGCTGAAGTAGCAGCAATGGTTTATCAAGCACTGGTAGCCATAAAACGCACACCTTCCATCAATTCACCCTATATAATTTTTCCTACAGGCAATTGATTAGTAGAATATATTAACTACAATTATCAGTGGACAGTTGACAGTTGACAGTGGACAGTTGACAGTTGACAGTTGACAGTTGACAGTGAACAATTACCCATTACCAATTACCAATTAGTTAAATTTGAAATACTTGGAAACAGTTGACCGTATCAAAATACACTTTATTTTTTTTTGCGATGGTAGCAGAATATATGCCCATCTCCCCTAGTTTCCAACCCATGTTCACCCAAATCTCCGATGTGACTAACAATTTAGCGGTATCCCTGTTAACACATTACAGTTTTGACCTCGGTGGGTATGGTGCCAGCGAGTTAGTCAAGCGTTGGGAAAATCAATATCCGTCGAATTGGGTGCATTTGGGAATAATCGAGGCATTGTATCAAGGACGTTACAAAGCAGTTTCAGTACAGCAGATACTAACTCTTTGGTTAAGAAGAAATTATCCTAGCTATCATTTCAATTTAGAATTTGAGAGCTTAATTTGTAATAAGTTACCTGAAGATTTGAAATGGAATCGCTTACCACCAGCATTACCAAGTGTGACTAGTAATCCTAATATCAAGGAGATAATTAGGAATTACCAATCATCTCATATATTAAATTCTTCATCTCAAAGAAATATTAGTCAAAATAACCATAAATCGGAGTTTATGGGTGCTGAAATAGAAGAAAAATCTAGCAGTCAAAATGTGTCAAAAGCACTTCCCCCGTCATCTAGTCGGGTAATTTCATCTACGCCAAAATCCCCGACAGCATCGCCAGCCTTAACAGAAACGAGAAATCATGTTGTTACCAATTCTCAATTAACATCGGAACAACAAAAAGCAGAATCGGAAACACCTTTTATTAACAAAACATTAGCCAAGCTTCTTCCTCCTGCGAGAAATCATCCTCCCATTGAACAATTCACCCCAGAAAAAAGCGATTCTTCAGAAACATTTACCTCTAAGCTGAAAGCCATTGTTGAAGAGTAATTGGTAATTGGTAATGGGTAATTGGTAATTGGTAATGGGTAATGGGTAATTGGTAATGGGGAGATGGGGAGAATAATTATTAACTCCTCACTCCTAACTCCTAACTCCTAACTCCCGTAGAGACGTAGCAATACGCCCCGTCTCTACAAAACTAACTCCTAACTCCTCACTCCTCACTCCTAACTGTCAACTGTCAACTGTCAACTGTCAACTGTTCCCTATTCCCTAATTATTTCAGCTTTCAATCCGTTGTTTTTGAATTGTCTAACTAAGTTGTTGGCTTTATTACGATCGCTAAATATTCCTGCTTGCATGACTTGTTTTCCTCCTCTGCTGGTACGGAATGCGTCAGAGGCAATAAATTTTACTAGTTCCTGTTGTCTTGTCGATACTGCTTCGACTATTACCCGATAGCGCAAACCTGTTTGTGTTCTAGTTGCTTGTTTTTGAGGTCTATTTTGGGGAACTCTAGGTGCTGGCATAGTTGTGTTCCCATTTTTACTTACAGGAATTTGATTGCTTGGTACGGGTAAAAGGGCTGATTCTCCTCTAGGGGCTGGTTGTAGTACTGGTAATGATGAGGGTATATTTGCTTCGGGTGCGGTGAATTCGATTGTATCTGGCTGCACTTCCACGTAATTTAATTGTTGTTCGTCATCTGTGCTGGGTGCGGGGGTATTTTCGCGGGGTAAGAGGGGTTTGAGTAATGTTGGGGTGTTTCTACTAATTGGGGAAATTGCAGCTTTTACGGGGGCTGCGGCGGCTGTTACATCTACTTTTCCAGCAATGCGGTTACTCGCTAAATTATTGCCGTAAGCAGAAACTTGTTGTGTGGCAGCTTGGGCATTAATATCATAGCGCCCATTGAAACTGAATTGATTGCCACCCGGATTGGATGAATTACCTACATCTGGTGTTGCTTTCGCAATTACAACCAAACCGTCTTCTTTGTTGTTAAAGATCGAATTATTTCGCAAAACTGGGCTAGATGAAGCTTGGATTACAACACCAGTTCGATTATGTGAAATTTTGTTACCGATGATTTGAGGAGATGCATCCTGGGCAATATTTATGCCAAAGCCGGTATTTTGAAAAGTATTTTGCTGGATTTGGGCTTGAGATGTTCCCGAAATCGTAATTCCATTGGCACCGTTGCTGTAAAAATAATTATTCTGAATTTGAGGTGCAGCGGTACCTGTGACTGCAATTCCATCTTGTGTAGAACCTGTAAAGGTATTTGCTTCGACTACAGGCTGATTTGATTCAATCCACACACCGTAACCCCGAAGATTCGAGTTTGTTACGGTAACACCAGTTAATTTTGCGTTGTCAGTAGCAACAATCGCCACGTTTTTACTGCCGTAGAAACGACTGAGATATTCCCCACCCCCTTGAATGATGATATCTTTACCTTGAGTACTAATATCTCCTTGAATAACAATCCCGGATTTAATGATTAAGGGAAATTTTTCTCCCGTTTCGGCGCTGTAAGTACCTTTGGCAAGTCTAATTATGGTATTGTCTTGGGCGATTTTCAACGCTTGAGTAATTGTCTTTAAGGGAGCGCTTTCACTACCATTTGTGCTTGTGTCATTTCCGATACTTGGGTTGACAAACAGTACATTAACCTGAGAAATTGAATTCTCACTGAGGGTTTTATCCTTGGAAATAGACGATGTTTGAGCAATGGCAATACTAGAGTTAACGTTCAGTAAAGTCGTAGTTAACGCAGTTAAACTTACAGTTAAAAATAAAACAGAAGATATAGAAGATGTACGCATACAAGATTCGAGATAGGAAAATGATTTTAAGGCTTGAATAATCTGCCTTGACGGAAGATTAGCCTTGTTTAGCCGAGATAAATTAGGGTGGTTTATCACTGTTTTGACACTCCTTATATCCAAAGTGACGTTTTTATGCCCTCCAATCGGAGGATAATCAAAATCTCAGTAAAATTATTGAATGGGCTGTTGGGAAATTGAAATTTTTGATTGATTTTCGATTTTAGATTTAAAATGAGAATACTAAGTATATTTTAATACTTAAGTAAATGCAAATGAAATCTAGTATTTAATTTAAAATCTAAAATCGCTAATCCAAAATGAGATGACCTGTAATTGCTACTTTTAATAAAAAGCAATTTAGTGCAAAAATCAACGATGATCACAACATTAGGAACATGAACCAGGCTGACTGTTACGATGAAGACAATAATGGGGTTGTTGTAATGGTCGAGCCATACAGCCAAAAGGAACAAGTGCAACAAGTTGTGCTGCGGATTTTAGACGCGAATTTAGATCGTACTCGTGAAGGTTTGCGAATCATCGAGGAATGGTGTCGTTTTGGCTTGAATAACAGTGATTTGACACGGGAATGTAAGCATTTACGGCAAGAGGTAGGATTATGGCATACTGCTGAATTAAGAGCAGCCAGGAATACTCCAGGTGATACAGGTACAGAACTAAGTCATCCCCAAGAAGAACAACGTGAAAACGTCAAATCGGTTTTACAAGCTAACTTTTGTCGAGTACAAGAAGCTGTGCGGGTGATTGAAGAATACGGCAAGCTTTACAGTTCCGGTATGGGTAAAGCTTTTAA
The DNA here is from genome assembly GCA_015272215.1 of Rivularia sp. T60_A2020_040. Taxonomy (GTDB): domain Bacteria; phylum Cyanobacteriota; class Cyanobacteriia; order Cyanobacteriales; family Nostocaceae; genus Rivularia. Next base: position 60,539 of record JACYMD010000089.1, on the reverse strand, counting down.
GCAAATCCGTTATCGAGTTTATACTCTCGAAAGTAATTTGATGGGCTTTACTCGATATCAACAACTTTTGCGATCGCGTTTGTATTTGGTCACCTCCCCAAGGGAAAATCTAGTGGAGACTGTAGAAGCTGCTCTTAAAGGTGGACTAACACTAGTACAGTATCGCGAGAAAACAGCTTCGGATACCATTCGTTTGGAAGAAGCTAGGAAGCTTTGCCAGTTGTGTCACGCCTATGATGCTTTATTTTTGGTCAATGACCGGATAGACTTGGCTTTAGCAGTAGATGCCGATGGTGTACATTTGGGACAACAGGATATGCCTATATCCCTAGCCCGTAATTTACTAGGTCCTCATAAGTTGATCGGTCGCTCTACCACAAATTCCGATGAAATGCAACGGGCAATTACCGAAGGTGCCGATTATGTTGGTGTAGGGCCAATTTACGAAACTCCCACTAAAGAAGGTAAATCAGCGGTTGGATTACAATATATTAACTATGCGGCAAAAAATTGTCCAATACCCTGGTTTGCAATTGGTGGAATAGATCCGAATAATCTTAATGATGTAGTTGGAGTTGGAGCAAATCGTGTCGCAGTGGTACGAAGCATTATGGAAGCAGAGCAACCAACTTTAGTAACGCAATATTTTTTATCACAATTACACCGTCCTCAAACAGTAGATAATAAATTAAAAGTTTATGAATCTTGAGTTACAAGTAAATGGAGAAATCCGCAACTTTTCCCAAGAAACTTTTTTGCCCGATTTACTCATAGAATTAGGTTATAATCCCCGCCTAGTTGCTGTCGAGTATAACGGCGAAATTTTGCATCGTCAATATTGGGAACAAACAAAAATTAAACAAAATGACCGTTTGGAAATTGTTACTATTGTCGGAGGAGGGTAATCAGTTGACAGTTGACAGTTGACAGTGGACAGTTATCAGTTATCAGTTATCAGTTATCAGTAAACAGTTGACGGTTGACAGTTGACAGTTATCATTAATTTAATTAACAACTCTTTTTAATCCTAATCGTTTTAGTACTATTGATAGTAGTAATGATATTGTGAGTAATATTATCCAACCGATAATTTTAATTATAAGTATTTGAGTTAGGTTGAAGTTAGCTTGACTGAAAAATTTGCTTCCAATTGACAAAAATATTTGCGCTAAAATACCATTTATACAAAAAATTCCTAAACTATATTTTGATAGTAATTTAATTGATTTAACAACAGGTGATGGGAATTTTTTTTCGTTAACAGATGCAAAACAGATAAACATTACTGGTACGCTGAAAATGCAGGAAAATGCAGCATAATCAAAAGGACGAAGGGAGTTTTTTAAAACTAAAGTTAAGATTCTATACTCTATCATCATGATTGCGGCAGTGAGGCATAAAATTAAGATTTTATTAGTTTTACTTAGAGAAATAGATTTATTTTCTATCCAAGATAAATTTTTGAATAAATATATTCCTAAAGCTATATAAACAAACCAATAAATAATTAAAGGACGTTCCATTTTGATTAAAAAGGTTAATACTTGATTTCCAAATAAACCGCAGATAGTCGCATAAACAAACGAGAAAACTAGTCCTTGAATTGCAATAGTAATCAAAATATTTTTTTGTCGATTTAACCAATTGCGAGTTAAGAAAAAAATCGGTATTAATTGGAAAACTATGAGTAAATAATAAGCACCTGTAAATATTTCTCCTGTTAAAATTGCATTGATAATTTCTGGAAACGAGTTTCCATTTATAGCTTTTAATAATGCTGCAATTCCGAACCAAAACAGAGTTGGAATTCCCAGACGAATTAATCTTTTTTGTAATAAAGGTAATTTTGGCTGTATTGGAGATTGAGAAATTTGACGTTCAAAAAGTAAAAAAGAAATAGTCAGAAAAACTGGAACGCAAAATCTTAAAGGAGCAAATAAAACTTCTAAAATTCCATTACTTGCAATAAAAGCAGAGCGAGGTAAAAAGATTGCATGATATGACACTACCGCAGTAATACTGATTGCCTTGAGAAATTCCAAGAAAAAAAGTCTATCCGAAACTTGAGAATTTAAAGGGAATTTTATTTGCTCTTTCATGTTAGTTAATTGAAAATATTTAATCATAGAAGTCGGGTTTTTAGCAAAAATATTCGTCATTACACAAAACAATCATAAAAACCCGACTTCTTAAGCAAAAATTGTAATTATAGAAGTCGGGTTTTTACCAGAAATATTTGTCATTACACAAAATAATCATAAAAACCCGACTTCTTACCACACGTTTAGATATGATAAAAAAATATAATTATTTAAGCCATATTTAAAGAACGTTTAACTAGATTAATTAATAACCGAGGAATTCTACCCGCAGAAAAAATTGATAATCCAACGATATAAATTACAATTAATAAAACTGGTTGAATAAAAATTTGTAAAGATGTAGATAAAGGAAGATTAATAACAGTAAATAGCGCGAAAATGATAGTTAAAGTTGGTAGAATAACAGGTTTAAATAACTCCGCAATATTCCATTTTGCAGCACGACTCATAGCAAACCAAAACCAAATACTTGCACCAACACCCATTACTAAAGCAACTGCGATGGCAACTCCTGTAACTCCTCCCCAATAAGCTCCGAGAAAGAAAGCTGGAATGGAAAGGGGTACCAAAACCCAATTAATTGCAGCGTTAATATTTGGCTTATTTATAGCATTCAAAGCTGTACCAAGAATCGACATAAAACCTCTAGCATATGCAAAAATCATGACTATTTGAAAGATGTTTACCGCTGGTTTCCATTGCTCACCATATACTAAGGGAATAATCCAAGGTGCGATAATAAAGCCTATACCGTAGATAGCAGCATACAATACAGCATAGATTTCCAACATTCGACAAAGATAAGTTTTTCTACCTTCATTATCTCTTTGCGACAATACTGAAAAGTTAACTCGGTTAATTTGAGAAAGTGCAAATGTTGGTAACATAGCCAATTGATAAGCCATATTGTAATAACCCAGAGATGTTGCACCAATTAATCTACCAATAATTAAATTATCGGAATTAGTATTAGCATAAACGGCTAAATTAATCCCAATTAAACTGCTAATATAAGTTCTAACTTCACGGATTGCTGCTGAATCCGGGTTAAAATTGTATTCAAAATTATATCGACTAAAATAACGTTTGCATAAAGCATCAACTAATGACATGGCAATTTCTGCAACTGCAAAAGCCCATACTCCACCACCCATAGAAGCGCAAATTACCGCACCACCAAAACGCGCAAATCCTGATAAACTATCGGTAATTGCTAACTCCCGAAATTTCATTTGACGTTGTAATATAGCACCATGAGAACCCGCACCTGCACCAATTAAAAATACCAAAGATACAACTAATGTTAAGGGAAAAACTAACGGTTCACCGAAAAATTTAGCTAAGGGAAATCCAGCTAAAGCTTGAATAATAAACATCACAATCGAGATATTTACACCCAAGCTATAAACCGCATTTACTAATTTTTTATTGTCTAAACCACGTTGAATTAATACTGACGCGATTGCAGCATCTTTAAACAGTGCTGAAAGTGTCGTGACAATCAACACCATTCCCCAAACACCGAAGTCATCAGGTGATAGCAAACGTGCTAAAAATATTTGAGCAAGCAGTTGGGATATTTTAGCAAAACCGAAACTAGCAGTCAGCCACAAACTGCTTGAAGCTATTTTTTTTGTACTAATATTAGTCATTTTGAAAAGCACCGGGCTTAGGAGTTAGGAGTTAGGAGTAAGAAGTAAGGAGTTTGGAGTTAATAGTTAGGAGTTATGAATCATATAGTAGTGCGAGTATCTTGCTCGCTTGTAGTAGCGAGCTTTCCGGTAAGCCTTCCGGGCAGGCTGCGCCAACGCACTACTTCTATTTTTTGAATTACTTAGCATTGATATGTATGTGAAATATTTCTGAGGAAGAAAGTAAAAGTTGGAGAAAATAACTCCTAACTCCTAACTCTTAACTCCTCACTATAAATAATCGAATGAGGTGTTTTTCGTCGAGCTAATTCTATTCCTTTACTTCCCAATTTTTCTCTTAATTGATTATCTTTACACAAGCGAATTAATGCTTGAGATATTTCTTCTGGGGAGTCTGGATTTACTAATAAACCGTTTTCTTCGTGGTGTACTGCATCTTCTACACCACCTACACGAGAAGCGATAACTGGTTTACCAAAATAACCGGCTTCTGCATAAACTATCCCGAATCCTTCGATACTCGCTTTTTGAATATCAAAAAATGTCAACATGGCAAAAATATCACTTGCTGCGTAATAACTTGCTAAGTCTTCATCGGTTACAAATCCGGCAAAATGTACTCTTTCTTTTACTTGTAATAGTTCAGCTTTCTGTTCGAGTTCACTTTGCATTTTTCCTCTACCACAGATTATATAATGAACATCTAAATCTTGATTTAAAAGCTGATTTAAGTTGTCAATTACTCTTCCAAACCCTTTACGTTTTACTAATCTTCCTACCGAAAGAATAACTATTGCATTTTCTGGGATATTGAATTTTTGACGAATATTTAATCGTGCATTTTCGAGATATTGTTGATTTTTAGCTTTATCACCAAATTTTTCTGGTCTAACTATGGGATTAATTACATAAGTTGGGGTATTAAATTCAAATTTTTCCCTAAGATAATCTCTTGTAAATTTACTATTACAAACAATACCTGTAGCTCGTTGTAAAGTTAATTCAAAGAGTTTTTTTAATAAGGGATTACGCAAAGGACAAAGAATATCATTCCCATGTAAATAGATAAAAAAGTTAATTGGTAAAAGATAACTTAATAATAAAATTGCCGGGAAATCATAACCGTGTCCCCATTCTATATAACGATATCGATAACGAAAATACAGTTTAATCCCTAAAACAAATGAACAAAAGATATTCAGAATTTGCTTGATAACTGCTTCCAAACCAAACAGATGCGGAATATCAGGTAAATACCAACGATGTACAGAAAAATCTTGAACTTGATCGAATTTTTGATCACCTTTAAAACTTGCCGCTAACATAATTATCCGTTCGGGATTTTGCAAACAGCGGTTATATACATACTCTTCAATACCACCTTCTTTAGGTAAAAAGGTACGCGAAACAACTAAAATATCTCGATAATAAGCTGCTTCCTTACTTATAGAACTCTCAATGTCTGAAATATTTTGCATAATAGTAATTACTCTTTTAACACTCTATTAACACTCTAAAATCAACCATATCTCTGTGCTTCTTTCCTCTGCGCCCTCTGCGCCTCTGCGGTTTTTTTATCATATTTCATATCTTGAATAATAGCGGCAAATCCCGAACAAGTTTGCTCCCAATAATAGGAAGTAGCGACTTTTTTACGTCCTACGGCTCCCATTTCTGCCATTAAATCGGGATTTGTAATTAATTTTGAAATAGCTTGAGCTAAAGCCTTTGAATCACCAGGTGCAACTAACAAACCGTTTTTACCATCTTCTACTAATTCTGGTATTGCAGTCACATTAGTCGTAATTATTGGTAATCCATAATGCATCGCTTCTAAAAACACAATTCCAAAGGTTTCTTGAAAAGAAGGCAGAACAAAAATATCGGCATCAGCATATAATTTTTTAATATTTTCTTGGTCAGCACCATCATGAAATACCACACAATCAGTTAATTTAAGTTTATTAACAGCATTATTTAACTGATTGTAATAACTAGAATTATTTTTCCGATTACCTACTAAATGTAGAGTAAAATTTTGTCTTTCTATTTGAGAAAAAGCTTCTATTAAATAGAGTATACCTTTCCTCGGAACATAATTACCCACACATAAAATTTTCTGATTCTCCTTATTCTTTAAATTATCTAATTTCCGCTCTTGAGGTAATTGAAACTTCTCCCTATCCAATCCCGGTGATAAAACATGAACTAATTCCGGATTAATTCCCACCGAAACAATCTCACTTTTAGAATATTCACTACTGGTAACGATTAAATCAGCAAAAGATAATCTAAATTGTTCTATATATTTATTAATTAATTTTCTAATTACAAATTTATCGTTACTTTCATAACCATAGAAAAGATGCACTAAAACAACAATTTTACCTTTTATAAATACACGTTGAATCAAATTTATCAACAATAAATATCTACTAAAATAATGGTCTTCAACTAAAATTCCTTTGTATTTAAACAAAATTATCGCAAATATTAAAGATGCCAAAATATCCCCAATAATTGGTATCTTTCCCAGTCTTAAAAAATGTCTTTTCTCATGTAAACTGACATATTCTTGCTCCCAACCGAGTTTTTCCAAATATTCTGAAAGTTGATAATTATAAAGTTCTCCTCCTGTTTGAGGAGGCTTCGCACCAGTTAAAAAGAAAACTTTTTCCATAAAAAACCAAATTATATTTTATTATTTCTACCAAAAGCACAGCCTCTAAAATTCCATTACCAGACACTAGCCTAATAACGAAAAATGCCTCTCTATCTTCTTATCCTCTGCGTACTCTGCGTCTCTGCGGTTTTTTTAATCAAAAATACCTCATTACTTAAACCCGTAAACTGCATCATTCCTCCTGCATAACTTTCCAAACTACAGTTATCACAAACCCAATTATTTCCTTTACTCAAAAGCTCTTTTGTATTTGAACTTTTCGCAACATTAATAATAGTTTGAGCTACCTGCAACGAATCATCAGGATTAACAGTCCATTCAGGAGCAAAATTCTGTAAAATCTCATTAATCCCACCCGTATTACTACCAACTACCGGAACACCACAAGCAATTGCTTCTACAACCGTGCGTCCAAAAGGTTCCCTGGGTGCGAGTGTAACAACTATATCTGCATACTGATAGTAATCTTGAATATTCAAAACCGGAGGTAAAATCGTGAATCTGTCTGCAACACCCGCATTTGCAGCACTCTCAAGTAAATCTCTACTGTAAATATTTTCACGAGATTGATCTTCCCCCATGACAACCCCGTGATAATTCTCACCCATTTTCTTTAAGTGAGCTAATACCGGAATTAGCGATCGCAAATTTTTATCGTTGATAATTCCGGGTTTATTAATCCGGGAAGGAGTCAGCATTATCCGCGCTCCGGAGTCTATAATCGGTTTTAAGCTGTCTGGAACAGCACTGTTGACATGGGTATTAAACTTTTCTAAATCAACTGGTTGATAAAGAATTCCGCGAATATCCGGCATTAAACTACGGATATGTGATGCTGTAAATTGGGAATTACAAATAGCACCAGGTGCAAGACTTGTAAAAGCAACTTTTCTTGCTAGATAACCAAGTTTATTATGAGATAGCGCTAAGTCATGACAAAAATGATAGATGTGACGGCGACTGAGACGAAGAGATGGTGCGAATAATGTCAGTATTGGTAAATAACTCCGCCAAACCAGATTATCAAGTAATAAAGGATAATGTTTTGGTTGTTTGTTTACCCATTTTAAGGCAGATTTAAGAAATTCATTAGAATTATCAGCCTCAATCAATTCAATACAAGATTCTTGATTTGCATCTTTAAAATACTTCTCCATAAAAGAACCTTTATGGATTAAAATGCACAATTGCTCGGATGCTTGAAGACGAGCAAAACCCATCGCTAACATCAATAAACTGACTGTTGTACCGCCTAAAGAGTTGCAGTAAGCTGGAATAATTATCAATTTTTTACGGATGTTATTTTCGGAATTAGATGTTTGATTCGGACTTAGTAAAGTAGTCATTCGATTTTAGATTTTAGATTTTAGATTATTCTCAAAACTGCAAATTATCTGATTTTTTACCTATTAGTTGTGGTTTAATACCTGTTAATTTAAAACGCAAATAACGACGCAATCCTAAAGTCATATAAACTTTACCTTCATCAGGAAATAAAGCGCATATACTTCTTCTTACCAGTCTTTCTGATGTATCTTTAAAACTGTGACCGATAGCTACACCTTCTTGCAAAGTCATCCAAATTATTTGTAAGGTTTGGATTAATGAACCACGATTCGATTGCAGGATTTTGAAACTACGATAATCTATATCTCTTTTCAGATCGAAACGTTGATTTATACCAATTTTACTAGCAGCATTATTAATACAATTAGCAGTGTCTTCCCGCTGTTTAATTAAATAAGTTAAATTATTGCTATTCGCTTGTACATTATTACCATGTTTACGATAATACATTAACGGTTGATTAATTTTGCCTATTTGCCCATAAAAAGGTACAGTTGCAGTTAAATAAGTATCACCAGCAGTGGGTTGTTTGGGAAACGGTAAGACTTTTTCTAAAACAGAACGTCGATAGGATAATGCAGAAGTTACAGCCCAAGCATATCTTCCCCATTGTAAAAGCAAGGGTTTAACATCACCTTGATTAAAATAAATTGGATCGCGCCCAACAATTCCCCCCTCAGCATCAACTGTAGTTCTTCCGTGAGATATTTGTACCCATTCAGGATTTTGATTAAAGGCTGCGACAACTTTTGCTAGTTTATCTTTATAATAATAATCATCTGAATCTAGAAAACAAATAATCTCACCTTGAGAACGAGCAAATCCGGTATTGAATGCGGCATTTTGTCCGGCATTTTTCTGAAATATTGCAATTAATTTATCTTGATAACTTTCAATAATTTCGCGAGAATTATCTGTTGAACCATCATCTACAACTATTAATTCAAAATTTCGATAGGTTTGGTTCAAAACACTATCAATTGCTTTTTTTATAAAACGACCGTAATTATAATTATCAATAATTACGCTGACTAAAGGATTTTGATTTGTAGAATCTGTATTCATTTTATTTCTCATTGTTTTTTAGTAATTTCAATTAATTGTTTAGCATTTAGAATATTTTACTGTTAGATATTAAATCATTTTATTTGTTTTTTGATAATTCCATTTAGTAAAATATGTTTGATTATTTTTAATTGGAGAACCAACAATTGCAGCAAGCAAAACTAACATACAGGCTATTAACTCTCCAAATTCCATGACAGTGGACAATAAAGTATACAAAATTATTAACAAAAATGTTGAAAGATATCTTCCCTGTCGAGTTTGATATAACCATACTGCAAAAGATATCCAAAATGTGAGAAACATCGAAGTTCCGACAATACCGAGATGATAAAGTAAAGTTCCTAAAATAAAGCTGTGAGTACCAACACGTCCTAATTCAAATCCTGGTAAAACTGTCTCACCAACAACCCAATGACCGAATATTAATTTATCTGGAATAGCTTCTAAAGTCTTTTGATATATTTCGCTACGAACTTCTGTAGAGTCAGCACGCACTTCTCCTACTGTTTCTGCTTGGGAACTGTATACCTGTAAAAGAGAATCCGTGACGCCAGGAAAAGACAGTGTTGTAAAACTGATAATTGCAAGTAATGCTAAAGGTATTGCATAACCACGAATTTTCCCATAAATAAATGTGTAGCGCAATATTACAATTATCGGTAATAACAGCCATACAGAACGAGTTCCACTCACAAGTACTAAAAAGAAACTTCCTATCAACAAAGATATCGACCAAAGCCGATTTTTAATATCCAGTGAAACTAAGTTAATGTAAGCTACTACTAAAGCTAAAATCTCTGGAATAATAAAAAAGAAACTCCAGCGTTTTAAACCTGCAATACTTGTATGATAAGGCAAATAAGGAATTAAATAATTTGATAATCCGGCACCATGTTCGTAATTTCCTTCTGCATTTCCAGCCGCAAGTGAAAATATTGTCCGGGGATATGTATAGTCTCTACCTCCTAAGATTAATTGCCCAATTACCCACAATAAAAGCATCTGGATTACAAGTAAGCTAAAAGCCCAAGCTACTACTTCTAAACGTACTCTAATATTATTACTTTGGATATACCAAAGTAGTAAAATTAATCCGTACCAAAATAGAATGTAACGGACATCTGCTGCAATATTTAGTTGTCTATCTGTTGCTAATTTATAAAATATTGAACCAACAAGTCTGTAACTAACAAATATAAGTAATGAAACTACGCTCAAGCTGGGTTTTTCTAAACGTATTTTGCCATAATGTCGTTGTTCGTACCAAGCAATCCCAAAAAAGATTAATGCAGCCATAAATCTGTAAATTCCAATTCCCCACCAAACTGCAATTAAACTGATATTCGCACAAACAACTTTTTCTGGAACTGTAAGATTATTCCATCGAATCCATATTCCTGAAAATAAATTTTTATTCTCGACTTTTTTTAGAGTTTTAATTAACACCACTTCTGACCTCTAATTTTTAGATTAAAATATTTAGGGAAAACTTTTGCTAAATACATACAAACTGATATTTATAAAAAAATAAAAAAATTCAGATTTCTTCGCTGTAATTAACTGTAATTAAAAACTTTACTCTCTCGCTGCAATGATTTTTTTTCTGGATAATTACGCAACATAACACAAAGCAAACTAATCGGTAATACAGGCATTTCTAACTCCATTGTGGCAAATGTAAAGCTAAAAAGTACAAAGATAAAAAGACATGAAGGTCTGTCATATCGCGTTTGATATAACCACCATAATAACGATAACCAAAAGGTGAGAAAAAACCCGGTACCTAACAAACCTCCTCTATAAAGTAAGGTTCCTAAAATAAAACTATGAGTGCCAACTTTTGCCGGTTCGTATCCCGGTAAAACTCCTTCACCATTAACTACATGACCAAAAATTAATTGTGAATTATCAGCATTTTCTATACCTTCCATTGTCAATCGATAGATTTCACCTCTCACTTCTGTAGAATCTGCACGAGCATTTGCAGTTGCTTCAGCAGTATTTGTAATTTTATCTATTACCCCATTACTAATAACAGGAACCGACAAAGAACTAAAGCTAACAATTGCCAATAATCCACAAACAAATGCCGGACCAAAAACCTTACCAGTTGTAAATAAATATCGTATACCTAAAACAATTGGTAAACTCACCCAAACCGCACGAGTTCCACTTGTTAATAGTAAAAACGCTGAACCAAATAATAAGAGAAAAGACCAAACACGATGTTTAATATCCAACGATAACAAACTCACAAAACCCATTACCAAAGCTAAAGCTTCCGGCCCGGGGAAAAAATATACATAACGAACTAATCCTCCGATGGATTCATCTGCGGGTAAATAAGGCATTAAAAAATTACTATTCCCATCTCCGGGATCGAATTCTGCCGATTTACCCGTGAGCAAGCCATAAATTGAACGAGGAGGTATATAATTTCCTTGATCTAAACCAAAATAAATTACTCCCCACATCAACAACATTGTGATGATTACAATTGAAAAAGACCAAAAAACAATTTGTTGACGAATACGTATTTTTCGATCTTGAACATACCACAGCAATAAACCAAAGCAAACTATATTATTTAAAGGTGAGATTACGGCATTAAAATTGAGTCGGCTACCCTGAGCTTCTCGATAAAAATATCCGACGATTAAAACATATAAACCGTAACCAATAATTCCGATGACAGCAGCACTCGGACGCTGTAACCGGATTTCTCTTTTTTCACGCAATTCATAAATAATAATACCCGCTACTAAAAAAACAAAATATAGTCTCCAACCCCACATCCACCACAAGGGAATCAAGGTAATATAACCACAAACAATTTTTTCTGATTGCGTTAGTTCTCCCCAACAAATCCAAATTCCGGAGAATAAACTATCACAATCAGTTGTCTTTTTAGCAGCAGATTTAAACCTTGTTTGCTGATTCATTAATTAACCTACTTACTGTACTTGAACAATATTTTGTCCGTACATATAACCTTGCGCTCTTGTTTCTACACCGTTAACTACTAATCCCGCAATTTCCGCTTTGTGTCTGGTTAATTGTTCAATACTGTCGTAGAAACAGTTACGATGGCTGCTTGTGGAACGAACAACAAACAGTACTTTTGATATCACTTTTGCGAGTAATGCTGCTTCTGGTGTCAAAGTAACTGGAGAACTATCTACTAAGACATAATCATATTTACCATTGACTTGTACATAGTTCAAATACTGTTCAAATTCTCCACGAGCCACAAATTCGGCAATTTTATCTTCTGCAATACTCACCGATAATAAATCTAAATTTGGACGGATTTCATTTTGTGTAAATCGCGAATCCCAATTTTTTTGTGGCTGATAACCTAAAGATTCTGAAAGTTCTGCTTTGCGAAAATCTCCGTCTACAACTAATACTTTAAAACCCAAACTGATCAACGCACTCGCTAACCCTAAAATAGTTGTAGTTTTACCTTCCCCGGTGGTAGCGCTAGCAATCATTAATCGTCCAGAATCTAACTGCATTAAACTAACCGCAGAAGCCAATCGTTGAAACTCGATTTCTCCCCCGATTTGGTCTAATTTCCCACCAATATTTTTGATATAGGGAACGCTCGCAAATACCGGAATATTGGTTTGTTGAATATCTTTGGGACTGAGTAAGGGGTTGCGATTTTCCCAAAATAACACGATCGCAGCGCTACCGAAACCAGAAGCTAGTAATGCTCCAAGTATCATTAATCTTAATTTCGGTCCTGCTGGTTTAGTATCTATAGCTGGTTGGTCTAGTATTTGAACACTGGGATAAGCGCTGAAAGCACCGAGCTTTGCCTGTTCTGCTTGGGCTACTACCCCGTTATAAACGCCTTCGGCAATATCATATTGTCGTTGCAGTTCAAGTAATTTCCCTTGCTTTTGGGGTAAAGAATTTAACTTTGCAGTCAATTTATCAATAGCCGGTTGCAGTTGTTGGGCTTTTTCCTGCATTCCCATAGCCTGACTTTCTGCCAAAACCATCTGTTCGGCTAAACCCGCCGTATTTTCACCAATTGCATTATCAACCCCAGCCACATTACCTGTAGAATCGGTAACATATTGTTGCAGTCGGTTAGTTAACACATTTTGCTGATATTGTAAATCCTGGACTTGGGGATGGTTGCTGGTTAACTTACCTCTGGCTTCCACCAGGGCAACTTCAATTTCGCTTAATTTATCCCTAATTAACTGATATTCCTTTAATTCTTTGAGTCTTACAGAACTTACCGCCGCCGCTGGACTCAAAGCTACACGAGACGATAGCATCCTCACTCTCGCTTGGGCTGCTTGGGCTTCAGCTATTGCTTGGGCTTGTTCTGTACTCAAAGTATTCATCGCTGCAATAATCTCTTTGGTTTGCTCATCTGAGTTAACCAAATTGGAACTCTCGCGGAATTCACTCAGAGCTTTTTGTGCTACAAGCAACTTATCTAAAGCTTGTTTGACTTCATTTTGCATGAATTGCGATCGCTGTTGTGCTTCATCAAGCCTTAACTCTTGCAAGCGATTGCGAAAGGCTGTAATTAATGCATTTGCTCGCTGTGCGGCTAATTCCGGGCTAGAACTCTCAACGTTAAGGGATATCACCGTCGATTCTTTTTCGGGAGAAACCTTAAACAGTTTCTTGAAATTACTTAACCGAGAAAACTGATCTTTTTCGGGATCTTTTTCCCATACTTCTTTGATTACATTGTCGCTCATCGCGATCGAAGATAGAATATTCAAGGGGTTAAGCTGTTGAGAAAAGACTACCCCTTCATCTCGAACACTACCTAATTTACCCAAATCCGCATCACTATTATTAGTTACGTTGGGTAATATTAACTGTGCTTGGCTATTCCAAATCCGAGGTGTTGTCTTGATGTTAAATGCAGTTATGCCCAACACCAAAACATTCCAAGCCACAAGCAGTTTCCAATGTCGGATTACTATTTTGGCAATTCTATTCATCGGAAGAGTATCCTCCAAATATCTAAATCTGGTTTTTGAGTTGCCATTTTTAAGACCTTACCGGATATATCTGCATTAAATGTTCAGCTAATTTTGGCTGGTCAAATATCTGTCCTTTAAAACTAGGTGGTGGACATTTTATTGCTTGCTCTAAATTATTCAGAGTCGTGCAATAAGGTATTCCTAGTTTCTCAACACCTTGAGCAAACCACAGCTGATGATCGTCGATATGCTCTTTGTAACGAGCTAAACGCGGTACCAAAATAAAACTTGCTCCTTGAGCCGCTAATCCCCGCGTTAACCCTTGCCCTGCATGGGATATAATTAGCCGAGATTCTTCTATTGTTTTCATCAACAAATTAGTCTCAACTATTGGTATAGTTTTCACTTGAATGTATTTTGCTAGAGCAGATACATCGGTTGTTCCGTGCTGCACAAACACACTTTCAGAAATTACACCACTTTCTAAAAGACTGTCCAACCAAGCAATAGCTCTATCAAAAGAAAAGGGTATGGTTCCTAATGTAACAGTAATCATTCGTTTTAAATGAGAGTGACTTTTATACCTTAGAAAGAGCCTCTAAGCGTATCCTTTAAAAATTGCTTTGGGGTACTTGCGGCATAAATTTGGCCACTGTACATAAAATTCATCACTAAATTTATAAACCAATTTTCCAGATAAACTCAGTTCTTCCGAGCGAGAGATACTCTCGACATATACAAATCGTTTACCAAGCAACTTGGCTGCAATCGCAAATCCAACGGCAATACTAGCTCCCGTTGAAACTACTATGTCAGGTTGTTCCGAATAGACTATCTTAAATACCCGAGGAATGTTCTGCCAAAATGCCAATACATCTCTAGGAGCCTGATAAGGCAACCAATGAACTTTTTCCCCATTTTCTAGTAATTTTGTATCTTTCTTCCAGTCAGTCACCCATACTCGTTCATGATTACACCAGAAAGATTCTAGTCTCCTCATGGTCGAAAAATGACCTCCAGAAGTACATACCAATAGTAATTTCATAGATTTTTTAACCCTCAGATCCTTGACAAAGAAACACACTTTAACCAGATTTTTCCGCAAATTTAGAAGACAAACTTGTTAAGCCAGAAACCTGATTTATTCGTCGATATCTAGTCATAAAAACAAAGATTTTACATATAAACCGGGTTTCTTTGCTCTCGTCAGATTGACGTTGCATTCACAAGCAAGAATAATCCAAAAAAGTTCAGACAAACCTACTTCCTCCAAACTTGTCAAGCTGTTTTAAGCATTTTCTATTATTCAACCGTTAAACAATTTGTCAAGCTTAACTCTTTGAATAACCGCAAAGCAGATTTTTGCAAAAGGACAGCCACAGCAACATCATCATTAGTATAGAGAAATTCCTTATTACTTGGTTTATTACTTACGGATGATTCTCAGCATAATTTACTTGAACCATACACTTGCTTGACGTTTGATCGCAACAAGTTCCAATAAGTAATAACTCATAGAGAACTCTATCTTAACTGCATTAGCCGCTTGACGCACCACAAAAACCATCATTTCCACTAGTATAACAAGTGTTCTTTACAGAACTTTAATATAAACGTTAACGTAATTAACACTGAATTGACTTGACTTCATCAAATCTTTAATTAGAAATACTCAGCCATACTGTACCAGTATAAAATTATATGTAGTCTTCTGTTGTTTACAATACTATTAGAAATTATTATTTATTATTTATTAGCGGAAAAAATAAGTATAAATAGCTACGCAAAATTCTTCTTGGATAAAGAACAGAATAAGTCAGGAAGAGAGTGTTTTTTTATACCTAAATTTAGATGTATTAATTGTAATGAATCATTCCTTGGTAGTGTCCGAGTCTTCCTGCATCTCGGAGAACTAACGCAGCAAAATTTGATTTTCCCTGGGGTGATTCGTCGGGTTTTTAAGTAAAATATCTATCAGACTTTATTCTTAATTCTTCGTAAGGTACGGTTATCAACAGTGGATTTCCCTCCAAAGATTACTGTTAAACCATAGTGAGAAACGATAAATTTAAAATGTAACCTAAAAATAATAGTAAAAGTGCCAATCAGATATATTGATGTAACCGAAAAATACTTAAACAATATATTTTGTAAACATTGGCATCAAACGTAAATAATATCGTTTTCAACAAAGCCGTATCATGCGTAAAAAAATACAAAGTGTCATCAAACCGCTGTTTAAATCTTTTTTAGTAGCCTTGCTTGTGTTTACGCTGGTATTTAGCCAAACATCAGAAGCGCTAGCTGCTCGCAGCGGTGGTAGAATTGGTGGTGGTTCTTTCAGAGTACCTTCATCATCTCCTCGTACCTACGCTCCTCCCGGAGGTGGATATCGTGGTTATCCCGGTGGTGGATTTGGTTTTCCTTTCCTATTTCCTTTTTGGGGTATAGGTGGAGGATTTGGGGGTTTATTTGGAATATTGATTTTCTTTGCTTTAGCTAACTTTGCAGTACAAACCTTCCGGAGAGTTGCGAGCGGTGGAGAGGGAGAAGTAGGTTACAGCAGCAACCCGACAATTTCCGTAACTCGCTTACAAGTAGGTTTATTAGCTCAAGCCCGTGAATTGCAAACCGAACTAAATCATCTAGCCGAAACTGCCGATACCGAGTCTCCAGAAGCTAGAGCGCAAGTTTTACAAGAAGCCAGCCTTGCTTTATTGCGTCATCCAGAATATTGGGTTTACGCAGGTGGTAATACAAATCAAGCTCGTTTGAATTCCGCAGAAGCAGAATTTAACCGTTTAGCTTTAGCCGAGCGCAGCAAATTTACTGAAGAAACATTATCTAATGTTAACAATCAGTTAAAAGCAGCTGCATCCAACAAAGGTTTACCATCTACCGGCGAATTAGACAATCCCACCGATTTAATTACCCAAGGGCCTGGAGAATATATAATTGTTACCTTACTCGCAGCAACTTTAGGTAAAACCGAAGTTCCTAACATTAATAGTGCCGATGATTTACGTCAAGCACTACGTCAATTTGGTAGCATTCCCAGTGATAAACTATTAGCTTTCGAGATTTTATGGACTCCCCAAGCCACTGGTGATACTTTGACTAGTGATGATTTACTCGCAGAGTATGCTGATTTGAAATTAGTTTAGTTGTAGAGACGTAGCAATGCTACGTCTGTACCAGAGTTAGGAGTTGTAGTCTCCTTGCTTAACCGGAATCTCAATTATAAATTCCGTACCTTTACCAATTTCCGATAAACAGTTCAACTCTCCGTGGTGTCTATCCACAACAACTTGATAACTAATTGATAACCCTAAACCAGTCCCTTTACCGACTGGTTTTGTTGTATAAAAGGGATTAAACATTTTTTCCCGTACTTTTTCTGTCATACCCAAACCGTTATCGACAATATGAATTGCTATGCGCTGGGAGTTTAAGATTTTTGTCGAAATAGTAATTTGGGGAGTTACAAATGGGTTATTTCTATTGATATATAACTTTTCTTCTAATACATCAATGGCGTTGAGAAGTAAATTCAAAAATACTTGATTGAGTTGTCCTGCATAGCATTCTACTAACGGTAATTTACCATAATTTTTAATCACTTCAATTTCGCAACGTTTTGGTGTTTCTTTCAGACGACTTTTAAGAATCATTAAAGTACTTTCGATACTTTCGTGAATATCCACTTTCTTGTAATCTGCTTCATCCAAACGGGAAAAAGTCCGCAGTGAAAGTACAATTTCTCGAATGCGTTCGGAACCTGTTTGCATTGACGAGAGAATATTTGGTAAATCTTCTTGTAAGAATTATAATTCGACGTTTTCAATTTCTTCTTGAATGACTGCTGTGGGATTTGGATATTCTGATTGATAAAGTTCTACTAGATGTAATAAATCTTCGAGATAATCTTTAGTATATTCAAGATTGCCGTGAATAAAGTTAACTGGATTATTGATTTCGTGAGCGATACCCGCTACTAATTGTCCTAAACTGGACATTTTTTCTTTTTGTATTAGTTGGGTTTGAGTATATTGCAGTTCTTTGAGAGTATCTTCTAAGTTTTGAGTTCGTTCTTGGACTTTTATTTCTAAACTTTGATTATAAAATTCTAATTTTTCTCTCGCGTCCCTTTGCTCTTTTAATAAATACTTAACTCGGATAATTAATTGATTAAGAGATTTTGTTAATACAGCAACTTCATCATTTGTCGTCACAGGTATTTGTAAATCAAAATTGGATTTTTTAGTGATTTCTTCGGCAGTTTCTGTTAAATTTTTAATCGGTTTAGTAATGGTTTTAGTCGTGTAATATGCTAAGATGATTGCCAGTGTAACAGAGATAAAATCCGTGAGAAAAACGATAAAACGGCGGGTTCTCAGCGCTTGTATTAAACCTTGATCAGTTTCTGCGTCTCCTGCTTCCGCTGCTTCAGCTAATTCACTTAATTTATCCGAAATAGTATCAAATTTTCGAGCTAAAGAACTGTTACTAAAATTCAATAATAATTTTTCCGCTGCTTGAATTTGTTCTGGTGATTTCAGATTCGGTACATCTATCTGTTGGATCAATCTTTCAACTTCTTGAAAGTATAATTCTGGTACACCTTCATAGGTTTTCAGTAATTGAGATATTTTCTGGGAATGTTCTGGATGTTGTGTAATATTTTCCCGATTAAAAGACTCAAGTTCCTCCCAGCTTTCCATAGCATCCGACTTGTGATTGAGAAAACCAGCGTATTTTTTTTGTAGTTCTTTGGGGTTTTCCAACAATGAAATCAAATGCTGTTGATGGATTCGAGCTTGTAAAAATCCAGTTTTTAGTTCATTGAATAATTCGACTTCTTCATCTACATATCGTTCTTTTTCCACAGATGTTAGTTGATAATAATCACCAATAAGGGTTCCGCAAAATGAACCTACTACACCAACACTAATTGCGATGGCGTAACCAAAGCCGATTTTTTGTCCAACATTTAGATAACGAAACCAAGAGATAGCTGGGAATAGATTTTGATCAGAAACAGTAAAAAATTTCTGAAATTTATTTTCCGGATAATCATTCATAAATAGGTATATTTAAAACTTTTGATTATAGGTTTCCCTATTTTAGATAGATAAACATCAAATCATCGGAAAATTCATCAAATGTAAATAATATCGGTAATCGGTAATCGGGAATGGAGATAATAATTCATCACTCATCACTTTCAACTCTTAACTTCAATTACCAATTACCAATTCGCAATTACCAATTCTTAACTGTTTAGCGCTAATCGAAAACCACATATTCTCAAACCTCCTTCAGGCTCATTCCAGCTACGACTAGCACTACGACAACTTTCTGGGCTGAAACTCCATGAACCTCCGCGAAGTACCCGACGATGTACATCTCCCCCAAAATCCCATGCTATTCCGTCTGTGGGTGCATCATAATAATTTTTATGCCAGGAGTCAGCACACCATTCCCATACTTGCCCGTGCATATCGTATAATCCAAAATCATTAGCTACAGCAAAACTGCCTACGGGTGTTGTTTGTTTGTAATGTTTTGCGATTGCTTCTATGGGATGGTAATTGTCAATATTGCAGTTTACCAATTGAGCGTTAAGACTTTTACCAAAATGAAACGGTGTACTAGTTGCAGCTCGACAAGCATACTCCCATTCTGCTTCACTGGGTAAACGATATTCTCGTCCAGTTTTTTCCCCTAATCTGGCACAAAATTCCTGCACTTCGTACCAAGATACATTTTCAACAGGTAAATTTGCACCTTTAAATTTTGATGGGTTGGGATTTAAACAACGATTGACTTGTGGTAATGATGCAACAGCTTTCCATTGAGCTTGAGTAACTGGATATTTACCCATAAAAAAAGGTTTTAAAGTCACAATATGTTGAGGAAATTCATCTGTATTCCCTTCATTTCTTGGTGAACCCATGATAAAGCTACCACCGGGAATTGATACCATTTCCAAAGTTACTTCGCTGCTCAAATTTTCGATAAAAAAGTTAGCTTTACTACACCAACGCTTAATTTCTTTACCTGCTGTGTCTACTCTAACTACATTAAATTCAAAGCTTTGTAAATCGGGTAATATTGGTTGTACGGGTGAAACAGCTAGGGGAATTGTTGAAATTACGGCTACTTGATTCAATGGTAAAGAATTCAAATCTTCAAGTACTTCTAATGCCGATTGATATCTATTTTTGACTAAATGTTGCAGCAATTTATCTAAAATTCTTCCTAATTCTTCGCTAATTGCAATACCTTTTTCTTGCAAAATATTTCGCCACAACCATTCACCATTCATGGCATCATAAAGACGGTCATGAAATTGTCCGCTATCATCTTGCATAGGTAAACATTGAGTTAACAGCCTTACACAAGTAATACCCAAAGCATATAAATCACTTGCAGGAAATACAAAACCCGCCATTTGTTCGGCTGGTGCGTAACCAATTGTATAAAGTACAGTGGCTTGTCTGGCTAAACTAGTTTGGGTTACTTGTTTTGCTCCACCAAAGTCAATTAATACAAGTTTGTGATCAATTTGGCGACGAATAATATTTTCTGGTTTAATATCGCGATGAATGACATTATGAGAATGAATAAAGTCTAAAACTGGTAATAAATCCGTTAAAATTCCTCTAATTGCTAATTCATCAAAGGTATGAGAATAAACTTCTTCTAAAAGAGTTTGCCCTTCAATAAATTCTTGCACTAAATATAAACTTGAACCTTGTTCAAAGAAAGCCAATAATCTTGGTATTTGCCAATGATTTTCTCCCAAATCGTATAAACGAAATGCTTCTTCTCGGAATAATTTAGCTGCTTTAGCTCTTGCTGCACTTCCCTGTACTTGAGGAAAAAACTGTTTAATTACACAAGGAGCATCCAATCTATCGACATCAACCGCAGCATAAGTTTTACTAAAACCACCTTCTCCTAATACCTTTAATACCCGATAACGGTTCCTCAAAAATTTACCAAAATTGCTACTTCCGCAACTGATACAATGTTTAGTACCTTCTACATTAAAAGGATTTGAGCAATTAGGTTCTTGGCAAATTAACACAATACTTATATAGGTAGAGAATAGGGATTAGGCAGTAGGAAGTCTTATAGGATAACGATTTTAACCCTTGGTAATGGTTGCTTTATTTACGCGCTTGCTGTACTAGTTAATTATCATAACTAATCTACAATATTCAAGGATTTACACTTTGCTATTTATGAACGCGATCGCAATTTACAAAAGTAACACTCCCTACTCCCTTACCCCTATTCCACTTTAAGATGACCTGTCTCTTTTTACCTCTTTCCTCTGCGTACTCTGCGCCTCTGCGGTTTTTTTTTCGGTAATCTTCTACCGGGACGAGAGCAATATCAAGTACGATGATTAGTTGTGATTAGAGTAAGTTATCGGGCATTTAATTTGTATTTTTCTAGCGGGCAGGATGTATGTCCTTACGGACACGCTTTGCTAACGCACTACAAGACTTTAATAAAATTTGAATATACTTTCTTAAAGGCTTTTTAGCTTATCAATACAAAAGCTCCCATTACCCATTACCCATTACCTATTCCCTGCAAATATCTCTAATGCAGCAACTCTTCTACCTGATGCTGACTCCATAAATTTCTATAAAGACCAGGTTGTTGTAAAAGTTCGATTTGAGTCCCAGTTTGGACAATTCTACCTTTTTCCATCACCAAAATTCTATCCGCAGCCGCCGCCGCAGATAATTGATGGGTAATGAAAACAACTGTTTTACGTTTGGTACCGCTAGAGAGATTTTTTAAAATTTGTGTCGCTGTTTGATTATCTACGCTAGAAAGTGCATCATCTAAAATTAACACGGGAGCTTCTACCAACATTGCTCTAGCTAAAGCTGTACGCTGTCTTTGTCCACCAGAAAGCGTAATTCCCCGCTCACCGACAAGAGTGTTGTATTGCTGCGGAAAAGTGCCGATTTCTGAGCTTATTTGTGCTAGTTGAGCAACATTCTCAACTTCTTGCTGTTCTGCTAAAGGGTCACCATAACGGATATTATTTTGAATGGTAGTACTAAACAAAAAGCTTTCTTGGGGAACATAAGCAATCGCATCCCGCAAATCTGTTAAAGCAATTTTAGTAATATCGACTCCATCTAAAAACAATTCTCCTTCATTAATATCTAATAAACGCGGTAAACAATTCGCTAAGGTGGATTTACCTGAACCAATTGCACCGACAATCGCAATAGTTTCTCCTGGTAAGATATGAAAATTAATTTTATCTAATACCAGAGTTTCTGAACCTGGATAAGCAAATGTTAAGTTTTTTGCAGTTAATTCTCCTTTAATCTGATTTCGTGATATACGAATTGCATTACTCTCATCTTTGATTTTGGGTTGGACATTAAAAATTGATTCAACGCGATCGACACTAACTTCACCACGCTGATAAGCAGTGATTGTAAACCCTAACAAGGCAGTAGGAAATACCAGACGTTCAATATATATTAATAACGCTACAAAATCGCCCACATCCAAACTAGAACCGATTCTACTCGCTCCCATCCAGATAATGATCAACGAACTGATGTTAACCAATCCCCCAATTAAAGGAAACAAAGTATTTCGGGTTTTCGCTAATTTCAAATTAGCTTTTAACAGCTTTTGATTTTGTTTACCAAAAGCGCGATGTTCGTTTTGTTCTTGAGCGTAAATTTTGATTAAGGAAATACCGCTAATATCTTCTTGAATTAGATTACTGACATCCGAGAGGTTTTCCTGTACTTGGGTTTGTTCATTGCGGAGACGTTCGCTGAATAGCATTACCACAAAAAACATGATTGGATACAGTGATAATGCGGCTACAGTTAATTCTACATTGATTGAAAGCATTACAGGTAAAGTCAGCGCAAAAGCAAAAATACTATTTGCAAAACTCAACACCACAAAACCTAACAACCGTCGAATATTATCAACATCACTCGTAGCCCGACTAATTAAATCTCCAGCCGTATTACTAGCAAAATAAGAAGGCTCTAATTGCAGTAAATGTTCAAAAATCTTTTGTTTAAGATCATACTCAACTTGTCTTCCCACACCAAATATCCAGACACGGGAAGCCATCCGCATCAGCCACATTGAAGAACTCAATAAAATAATCAGTATGGAATAGCGGATTATTTCTCCATAGTTGAAGTTTACTGACAATTTATCGATGCAATTGCGAATTAGTAAGGGGATGTAAGCCCCCAAACCATTAACAATCAATAAAGCGATAATACCCAAAGTTGTATCTCGCCAATAAGGACGTAGATAAGCAACCAGTTTGATAAAGCGTCGTGATTCTGACATTCGAGTAATTAATTACCAATTTTTAATTATCAGTGATTCATCAATAATTATCAATCAATAGATTGTGCTACTCCACCACATTAATTATGTCGGTTAGAGGTAGTGGGAGCTTCTAGCTCCCTAGTACCGCTGCGCGTTCGTCAAAAGTCAAAAGTATTATAAAATAAGGATTTCAAGCTTTTGATATGGGTGCTAGATTTACGCCGTACCGTACTAGTTGTCACCAGGGAGCTAGAAGCTCCCACTACGAATATATTAGCGAGCCTTCATTAATATGGTGGACTAGTAGACAGGGAAATCTAAGCTCAGCTATGCTGCCTCTACCGCAAATTAACTATAATTATCAAAAATTATCAAAACCAATGCAACCCAAATGGTTAGAATGGGCGCAGCAAATTCAAGCTATTGCTCAAAAAGGTTTAAATTATTCCACAAATCCGTTTCAAGTTGAAGATTACAAATTATTACGTGAGATTGCTGCTGATATCATCTCTAGTTATTCTCAAATCGAACAAAGCGAAATTTTAGATTTATTAGTCAAGGAAATCGGATATCCCACACCTAAAGTTGCTGTACGCGGTGTGGTTTTCAAAGAAAATACTTTATTATTTGTCAAGGAACGTTCTGATGGTTGTTATGCTCTACCCGGTGGATGGGCAGAAGTTGGCGAATCTCCAGGGGAAGTAGCTGTGAGAGAAATTTTTGAAGAATCGGGTTATCAAACCCGTCCCGTTAAGTTGCTCGCTGTTTACGACATCAATAAGCAAGGATATCCACCTCATCCCCACGGTATTTATAAACTGTTTTTTCAATGCGAAATTATTGGCGGTTCACCAACATCAAGTATTGAAACCGAGGAAGTAAAGTTTTTTGCTGAAGATAAGATTCCTCAACTATCTACCACAAGGGTAACACCAGCACAAATTACCAGATTTTTTCAGCATTATTATAATCGGGATTTACCTACAGATTTTGATTAATTAATGTTTAACAAATTCCAGATAATTCAATAATCTCAAATCAAAAATTGCTTTATGCTTGACAAATCTTAAGAAAACACCATATATCTGAAACAAGGCACAATAGAGATATATGAGAGCATTCAATGCCTTTGTAAAATGAGTTACTGCCTTAATCCGAGTTGTCCGAATCCGCAAAATACCAATAGTGAAAAGTTTTGTTTGAGTTGTGGCTCTAAATTACTGCTCAAACAACGTTATCGTGCAATTAAACCTATTGGACAAGGTGGTTTTAGCAGAACTTTTTTAGCTAGAGATGAGGATAAACCGTCTTTACCTAATTGTGTTATTAAACAGTTTTATCCGCAAGCTCAAGGTACGAGTACTTTACCTAAAGCGATTGAATTATTTAATCAGGAAGCGATGCGTTTGGATGAGTTGGGAAAACATCGACAAATTCCCGAACTTTTGGCATATTTTACTCAAGATGATCGACAGTATTTAGTGCAAGAATTTATTGATGGGTTGAATTTAGCTCAGGAGTTAAATCAAAATGGTGTTTACAATGAAATTCAAATTCAACAATTCTTAAATGAATTGTTAAGAATTTTGCAATTTTGTCATCAAAAACAAGTTATTCACCGCGATATTAAACCCGAAAATATTATTCGTCGTCACAATCCTTCTCAGATGAGGGGACAAATTGTTTTAGTAGATTTTGGTGCTTCCAAAGTTCTTACTCAAACTTCTATACATCAAACGGGTACGAGTATTGGTACTCCTGAATATGTAGCACCAGAACAAATGAGAGGTAAAGCACTTTTTGCTAGCGATATTTACAGTTTGGCTGTTACTTGTATTCATTTATTAACAGCGCGATCGCCATTTGATCTGTACGATATTAATAATGATGTTTGGCTGTGGAGAAATTATCTGGAAGTTAGCATTAATGACAATTTGGGCAGAATTTTGGATAAAATGTTGGCAACAACTCCTGCACGTCGTTATCAAACTGTGGATGATGTATTAACAGATTTGAATTCTTTACCTACTTTAATTTCACATCCTAGAACTTTTACAAAACCAGTTCAAACATCATCTAATCCAATTCCATCTCCGATGATTTCAAGTTCTCCAAGTCAAATAGATCAGGAATTGGAAGAAATGAAAACTATTTTTATGAAAGGGAGTAAATCTAATAATAAATCTAACAATCCATCTACTAATAATATTAATAATAATAGTTCCAATCCACCTGCTCAAAGTACACAACAATCAGCAAATAATAGCAAAATAGATGATGAATTGGAAGAGTTGAGAGCAAAGTATCAAAATAATAATAATAATTCGTAGAAAATAAAATTAGGCATTGATTATTGATTATTTCTAACTCCAAACTCCGATACAGACGTAGCTACGTCTCTACAACTCTTAACTTTTAATTTTAATTTTAATTTTAATTTTTCAGTATTGTTTCCCTTATGACTTGATTTCAGTTAAGTTAGCATGAATAAATTAATTTATAATTGATTTAAGAAGCTAATCTGATGATACAAGCAAAAGTTTTTTCTTTGGGTTTAGTAGTCGTGACGCTACTCGGTTGTAACCAATCTCCTGGAGCGAGTCAAACGAATAATCAAATAGAAACAGCAACTGCATCTCAACAACAAAATTCTATTTCAGAAAAATCAACTGCATCTCAACAACAAAATTCTGTTGTAGAAAAACCAATCAATAAAATAGAAAAACCAACTGCATCTCAACAACAAAATTCTTCTAAAATTGCAACTACAAAAAATCATAAGCAAACTAAATCGGGTAAACAAATTGGACAGTTGATTGACTGCGATAACGATGGACAAGAAGATGATGCACGTATGGATTACAATGATGATGGAATTCCCGACGAGTGCGTTATTGGTAATGAAGAGTCACAAACGCAAATTGATGATACTTCCTATGAAGCTGCAATTAATTCTTTGGAACAATTAACTCAAAATTGTCAAGAAAGTACAAAAACTCAGCAATATACTAACTATACTGTTTGTCAGATTAATGGTAAACCTGTAAAAGCCAGCGAATCTAATGCTGAAATAGGTGATGGTTTAGGATTTTGGTTTGATAATGGTAAGGTTATCGCATTTCAAAGATTTCATACTGGAGAATTGTTCATTTTTGATAATGACGGTAATTTTAAATCAGCATTTGCTGATAATCCAAATACTGGCAAAATCGAAAAGTTAGCAAAAATTCCTGATGAAGAACGTAAATTAGTTAACCAAATCCAGCAGAATGGTTATCAAGATATTTTTCAAGTTTTTAATCTTTAACTGATGATAATTTTATGAATAATTAAGAGCTTTTTGTCATAATTAATTTTTAATATAGCCTTGAATTTAACTTCAAGGCTCATTTTCTAAAAAAAGATATCAGCATTAACGAATTATTTGATAATTATTTGATTAATTAAAATTATATGAGTAAACCCAAAACATCGTTTTTTCGTAAACTTCAACAGAATTGGTTTTTAAATACACCCCAAAGAGCGCTGTTGTTAGCTTACGAAGCTGCTTGGAGAATTCGAGATATTGAAGAAAAACATTTTAATGGTAGAAAAATATCTTCCGAATCTACCGAATATACTGCAAGTGTTCTATCTTATTGGCAATCTTTACTGGAAAAAAATCTGAAGATAATTAATTTGAGGTTAGCAGAGTTTCAGCAAAGTCGTTCTTTATTAAATATATCCAATCAAGCATTTTTAGATAAATTAAAATTTATTGATGAAGTCACAGCAAAATATGCAATTAATCAAGAATTTACTTCGCGAAGATTCACAGTTAATTCCAATTCAAAGCTTGAAAATACATCTGATTTAGATAAAATAGAAGCAAAAATTGCTCATCGAAAAATCGGTTTATTTCCAGGTTCTATTACGAGAAGTTTACAAAAAATTGTTAGAGAGTTATCTCCCCAAGCAGAAAAACAAATTATTCAGGATTTTCAATTTTCTAGTAAGAGGACAAAAACAGCTTTAAAGTTTTTAATGATTCTAATATTAGTACCTTTTTTAACTTATTTCCTATCAAAACAATTAATAGTTTATCCCATAGTAGAGCGTCTGAGAACTGATATAAATTCTGATATTTTTGTTAATAACTACATCGAAGAGAAAGCGCTACATGAATTCAAATTTTATCAAAATCAATTGAAATTTGAACAATTAACTCTTCAAGCTCCATCATTATCATTAGAAGTAATACAGCAAAATCAAAAACAAAAAGCAATTGAAATAGCAGAAGAATATCATCATCAAAACAACAGTGCTATTAGTAACGTGTTCGCCGATTTCATATCATTAATTGTATTTTCATTAATAATTGCTACTAGTAAAAGAGAACTCGCAATATTAAAATTATTTCTTGATGATACAGTATACGGACTTAGCGATAGTGCTAAAGCCTTTTTAATTATCTTAATTACAGATGTATTCGTCGGCTTTCATTCACCCCACGGATGGGAAATTATTCTCGAAGCATTTGCACAACACTTAGGAATTGCACCCACAAGAAACACCATATTTATCTTTATCGCTACTTTTCCCGTAATCTTAGATACTGTCTCCAAATACTGGGTATTTTCTTACTTGAGTCGTATTTCACCATCAGCGCTAGCTACATTTAAGGAAATGAATGAATGATTATCAGGTTAAAGGTTAAAGGCTAATAGTTTCAATAAATTAATAGCTCACTCATGACTCCTGATAATTTCAAATCCTTGTAAACCTTCCGCTTGCGAATATTCAACTTGTACATCCGTAACGATGGCGTTAATTGAGCCATCATGACACCAGCGAATCATCTCTTGCACAACCTCCGAAGCACCTTCAAAAACAGCTTCTACACGACTATCGGGAAGATTTCGTACCCATCCGTTTAAACCCAACTTCTTCGCTGCATTCATCGTAGAATAACGATAGCCTACCCCTTGAACTTTACCGGATATCAATGCATGGGCGCGAATTTGTTTTGGCAGAGTCGAATTTGACATAGGTATCATAAATACATAAATATTCTTTTTATTTTATTTTGTCCGGTCAAATGCTAATTTATAAACTATTGAATGAGAATTTGGAAGTTAAGACCTTAAACATAATCTAAAATCTAAAATCTAAAATCCAAAATCTAAAATGGAACTACCGTCTCTCAACACCGATACAATTTGGGCGATTCTCAAAGAAGAAATTGACGATACCACAGTTAACAAGTTGGTATGGCACTATTTGGGTTATCGCTACGATGAATCTACGGGTAAATGGGATGCAAATAATGTATCTGAAGAATGGCGTACAGAATATCCTCAACCACCAGATTTTATCGCTAATCGTCCCCCAACAGTCAAGTTGACTCGCTCGATTCCCAAGGAAAATAAACAAATTGTTAAAGAACAACTTGGTTTTACAGGTTACAAAATAGGCGAATTTAGTCCCAGAGAAACACGTAGAGCAACCGCTGCAAATTGGTTATTAAGCTATATGAAAATTAATGGTTATTGTTAATGGTTATTGTTAATGGTTATTGTTAAATATTAGCTGATAAATCTGTATATACTAACTAAAAACGTTTGAAAAATTGACCAAGCCTATAAACGGGTAGAAATAGGGAACAGGTGAACAATTAGCCCCTTGATGTAGAAAAAAGCCCGATTCAATCAGGCTTGCTTGTCCAAATTCCCGCTATACTGCCATTATGGAAACTTCCCTGTTGCCTTTTAACGGTAATTAATAGCGATCGCGATTTAGGCAAAGTTTTTTGATTGGAAGTAACAAAGCAGCCCAATTTTTTTCTTATTTTTCTTCAAGCTAAATTTCGGTAAGATTACCATAATAGGAATTAGAAATCAAAGTCTTCAAAAAGAAGCAATCCAAAATCCAAAATCCAAAATCCAAAATCGAATGACTGAATCAGGAAGCTATAAAGATACAGTAAATTTACCTAAGACTAATTTTGATATGCGGGCAAATGCTACGAAGCGCGAACCCGAAATCCAACAGTTTTGGGCTGAGAATAAAATCTACGAACGCCTTTCCAGTGAGAACCCTGGCGAATTATTCATTTTACATGACGGACCTCCTTACGCAAATGGTTCGTTACATATTGGTCACGCTTTAAACAAAATTCTTAAAGATATTATTAATCGTTACAAAATATTACAAGGTCGTAAAATTCATTATGTCCCTGGTTGGGATTGTCACGGTTTGCCGATTGAATTGAAAGTTTTACAAAATATGAAGTCGGCACAAAGGCAGAGTTTAACTCCTTTACAACTGCGACAAAAGGCAAAGGATTTTGCCTTAGAAGCGGTGAATGAGCAGCGAGAAAGCTTTAAAAGGTATGGGGTTTGGGGAGATTGGGACAATCCTTATTTAACTTCTAATCCTGAATACGAAGCCGCACAAATTGCAGTTTTTGGCGATATGTTTTTGAAAGGTTATATTTATCGCGGCTTGAAACCTGTACATTGGAGTCCCAGTTCTCAAACTGCTTTAGCGGAAGCTGAGTTAGAATATCCCGAAGGACATATTTCACCGAGTATTTATGCTGCTTTCCCGATGACTAATTTAGCGGATGCAGTCAAAGATCAATTATCCGAGTTTTTACCCAGTTTAGGTGTAGCAATTTGGACGACTACACCTTGGACAATTCCCGGTAATTTAGCTGTAGCGGTGAATCCAGAGCTTAATTATGCTGTAGTGGAAGTTGAAAATTTAACAGCAGTTGACTTTAAATATTTAATTATCGCAGCTGATTTAGCACCACGTCTTGCAGAAACCTTTAACGCGAAATTAACGGTAAAAGCTACTTTTAAAGGTAAAGATTTAGAACATTCTACTTATCGTCATCCATTATTTGATAGAGTTTCTCCGGTAATCATCGGCGGAGATTATATTACAACTGAATCCGGTACTGGTTTGGTGCATACTGCCCCCGGTCACGGTCAAGAAGATTACATTGTCGGACAGCGTTATCATTTACCAATTTTAGCTCCGGTGGATGGAAACGGTCAGTTTACTGAGGAAGCAGGTAAATTTGTTGGTTTAAAAGTAGTCGGTACAAATAACCAAATCAGTGAAGGTAATCAAGCAATAATTGATGCTTTAACAGAAGCCAAATCGCTGATTAAACACGAACCCTACGCACACAAATATCCCTATGATTGGCGGACAAAAAAACCGACGATTTTCCGCGCTACCGAACAGTGGTTTGCTTCAGTGGAGAAATTCCGCGAAACAGCCCTTAAAGAGATAAAATCCGTACAATGGATTCCCGCACAAGGACAAAACCGGATTACCCCAATGGTTGCAGATAGAAACGATTGGTGTATCTCCCGTCAGCGCAGTTGGGGAGTACCGATTCCGGTATTCTACGACGAAGAAACCAATGAGGTAGTGTTGAACGAAGATACTATCAAACAGGTGCAAGCAATTATTGCCGAAAAAGGAACTGATGCTTGGTGGGAATTATCGGTAGAAGATTTAATGCCAGAAAGATACCGTAATGACGGCAGGAAATACCGTAAAGGTATGGATACGATGGATGTATGGTTTGATTCCGGTTCTTCTTGGGCATCAGTAGTTGAACAGCGTCCCGAATTACGCTATCCTGCCGATATGTATTTAGAAGGTTCCGACCAACACCGGGGTTGGTTCCAATCGAGTTTACTTACCAGCGTTGCAATTAACGGTATTGCACCTTATAAAATTGTCTTGACTCATGGTTATACTTTAGACGAAAAAGGTTTTAAGCAAAGTAAATCTTTAGGTAACGTAATTGACCCCAGAATTGTGATTGAAGGTGGTAAAAATCAGAAGCAGGAACCCGCTTATGGTGCTGATGTATTGCGGTTGTGGGTGTCTTCGGTAGACTACACTAACGATGTAGGCATTGGTAAGAATACTTTGAAGCAAATCATGGATATTCGCAACAAGATTCGCAATACAGCACGTTTCTTGTTGGGTAATTTGCATGATTTTAATCCGCAAGATGCAGTCGCTTTTGAAGATTTACCCGAAATTGATAAATATATGCTGCATCGGATGACAGAAGTATTTAATGAAGTCACGACAGCTTACGAAACCTTTCAATTTTCGCGCTTCTTTCAAGCAGTGCAGAATTTCTGTATCGTTGATTTATCCAACTTCTATTTAGATGTAGGCAAAGATAGATTATATATTAGTAGTGAAAATGGATCTCGTCGTCGTAGTTGTCAAACGGTAATGCAAATTGCCCTGGAGAATTTAACCAAAGCTATTGCTCCAGTATTGTCTCACATGGCAGAAGACATTTGGCAATTTCTCCCTTACGAAACTGCTTACAAATCGGTATTTGAAGCCGGTTGGGTACAGTTAGAAGAAAAATGGAAAAATCCCGAATTGGTCAAATTTTGGGAAAAAATCCGCCAAATCCGTAATGATGTGAATAAGGTATTAGAAGAAGCCAGAATCGATAAAATGATTGGTTCTTCCTTAGAAGCCAAAGTGTTACTTTACATCAAAGATGAAGAATTGCGGAATTCAGTAAAATCACTGAATGATAACAGTAAAAACGGTGTAGACGAACTCCGGTATTTATTTCTAACATCCCAAGCAGAAATCTTAGATGCTCCCAGAATAGAAGACTGTAAACACAAATTGCAGACAGATAACTGGGAAATTGGTGTAGTAAAAGCAGATGGAGAAAAGTGCGATCGCTGTTGGAATTATTCCACTCATGTAGGAGAATCAAAAGAACATCCACTGTTGTGTGAAAGATGTGTTAGTGCATTAGGGGGAGAATTTTAAAAATTAGGAATTAAGAGTGAGAAGTTAGAAATTATACGTTCCTAAATCCAAAGCCAGAATATAGCTTGATTGTTGATTTCTACTGCCCCCAGTATTGATCATATTTTTTAATGACAATTGCTATGAAGCAAGAAACCCTCGGTTTTCAATCCGAGGGAGTTTCACTACTGTTCTTTTAAACTAGTAACCAATAATCAACGAGTAGTTTACTTAATTGATAGGATTACTTGTTTAAAATCGAAGCCTTTAATTTTTCAACACTTTCGAGTGCTGCTTTTGTGTCATCAGAAGATACTCCAGATGCAGTCATTGCATCACCTAAATACTTGGTAATCGCATCAAAATGCGGCTGCTGTAATCCCATCCCTGTGTGTGTTTTGTCCATACTACGACCATTGTAGTCTTTGGGGCCACCCAGAATTAGAGAAAAGAAAGCAATTTGATGATTACGTTGCTTTTTCATATCCGTGTTAGAGAAAAAGCCACTGAGGCTGCTGTCTGCCATAATCCGTTGATGAAAATCATCGACGACTTTTTCAAGAGTAGGTTGTCCGCCGATTTTTTCGTATAATGTACTCATTTCCTGTTCCTTTGAAGCGAATATGTACAGTGTTGAAGTACTAAACTAAGCATCTACTTAGTGATATGAGAATTCCCGCTTCATAACTGAAGTTTTGCTTAACTAGACCACCACTTTAAGTTGCCATTGCAATTAGAAACTCCTTATCACTAAGTGTCAGGTTAGTATCTTTAACTAGCTTTTTAGCTGCTTAGAGTTATTTTTAGAAGTTTTCGATACCTGTATGGATGTTTTGAGCTTTTACAGGATCGTATTTCTAGATAATTGCCCAGAACTTTTATTTGCTAAATTCGTGGGGTTTTATCCTTACTTAATTACCCTAGCGCATTCACAAAGTATTGACGACAGTAACGCATAATTTTCACGCTACCAGCATACTGATGTAGCGTCCAGAAAGATTCTACGAGTAAGTAATATTATTTATTATAATAAAACGGTTTATCTTATTGTCTAAAACAAAAAAGGGATGCCCCTCGCAACCCTTTTTTCAAAACTAAATATCAATTTGAAGCGATTAAAACAATCGAAAAATAAACGGATAACGGAACGATTCATCTGGATTGCTAAAACAGTGTAACAATGCCCATATTGTCAATCCCCAATGTAGTAAAAACCCAAAGGCAACAACTGGGAAAAATAAGATTCCCCCAATACCAAAGGTAAGAAAAGATAAAATTCCGATTGGTACTCCAATTACAGTTGCCCAAAACCAAACATTGAAGTGAAAATTAATTGATTCTTTCGCGTTGCTTTTAACAACTGGATCATCGGCAGTAAAATAAATAGCAATTGGTACACCAATTGAAAATAATGTTGTACTAAAAAAAATCGCCCCATGACATAAACTCGATAGCAATTTACGCTTATCGGAATTATATGTAAATTCTTGCATTTTGGCAGTTCCTCAACTTGTTTTTTATGAGATTAACTACATTTTAACGAGTATCTTCTCAGAGTCCCATTGATGTTTACCGTAATTACCCCTTCGGTTACCTAAACTACGACAATAATCATAAAAGTCTGGTTTTTACAAGCTTTTATCCGTGATATTACAAAAAAGTCACATAGAAGTCGGGTTTTTACGAGCTTCTATTCGTAACATCATAAAAAAGTCATAAAAACCCGACTTCTTACATCTACATAGAAGTCGGGTTTTTACAAGCTTTTATCCGTAATATCAGAAAAAAGTCAACATCTACATAGAAGTCGGGTTTTTCAGAGCTTCTACCCGTAATATCATAAAACAGTCATAAAAACCCGACTTCTTACCCAACGCACCAATACTTAACTAATACTTAACTAATAATTAAATAATACTTAAAAAATATTTAACTAAGGATGAGGTTTACCGAACCGCGATTTTAAGCTACATGGGATTTGAGTAGGGGCTTGAACCCGTCGCAATTGATTTAAGAATGTTGCATACTGATATTGGCTTGGTCAATAAGCGGCATATATTATATTATTTATCCCAACATCAACAGCGATTATAAATTAAACATTAGGTAAACATTAGGTAAATTAGGTAATATTTTGAAAGCACCTCTGAATACAGACACAATCTTGAATAATCTAGTTGAAATTGCCAATCAATTTGAAACACAAGGCAATGTAATCAAAATTGAAGAATTTGGACATGGTAACATTAACGGTACTTTTCTTGTTACCTTAGATTCTTTAGAAGAAAAGCATTTTATCTTACAACGCATTAATCAAAATGTGTTTCGTCAACCCGAATTGGTAATGCAGAATATAAGTACTTTTACCAATCATGTAAGTCAACGTTTAAAACATTCTCCCCTGAGTTCAAATCGTCGTTGGGAAGTCCCAAAAGTATTATTAACTCAAAATAACCAAAACCACTTTATTGATGCTGAAAATTCATTTTGGCGGGCAATTGGGTTTATTGAGAATGCCGAAACATTTGATATTATCAAAGATAATAAACACGCAAGTGAAATCGGTTACGCTCTGGGAATGTTTCATCATTTAATCGGCGATTTACCAGTAGAAAAATTAGCCGATACTCTACCGGGTTTTCATGTTACACCCAACTATTTAAAACAATACGAAAATGTAGAGAATTTATATAAATATAATAAGTCGAATAAATCTCTGGAAGTCGAATACTGTTGGCAATTTATTGATTGTCGTAAGACTTTAGCTGACGTTTTGGAAAAAGCGCGATCGCAAGGACATCTACATTTACGTCCCATCCACGGCGACCCCAAGGTAAATAATATCATGATTGATACGAATAATGGAGAAGCTATCAGTATTATTGACTTGGATACCGTTAAACCTGGATTAGTACATTACGATATTGGTGACTGTTTACGCTGTGCTTGCAATCCTTTGGGAGAAGAAACAGAAGATTGGCAAGCAGTAAATTTTGACACTGATATTTGTCAGTTAGTTTTGGGTGGTTATCTGGCAGTAGCGAAAGATTTTCTCACAAAGAGTGATTATGCATATATATACGATGGGATTCGTTTAATTGCGTTTGAATTAGGGCTGCGGTTTTTTACAGATTACTTAGCAGGTAATGTTTATTTTAAAGTAAAATACCCAGAACACAATCTTGCTAGGGCTTTAGTACAGTTCAAGTTAACTGAAAGTATTGAAATGCAAGAAAATACAATTATGGAGATTATTTCAAGTTTTGATAATTAGTTTTCAGAAATAGTTGTATAAATAATAATGTAGAGACGGGGTGTCTTACTACGTCTGACTTCAATTAACCATTATGCCCGCCAATTCTATGAGAAATCATGCATTTTCCTTACAACCATTTGAGCCAACAAAAACTGATTTACAGATTACAGGTGAAATCATTCGGCTAAACCATACATTAACTCTTAATTACGCACTCAAAGGGGATTTAGAGCAAATAGAAATTCCTCCCGTCGTAGATATTCCAACTCGTAAAGATGGACTTTGGGAAACAACTTGTTTCGAGTTTTTTCTAGGGAAATATCATTCTACTCACTATTGGGAGTTTAATCTTTCTCCCAGTGGAAATTGGAATGTTTATCGCTTTGAAAGATATCGAGAAGTAATGGAATTAGAACATAGAGTTGATTCACTTCCGTTTAATGTTCTGCGCGATTCTAATGCTTTATTTATCAGTTTAGAATTCAATATGCATTGTTTGACTTCTATAGACAGAAATTTTGACGTTTCTATTACCACTGTTATTAAAGAGAAAAACAAAGATATGAGTTATTGGGCATTAACGCATTGTGGAAAAGAAGCAGATTTTCATCTGCGAGATAGTTTTTTGTTTTATGTATAATCTATTTCTATAAATAGTGATACATCACTGCAAGAGTTCCTAATTAAAATTCCCTATTTTTGATTATTGTTATCTTGTTATAAAATGACCAATTAAAAACCGCTACAGGTACTCTGTGTAGGAGAAGAAGCTATTTATTCTATATAACTTAATGTCTAATAACCCGGTTTATTTTAGCTTCACAACTTCAATATTTTTATCAATAACCAAACATTCTATCAATATCATCTCCCATGGAAGCACCGTGACGAGAATTTACACGTAAGGATGTTTGATTTACAGACAAATTGTAAGTTAAAGGTTGAGTTTTTAATAACTTTTCTTGTCCTAAATCGACTAAACTTTCAGTTTCAAACTCTGTCATTATCGCTTTTATTGCTGCAATTCGTTCTTCGATAGTGGGATGATTTTGCTCAAATTCAATTCCCGGAATACGATTAAGTACTAACATTGCACGTAAACATCCTTCCCCATCAAAACCTGCTTTGACAGAAGCCAGATAAGCAAATTTATCGGCAACAAATTCATCTTCTCTACTTTGTTTTTCGATTTGTTTTTCTAACTCTGTCGTCTTTTTTTCTACAATTGTATTAATTCGTTGTTGCGCTTGTCTAAATCTTCTGTTGCTGCGATTATTTAAAACACCACCAACAACAGTACCAATAGCGCCTCCAACCACACGTCTGACAACAAAATCACCGACTGCTGAAACTGGAGACATTTTTCTATCTCCACCTAAAACTTGTTTTTCCGCATCTTCTCGAATCTGAGCAATTAATTCTATTTTTTCGACATTACTAACAACTTGATGCCCTTGCTGATGATGAGCCATTTCATGACTAATTATACAAGCTAAAGCTGAAGCATCGCCGCCTAATTGTTCTAATACACCACTATAAATAGGTATCAAATTGACATTTTCACTGAATGCTTGACTATCATATTTGGCAACTCTCACAATTTGCCAAGGATGAGTATCGTATTCATTTGCACGCGATATTCGATCAACAATGCGATACAGTGCGTAAAAGTCTGGAGGTAATTGTATTTTAGCGTTTTGGTAAATAGAATTATTTTCAGAAATTGCTTCTGTTTTGGTTGTAGTGGATAACAGCAAACACACACAAGTTATAATTGCTGGCAACTTCTTTTTTAATATACTCATTTATACTGTGTAGATTTTAAATACAAGTTATTTTTATAACTTTATTTTACTTACTCGTTTGCAGTAGCTGTGTACGTAAAATTACGTAAAAAATTGGATAAACCCAAGTTTCTGATAAAAGTTCGGAGTAAAGTTAACAGGTGTGAGCTACGCCCTAGTAGAGAATTTCATAGACAAGAATATACATTTATATACAAGAGCCGACAATAAGAAACAAGTTGTAAGACAACTCTCCTCCATTAAAAAGTAATAGTAAGTTTGGGTTATGGAAAATTAATATAAACATAATTTGAAAATCCATGTGATTGTGGAATAATAAAAAAAAGGCTAATCGATTAATAGCCGAATTTAATATCGAGGAGTGATAGTGAGTAGTTGTGTTGTTAACTTCGATCAAAACAAAGCTAAAACTGACATCCGATCAAAAAATACTGATGTCAAAACACGCAGGCATTTCTCGGTTTACATATAACTGGGGACTAGAAACATGGCAAGCTTTGTATAGGTCAGGTCTTAAACCAAATCATTTAGTATTAAAGAAGTTTTTTAATAATCATGTAAAACCAGTTTTAACCTGGATAAAAGAAAAAGGCATATGTCAAAAAGTTACAGAATTTGCATTTGATAATTTAGGTAAAGCATTCAAAAACTTTTTCGACAAACGGGGTAATTATCCGAGATTTAAAAAAAAAGGTTTCAATGATAGTTTTTCAATTAATGCGGGTGGTAAACCAATTCCAATTGGTGGAACTAGAATTAAGTTACCCACAATTGGTTGGGTATCAACCTATGAAGGATTGCCACATACCACAACTAAAAAGCTAACAATATCTAAAATTGCGGGTGATTGGTATATTTCTTGCTCTTATGAAATAGAAGCACAACCGACCTCTAAAAAGGAGACCTACGTTGGTGTGGACTTGGGAATCAAAACCCTAGCAACACTTTCAACAGGAATTATTTTTATTAACCCAAAAGCTTTAAAGAAAGCTAAGAAAAAGTTATCTAAATTACAACGTCAATTAACTCTAAAAGTAAAAGGAAGTAATCGTTATAAAAAACAAAAGCTGAGAATATCCAAGCTTCATCGACGTATTGCTAATATTCGCAAAGATGCAACTCATAAGGCTACTACATTTATCTGCAAAAATCACGCAGTAGTAGCTTTGGAAGATTTAAACACCAGTGGAATGTTGAAAAATCACAAACTTGCTGGTGCAATTAGCGATGCTAATTTTTATGAATTCCGCCGACAGATTGAATACAAAGTAGTTAGATATGGTGTCCAAGTTATCTTTGTAGATAGGTTTTATCCATCTACTAAAAAGTGTTCAAATTGCGGAGAAATTAAACCTATGAGTTTATCTGAACGTGTTTATGTCTGTGAAAAATGTCACCATACCGCTGATCGAGACTTAAATGCAGCTAAAAATTTAGAAAACTATGCACGGTTGGCTAAACCGTGCCTGGACGTTGAGGGATAACCGCTCCCATGCTCCCGTTGACATGTCAAGTAATGTCTAGACTTGTCTAGTATTTATATAGCAGTATGCCTAAATTTCCCCCAAAAGACTACATTCAAACTGTTCCCTTTCCTACCGATATTATTTTACAACCTATTGGTGTAGTGCATTCCCCCTACAAAGAAAGACACGGAACCCCGCGACAATCGCAACTTCAATCAGCACCATCAACTTACCAACCCGCGATCGCAAAAATTGAACTGTTCAACACCATACCCCAAGAAGCACTCAAAGATATGGAAGGTTTCGAGCGGATTTGGGTAATATCATGGTTGCACCTAAATAAACACTGGAATCCCACGGTAATTATTCCACGCGGTCCGCGCATTCGTCGAGGGACTCTCGCAACTCGCGCTCCCCATCGTCCAAATCCCATCGGAATTAGCGCACCAAAATTAGTTAAAATAGAAGGATTGATTTTATATGTAGAAGGGATTGACTTATTAGACCAAACTCCTATATTAGATATAAAACCTTATGTTAGTTATTGTGATGCTTTTCCCGATGCAAAATGTGGTTATGTAAACGAAATCGAAAACGCTTCTGAACATGAAATTGATATATTTGGTAAAACTAATTTGAGATAATCAAAACTCTGCGAGCCTTTGCGTTTACCTTTGCCTTCCTCTGCGTTTAAATGAATTAATTATTCGCTTCCCAGTTTATGATGATGAAAAAAAACCCTTCTAGACGCAGAGAACGCAGAGGAAAGAGATTAAAGAGAGATTTATCATTATACATCTAGAAAGGAGTATACAATACACCTTTTTAAATCCAAAATCTAAAATCTAAAATGGTTGTACTTGTTTCTCATTCCCAGCAAAGCGATAATTAACTCCATCGATTTTGATTCACAGGTGAAATTAATGGAGTACAATTCTCAACAATTAGCTCAACTTTACAAAGATACTTTGCTCAAGGATGTTCTACCATTTTGGGAAAACCATTCGGTAGATTGGGAAAAAGGTGGTTATTTTACCTGTTTGGATCGAACTGGTAAAGTTTACGATACCGACAAGTTTATTTGGCTGCAAAATCGTCAGGTGTGGCTGTTTTCCATGCTGTATAACCAATTGGAGAAACGGGAAGATTGGTTGAAAATCGCTGCAAATGGTGCTAATTTCCTCGCTGAACATGGAAGAGATGAAAGCGGTAATTGGTATTTTTCTTTAACCCGCGAAGGTCAACCGTTAATCCAACCTTATAATATCTTTTCCGATTGTTTCGCGGCGATGGCTTTTAGTCAATATGCTCTCGCTTCTGGAGAAGAATCGGCGAAAGATATCGCATTACAAGCTTATAATAACGTTCTGCGTCGTCAGTCCAATCCCAAAGGTAAATATAATAAAACTTATCCCGGTACTCGTCCGATGAAATCTTTAGCAGTACCGATGATTTTAGCTAACTTATCTTTAGAAATGGCTTGGTTGTTAGAAAACGATACTTTAGAACAAGTTTTAGAGCAAACTGTTACAGAAGTAATGGGTGATTTCCTGGATAAAGAACGAGGATTAATGTTTGAAAATGTTACTCCCGATGGGAACCATATTAATTGTTTTGAAGGAAGATTAATTAATCCCGGTCACGGTATAGAAGCGATGTGGTTTATGATGGATATCGCTCAGCGTCGTGGGGATAAACAATTAATTAATCAAGCTGTTGATGTCACCTTGAATATTCTTGATTTTGCTTGGGATAAAAAACACGGCGGTTTGTATTACTTTATGGATATAGATGGACATCCACTACAGCAACTTGAATGGGATCAAAAGTTGTGGTGGGTGCATTTAGAATCTTTGGTTGCCTTAGCGATGGGTTATCGTTTGACGGGAAGGAAGGAATGTTGGCAGTGGTATCACAAGATGCACGATTATACTTGGACACATTTTGCTGATGCGGAGTATGGAGAGTGGTTTGGTTATTTAAATCGTCGTGGTGAGGTGTTGTTGAATTTAAAGGGTGGTAAATGGAAGGGTTGTTTTCACGTTCCTAGAGCAATGTATATGTGTTGGTTACAGTTTGAAGGGTTGGGGTAAATACTGGTTTTGTGGGGGAAGATTATGGATTAAAATAACCGCAGAGACGCTGAGGACGCTGAGGTAAGAGGTTAGGAGAGATATTGAAGTCAATACTTAGATACAAGTATTTTTAATTGCTATAAAAACTTTGCGTACCTTTGCGTTTCAAACATATTTGCTAAATCCTAATTAATTAAGAATTTTTTATAATTTGATTTATATAAATATCTCTATTTTAATCACCACCAAACTATAATAATGATTTGCAAAATAATAACTTAAAAGTAATTGATGTATGGCAATCAAACTCCCCGATTACAGACAAGCTGATGATAGCAACAACTTTGAATATTATTTAGAGTATGGAAAGGTTAAGGGTTCTGATTCAAAACCTGCGATTCTTTTGATTGGTGGTGCAGAAGGAGGAACTGTAGGAGAAGATGCAGCAACTAAATGGTTTCTAGAACAAGCTAATTACGGAGATTATTTAGTATTGCGCTGCGGTGGTGTGGGCAGACAAGCACAGTGGATTACAGATAATTATAGTGATTTAATCAATTCGGCTACGGAACTTTCTATTGATAGTCGGGAAGCCGCTAATAATCCAGAGGTGGTGCAATATATCAAAAACGCAGATGCTTTGTATTTTGCTGGTGGAGATCAAAATAAATACGAAGATTGCTGGGAAGGAACTGCTACAGAAGAGGCAATTAATTACTTAATTAATCATAAAAAGGTTCCCGTAGGTGGAACTAGTGCCGGTATGGCAATTTTAGGAGAATATTATTATGCTCCTTCTAGACAAGGGTTGTTGAGTTCAGAAATTTTAAATGACCCTTTTCATGATAATACTCAGGATATTTATCACAGTAATTTTCTCCAAGTTCCTTATCTAAAATATACGATTACTGACACCCATTTAGACAGATGTAATGACAATCATCCCGAAACAAGATACGGGAGAATTTTCGGATTAATGGCTCGAATTATGGTAGCCGAAAATCATCCCGTTTATGCTATTGGTTTGGAAGAAGGTGCTTTTGTCGCAATTGATGAAAACGGAATTGCTCAAGTTTTTGGTAATGGTTCGGATAAGGGACACGATGCTTATTTTCTACAAACTAATGGCAAAACACCAGAACAAATAAAACCCGGATTGCCGTTAATTTGGGATAACAAGGAACGAGCTGTTAAAGCCTATAAAATTCAAGGCACACCCGAAGGAAGTGGTTCATTTGACCTTAATAATTGGTTAACTGCTTCTGGAGGAACTTGGGAATATTGGTTTACTACAGGTGGTGATTCTGGTTTTCGACAAGAACGAATTCGTTAGTAAATAGCGATATTTAGATAAGTATCAAAACCGCAGAATTTCCCTATCGTAATTTTCCGGTATAGGTTCGATTTCCCAAATTATCCCTTCCCCTGGCTCTAAAATCACCTCTACAACAAGTTGTTCTACAGCAGTTACTGCTACATCTTGATTATTGGGGAAGGATTCTAAATCTTCAGTCAGCAATCTCAATTTAAATCCTTCGGGAATCAAACCATTTGTAGCAGCATTACGCAATGCAAAACGCCAAATTATTCCTTCTGGTTCATTTTGAGGAACGATTGAAAGAATATATTGTTGTTCGGCAATAGTTAATTCACGAGCAAAAATTGTCCCCGATTGTTCTACACTACGAGTACCTGACGTAGCAGTTTGTAAATCAAAACTTCCCCAACCGAATTGTTGTGCTGTTTGAGAAACTCCATTTTGCAACCATTCCATCACAAACCATTGTTCCGGTAATCCTAATCTTCTTTCATATAAACTTCTTCGCCAACCCTCATTCTCAATTAACGCTCCCCACATAGAAAATGGAATTTCCAAACGAGGTGTTATTACTTCGGGGTTTCCCAAACGAGAAATTAAATTTTTAGCTTGGGCTGGAGTTAAATTTGCTAAGGATGGAATCTCACTGCGGGTTATTTCTTGGGGACAAAACTCTAGCGCTATAGTTAATAAACTTAAATCTGTAGTTACAGCAGTAGAATCTATTGCATAAGTCCGCCAAGTAGCATCATAATTAAGATTATTCTTGAGTTGAGCATGAGTACAATAACCCCAAACTCTCACAAAACCTTCATCCGGTTGGACTTGTACCCCCAAATAATAATCACCCGCCCAACTCGGTATATCTACCCATTCTTGAGCAA
Organism: Rivularia sp. T60_A2020_040; assembly: GCA_015272215.1. Lineage (GTDB taxonomy): Bacteria > Cyanobacteriota > Cyanobacteriia > Cyanobacteriales > Nostocaceae > Rivularia. The sequence continues at coordinate 17,778 of JACYMD010000089.1, read as the reverse complement.
CCCTTAACTCACTTAAATCAATATCTTCAGTGGGAACTAATACAAATTTAGTCCCGTCTGTAATCGTAATTGAACATCCATTAACCAGCTCCCACAAGCTGGGTAATGCAGTGGTACTGGGCGCAAGCTTTGCCTGCTGAGTGAATTCTGACTCCAACCAGGGTAAGATAGCCAGAAGGCAAAGTTTATTCATATATGCAGAAAAATTTTGACTTTCAACCCAAGCTTGATTTTGAGCGTTTAATGGTATTTCTAAAATCAACTCAGATGGCGAAGCAAAAGTAAATAACGAAGCATGATTCATCCTAATACTCCTAATAATATCAAAGGTTAAAGGTTGGTAATAAACAACCAATAACTGTCCACTGTCAACTGTCAACTGTCAACTGTCCACTGTAATAACTGTGTAACCACTCCTCCATGACGCTACTGGTAGTTTTTAATATGTCTGGTGTTAAGGAAATATGCAGTTTTTCTTGACTCCATTGGAATACGGAACGCAATAATGTTTCTTTGGTTTTACTCAATCTTCGCGAAACTGTGTATTGTTTAACTTCTAATTGTTGAGCAATTTGTTGCTGTGTCAAACCTTGCCCATAATAAAGTTGTAAAATTTGCTGTAATTGTTTATCTAATTGCGTAATTTCACTTACTAATACGGCATTCATCTCAGATTCTTGAGAAGCCTTTACTTGTTCTTCTTCCGTTGCGATAATTTGATTTAATAAAGAATCTTCTCCACTAGCAAGATTATCTATCCATTCAAAAGCATCTTCACCACCCGCAGGAGCATTGATAGAAGTGACGCTAGGATAAAGATATTTACGAATCGAAGCAGCACAATTCAACAGCCAAGTTTCCAAGGTTTGAGAATCTACCGACGAATTGGTTTGTTTATTGTACGTTTGAGTTATAGTTGACCAAATTTTCTCATCTGGGCGGGGAAGTTGTCGAGTGCTACTAGCTTGCGTTGGTACGTAAAAAGTTTTAAAACTGTTCCATGCAACTACATAAGCCGCAATTGTATCTTCAGCTAAACCAGACTGCTGCAAAGATTCAACTAAACGCTTGTGACTGGTTTTGCGTAACAAACCCCAAACTGAACAAATATCAACCTCGTGACGCTGACGTAAAGTATCACGGATAACACTCCCGAAAGTCGCACTAGCATAGTTTTTTAGCCGAAAACCAGAATCAGGATTGTACCCCTGAAGAACTTTATCAAACTTTGCGATCGCAATTTGAAAGCAGTCGGAAAGATTATACTGGATACTGGCAAATGTATTCGCTGCTTTTGCTGAACTCCAGTAACAACACTCTTGTAAATAAGCTAAAAGATGTTCTTTGGCAATTTGTGGCGACTGAGAATACCATACTTTATACCAGTAAAGCGCCCAAAAATTTTCTGAGGTTTCCTGGGGAATTTGCTTTGCACAATTAATCATACTCCGACGTAGTTTAGCATCCGTCGCCCATCCACGAAAGCTATCTGCATCAAATTGTAAAAAAGTCGAAAATATCTCAACAAGATTATTTCTGGGTTGCATAAAAAATACTAGCCAATAAGGGGATTAATAGGGAATTTAATCTAAACAATAAAGCATTACAAGTTTAGCCAAAACTTGACTACAAGTAATCCCTCGGTTTTTAGAAGTTAATTATCCCGTTGGTAGCCTCAAACGAGTCAATTTTCCAGAATTTGAGGAAATGCCGTGGTTGTATTCACCAGTGGTAAAAGATAGTGCGATGGCGCTAATGGAAGATTTGGTTAAATAGATTTTCTTCAAGCAAGTGGGTTTATCAATAATCAACTCACTGGTATAATCTGACTGCTTTAAAGAAGAAAACATTCAAAAATCTGAAATCTCGCGATAATTTTTACTTTTACAGAGCTATTCACGTTAATTATCTGGGAAAGCGTTCTTTTGAGGAATTAAAATATGGGATATGTAATTTCGACGGCTAATATGAAGGGTGGTGTGGGAAAAACCACTCTTACCGTCAATTTAGCGACTTGTTTAGCGAAAAATCACGGTAAACGGGTGTTGGTGCTGGATTTAGATACTCAAATCAGCGCTACTCTCAGTTTGATGTCACCGATAGAGTTTGCTAAACTGCGGAAAAAAAGACGGACTTTAAGATTTTTAATTGATGATATTGTTAAATCATCGGATAGGGTAAAATTGAGGATTCAAGAAGTTATTCAACCTTCACTTAATAATCTTCCTGGACTTGATTTATTACCGGGAGATATCGACCTTTATGACGAATTTGTAGTATCGGAAATGCTGCATCAACAAGCAGTAAATTTGGGTGAAAATAACTTTGAAGCGATTTGGAATCGTTTTGAAAGAATGTTACTGAGTAAGATATTAGAACCTGTACGTGCCGATTATGATTTTATTCTGCTCGATTGCGCTCCCGGTTACAATCTATTAACTCGCAGTGCTTTAGCTACGAGTAATTTTTATGTTCTTCCTGCAAAGCCAGAACCTTTATCTGTGGTGGGTATTCAGTTATTAGAAAGACGCATTGCTCAGTTGAAAGAAAGTCATGAAAATGAGGCAAAGATAGATATCAAAATGTTGGGAATTGTGTTTACAATGTCCAACAGTAATATGTTAACTGGAAGATATTATAAACAAGTAATTAACCGTGTTTATCAAGATTATGGCGCGGAAAAAATCTGTGAAACCCAAATACCTGTTGATGTAAATGTTGCTAAAGCAGTTGATAGTTTTATGCCTGTAGTGTTAAATAGTCCTCAATCAGGTGGTTCTAAAGCTTTTACTCAATTAACTCAGGAATTGCTGCAAAAACTTTAAGAATAGTTAGGAGTACTGTCATACAAGCTTAACTTGTTACCAATGGTACTCCTTACTTTGAAGTAATTTACTTACTATAAACCTCCGGAGCAATAATTTTAGCTTCATCATCACTAAGGTAAAATGTTGTCACTGGCATCCCTGACTCTTCACATCGCAACGGTTCAATAATTTTCAAGTAAGGATTCCAAACTGCAATTACTCCCCGTTTTGCCTTTTTTCTAATCAATTCGCATTCTATATGAACTGTTTGTAATAAAATCACTAAAGTACTATGTAATTGTGCCGTGACGCTCAAGGAATATCGTTCTTGCAAATCGGTTAATTTTCGTTTTAATTCCATTTGTGTCGCTTCAATCCGAGCTAATTCTTTTTCTTGTGCTTCTCCTTCCAAATTCTTTTTATTGATTTTGGCTCGAATTTCAGAAACAATTGTGTTGTAATAAGTTTTAATTCTTTCTTCATCCCTACCTAATTTACGCGATAAACTTTTACGCCAAGGTGTAATTTCTGTGTCAATTAATTTTGATGCATAAGAATTAGCAGTATTTAACAATGGTTCAAAATTAATATGTGCCAACTTTGATGCATCTTTCAAACATATTTGGTCAGATTTCCAAGACAGTGCATCACCAATTTCTACTCCGGGAATACCCGTCAGACCATTAATAAAAAACGATACCATTCCCAACCGCTTTTCGTCTGCGCTCGCGGTATAAGACATATTAAATAATATGTAGGGAGTCAATGCTTCAAAGGATTTACCGACGCGAATTAAACCATTCTGCGGACATAAAGTATCATTGATTCTTTTCTCAAAACCCGTAGTTTTCAGATAACCGTCATACTTAATCGCTAATGCAGATGCACAACCTTGAACATCAAGTAACCCAGAAAACTTATCAAATATTTCGGAATTATAGGTAACAAAATAGCTGTCGTTTACATCGGCTCTGGTGCTAAAGCTAATAGAATCAGATACATCTAAAGAGCGAGCAATATCTACTGGCAGCAATGCTTCTAAAGTATCATCATTCGTAAATTCTGCAACTCCAGAGTTTAAACTAATTACTTGGTTGATAGCATCAAGAAGTTGATTTTTCATGCCTCTAAATCATCTCCAAATAAGTGTTCATCAAACTCTTGTACTTTTTGATAACTATGTTTGGCATCTAATAACTGTCCTCCAAAAGAATCAAAAGCATTATCTAATTCATCTTTATGGGAATTCGCCAACCACAGGTCAATTACCATGTCTTCAAAATCAAATTCATCTCCCATATTCCCCAATATGGTTTCGATTTCTCCTACTACCAACTCAAACATATTTATTTTGTCATGCAGAACTTTAAGGATATATTCTTCAATACTATTAGCAATGCAAAAATTAAATATAAAAACATCTTGAGTTTGACCTATACGATGCAAACGACCAATACGTTGTTCAATTTTCATCGGATTCCAAGGTAGGTCATAATTAACAATTGCATTGGCAAATTGTAGATTGCGTCCTTCTCCTCCTGTTTCCGTTGCTATCATAACTGGAACTTGTTCTCGGAATTCTTCAATAGCGCTATCTTTGGCTTTGAGAGACATATCCCCCCTGAAGGAACTATGTTTTATCCCAGCAATTGTTAAACTTTCGGATAAATAACTTTGAGTAGCAAGATTATTCACAAATACTAAAGTTTTTTGATGAGATTTCTTTAGCAAGTCTACTAACATCCGAGTTTTTTCAAACTGTTTAATATTACTAGCACGCTTTTTTAAAAACAAAATTTGAGAATTATTAAAACGAGATTGTAATCCTTCCAGAGAACTAACTAAAGCCGCAGGGCTGGAGCCAGCACGCATTAATAAGTTATTTCTAGTTAATTTATCAATCGTTTTTTCTTGTTGTGATGAACGTAAATATTCGTTGATAGCTTGATATAATTCTTTCTCCTCATCTGTTGGCTGCACCGTAATAGTAGAAGCGAAGCGTTTAGGTAATTTAACATCTACAACCGAACGGGTATTTCTAATCATTACTTCCCGCATTAAATTCCTTAATTTTTCGGAATTTTTGGGAGTTCTACCATCCTTTGAACCGACATATTCTTTTTTAAACTGAACTTCTGTTTTTAACAATCCTGGTTTGAGTAGAGTCAGAAGATTAAACAGTTCTACCAAATGATTTTGCACGGGAGTTGCTGTCAACATTAAAATAAATCGCTTTTTAATCGCATCAACCAGCTTCCAATTAAGAGTGCGGCGATTTTTCAAGTGATGGGCTTCGTCAACTACTACCATATCCCAACTTCGGGAAGTCACATAATCAAAGTGAGTGGAATGCTTTGCAGTATTTATAGAAGCGACAATCCGATTATGACTCGTCCAAAATTCCGATGGTGGAAGTTCTCTGTCCTCAGTAGTAACAGTACTAATGTTAAACTTTTCTTGAAGTTCTTGTTGCCATTGAGAAACTAAAGTCGCAGGAGTGAGAATTAACAGGGATTTGATTTGATTCCTACAAAGATATTCTTTACAAATCATTCCAGCTTCAATGGTTTTTCCCAATCCAACCTCATCGGAAAGCATTGCTCTACCACCAAACTGTTTGATGACTTTCTTGGCTGTTTCAATTTGGTACCAGTGTTTGTCAATATTGTAAAGTTCCGGTAGACATACTAATTGGTCGTAATCAGCCAATATCGATAAATTGAACAGAGATAATCTCGCTTCATAGCTTTCATATGAACTAAATTGGTGATTTGTGAGAGCATAGGCAGCTTGTGAATCTTCAAATTTAATCTCGATCATTTTAAATTTAAAATGGTACTGATATTGATTTTGCCAAAAAAAATTCGATTATGATTACTTTCGATACAACTCTTTAGCTTCAAAAAAACTCACTGCGATTATAAATCAATAAAAGTGCATCCATCTGGAGTTAGATATTATTTCATTAGAAGATGTTAGGATTTACACTACATAAGTACTTATGCAAAATAAATTAAACATTTCGTTTGGGGGAGGGAAGAGGGAAGAGGGAAGAGGGAAGAGTCAGGGCTTATATAACTCACGAGTAATTATGTAAATAATGCAAGCCTAACTACATAAACCCGGTTTTTGACTTCATACCTAACTCCTGAATATACCTTAGCTCGTCAAAAATTTTACTTATGTTAGATTTCATGAAAAGCAACGCTCAAATCAATAACTCACCTGCTACTTATTACTATCAAGGATATTCTGACGGTAGATTATTACAGCTTCCCCGTACCTTAGAAGCAGAAGCGATCGCCATTCATTTAATGCAGCAACTTGAGACTAATCCAATATATTCCCGTGAAGGTAAAATGTACGGGATATTACTAGTAAAATTACCAAACGGCGAAAAACGGATACTCAAAGCTTTTTCTGGATTATTGAATGGTTGTAGTTTAGTTGAAGGTTGGGTACCACCAATTCCCGGTAGAGAACAAGTAGTTTTAGAAGAAACTCGCACCTTAGCAGAATTAGAAGTTATTAAACAAGAAATTATTCAACTTAAACAACTGACTCAAAGAAAAGAATATAAAACTATAGCGCTACAGTTTGAACAACGTTTGCAAGAAATGAGTAAACGTCATCAAGTTAATAAACAACAACGTCAGGAAAAACGTCAGTTACTCTATAAAACCCTGACAGGAGAAGAATTAAATCAATTAAATCAATTAAATATAGAATTAGAAAAACTTAACGAATCAAGTCGTCAGGATGGAATCGAGCGAAAAATACTCAAACAACAGCGGGATCAAATTTTACAACCGCTTCAGATGGTAATTAATCGTGCAGATACAAGGATTCGGGAATTAAAACAGCAGCGTCAGCAAATATCCCGCAAACTGCAAGCACAAATGCACGCAGCTTATTCAATTATGAACTTTTTAGGTAATTCCTCAACTTTACAACAATTGATGCCCCAAGGTTTACCAACTGGTACAGGTGATTGTTGTGCTGTGAAATTACTTCATTATGCTGCAACAAATAATTTACAACCATTGGCTATGGCTGAATTTTGGTGGGGAGAATCCAATCAAGATAAAATTCCAGGAGAATTCTATGGTGCTTGTATCGAACGCTGTCAACCCTTGATGGGGTTTTTGCTATCGGGATTACAATCTAATTCCCAACTTAGCAAGAGAGAAGTTGCCATTATCTACGAAGATGAATGGTTAATTGCTGTAAATAAACCCGCAGGTTTACTATCAGTTCCGGGAAGGTATCATTACAATCAAGATAGCGTTTTGAGCCGCTTAATTAATTTATATTTATGTCCAAATGGTGAAAAGATTACAGCAGTACATCGATTGGATATGGATACCTCTGGAATTTTACTCTTAGCAAAAGACAAAAAAAACCATGGGTTATTAAGCAAGCAGTTTGAGCAAAGATTAGTTAATAAAGTTTACGAAGCCGTACTTTCTGGTAACTTATTGAAAAACAAAGGTACGATTGAACTACCAATTTGGGGAAATCCCGAACATCGTCCTTATCAAGAAGTTAATTACCAATATGGAAAATCTTGTATAACTAAATTTCAAGTTTTAAGCAAAGAAGATAATTACACCCGCATTCAATTTATGCCTTTGACGGGAAGAACCCATCAATTAAGAGTTCATGCTGCCGATGCCAAGGGTTTGGGTATACCGATTTTAGGAGATAAACTCTACGGATGCCAATTTCAAGCAGCGACTCGATTACATCTCCACGCCAGGGAATTGACATTTGAGCATCCCCATTTAAAGGAAATGATATACTTGAAAGCAGAAACTCCGTTTTAAAGGTTAGAGTTCAGCATATTTTAACTGATTGCCTTTAAAATTATTTTCCAAAAATAGTAAATTACATTACAATAGATGTTTTACCTTAACTATTGGTAAAAAGTAAAAGAGAAAGGAATTTGTCCAGAAATGTTTAATTTTTCTTTCTCCGATTTATACAATTTGTCTAAAAATACAGATATTCAGGAGTTAAGCTGTGAGCATTGAGACTCTTGTTCAACAACCAAGCCAAGCATCTACCCCTTTTAATAAAGAAAGCTTTGATCAAGTTGTGATGTCCACTTACGGACGTTTTCCTATAGCCTTAGAAAAAGGCGATGGATGCTTGTTGTGGGATACCGAAGGAAAGCAATATCTTGACTTTGTGGCAGGAATTGCTACTTGCACCTTGGGACACGCACATCCGGCATTGATAGAAGCCGTAACGCAGCAAATTCAAAAAATACACCACATTTCAAATTTATATTATATTCCCGAACAAGGAGAACTAGCGCGCTGGCTAGTTGATAATTCCTGCGCGGATCGAGTATTTTTCTGTAATTCCGGTGCCGAAGCCAACGAAGCCGCGATCAAATTGGCACGGAAATACGCTCATACCGTTCTAGACATCGATAAACCAATTATTTTAACGGCAAATGCGAGTTTCCACGGACGGACTTTAGCAACAATTACCGCTACCGGACAACCGAAATATCAAACCAATTTCTATCCCCTAGTACCGGGATTTGATTACGTACCCTACAACGATATTGATGCTGTAGAAGCAGCAATTGGGGAGTTAGACGAAGGTGATTATGGTGTTGCGGCTATTTTGTTAGAACCGTTACAGGGAGAAGGCGGAGTTCGTCCTGGAGATGTAAAATATTTTCAGAAACTGCGCTCGATTTGTGACGAAACAGGTATTTTATTAATTTTCGATGAAGTACAAGTCGGAATGGGACGTAGTGGGAAATTATGGGGTTATGAATACCTCGGAGTCGAACCAGACATTTTCACCAGTGCTAAAGGTTTAGGTGGTGGTATTCCCATTGGTGCGATGATGGCCAAGAAATTTTGCGATATATTTGAGCCAGGAGAACACGCTAGTACTTTCGGTGGTAATCCATTTGCTTGTGCTGTCGCCCTCGCCGTCTGTCATACTTTGGAGAAAGACAACATTATCCAAAATGTACATGAAAGGGGTCAACAATTGCGTTCCGGTTTACAAGCAATTGCTGCAAAATATGGCAATCGCATTGCCGAAGTACGCGGTTGGGGTTTAATTAATGGCATGGAACTACAACCAGATATTGAATTGACGGCAATTGATTTAGTTAAAGCCGCAATGAACGAAGGTTTACTTTTAGTACCAGCAGGTACCAAAGTTGTTCGTTTTGTACCACCGTTAATTGTTACCGAAGCGCAAATAAATCGGGCTTTACAGATTATCGAGCAAGTTATCGCAACAATCTAGGACTCAAGCAACTTCAAGGGGAACGGAGCAAGCACAAGCAACACCTTGAGATTATATCCTATATATGCTAAATCCGATTCCCCATTTGCAATTCCTAATATTCTTAATATTCCTAATCTTAAATATATATTAAATATATTTTGAATATTTTGTCCATAAAACGATATTTTTGCCGTTAAAATACTGATGCCAAAAGGTTTCTATCGAAGCAGCACAGGCATTTTATTTATGCTATGGTATAATTCAGAAGATTAAGTTCGGTTGGTCAGTTTGTTTAGATTATGTATTGCAGACTTCTCCGGATGTAAATCTCCTCGCATTGTTAATTCTGGAGACGTTGTATGTCGATTTACGTAGGCAATCTTTCTTATGAGGTTGCAGAAGGTGACCTGAAGCAGGTCTTTTTAGAATATGGAGATGTAAAAAGCATTTATTTACCACTTGACCGAGAAACAAGTCGTATCAGAGGCTTTGCATTTGTTGAAATGGGAACTGATACAGAAGAAGATAAAGCAATAGAATCCCTTGATGGTGCTGAATGGATGGGGCGCAATCTAAAAGTTAACAAAGCCAAGCCAAAACCAGAAAAAGGTGCCGCCGGTGGTAGATGGTAAGGAAGTAGTAGTGAAGTATATAATAGAGGCGGCTCTAGCCGATTAGAAAATTATTTAACTTTTGAGTATGAAGGGCATACAAGAAGTTTGCCCTTTTTTTGCTCGCAGTTAATGTTAATGTTTAGATTTGAGCATTGATTGCGATATTGAAGAATGTTAGTTTAGATAGGAGAAAGAATGACCCAAATAGTTGTAGGCGAAAACGAAGGAATTGAATCAGCATTACGTAGATTCAAACGTGAAGTTTCTAAAGCTGGTATTATGCCGGACATCAAGAAGCATCGTCACTTTGAAACACCTCTACAAAAACACAAGCGTAAAGCAATTGCAAGATCGAAGCAGCGTAAGAGACGTTTTAAATACTAAAGACAGTAAAATTGTCTAAAATTTTCTTGATTTCCGCAGGAAGATGAGCTTAGCAAGTCGAGTTGAGTATTATGGTTAGTCAATTATCAGTCATCAATTATTTAATTAATAATTGTTCATTGATAATTGTCTTCCCCTCTCTCTATAGATTTGAGTTAAAAGCACAATACAAAAATTTATAATTAGGCTCGTAGTAGTGCTTCAACGCTTCAGTGTTACTACGACAATAATTACAGAAGCCGGGTTTTTATCGCGATTACTCCTATCCCGCTCGAAAATTACCTATTTCTCTTTATCTCTTTCCTTGTCTCTGCGGTTTTTTTTATCGGTAATCTTCTGCCGGGAAGGGATTAAATCTAAATATAAATCTTGATGTCTTAATTTTATATTTTTGTACATAAAAATACGTAATTAGCAATTATTAGTAAGTATTAACCGATAGCTTTATACAAAAGACTTGCTTCTTCAAGCTTCTTTTGAAAAACTTTCAGAGAATTTATCGATGTAATTTATACCGTAAATTCGCACAATAGTTATTAGATAATAAATAGAATTTTTTCCATAAATTTTAAAAAGAAGTCGGGTTTTTGATCAAGATTATCTGGTTTTACAAACACTTATTGTAAAAATCCGACTTCTCAAAACTAGTGAATCACCAGAAATCGGGTTTTTGATCAAGATTATCTGGGTTTGCAAATACTTATTGTAAAAATCCGAGTTTTCAAAAAAAAGTTTGAATAATCATTTAAATAAAAACATGAATACACCAAAAAAATTAACATATTTAAATTCTGTTTTAGTTGGTTCTAATCCTTCAGATATAATCGATGTTAATGGAGTTATTTACTTCACTGCTGATGATGGTAGAAGTGGTAGAGAACTTTGGAAATTACAAGCAAATGGAACTCCTCCTATACGTGTCAGCGATATTAATTTGGGTTTTGCATCTTCTAATCCTGAGAATCTCACAGTTGTTAACGGTACGCTTTATTTTACTGCTGACAATGGTAAACAAGGTAGAGAATTATGGAAGATAAGTAATACAGGTACACCCGAACTTGTTGAAGATATTAATTTAGGTGCAAATTCTGCTAATCCTGATAATTTAACCGTCTTTAATAATACGCTGTATTTCATTGCTGATAATCACAAATATGGAAGAGAATTATGGAAGCTTGATAGTTTTGGAAAATCACAAATTGTCCAAGAAATTAGTCTTTATTCTCAGTCTTCTCATCCTGCAAATCTAACTATTTTTAATGAAGCGCTCTACTTTACTCTGACAGATAAATCCGACAAAATCCAACTTTGGAGAACAACAACAACTGGAATTACCGAAAAAGTTAATAATATTCCTAGCGATTTTTTCAATTTTTCCAATTTCAACGTTGTTAACAATACACTTTTTTTTACTGCTCAAGATAGATACAACAATGTCATCCTTTTAAAGATAGATAATCAAGGTAATACTCAACCGATTACTGGGATTAATAGCAATTTCTATAATTTATCAAATATCACAGCTATTAATAACACGTTATATTTTAGTACTACTGATTATAATCGTTCATACTTATGGAAGATAGATAGTAACGGTAATGCTCAACAACTTAATAATTATGGCAGTTTATTAAATTTATCAAACTTATCAAATTTGGTAGTTGTAAATGACGTTCTGTATTTTACTGGTATTGATAGATATAACGGTTTAAAAATTTGGCAAATTGATAGTAATGGTAATAGTCAACAAGTTCTAGGTACTTTTAGTAGTTACTCCAATTTATCTAATTTCACCGTTGTCAATGACATTCTTTATTTTATTTCCGACAATTCCTTATTATGGAAAATTGATAACGGTTATGCTAATCGTATAAATGGAATCGATCCGAGTTCATCGATATCTAATTTAACCATTGCGAATAATAGTCTTTATTTTAATCTAACCGATAGATATAATAATTCAAAACTTGCGAAAATAAATAATAATGGTTATGTAGAAACTGTTCGTAGTATTAACCCAATGTCGAATCCATCGAATTTGCAAGTTATCAACGACACGGTTTATTTTACTGCTAGTGATGGAAATAATGGTAATGAGTTGTGGAAGCTGAGGAATGAATTTGATAATACAGAAACTGCGGTTCGTGTAAGTCAAATAAATCGTAATACTCGTCAAGCTCCAGCAGATTTTATTAATGTTAACGGTACTCTTTACTTTACTGCGGAAACGCAAGATAAAGGTAGGGAATTATGGAGAATTAATAATGGTGTTCCAGAATTAGTTCAAGATATTAACTTGAGTAATCGTTCTTCAAATCCAGAAAATTTAACTGTTTTTAATAATCAGCTTTATTTTACTGTTCAAACTGAAGATAAAGGTAGAGAATTATGGACAATTAATAACAATGGTGTTCCCCTACTTTTTAAAGATATTATTTTAGGAAACCGTTCTTCAAATCCGGACAATTTAACTGTTGTCAACGATATACTTTACTTCACCGCTACTGATGATAGAAATAAAATACAACTTTTGCAAATAGATAATGCAGGTAATTTTAAGTCTGTTAAATTTATTAATTTTAATAGTAGCAATTATCCAACTTTAACTCTGCAAAATCTCACTAATGTTAACGATACACTTTATTTTGTTGCTGGAGAAGAAAATGCCGGTAAACTGTGGAGAATAAATCAAATAGGTGATGCAGAAATGGTTCGGGATGATATTTATAACTATCCTGCATTTAATCCGAAAAATCTCACCTTTATTAACAATACGCTTTTCTTCACTGCTGATGATGGGAGATACGGTAAAGAATTATGGAAGATAAATCAACAAGGTTATTCTCAACGAATCAGCGATATCAATCCTAGCGAAAGTTCATCAAATCCAGAAAATTTAACTGTTGTTAACGGTACTCTTTATTTTACTGCTACTAATAGCTATGGTACAGAACTTTGGAGGATTAATAGTGATGGAAATCCGCAGACAATTACGGTTAAAGATATTTTCTATGGTGCTGAATCTTCTAATCCCTCAAATTTAACAGTTGTCAAAGACACGCTTTATTTTACTGCTGATGAAGGAAGCAATCGTAGCGGTAGAGAATTATGGAAAGTAGATAACAGAGGTTATGTAACACTCGTAAAAGATATCAATCCTGCTAATCTTTCTTCCAATCCGGAAAATTTAATAGTTGTTAACGACACGCTTTATTTTACTGCTACTGATAATATTAGTAAAAAACTGTGGTGGATAGATAATAGTAACGGACAAGTTAAACCTGTTGTAAATTTTAGTAGTGAATTATCAATTTTTGACAATTTCACTAATATTAATGACACTCTTTACTTTACTACTACTGATACTGTAAGCAGAAAATTATGGAAAATAGAAAGTAACGGTAATGCAATTTTTGTAGATGATATTAATCGTAATAGTGGGTTTGATGAAGATTTTAATTTAACTGCGATCGACAATAAACTCTATTTTGTCAAAGATGATGGTTTGGATGGTTCCCAAGTATGGGTTTTAGAAAACCAAGCTCCCGAAATTAAATTATCATCTTATATCGCCAATTTTAGAGAAATTAATAGTTTTAATAACTATAGTCAACCTCAATTTATCGAGCCAAATGCAATAATTTTAGACCGAGATTCTGATAACTTCAACAAAGGAAAATTAACCGTTCGGATTACAAATGGTGGTCATCCTGATGACCGTTTGGGTATTCATGGAATAATAAAATTAGATGGTAGAATTGTTAAATATCAAAATATTGAAATCGGTATCCTGACTCCCAGTTATGGTGTTGAGGATATGGTAATTGATTTCAATGCTAATGCTACACGTCCAATTGTTGAACGATTGTTACGTAGCATAACCTACACTAATTTCTCTCGTAATCCTTCTACAAATCCTCGTACCGTAGAATTGATAATTAGTGATGGTGACGGTGGTACTAGCGAAGTTGTCAGTAAAATTGTTAATGTCCAACCTGTTAACGATGCTCCATTTATCGGTAGAAATCAACTTCTTTACGATAGCAGCACTAATTTAGATCCAATAAACCCCAATTCTACACCTAATGGTTCTTGGTTTGCATATCAACAGTTTGGTTCAAATGTGAGCAAAACTTTAGTTGATGGTGGAATTAAACTTACCTCTGGGAATGAAGCTTATGCTGGTTTCAATACTAGAACAATTCCCCCCCTGAATAAAAATGAAGGTTACATTCTCAGCTTCAACCTTCAACTGCTTTCAGAAGACCATATCAGTTATGGTAACACTGATAAAAACGGAGATGGAAAGGCAGACAGAGCAGGCTTTAGCGTTACTTTACTCGGTAGCAGTAGCGAAGGTATTGAACTGGGTTTTTGGGAAAATCGCATTTGGGTACAGCAAGATGGTGTATTTAATACAGGAACTTCTCAAGCTGCTGATATCACCAATCCTTATCTGACTTTATTTACTCAAGTAGAAGGAGTTGATTTTGATACTACTAAATCTGTTAATTATGATTTAGCAATTTTTGGATACAATTACACTCTTTACGCTGATAATAAATCGATTCTTAGCGGAAGATTACGAAATTATTCAGCTTATAAACCCACTACCGAACCTGACAAATTTTTCCCTAATCCCTATAGCAAAACTAATTTTATTTTCTTGGGAGATAATAATCCTTATGCTGGAGCAGAAGTAAAATTAGGTGATATTTCACTCACCACTCATTCCAAATATTTAAGTCCTTCTCTGAATAACATTGTCACTTACCAAGAAAATAATCCTGGTGTGGTTATTGATTCACAAATAACATTAACAGACCTTGATTCTCCTAACTTTGAAAAAGGAAGATTAACCGTCCGCTTGATTTCAGGTATTTCTAATCAAGACATTTTAAGCATTAATAGTCAAGGTAATGGTGCTGGTCAAATCAATGTTTTTGGTGACAGTATTTTATTTGAAAGTAGCTTGATTGGTACTTTTAAAGGTGGTGTTGATAATATTCCTTTAGAAATTAACTTTACTTCCAACGCTACTCCAAAAGCAGTAGAAACATTAATGCGTAACATTACTTACGCTAATAATTCAGATAAACCTTTAACTCATTACCGCCAAATTGAATTTGTTCTCAATGAAGCTAATTTTAATGGTACTAGTAAACCAGTAGTCAGAGAAATTCGCATTCAATCAATTAACGATGTACCAATAGTTGAAAATCCTATTCCTAATCAAACAATCGCCGAAGATACCACATTCAATTTCAGCATACCAAATAACACTTTCAAAGATTTAGATGCAGAGCAACTTACCTTAAATGCAACTTTAGAAGATAATTCACCGTTACCAACTTGGTTAAATTTTAATCCTGAAACTGCTACATTTAGCGGTACTCCCAAAAACAATCATGTTGGTGTAATTCAGGTTAAAGTAACAGCAAGAGACAATGCAGGTGAATCTACTGCAAATATTTTTAGTTTAACCGTGGAAAATGTCAACAATATCCCAATTATCAATGCAAATCAAAGTTTTTCTATAAACGAAAATAGCAGAGCCGGTACTTTCATAGGTAAGGTGATTGCAACAGATGCAAACAAAGATATTCTATCAAATTGGACAATCATCAATGGAAATCTAGATTTAGATGGTGATGGAAAAGCAGCATTTACTATCAACTCCACAACTGGAAGAATTATCGTTAACGATGCTGATGATTTAGATTTTGAAAGTAACCCCAGCTTTGAATTACAACTAACAGTCAGTGATAGAATCTCAACCAGCGAAAATCAAACCGTTACAATTAACCTTAATAATCTTGATGGTTTAACAATAGAGGGTACTACACAAATAGACAGACTTAGAGGTACTCAAGAAGATGACATTATTGATGGAGGAGCAGGAAATGATTTCCTTTACGGAAACAGAGGAAACGATACCTTAATTGGTGGTAGCGCAAACGATAACCTCTATGGTGGTGAAGGTGATGACTCTATCGATGGAGGAGATGGCATTGACACCCTTAGAGAAAATGCTGATGTTGATTTTATTCTCACAGACAATCAATTAATCGGAGTTGGTACCGATACTCTTGTAAATATTGAACGTGCTGCATTAACTGGCGGTGAAAGTGCCAATAAAATCGATGCTGCTAATTTTAGTGGAATTGCTTACCTTTACGGAAGAGGTGGAAACGATACCTTAATTGGCGGTAGCGGAAACGATAACCTCTATGGTGGTGGAGGTGATGACTCTATCGATGGAGGAGATGGCATTGACACCCTTAGAGAAAATGCTGATGTTGATTTTATCCTCAGAGATAATCAATTAATCGGAGTTGGTACTGATACTCTTGTAAGTATTGAACGTGCTGCATTAACTGGCGGTGAAAGTGCAAATAAAATTGATGCTGCTAATTTTAGTGGAATTGTTTATCTTTACGGAAGAGGTGGAAACGATACCTTAATTGGTGGAAGTGGAAACGATATTATCAAAGGTGGTGAAGGTGATGATTTAATAAACGGTGGTACTGGAAATGATCGACTTTATGGTGAAGGTGGTAGCGATATATTTGTGATCAGTTCCGCTCAAGGAAGAGATACTATCTACGATTTTGAAGATGGTGTTGATACTCTAGGTTTATCTGATAGTTTGACTTTCGAGGATTTGACTATCAAAGCAAGTGGAAATAATACCAACATTCTTCAAGGTAATCAAGTTTTAGTTACTTTATTAAATGTCAATAATAATTTGATTAACGAAAGCGATTTTATTTCTGTGTAAAACCAAAATACAGCATTTTGTAGATAAATTAGGCGTTGCTGAATCACAATATGAATTATGCGATTAGCGGAGCTAAACGCCTTCGGCGTAACGCCTCAAGCTTGGGGCGCTACGCGCCCTCAAGCGCCAAGTAACCGTACTTAAGATAATGTATCACTAATCTTATTGATAATCTAAGCATTTCTTCTGACTTAGAATAACAAAAAGTTTTACGATGTAAGCGAGCCAGGTAATGTCTTAAGCGACTGTTTTCACCTTCCACTCGCGTCATGTATGTTTTACTTACAATATGGTCTTCATTACTTATAAAAACAGGGTAGACCGGATATCCGTCTGTGACATAAAAGTAAGAATGCCAACATTTTAAAATCTGCCATAGAAGTTTAAAAGTTTCTGTTAGCGAAGCGTGGCGTTAGCCATACTTCTGTCACCTAAAACCCAAGATATAATTCCTGGAAAGCTATGATTTACCGCTGTCCATAGCCAGATTTTGTTTTTTTTTACCTACGAATGTTTCTAATTCATCAACTTCTGTGACTTCCGGAATTTCAGCTTTTTCAGGTGTATCGGGTAAGTTTTTACCGACTTCTTTAACCCAATTTATAACAGTTGTATGATGCACTTTTTTAACTCTTTCTATTGCACGAAATCCTGAACCATTGACGTACATTTCTAAGCACTCACGCTTAATATCCTTCGTGTATCCTTTTTGGTCGTAAGACTATATAAACTGGCGTTTGCAATTGGCACAAATGTAGTTTTGTTTACTACGCTGCTTTCCATTCTTGCGAATATGAGTTGATGCACACCTTGGACATTTCATGGCGATCGCCCTAATTCATATTTCTATTATGCAACGCCATAAATTAATATTCGGAGACGTAGCAATACGCCCCGTCTTCTAAGAAACTTCTTGTACAATGGGCTGTTC
>JACYMD010000136.1 GCA_015272215.1 Rivularia sp. T60_A2020_040 | reverse complement strand
TACTCTCAACTTCCAGACTTTTGATAAAACTCAGATTGTTTCCGTTTAAAGTATAGTGGCTGCTTCTTCAATAACCGTATTCTCATTACCATTTGGATTTTGGCTAAGGATATTATCTATTTGTACAAATGTATCTTGATGAGTTACTAGTCGATGCGATTCTTGTTGTGGTGTGGGAAAATTTTGTCGTTCTCCTGAAAGAATTGAAAATGTATTGCGATCGCGTCCAAAAAATTGTTCAAGATAATCAAGACTTTCTGTATCGTTTTCAATTGACGCACTGGTTGCAATAATTCTTAATTGTGGCGAATCAGGTTCTAAGCCTATCCGATTAAGTAAAGCCCGTAACAGATAGCCAACTTCGGTTCCCGGTGTTCCTCGGTATGTATGAAGTTCATCGATTACAAGGTGGAAAATATGATTTTCCCGGTCTTGTTCTAACCAACGCCTTGTTTGTTCAAATATGCTATTTTCTACACTACGCATTAGCATGATATTCAACATACTGTAGTTAGTAATTAGAATATCGGGTGCCTTATCCTGCATATCCCAACGAGACCACATTTCAGAACCGTTAGGATTTTGAAAATAGTAAATTAGTTCTTCGTCATCAAGTTGAACTGACTGTAGTTCTGACCATTCACCACTCATCTCCGAAAGCCGTCGTTTAAGTTCCCCCTGCTTTTGAGAATTAACACGCCCATCTTTCATGCGTAATCCTGCTACAGGTGTCGCTCCGGTATATCGCCCAAACCAAAACCGATTACCATTCATATTCGTTTCGCGCCACTGTTGAACATCCGGGTTATCGCAAGTTTGACGAATGCGAGTTAATTGGTCTTCAATAAGTGCGTTGAGTGGGTAAAGCAGTAAAGCGCGAACGGCAGAAGGCCTTGATTCATGCTGTCGTTGAGCAACCCATCCTTGTCTTTGTTGCGTCCACCATTGTCGGGGAGTACCATTTGAGGAATCCCATACAGATAAAGACGTTAAATGCCCGAGTGCTTCTTCTGCTAGATAAGTAAAAATAGGAATTAAATAACATTCGGTTTTTCCCGAACCCGTACCCGATGTAATAACGACTGCTTTTCCTTGCCGAGATAGCTCCCAAGCTTGAAATTGATGCTGGTAAAGTTGACGTTCAGCAGAAAATAAACCTCCATTGATAAAATTTGCAACAGATGAATCAACTCCTAGATGTTCGCAGGCTTGAGCAACAGTTAAACCTGAAAGTAAATAAGGGGCAATTGGTTCGAGCAAAGGTTCTCGCCATAATTGACCATCTCGGTCGAGCATTGCTTTGCGTTCGCTCATCAAGGCTGCGTATCTAAGCCGGAATGGACTTTCCAGATAGCGCAGATAGGTCTGCCGAATGGAATCAAAAATTCTAAACGGATCGTTCATAAGTGTTTTTTACATGATTCCTTAGTTCACTTAATTGACCCACCGGAGTCCAGGATGAAGTTGCCCAATAGCAACCATAAGCAAACCAGCTAAATCTGCTGGAATATCGTTATAGACGATTTGCCCTTGCTCAATCCGGCTTGGTCTACCCGCACAAAGATAAATAACCCGAGCGTACAATTCCGGTAGTGGAGTTGATACATCGGTTATCAATGTACGTTGGGTCTTATTGTATACCAAAAGAGGAATGCAAAGTAATGCTGCCGCCGCATAAATTGCCTCATGCTTTGGCATTTGTACTAATTTACTTTGTTTGCAGACAAAATAATTTCGATTATTGTAACCCACATTCCGCACCCTAGCTGTCACAAGTTCATAAATACTAAACAGTGAGTGC
>JACYMD010000055.1 GCA_015272215.1 Rivularia sp. T60_A2020_040 | reverse complement strand
ATAACTACATTTCAATAGCATATTATCATGTCATTTTTCTTGCGTTTGCCCTGGGACTTGACCCAAAACAAGCAACTTTATTACTAGGTATCCTAGGTATTTTGTTAATTACTATAATTATTTATCTTTGCCGAAATTACTCTCTACTCAATTTATTTGCTATTTGTTGTGTTGTTGGTAGAGTTTTTACTTATCATAGAATTTATGATAATTTGATGGTGATATTTTTATTATTAGCGATAATTAGAATTACTTTTGAAAAGCCGAGTAAACTAAATATATTATTTTTGAGTTTAGTATCATTAAGTTTATGGCTACCAGCAATAATTATAGATAACGCTAACTTAGAATTTTTCCAAATTTTGATTTGGATGATTTCTTTAGGACATATTTTAATTCAAAGTAATTCTGATAAACAAGTTTCATCACCAAGGATGTAATATCATGTCCGGTTAAAAACTTATATTGAAGAAGGCAAAAGGCTATAATATTCCTTGCCCCTCTACTCCCTACTCCCTAATATAAATACTGTGATTTCCGGACGCGAACTAAATCGTAAATGTAGTCCAGTCATACCTACACCTCGATTAGTATATTGAAACATTTCTCCTACTTTGTAAAGTCCTTCATAATATTTTTGACCCAAAGCAGGTAATAATGGTGGCTCTAAAAAAGGTACACGTATTTGTCCAGCATGGGAATGTCCAGATAATTGTAAATCAAACCGATTTGTCATGGCACTTGTATCTGCAAAATCTGGTTCGTGTGCGAGTAAAATTGCTGCACCTGCTTGAGGTAACTGCTGTAATACCAAGTCTAAACGGTCTTTTTTCATCCACACATCATCTACGCCTGCAATATGCAGCATGGCATTATCTCGCTTAACAGTGTAAACTTTATTAGCAAGATTTAGAACATCAGTTTGTGCTAAGACTGCGCTAATTTTTTCGGCATCTGCCCAATAATCGTGATTACCTAATACTGCTACTGTTTTATGTGAAGCACTAAGTTGACCTAAAGTAGCTTTTAATTTAGGAATAAATTTAGCTTGCCGACGAGTTACAAAATCTCCGGTAATTGCAATCAAATCTGGTTTCTGTTGATTTACAATTTTAAAAATATGATTTAAACGTCGTTTTTTAGTTTGTTTATCAACATGAATATCGCTGATTTGTACAATCCGATAGCCGTTAAATTCCGATGCTAAATTTGGTAATTTTAACTGTACATAATTGACATCAATCCAATTCGGCTCAATCAAGTGGGCGTATAATAAAATGCAAAGACTTGTAATAAAAAGAAATTTAATTATGAATTTAATTATAAATTTCAGAAATTTCACAAATTTGATAAAAATTAACAATAACATTCGAGATTTTAAAAGAATTCTGTGTTTCATTCATCCATTGTTCCGATTTCATCCGCAAAAACCATAATTTTGATCAGAGTTTTGAATTATTTTGAACAGTTTCCCTCATATAGTTACAATAAAGGTTTGGAGCTTCAGGAGTATCCGTTATGAGTCTTCCTATAGTAGCTATTATTGGTCGCCCGAACGTGGGCAAATCGACTATAGTTAATCGTTTAGCCAAACAGCAATCGGCTATCGTTCACGATGAACCCGGAGTTACACGCGATCGTACTTATTTAAATGCAAATTGGTGCGATCGCGAATTTTTGGTAGTTGATACGGGTGGTTTGATATTCAACGACGATACGGAATTTTTACCGTTCATTCGTCAACAAGCAATGATAGCCTTGGCTGAAGCTAGTGCGGCTATTTTTGTAGTAGATGGACAAGCTGGTGCAACAGACGCAGACGAAGAAATTGCGGAATGGTTGCGGCATCAGTCAGTACCAGTATTGGTTGCTGTCAACAAATGCGAATCTCCAGAACAGGGATTGCTGCAAGCCGCCGATTTTTGGCAATTAGGATTGGGTGAACCATTTCCTGTATCAGGAATTCATGGTAATGGTACAGGAGAATTGCTCGATGAATTAGTGAATCATCTGCCATCAAGTTCCGAAATTGTAGACAACAACGAGATCAAAGTTGCAATTATTGGACGACCAAATGTAGGGAAATCAAGTTTATTAAATTCTTTTGTTGGCAGTGAAAGAGCAATTGTGAGTCCAATTTCCGGTACTACTCGCGATGCAATTGATAGCTTTATCGAACAAGATGGGCAAGTTTATCGCTTAATTGATACAGCAGGTATTAGAAGAAAGAAAAACATTGATTACGGTACAGAATTCTTTAGTATTAACCGTGCTTTTAAAGCAATTCGGCGTTCCAATGTAGTTTTATTTGTAATAGATGCCCTTGATGGAATCACCGATCAAGATCAAAAATTAGCCGGAAGAATAATTGATGAAGGTAAAGCTTGCATCACAGTTGTAAATAAATGGGATGCAATTGAAAAAGATTCTTATACCATTTACGAATACGAAAAACATCTATCAGGTAGACTGCATTTTTCCGAATGGTCAGAAACGATTTTTGTAAGTGCTTTAACAGGACAACGTGTAATCAAAATATTAGATTTAGTTAATCAAGCCGTAGAACAACATAAACGTCGGGTAAGTACTTCAGTAATTAACGAAGTTTTAGAAGAAGCCGTCCGTTGGCATTCACCACCTGCTAGTCGTAGTGGAAAACAAGGGAGAATTTATTACGGAACTCAAGTTAGTACCGAACCTCCTACCATCGCTTTATTTGTCAACGATTCTAAACGTTTTAACGACAATTATCGCCGTTATATTGAGCGTCAATTTCGAGATCAATTAGGCTTTAGAGGTACTCCAATTCGTCTTTTATGGCGCAGTAAAAAAACTCGCGAAATGGAAAATGTTACTGCGAATAGAGCGACTAAAGTTTAAGCAGATTAAAGGTCAATCGATTTTGGATTTTAGATTTTAGATTTTGGATTGACCGTTAAATTGTTAATTAGTCACCCTTTCTATATGAGTGAATGATTGAAAGATAATTAGGATTAAATACATACATTGTATTTGTATTTTTTCTATTTTCAACTATTCGATATTACACCGAATCAAATAGAATCAAATAAATAGATAATTATTTAATCCAAAATCCAAAATCTAAAATCTAAAATCTAAAATCATATAATTCCTGATTCTTAAATGGATTTACTACGTTCCCTACCACTAGGACTTTATTTAGAACAACCGATAACTTGGCTACATAAACTCGACCCGCGAGTTAAGCTCATATGGTTGATGAGTTTCTTAACGACTTACATTTTTGCTAATACTTTATGGCGAATACTGCTTGCTGGATTACTAATTTTTATCACATTAATCTCCGGTATTCCTCGGAGAGTGTGGCAGAAACAAATGGGTTATTTGCTATCAATTTGCTTTCTAGTTTTAGTTATTGCATCTTTAAGCCCTGATGGCATGGGAATTGATTATCAACCACGCTTACCTGAGAATCAGCAAATTGTAAACAAACCATCAAATTCAGATAGTACGACAAATCCGATTTTATCGATATTTAATTCTGAAAAGTCCCAGGAATATAATTACGTATTGTTCGCAAAAGGACCGATAAGAATAACACGGCATTCCTTTGATTTAGCATTACGTTTAAGTAGTATTTTTTTTACAGTTCTATACAGTACTACCTTATATTTACTAACAACTGCACCCGAAGAAATTACAGCTGGCATAGAAACTTTGATGCGGCCATTGAGGCGATTTAAAGTACCAGTTACGGAAATTGCTTTAACTTTAACTTTGTCTTTACGCTTTATTCCTCTAGTTTTAGAAGAAATTCAAAATTTAGTCCGCTCGGTAATGACTAGAGCAATTAATTGGAAAAAATTAGGCTTGAAAGGAGCAGTCAAAGTATGGATGACTATCGCTGAACGATTGTTACAAAATTTACTTTTGCGAGCGGAACAAATGGCTAATGGGATTGTAGTAAGGGGTTTTATTGGTCCGAATAAACACCGAGTTCAATGGCATAATTTACGTTTGAAAAGTTTTGATTGGTTGGCAATTTTAGGATTAATTCTATTTTGGGGAGTGCGGTTCACAATTGGAAATGAAGTTAATTAACAGTTGACAGTTGACAGTTGACAGTGGTTAGTTGATGGTTGTTAGTTGACAATAATTATCTTCTCCCCATCCCGAAAGTCTCCCCATCCCCTTGTCCCCTTGTCTCCCCATCCCGAAAGTCTCCCTTTAATGATTACTGAACTTCAACCTTGGTATTGGCAAAAACTTCCTTTGAATCAGCTTACTGGTAGTGATGTTTTTGCTAGTTTATTTGTTTGTAATGTTTCTAATTGCGATATCGCGACTCTTTTAGAAAGTCCTTACCCAATACCTCAAGAAAATCCCCAACTAGCTCGTTACTCAATTTGCGCTGGTAATCCCCGGATAATTGATGGTGTTCCTCAAATGTGGACAGTTAATGTTGGTGCTGTATTACCTTTTCTTGAACAATTACTCGCAAAAAAAACCAAGGCTGATTGCTTTTCTCCCCCTGTGCCGTTTACTGGGGGTTGGTTGGGTTGGTTGGGTTATGATGTTGCTGGGGAAATTGAAGCGCTACCCAAGCTCAAATCTGATCCTTTACCGTTTCCAGTCGCTTTTTGGTATGAACCAGAATGTTTTGCAGTTTTGGATCATTGGGAACAAGTTTTATGGTTAGCTGCAAGCAGTACAAGTCAACTTGATGATTTAGCTGCTCAACTTCAACAAGAAAAACCCAATTCTTCCCATTCTTCCCATTCTTCATGTTCAATACCAAATATAACCACCCTGCGATTACTTAGCTCTCAAGCTGATTATGAAGCGGCTGTTTTGCAAGCAAAAAAGTATATTCAAGCAGGGGATATTTTTCAAACTAATTTATCCGTTCGCTTTGAAACTCAAACATCTGCTTCGGGATGGGAAATTTACCAAGCTTTACAAAAAATCAATCCTTCTCCTTTTGCCAGCTATTTTAAAACTCCTTGGGGTGAAGTTGTGAGCTGTTCCCCCGAAAGATTAGTAAAATTATACGAAGGGCTTGCTCAAACTCGACCAATTGCGGGTACACGTAAGCGGGGTACGACTGCTGAAGAAGATTTGCAACTAGCACAAGAATTGCTTAGTGATAGCAAAGAACGAGCTGAACATATTATGCTCGTAGATTTGGAGCGGAATGATTTGGGAAGAGTTTGTGAATGGGGAAGCGTAAAAGTAGATGAATTGCTGACGATTGAGCGTTACAGTCATGTGATGCATCTGGTTAGCAATATCACAGGGAATTTAAGATATGACGATTCTAAAGGAAAACATTTACAAAACAGATGTACTGCAATCGATCTGATTCGTGCAATGTTTCCAGGTGGTACGATTACTGGTTGTCCCAAAGTTCGCTGTATGGAAATTATCGAAGAACTCGAACCTGTAAAACGCAGTTTATTTTATGGTTCCTGCGGCTATTTGGATCGAAGTGGTAATTTAGATTTAAATATCTTGATTCGTACTTTATTAGTGGCTCCACAAGCAAATAAGTCTTTTAACTCTCTTGTTCGATCTGACATTACACCATATGATTTATCTAGCTCCATACCAGAGGTGAATCTAGATTACCCAACTTTTAATTCTGTTTGGGGACAAGTTGGAGCCGGAATTGTTGCAGATAGCAATCCTCAAAAAGAATGGTACGAATCTCTGCACAAAGCGCAAGCACTTTTGGCGGCACTTCAACAGTCAACAGGGAATAGGGAATAGGGAATAGGGAATGGGGAATAGGGAATGGGGAATAGGGAATAGGGAATAGGGAACATTTATTTGCTCGGTTCAATATTTGTAGTGCGTTGGCGTACTACCAATTACCAATTTATTACCCCTCATAACTAATGCAAAGGACTACTAGTGCTTTGTCCCATTAATTTTGATAGTTTGTTTGTAGTAAGGGCTTTAGCCCTTGATCTGAGGGATAAATTCCTCACTACAAACCCTTCAGAACTTATGGGACAGACTACTAGCCTTATAGTCAAATGGCAATGGCTATCAGAAATTGTTAATTTAGTGTTATTTTTTTTTGTACAAAAAACAGTTAATTAATTTAATAATTATGGCAGAATTGATATAATAAAGACTTTTTTATGAAATAAAAAGAAAGTCGCAGCCATTTACTATTTCATTTGCCGTTCCACAGCACAGAGATTTATTTTTGTGCAAATAAATACCGCAGCTGCCTCTATTTTAAACATAGAAAACAAATTTTTCGGCAATATCTTATTAAAGAAAGTCCGAGTTTTTGTTTTTAATCACGAAAAGATATATGTACTCGTACCTTGACTAATAAATGAACTCAGAACACTCGGAAACCTACTTGAATCATCCAACTTGGGGATTACTCTACAGAATTTGTATGGTAGATCAAAGCCAAGAACTTTTTACCACACTCTATGCTCAACGCCTATTTTTCCTTGTCGCCCATGATGAAAAAGGCGTTAAATTCCAACCAGTAGGACGTACCGAAGCGAGAATGATGCTAGAAAATCGTTTGCGTAACCTGCGTCGCAGCGGACAATCTATTGAGTACGATCAACTCACTAGTATTTTTAAACGCACATTCCAATGAGTAGTTCGATCGCAGAACGTATCCGCAAGGTTCAAGACTCGCTTCCGGAGTCTGTAAAATTGATTGCTGTTAGTAAAAAAGTCTCGGTTGCAGCTATACGCGAAGCATATGACGCTGGTGTCCGAGATTTTGGCGAAAGCCGTATTCAAGAAGCTGCAAGCAAAATTGACGCGCTGCAAGACTTATCGGACATTACCTGGCACTTTATTGGACATCTACAAAGCAATAAAGCCAAACAAGCTCTTTCTTCTTTTCAATGGATTCATTCCGTAGATAGCCTGAAATTAGCACAACGTTTGAACCTTTTGGCACAAGAGTTAGGAGTTGATCCCTTCATTTGCTTGCAAGTCAAAATTCTCCCCGACTCAGATAAATCTGGGTGGACAATACAGCAACTTTTAGACGATTTAACGGAACTTGACCGATGCAAAAATTTACAAATTCAAGGTTTGATGACAATTCCACCATTAGGATTAGATAGTTCAGAAATTATCCAGGTGTTTAATCGAACACGAAAATTGATGGCAGAAATTGGCGATCGCAACTTGTCAAACATCAAAATCAGCCAGCTTTCCATGGGAATGTCAGGAGATTATCAGCTAGCAATCGAATGTGGTGCAACCATGATACGTTTAGGGACAATTTTGTTTGGAGAACGTTCTGTATAAGTCAGAACATTGAGGCAGAAAAAGCGAAAAACCTTGATATGAATAGGTTTTAAGCTGGGAGAAGAAAAATCTGCCCAATTGACAATAAATCTACCTTTTGATAGATCAGCCGTGATTCGCCAGCATTACGATTAAAACTGGCGAACGTCTATCCTAGGGGAGATATTTCACTTCACCACGGGATGAAAAGTATCACAATTTGATACAGAATAATTATTTAGTACGCTAGTTGCAAAAGCAACAAAAGATATAGTATCTACAAAAGTATAAGAAAATAAAATAAGGGGTAAAAACAACTTTCCATTGGATAACTACTAGGATATAATCTTGACTCATTATTGTACGTGTTTGAGGTAACAACGTGATAATGACGTTGTAATAATCCAAAAGCTCGTAAAATATGCTACAAATGGCGATAAATTATGACAATTATTCTCTGTTTGTAGCGGTAAAAGTTGACAAAAGCAATTTTTACCTGATCAATGAAAGATGATTGGCACCAGGAGCGTAACAATGAATATATTTTCCAGATTGAGAGACTTTGTAGGATTAAACGAACCAGTAGAGTACGAATATTACGAAGAAGAACCAGAAACAGACGGTTACGAAAATCTGTATCAGGAGCAAAATCAAGCACCTGCTCCTCAACCAGAAAGTGTTGCAGTTAATCGACGTTGGCGCGAAGGAATGCCTACAATGGGAAGCGATGTCGCGTCCCCTTCCACTGCAAAATCTATGAATAATGTTATTGGTATGCCAGGAGTATTAAACGGTATTTCGGAAGTATTGGTGTTAGAACCACGCACTTTTGAAGAAATGCCCCAAGCGATTCAAGCATTGCGCGAACGCAAGTCTGTGGTGTTAAATTTAACAATCATGGACCCAGATCAAGCTCAGCGTGCTGTAGATTTTGTTGCAGGAGGAACTTACGCCCTTGATGGACATCAAGAGCGGATTGGGGAAAGTATATTTTTGTTCACCCCTAGCTGCGTACAGGTCAGTACTACTGGTGGAGTACTTCATGAAGTTCCTCAACCACCAGTTCGTACTCGTACCAATCCACCGACCCAAGTTTGGGGAAACGAACCGAATCACATGGCACAATAAGGATAAACTAGTCATTAGTCATTAGTCATTAGTCCGCTTTTTGCCTGATGACCAATGACAAATGATCAATTACCTTTCCAGGCAATGACGGATAAAAAATTTGGCTTAATTGGTGGCGGGGTAATGGGTGAAGCATTATTATCCCGTCTGATCAGTTGTGGAATATATCAACCATCAGAATTTATTGTCAGCGATCCACTTTCCGAACGTCGAGTTTATTTAGAGCAAGAATACAAAATTTTGGCGATCGCTGATAGCAGTGTGGCGTTTGCTCAAGCGACAGAAGTAGTATTTTTAGCAATAAAGCCTCAGATTTTCAGTGCAATTGCTCAAGAGTTGGCAGGGGTAATGGAAACTGGAAGTAAACCATTAATAATTTCTATTTTGGCAGGAGTAGCATTACATCAATTAGAAGCAGCTTTCCCTGGTTTTCCGGTGATTAGAGCCATGCCAAACACACCCGCTACAGTCGGTGCAGGAATGACCGCTATTTGTAATGGTGCTTACACTAAAGCCAAAGATACGGAGATAGCAAAACAACTTTTTACCGCAGTAGGAAAAGTAGTAGAAGTCCCCGAACATCTGATGGATGCAGTTACCGGGCTTTCCGGTAGTGGTCCAGCTTATGTAGCATTAATGGTAGAAGCCCTTGCTGACGGTGGAGTTGCCGCAGGTTTACCAAGAGCGATCGCCAGTCAGCTAGCATTACAAACTGTATTAGGAACGGCGCAATTGTTAGAAGAAACTAAAATGCACCCAGCAGTATTAAAAGATCGAGTCACCAGCCCCGGAGGTACGACAATTGCCGGAATTACCCAATTAGAACGAGCCGCATTTCGTTCTGCATTAATTGAAGCCGTGAAAGCCGCTACTAAGCGCTCTCAAGAATTAGGGAATGGGTAATGGGTAATGGGTAATGGAGCATTGGTTGAGAATTTTACTTTGTTCCCAATTCCCAATTCCCTCGTTTTTTACAAAATGTCGAGAAAGTGATTCAAATTGAATCCAGTTAAGTATAATACGTGTAAGCCGCGTAAGAGAACCTGAATTGATTCGTGCTTAATGCGATTTGAATCATGTATTTGAAAATCAGTTTGGATGCAATTAAAATTTGAGTGAATTATTCTCCCCTAACCCCAGATGTTGATCCGAGTTCCGTTTTTCCTTTTGAACTCGATCAATTCCAACATGATGCGATAGCTTCTCTGAATGCTGGACGTTCCGTTGTCGTGTGCGCGCCCACAGGTTCTGGTAAAACTTTAGTGGGGGAATACGCTATCTACCGCGCTTTAGCACGAGGTAAGCGAGTATTTTACACTACTCCTCTCAAAGCGCTGTCAAATCAAAAATTACGCGATTTTCGTTCCGAATTTGGTTTTGATTCGGTCGGGTTGTTGACTGGAGATGCTTCGATCAACCGAGATGCTCCAATTTTGGTGATGACTACGGAAATTTTCCGTAATATGCTCTACGGTACACCAATTGGACAAGTTGGCACTTCTTTAATAGATGTCGAAGCAGTGGTGTTAGATGAATGCCACTATATGAATGACCGTCAACGAGGGACGGTTTGGGAAGAGTCAATTATTTATTGTCCGGAATCAATTCAACTTGTAGCTCTAAGTGCAACGGTTGATAATAGCGGTCAGTTGACTGATTGGTTGAATCAAGTTCACGGGCCGACAGATTTGATTTATTCGGATTTTCGTCCGGTTCCTTTACAATTTCATTTTGGTAATAGTAGGGGGCTGTTTCCTTTACTTAATAAAGAAAAAACTCAATTAAATCCTCGTCTCGTCCCCAGGAAAAGGAAAGGGGAAAGAAGCCGACACGTTGCTAGACAAGAATCTCCCAGTATCAGCTATATTTTAGAGCATTTACGTTCTAGAGATATGCTGCCAGCAATTTACTTTATTTTCAGCCGCCGGGGTTGCGATCGCGCTGTGGCTGATGTAGGGGATTTATGGTTGGTGAATGGAGATGAAGCCCAAAGATTACGACCGCAAATTGATGAATTTCTGACTCGCAATCCCGATGCAGGTCGTGCGGGACACGTAGCTCCGCTGTATCGCGGAATTGCTGCTCATCATGCCGGAATTTTACCCGCTTGGAAAGGTTTAGTTGAAGAACTATTTCAGCAAGGTTTAATTAAGGTGGTATTCGCAACGGAAACTCTGGCTGCTGGTATTAATATGCCTGCAAGAACAACCGTAATTTCTACACTATCAAAACGGACTGATAACGGACATCGTTTATTAAATCCTTCCGAATTTTTACAGATGGCTGGAAGAGCCGGTCGTCGCGGTATGGATGAAGTCGGTCATGTGGTAACGCTGCAAACTCCCTTTGAAGGCACCAAAGAAGCTGGATATTTAGCTACATCGAAACCAGACCCATTGGTCAGCCAGTTTACACCGAGTTATGGCATGGTGTTGAATTTGCTACAAACCCATACATTAGCAGAAGCGAAAGAATTGGTAGAGCGCAGTTTCGGACAATATTTAGCGAATCTACATTTACAACCTCAATATAAAAAGATTTCTGAGGCAAGACAGCAATCAGCAGAAGTTCAGGCACAAATTGCCCAAATTAGCGATGAGGACGTAGCGCAGTATGAAAAGCTGCGTCAGCGGTTAAAAGTGGAGCGTAAATTACTGAAAACTTTGCAAGAGCAAGCAGTAGAATCCCGGAAAGAAGAATTGAGCATGATGCTGAGTTTTGCAGTTTCGGGAACGTTATTAAGTCTATATGGTGAAAATGTTGACGTTTCTGCACCAGTAACGGCAGTATTAATCGGCAAAACACAAGGTTCTCGACAAGCACCTTTCTTAGTATGTTTGGGACGTGATAACCGTTGGTACGTCACTTCTGTTCATGATGCGATCGATTTGTATGCTCAATTACCCCGCATTGATGTACCTCCCAATTTGCTACCACCATCCACATTGTCCTTGAAACCAGGAGAATCCTGCCGTGGGGATGAAATTTCAAAAGCTATCGCCGCACAAATTCCCCAAACATCTGCGGATTTTTCTATGGCTCCGGAAGTTGTAGAACAGATGCGTTTGGTTACAAGTTTGCAAGAGCAAATGGAAAGTAACCCCCTACATGAATTGGGGAATGCTGCCAGTGTATACAAACGTCAAACCCGTGCAGCAGAATTAGAAGCCGAACTCGAAGAATTACAATCCCAAGTAGAGCAGCAATCGGAGCATCATTGGGAAGAATTTATTAAGTTAATAGAGATTCTGCAATACTTTGAAGCTTTGGATAACTTAGTCCCGACGGAATTAGGACAAATGGCGGCGGCAATTAGGGGAGAGAATGAATTATGGTTGGGTTTGGTATTAGCTAGCGGTAAATTGAATCAATTAGACCCCCATCATTTTGCAACTGCGATCGCGGCTTTAGTCACAGAAACTTCTCGTCCCGACAGCAGAGTGTTTTTTGAGCTTAGTGGTGAAGTTGCCGATGGTTTAGCTTCATTACGCTCAATTCGGCGGAAGGTGTTTCAATTACAACATAGATATGATGTCGCTTTACCTGTATGGTTGGAGTTTGAATTAATTGCCTTAGTAGAAAAATGGGCTTTAGGAATGGAATGGGTAGAACTATGTGAAAACACTACCTTAGATGAAGGAGATGTGGTGAGAATTTTACGTCGTACCTTAGATTTATTATCGCAAATCCCTCATGTTCCCCATTTACCACAAGACATTAAGCGTAATGCTCAACGGGCGACTCAGTTAATCGATCGCTTTCCGGTAAATGAAGTGGTTGAGTGAACTTATATCTTGCACAGAGCCGCATAATTAACTAGATAATCAAAAATATAAAGAAAAATATTACCAAGATAAAAGTGTAATATTTTTAGTCCATTTTAATGGACTTCTGCTATCAGACTGGGACTTGCAG
>JACYMD010000126.1 GCA_015272215.1 Rivularia sp. T60_A2020_040 | reverse complement strand
CTATTCCCTTACATTCTAGCTGATATAATATCTAAATTTTCTTGCGTTTACCCTGGTTTAAAAGCTTGATAACCACCACTTTTTGTAAAAGCAATTAAGGCTTGATTCCAATTGGGCATTTCTAAATGCAACGCACCACAAAATAAAGCATCTTCAGTTGCTAATTGTTTATTTTGATAAGCTGTACGGCTGATACTTTGACGTATTTTACGATTTTTTAAAAATTCTGTTGCCAAATAATCTAACGGTGGAAACATCAATTTACTTATTGGTGAACCACCAGTCAAACCCGCACTATCAATTAATACTAATTTTTCGACTATTTCTGGATAAGCCAAAGTAAAATCAATCGCTGCTGCACCTCCCATTGAAGCACCAACTAATATTACAGGTTGATTAATTAAACTTTTCCAAAAACAGTAAAGATGAGTTTTAATTTCATTTGGACTAAACTTTATCCCCGCAAGTCTATCGGTAAAGCCAAAACCTAATAAATCAACAGCCCAAGTTTCATTTTCTGCGGCTAATAACGGTAATAAACGACGGTATTCTAACAGCGAACTATCAAAACCATGTATTAGTAAAAACGGTTTACCACCGCTACCTTGATGCACGTAAGTTGTAGTAATTGGCTGCTTACTTAAAGGAGTTGTTAGAGGTATTTGCTGTAAGTTTTCAGCAAGAGCAATTGAAGTAAGTTCCGTTAATTGCTCAACTCCGGCAGGAATAAACTTAGGAAACTTAGGAAACATAAATATTAATTAAAAATATTAATTAAAAGTGTTAATTAAAAATATTAATTAGTTTACGAAGGTTATGGGGTTTAATTTTGCTTTAAATCGGCAACAGCATTAGAAGTTATTTGCTTAATTTGTACTAAATCAAGCTGCATAGCTTCACCATCACATCCCAACCATAAAAGATACTCAATATTACCAGCAGGACCAGTTATTGGTGACCAAGTTAAACCTTTATAATGCCATCCTAATTGTATAGCAGTTTGTAAAACCTGAAAAATCGCTTCAGCTTGGTCATTTGGGTTACGTACAACCCCTTTTTTCCCGACTCGGTTTTTACCAACTTCAAACTGTGGTTTTACTAATAATAAAGCTTCACGAGGAGATTGTAGAAGATTCCACAACGCAGGTAAAACCTTAGTTAAAGAAATAAACGATACATCTACCACAGCTAAATCAGGAAATTCCCTTTTGTCTACTCCATACAAATCCTCCGGAGTCAAATGCCGTAAATTAGTGCGTTCGCGTAAAACTACCCGTGCATCATTTCGTAAACGCCAATTAACTTGTCCGTAACCGACATCAATACCGTAAACTAATTTTGCTTTTGCTTGCAGTAAACAATCAGTAAATCCACCAGTAGAAATTCCGCCATCCAAACAAACACGTCCTTCCACGGGAATAGCAAAAGTATCCAAAGCCTTAACTAACTTTTCCCCACCACGAGACACAAAACGCGACTTCTGCTTAACCTTAATTACAGCCGCCACATCAACAGACGTTCCTGCTTTATCCACCAACTGATTATCAACCTGCACCTCACCAGCTTGAATCAACCGCTGCGCTTGCTGACGAGAGGAAGATAAACCCAGTTCTACCAATAGAATATCAAGTCGTTGTTTCATTGGGGATTGGTAATTGGTGATTGGTAATTGGTAATTGGGGATTGGGGATTGGTAATTGGTGATTGGGAATTGGGAATTGGGGATTGGTGATTGGGAATTGGTGATTGGGAATTGGGGATTAGGGATTGGTGATTGGGAATTGGGGATTAGGGATTGGTGATTGGGAATTGGGGATTAGGGATTGGTGATTGGGAATTGGGGATTAGGGATTGGTGATTGGGAATTGAGAATTAGAAACAACCAGGGAGCAAGATGCTCCCACTACAAGTGCTTGTAAATCTTTCTCCCTACTCCCTACTCCCTACTCCCTATTCCCTATTCCCTATTCCCTATTTTAAATATCTATCTCGCTCAACTCTCTTGTCATATAGTCAAACGGCTCGTCTACAAAACTGGTATCAGAAATACCAGCTGAGGCTACTTGCTCTTTAACCATATCTTTCATGATTTGAATCCCGGCAACTGTAGGAGCAATGGGAACTCCTAAAGAATTGTAAGTTTCCCGTAAACCTTGCAATACTCGCTCATCGAGCACATCCATGCTGCCAGCAACTAAAGCATAAGTTGCGTAACGCAAGTAATAATCCATGTCCCGCAGACAAGCCGCATAACGACGGGTAGTGTAAGCGTTTCCACCGGGACGAATTAACTCAGGTTGGTCTTCAAATAACTTCACCGCAGATTCTTTGACAATGAAAGCAGCATTAGAATTGATCGCAGCAGCTGCTTGTACTCTTTGGGTACCGCTTTCAAAATAAGATTTAAGCGAATCTACTGCATTTCGATCAAAATAGCGACCACTAATGTCATAATTCTTAATTAAATTTGTTACGGCATCTTGCATTTTTATTATTCCCCAATCATTCTTGACTATGATTTGATATTAATTTGGCTAACTATCCATCAAAAAAACACTATTTTGTGGTAACTTAGCCAAAACTTGGCACAAAAGTAATCCATACTACTTAAGGATTTTATGCCAAAGTTGACCCATATAAGATGAACTTTTATTTTTGTGAAGATGATTTAATAAAAGGTTAACATGACCTTTAGAATAGAAAATCTGTAACAAATGATACTCTTTTTGGATTCCCCTATATTTAGGATATTCCAGGTGTGTCAACAAGTGGTTTCAGCAACAGAAGGGTCAACAGTTTTTGAAGATTTCAGTTTTAATCCATTGCGTATTGGCAGGTAAGGAGTAACCATGACAACCCCACAAGAAGTCTTGAAAATGATTCAAGACCAAAAAATTCAGATGATCGATCTGAAATTCATCGATATGCCAGGGATTTGGCAGCATTTAACAATGTTCCAAGACCAAATCGATGAAAGTTCTTTTACTGAGGGTGTACCATTCGACGGTTCCAGCATTCGGGGTTGGAAAGCCATCAACGAGTCAGATATGTCAATGGTGTTAGATCCAAATACTGCTTGGATCGACCCTTTCATGCAAGAACCTACCCTCAGTATTGTATGTAGTATTAAAGAACCCCGTACAGGTGAATGGTATGACCGTTGTCCTCGGGTAATTGCTCAGAAAGCAATTGATTATTTAGTCTCAACTGGTGTCGGTGATACCGCATTTTTTGGTCCGGAAGCTGAATTTTTCATCTTTGATGATGTTCGCTTTGACCAAACCCAGAACTCAGGTTACTATTACGTAGATTCTGTAGAAGGTCGTTGGAATTCCGGTAAAGATGAAGGTCCCAACCTCGGTTATAAGCCAAATTATAAATCAGGTTACTTTCCTGTAGCTCCAACCGATACCTCTCAAGATATGCGGACGGAAATGCTGTTGGAAATGGCAAAATGTGGTGTTCCCATTGAGAAGCATCACCATGAAGTTGCTACCGGCGGTCAGTGCGAATTAGGTTTCCGTTTTGGTAAACTAATCGAAGCTGCTGATTGGTTAATGGTTTACAAGTACGTAATTAAGAACGTAGCGAGAAAATACGGTAAATCAGTTACCTTCATGCCCAAGCCTGTATTCCAAGATAATGGTTCGGGTATGCACACCCACCAATCGATTTGGAAAGACGGAAAGCCTTTGTTTGCTGGCGATAAGTATGCAGGAATGAGCGAAATGGGACTCTACTATATTGGTGGAATTCTCAAGCACGCACCAGCACTGTTAGCTCTTACCAATCCCAGCACCAACTCTTATAAGCGATTGGTACCCGGTTACGAAGCACCAGTAAACTTGGCTTACTCCCAAGGAAACCGTTCCGCTTCTGTGCGTATTCCTCTTGCTGGTGATAATCCTAAAGCAAAACGTTTGGAGTTCCGCTGTCCCGATGCAACTTGTAATCCTTATCTAGCCTTTGCTGCGATGCTCTGTGCTGGTTTAGATGGTATCAAAAATAAAATCCATCCCGGTGAGCCTTTAGATAAGAACATCTACGAACTTTCTCCAGAAGAATTAGCAAAAGTTCCTTCTACACCTGGCTCTTTAGATTTGGCTTTAGAAGCTCTTGAAAAAGACCATGATTTCTTAATAGAAGGTGGAGTATTCACCGAAGACTTCATTGAAAACTGGATTTCTTACAAGTTAGACACTGAAGTCAACCCCATGCGTTTACGTCCTCATCCTTATGAATTTTCGCTTTATTACGACTGTTAATTTGGAATTATTTTCTAGATTTCGGTAAATCCTACACGATTAAAAATCATAAATTAAGCCACCCGTTTTAAGGTGGCTTTTTTTTGGCTTTTGCCTCTGAGATAAGTAGTCATGCAAAATTAATTTTACATTCCGAAAACTTCAAGTCCCTGCGATTGCTTCGTTCCTCGCAATGACAATACACAATTAATTTTGCGTAGGTACTTAAGGAGAAGGGGAGACGAGGAGATGGGGAGATGGGAATAACTCCTAACTCGCCAATCCAAAATCCAAAATTTAAAATCCAAAATCGAATTAGCTCATCGTCGCACAACTGCTGTCATAGCTCATCCATCCACCGGGAGTTATCTTTCCTTGAACTGGGTTCCAGTAGCGAGACATTCCTCCAGGAAGACCAATTTGCTCTCCGGCGCGTTCGAGCATTGACTGCTGACGATTTTTAATTGTTTGATAATGACCTTGCATTAAAGCACGTGCTTTTTCTTGAGTATTCATATCTACGTCCTATATTTGAATCAATATTTAGTAAGCTTAATCTTGCTTTTCTTTATTCTACAAAAATTCTGTAACAATGGCTACGGTTTTTTAGGTTTGTTATCAAAATTAAATATAAATTTATGTGAACTAGTTTCTCATTTTTATATAAGTCGGGTTTTTATGACTGTTTTCTGCTGTTACCGATGTTTTTATCGTAAAAACCCGACTTCTCACTTTACCGTTTACACAGAAGTCGGGTTTTTATGACTGTTTTCTGCTGTTACCGATGTTTATGTTGTAAAAACCCGACTTCTCACTTTACGAGACGCTGCCACTCCCGGACACTCCTTAAAACTAATGTGGTGGAGTGCCAAGGTGTTTAGAGATGAATTTTCTTGAACCCATTGCCGTAAACGATTACCTCTACAGCCCCATTGACGACCATTGGATTAGAGATTTTTACGCCGATGGCTCCATCGTAGCCACGATTAATTGCTTTTTTCTCTAAATTTTCTAATGCGGTATTTACTGCCTCTTCAATCAGTTTTTCGTAATGTTTCATACGACCACCTGTTAAGTTGCGAATGTTTTCCCGAACGTCATTGACAACGTTAGCTGCTCTGACAACTACAACGGTTAATAATTCACCAATTTCAATTTCGGGTTTGTGTAAAGAATCTACAGAATCTAGGCTAATTAAGTTTTTCATGAATTTACCTGAGTATTTTGGGGCTTAAAATATTTTCTTAGTTGGTAAAACAAAATTGCGAGTAAAAATACAAGTACAAGTAGAGGAATAACTATAAGTGAAATGGTGAAAGAAATACCATACCTATCGAGAAATAAATGCCAGGAAATTGCACCTGCTAATACCTTCAAAATGCCGTTAAAAAATGAAGTTATATTTTTTGGTGTTTCCCAGAATTTAATCGCAGTATTAATGTCACCGCTGCGAGTAATGTCAGCCATAACATCCGAATTATTAATTATTGAAGAATTGTTACTGAGCAAAAACTTTACCAGTAGATTAATCTGGGGTTGGTTTAATTTTTCCAAGTAATCAGCTAGGTGTTGCAAATCATCCGCTGTCAACTTGTCAGCCAAAGACAGCAAATTATGTTTAGATATCATTAATAACTTGCGAATCGAGTCAATATCTAATAACGAAATTTTGGCGATCGCCATCTTATCTTGAAGGGATATAATCTCTATGAGTAGTTGACGTTGCAAATCTTGAGGAGTTAAATGTTTATAAATCTCCAGTTCAACTACATCTTTTATTTGATTACCTAGAATAAACCTGCTGCCACGGCGGGTGCCGGCTTGTGTAGCAGTGGTTTCAAACGCCAGGTATTGGAAATTGTATTTTTAGATCGACTGTTTGTCTATGTAAATATCCATCTATACTAGTTAATATTAAATTTAGTAAACAGTTTACTATTCAAATTTCTAAATTTCCCCATGTTATACAGACGATTTGGACGCACCGAATTACAAATGCCTGTTTTCTCCTGCGGTGGGATGCGATATCAATATAAATGGCAAGATGTATCTCAGAAAGAAATTCCTCGTCAAAATCAGGAAAACTTGGAAGCAACGATTAATAAATCTCTAGAAATCGGTATCAACCATATTGAAACTGCTCGCGGTTACGGTACTTCTGAAGTACAGTTAGGACAAATTTTACCGACATTTCCTCGCGAAAAATTAATTATACAAACTAAAGTATCTCCAAAGGCAGATGTAAAACAATTTGAAAATACTCTAAAACAATCTTTAAAAAATCTGCGTTTAGATTATATTGATTTATTAGGAATTCACGGTATTAATAATAGGGAAACTTTAGAAAATACAATTCGTCCCGGTGGTTGTTTGGAGATTGCCAGAAAGTTTCAAGCCCAAGGGAAAGTTAGATTTATTGGCTTTTCTACTCATGGCTCCACCGATATTATTGTTGAAGCAATTAAAACCAATCAATTCGATTATGTCAACTTGCATTGGTATTATATTAATCAAAATAATTGGGCTGCAATAGAAGCCGCTACCCGTCATGATATGGGGGTGTTTATCATCAGTCCTTCCGATAAAGGTGGTAGACTTTATGATCCACCAGAAAAATTAGTTCAGCTTTGCGCTCCTTTATCACCGATGGTATTTAATGACTTATTTTGTCTGAGTCATCCTCAAGTACATACTTTATCATTGGGTGCAGCAAAGCCAACAGACTTTGACGAACATCTCAAAACCTTAGATTTATTAGATCAAGCCTCAGAAATATTACCACCAATTTTGACTAGATTAGAACAAGAGGCGATCGCCACTTTAGGAGAAGACTGGGCAAAAAATTGGCACGTGGGATTACCCAAATACGAAGAAACACCAGGAAACGTAAACATTCCAATGATTTTGTGGTTGTGGAATTTAGGTGTTGCCTACAACATGAAAGAATATGCCAAAATGCGCTATAACCTTTTAGGAAGTGGGGGACATTGGTTTCCCGGTAATAAAGCCAATCAAATTGATCAATTAGATTTGCGTTCCTGTTTACAAAATAGTCCTTATGCTGATGTAATTCCCAGCATTCTTGCAGAAGCAGATAGAATTTTAGGTGGTGAAGAAGTCAAACGTTTATCGCAAAGTTGACAGTTGACAGTTGACAGTTATTATCCAGAAGTCGGGTTCTAAATTACTAGTCCACCTTACGGTGGACTTTGTTTGTGTAGTAGCGGTTTAAACCGCCGGATACTTTTAAAACATCCTTTGAGAAACCCGACTTATCTGCCCACAAAAACTAACTAAAACAACCTTCCATAACAAGCGATACATTTATTATTTGGATTGGCTTGATTCTTCAACCAAGCCCACATTTGATCGCCAAATGAAAAATGCCACCACTCCCTGGGGTTGCGTGTAAATCCAGCTTTTTCCATGACATCTTTTAATAACAAACGATTAGCGTGATAATGTAATGCTTGATTGTCTTGAATCTGAGCATAATAATCGGGAAGTGACCTATCGGAAAGCTCATCAATTGGTGAACCCATATCTATAATTTGCCCCATTTCATCAACTAACGTTACATCTACCGCAGCACCCGTAGAATGGGGAGGAGGTGTTTTTTGATCCAGACTTGGTTCAGCCCAAATTTTGTAAACCTCTTGCCAAATACTTTGTTTTTCTACTTCTGATAAATTCGATTCAATCAATCCTTTCTCTTCAACAACTTGGGAAAAAGTATAATTAACCATAAACTTTTGTACTGCAACAGGACGATAAGCATCAAAAATTTGAATCCGCCAATCAGGACGTAATTGTTGTAAATATGTTTGAGCTTCTATCAAATATTTAACAACAGTTTCCCGGATAAAATAAGGAGAGTGTTCTCCATAAGGAGCGCCTAATTTTT
Source organism: Rivularia sp. T60_A2020_040 (assembly GCA_015272215.1). GTDB lineage: Bacteria > Cyanobacteriota > Cyanobacteriia > Cyanobacteriales > Nostocaceae > Rivularia. Next base: position 4,525 of record JACYMD010000126.1, on the reverse strand, counting down.
CATAAGGATGAGGAGATTCTACCGCAAACTCTTGCAGTGGAATTTCGATAACAGGTTCCCCACATTCAATAATTTCAATATTATGATAAGGTCTCATTGGTTGGATTTTAGATTTTAGATTTTAGATTTTAGATTAAAAGAGTTAGGACTACCGGAGTTAGGAGTTAAGAATTAAGAGTTAGTAATTACAGCGGTTCCCTCTGCCCCCTATCTCCCCACATCTTCCTTTTCCGGTATAGGATCATAACCGCCGGGATGAAATGGATGACAGCGGGAAATACGCCGAATTGCAAGCCATGAACCGCGCAACACACCGAAACGTTCCAGTGCTTCAATCGCGTACATCGAACAAGTGGGTTGAAAACGACAACTTGGGGGAAACAGTGGTGAAATAAACATTCGGTAGAACCGAATCAACCAAATTAATAATAGTTTCATTACAGTGGCAAAAATCCGATAAATTAGTAATAAGGGAAAAATTTCAATCTTAAATTACATTTAACTTTCATTTAACTTGAGTTCATTTACTGTAATAGATTCTATTCCGCCTTTGTGGCTGCAAATTATAGCCGTTGCTGTTTGGGTGTCACTGATTCTGCTGAGTGCAGGAGGAGTCAGTCGTTTAGCTAAGAGCAATTCGGAAATTGTCCGCAAGATAGTTCACATTGGTACTGGTAACGTAATCTTGCTTGCTTGGTGGTTCGATATTCCTGCAAGCATCGGTATCGCTGCTTCGATTTTAGCGAGCATATTAACTTTGTTGTCCTACCAATTTCCGATTCTTCCCGGTATAAATAGCGTCGGACGCAAAAGTTTGGGGACTTTTTTCTATTCTGTCAGTATTGGTATTTTAATTGCTTGGTTTTGGTATTTAAAACAACCATTTTATGCCGTACTGGGAATATTAATTATGGCATGGGGAGATGGATTAGCCGCGTTAATCGGTCAGCGTTTTGGTAAACATAAATACCATGTTTTAGGAGGTCAAAAAAGTTTAGAAGGTTCTCTGACGATGACTTTAGTTAGTTTTATAGTCAGTAGTTTAATTTTATTCAATGTACAGGGAAATACTTGGCAAACCTGGGTAGTATCCGTAGTTGTAGCTGTGGTTGCTACTGGTTTAGAAGCTATTTCAATTCTTGGTATTGACAATCTTACCGTTCCTTTAGGAAGTGCAGCTTTAGCTTTTGCCTTAAATCAGTTAATTCTTCATTAGATTTATTGCCAAAAACTGGGTTTCTCAACACCTCAAATGGTCACAAATTAATACAGAATTCCCATATTGTTTATCTACGAAAAAATACTGACTTATCCAATAAAATCGGGTTATTTTGATCATAGTTTGCTGAATATATATAAGAATCTTCCGCAAAAGCTTTAAACCAATTTTCAGTATTTTGATAAATTTTTATAAATAAAAAGTTGCAAAACTTCATGAAGTTTCTCTAAAATACTTCTATAGATATAGAAAACTTGTTACTTACGACGGATAACTTCTAATGACATTTTTGACATTATCTCAACCTCTCCTGCGCGATAAACAGGAAGATTTAGATTACCAGGATTTACAAGGTATTTGGCGGATAAGTGGCAAAATTGGGAATATCAGATTGATTTCAGGGTTTTATACTCGTATAGACCAAGTATTGATCATTTGGGGATTAATATGCACGGGAATCTTTACCACAGCGCAATTTTTACCCGTTAGTTGGGCTACCCAAGCAATTTTATGGACAACACTTACCGTTATCGGTAGTGCAATGATGATTGCATTTACCTGGTTTTGGGTAAGTGTGGAACGTTTACGGTGGTTAATATATGCTTGGATGATTTTATTGTTGAGTGGTGTCGTCTTAACTGATGCGGGAATTTTTCTCGGTTGGGGAGAAGTATTGATGCGTCTGTGTCCTTTATGGTTGGGGTTGAGCGCAGTTGGTTATATGATTACGGCATGGGCTGTTAAATCCCGTACTTTTGTAATTACCGCAGCAATTCATTTATTCGGAATTTTGCTTTTACCCTACTGTGGTGGTAAACAATTTCTTGCTACTGGTTTAGTGATAGGAATGAGTTTACTACTTTTAGCTGAGCTTCAGTGGGAAATGCGTCCTCCGATTAATTATGATGTATTAACACCAGAACAAAAAGAATTTAACAAACAGCAAAATTTACGTCGTCAACTAGTATAAACCCGGTTTGTAGCTGAATATATGTAAGTTTTGAATTTGAAAAATCTGAAGAATAGGATTATTGAGTTACACAAAAAAATCAGTGGTTTAAAATTAGTTTTAACTACTGATTTATTTATGAACTGACATCAAATTCGTTGGTATCGGAATTATATATTTGTTAACGCAGAGGGACACAAAGGTAAGCGCAGAGGAACGCAGAGTTTTTTCTTATCCCTTGTGCAAATTTGGTTTTTTGGGAGAGGGTTATAGATTAAATAATTCCAATATAAACCGAAAAGATATGATTCGTTTTTTCTGATGTTAATTACCAAGTATCGGCTGTTCTACTTTTATAAACTTTACCCGTAAATGGTTGAACACCACTGTTAGGATAAGCATCATCATTGGGAGCAAATATTCGCATTACTGCTTCCGAAATATACTGAGCGATATTTGAAAGTGTTTTGGAAATAAACATAAAGGTAAACTCCTAAACGTTTTCATCTTTTAAAACTTGATATCTTTACTTTAATTCTTAAATCAGCAATTAATTGATTTTTTCAATATATCGAAAATATTCGCAATACTTCTTCAAACGTCAACTGTCAAATGTCCACTGTCAACAAACCCTTGACATTATTTATGGTGAAAACTACCATAAATGCAAATAGGTTTTACTAAGGTGCATTTGAATGACAACTTTGTTTAACGTTGATAGGTCTTTATCAGAGCAATTAGGCTTCTCTAGTGCTGACTATAGCTTACTGACAGATTTGTATCAGTTGACAATGGGGGCTTGTTATGCAGGTGAAAGTGTAGAGCAAAAACAAGCCAGCTTTGAATTATTTACCAGAAAATTGCCGGAAGGGTTTGGTTATTTGATTGCAATGGGATTGGAACAGGCACTAGAATATTTAGAGGAATTCAGCTTTAGTTCTGTTCAAATAGAGGCTTTACAAGAAACGGGAATTTTTGCATCAGCTCCTCCGCAATTTTGGTCATTATTAGAGTCGGGAAGATTTACCGGGGATGTATGGGCTGTTGCTGAAGGGACTGCCGTATTTGCCCTCGAACCGTTGTTAAGAATCGAAGCTCCATTATGGCAAGCACAATTAGTTGAAACTTACTTGCTCAATACCTTAAATTATCAGACATTGATTGCCACAAGAGCAGCGCGATCGCGAAATGTTGCGGGAGAAAATACAACACTGCTGGAATTCGGTACCAGACGAGCATTTAGTCCCCAAGCATCGCTGTGGGCTGCCAGAGCGGCTTTAGCAGCTGGATTTGATGCAACATCGAATGTGTTAGCCGCGCTACAACTCGGTGAAAAACCTAGTGGTACAATGGCTCACGCTTTAGTCATGGCATTATGTGCATTAGAAGGTAGTGAAGAGCAGGCTTTTAGAGCATTTCATCAATATTTTCCAGAGGCTCCATTGTTAATCGATACTTACGATACAATCGCTGCTGCACGTAAGTTAGCAAATATGGTTAAAGCTGGAGAAATAAATTTAACTGGAGTGCGATTAGATTCTGGAGATTTGGTAACATTATCCCAACAAGTTAGAGAAATTTTACCAAATGTAGCAATTTTTGCGAGTGGAGATATAGACGAATGGGAAATTGCCAGATTAAAAGAAAAGAATGCTCAAATTGATGGTTATGGAATGGGGACGCGATTAGTGACGGGGAATCCGGTAAATGGAGTATATAAACTTGTGGAAATTGATGGTATTCCGGTGATGAAACAGTCTACTGGAAAAGCAAGTTATCCCGGAAGAAAACAAATTTTTCGCGAGTTTTTAGCAGATAAATTTAAAGTAGATACCTTGGGATTAGTTGCCGAAAATTATCCAGAAAAACAGCCTTTATTAAAATTATTTATGAAAGATGGTAAACGTTTAGAACCACCTTGTACGATAAAAACAATTAAACAACAAACTGCTGCGTCAGTAGCGAGTTTACCTGCTGATATTCTAAATTTAGATGCCACCACATCTATGTCCGTAGAAATTTCTAATTCTCTACAAAATTTGACCGAACAAACAAAGAACAGTTGACAGTGGACAGTTGACAGTTGACAGTGGTTATTAGAAAAACCAACAACTAAGCTGATGCACAGTTAAATTGTATAAAGCGTTAGCGCAGCGTGTCCGTAGGACATAAATATGAATTTATTGTAGTGCGGGCATCCTGCCCGCTTTGTCTATCCAATTTAGGCGCTTAACAACTATCAACCATCAACTAACAACTATCAACCATCAACTATCAACCATCAACCATCAACTAAGAACTACAGGGTAAACGCAAGAAAATTTAGATATTATATCAGCTAGAATGTAAGGGAATAG
>JACYMD010000098.1 GCA_015272215.1 Rivularia sp. T60_A2020_040 | reverse complement strand
TTGCTTACAAAGCCAGTTTAGGGTTTATTTGGGCTTAATTTTTGTTTAAGTCCCGTTAACACCATCTGCGGATTTAGTCGTCACAAATATTAATGTTGCAACACCGAATGTAGTCGGGGAACAATCATTTAAAGTTAATTGGACGGTTCAAAATCAAGGGTTAGTAAGCACTACAGAAAATATATGGTACGACAAAGTATATATTTCCGACTCTTTATCAGATAATGCGAATAAATGGTATTTGAGTAGTTATCAGCGCAATGGTAAGCTCGATAGAAATGGTAACTATACCGGAGAGTTAGAAACAATACTTTCTCCTGGGGTTAAAGGTAAGTATGTAGTTATCGAAACCGACGCTAATAAGAACGTTTGGGAGAGTATTTATGAAGGCAATAATCAAGAAGATGCTGATATAAATGTTCTCAGCAGTACACCATCTGACTTAAAGGTAGTTGATATTAATGTTTTACCCAAGGAAGATAAAAATTATTCTGGGGATAAGACTACCATTGAGTGGACGGTAAGAAACGATGGTGCTGCTGTTTGGTCTGGTACGCGCTACTGGTATGATGAAATTTGGATTTCCGATCAGGCTGAGTTTAATTCACCAGGTGCTAAACAAAATAAGATCGGTTTTGTTGCTTATAGTCCTCAAAATGGTTTAGGTGCGGGAGAGAGTTATACTCAAAGGGCGGATGTAGTCTTACCTGTGGGATATAATGGCGAGTATTATATTCATATTAGTACCGATTATAGTTATGACAGGGATACTATCAAATTCCGGGGTGAGATTCCCTTATATGGTGGGGATAATGACTCTTATAAAAACAGCTTTGAATATCGGGTTTATGAAAATCCCAACAATAATTTAGGTAGTGAAGCAATTGATATTACTTATCGAGAAGCTGACTTAAAGATTAGTAATGTAGCAATATCGAATAATAGTCCGCAATCGGGTGATAAAATTAACGTTACCTGGAATGTAGAAAATCAAGGGACTCGTAATACCAGAGAAAATCAGTGGTATGACCGGATTTATTTATCCAAAGATAAATCGTTAGATTACGGTGATATATTTGTAGGAGAATATCGTCGTCGCAGTAGTTTAAATGTCGGCAATAGCTATCAAGGTAGTGCGGAGATTATTTTACCAGAAGGTGTAGATGGTAGTTATAATTTGTTGGTATTTACCGATGCTAATTTAATTAGAAGAGATGATTTCAGCATACAGAATGAAGCTGTTGACAGTAAATTAGCAAGAGTACCGGAATTCAATAATGAAAATAACAACGTTGCATCAATTTCATTACCAATAACTTTACGTCCAGCTGCTGACTTACAGGTAACATCAGTTTCCATCTTAAATCAACCACCTACAGCTATTATCGGTCAATCTTTTGATATTAGATATACGGTAGAAAATAAGGGTGTAGGTAGTACCCCAGCTACTCAAAACAATTGGACGGATTTAATTTATCTATCCCGCGATAAATTTCTCGATTTACAAAGTGACAGATATTTAGGATATGTAGAAAGAAATAATCTCACTCTTCAACCAGGTGAAAGTTATTCTATTGAAGAAACTTTACAAGCACCATTTAATTTAGATGGTTCTTACTATGTATTTGTAATTACCGACGCACCACAAACAAACATCCGGGGTAAAGTTTATGAAGGGGTGAATGAGAATAATAATGCCACGAATAGCATTCAACCTTTAATTATTAATACTCCACCAGCAGTTGATTTAAAAGTTTCCAATATTACAGCTACTCCTACTTCTGGAAATGTTGGAGATTCAGTAAATATTGAGTGGGATGTAATCAACGATAGCGTAAATTCGACTAACTCACGTTGGAGCGATGCGGTTTACCTTTCTCAAGATAGCGAATGGGATATCAACGATACCTTTGTTGGACGTTATTCCTACACTGGTAATCCACTAGGCGCAAATGACACCTATACTGCTAACATTACAGCTAATTTACCATCCGCGACACCAAACCAATACCGCTTTATTGTGCGTACAGACGTTTATAATCAGCTTTATGAAGGTCGAGATATTGGTGAATTAAATAACGATGCAGTTGCTGCTAATGTCTTTAATCTTAGTGCTGAATCACTACAGTTAAATGTACTTAAGGAAGATATTACCTTAAATGGGCAACAGTCAAGATTATTTGAAATTGATGTAGAAGCTAATCAAACTTTACGTGTCACCTTGGATGGGGAAGAAAATGCTTTTAATGAAATCTTTATTAGATATAACGAAGCACCCACAGGAGTAGAATACGAAGCTGCTTCTACAGGCATAATTGGAGATAAACAAATTGGGACCGTATCTAATACAAAACTTGGAAAATATTATATCTTAGTCCGCAGCACCGAGGGTAATTCTTCTCCCGTCACCTTATTTGCAGAGGAATTACCGTTTGGAGTTACCGATGTTGCTATTGATAAAGGTGGTGATAGTCGCTACGTCACAACCAATATTTACGGAGCGCAATTTAAACAAGGAGCGGTTGTAAAGCTTGTCAGACCTGGAATTGCGGAATATATCCCAGTTAATTACAAAGTCATAGATAATACCCACATTCAAGCTATCTTTGACCTCACCCACGCTCCCCACGGTTTATATGACGTTAAGGTAATTAATCCTTCGGGGGAAGAAGCGATATTACCTTACCGTTATTTAGTAGAAAGAGCAATTGAACAAGATGTCACCATTGGTTTGGGTGGTCCAAGAATTATAGCACCAGGAGATGTGGGAACTTATGGTGTATCGGTACAGAGTTTAACTAATATTGATACTCCTTACGTCCACTTCCAATTTGGGATTCCAGAATTGGGAGATAACGAATTACTCACAGCATTATCCGAGTTTACAACTGATAGTACAACAAAATTACCTTATGTAGAATTCACCTCAAATCTGCGGGGTAATCCAGATGTAGAATTATCGGATGATATTCCTTGGGCAAATTTAATCTCCGATATCAATACCGATGGTAGAATTCTTGCACCCGGTTACGTATTAGATTTACCGAATGCTGGATACGTCGGTAGTACTTTTAACGTCCAAACTTATCCAGGATTAAAAGAATTACTTAAGAAAAATCCATCACTTCTAGAAGATGTCAGCGATGAAGATATTGCTTTCAAATTCAACATTCTCGCAACCGCAACGGTGATGAGTCGAGATGAATTTATTGCAGAGCAAACTAGCGAAGCGTTGAAGTTAAGAACAGCTATTCTCAAGGATAAATCGGCATCTCCGGGATTGATTACTCTTGCATCAAGTGAAGAAGTTTGGACAAATTCCTATCTTGCTGCTTTAGAAACAGCAGGATTATTACGTCAAGAAGATGATATTCCACCCATCCGAGAAAATACTCAAGTTATTAGCCTAATGGCTACTTTAACTAGTGGTTTATTATTAGGTCCCGCTGGGAATGAAATTATTAGTACGGGTGATTTAGTTGACTTCTTTGTCAAGGTAAGGGAGTGGTACGGACATAATCCCAATCTTGAAACTGGTGCTGATATCCCAGATTTGAAACAGTTTGATAAGGGACTATCTCGTATAACTCATACAAGCGCATTTAACGTTTACGCACCCTTTGGAGATGCAAGATTAGATTTACCTCCAGGAGTTTCCGTACCCCCACCATCTTTCAACAGCTTCTTCAATGAGAAAGGAACTACCAGTGAATTGGTTAATCTTACAGGACCAATTGGTTATGGTGAAGATAATTTTATCCCCTTAGATACACAATTACCATATACCATCAACTTTGAAAATGCTGCTACTACTAATGATGCTGTCGGAGAGATACGGATTGTTACAAAACTTGATTCCGATTTAGACTCCCGTAGTTTCCAATTAGGGGATTTGCGTTTGGGTGATATTCGAGTACATATTCCCAAGGGACGTAGTTTCTTCCAAGAAGACTTTGATTTTAGTCAGAGTAAAGGCTTTATTGTTAGAGTTAGTGCTGGTTTAGATATTGAATCAAATACCGTTACTTGGTTATTACAAGCAATTAATCCCAAAACTGGGGAAGTATTGCAAAATACGGATATCGGTTTGTTGCTTCCTAACAATGCTGAGGGTATTGGAAAAGGATTTGTTTCTTATACTGTTTTACCTGCATCTGAGATTGCTACGGGAACGGAAATTACCAGTACTGCAAGAATAATTTACAATACCGCAGCACCGATTGACACCGCATCCACTATTAATATTGTTGATGGGGAAGCACCAAGTACGACGATTAACGTCACATCTTTGAGTGGAGCAAGTAACGTTGTTGATTCTCCATCCCCTCATCTGCAAAAGGTACAGGGTAGTACCGATTATCTGGTTAATTGGGAAGCTATTGACGATGAAACGGGTTCCGGCATCAAACACGTTACAGTATATGTAGCAGAAAATGGTGGTGACTTTAAGATTTGGCAGCGACAAACTACAGATACAGAAGCAATATTCAACGGTAAAGCTGACATTACTTACGAATTTCTCGCACTAGCTACAGATAATGCAGGAAATCGAGAACAACCAGTTTTAGGAATTAACGCACCGTCGGATGGTTCTACAATTAATTTAGGTACTTTACCAACCGTTGGAGAAACAACTAAACCGGAAATTTTACCTGCACCAGTAAGGGAAGAAGTCTCTACAAATCCCTTATTTATCAAAGCATCTGCGGAAATTCCTACCAACTTGGGAGCTACTAATAAACCAGAATTTAATAGAGTACTGCGTCCATTTACAGCAAAAGCCTTTGCTACCAACATACCGCAAAGTCATGGTGAAGTTGGAGCAATGGCGATCGCTCTCCTCAATAATGGTAATGTAATTGCTAGTGGTGGAAAAAATCGGGGTTCCCTATACCGTTTCGACTCCGAAGGTGGGGAAGCAAAAAATCCGTTTGCTGTTCTTAAATATCCCGTCTTCGATCTAGCTTTAGATAATAACGGTTTCCTCTGGGGGGTTACTGGTGGTAGTTCTTTAATCAAACTTGATTCACAAACTGGTGAAATTGTCAATGAATATGGGGATAGTATTACTACCAGTTTGGCAATTAATCTAGATAACGGTTTAATTTATGTTGCTTCCGGTAACGGAATAGAAGTATTTAATCCGATAACAGAAACCTTTAGTCATTACAGCGATATAAGAGTAGATAATTTAGCAATTAATCCACGAGATGGTAAATTATGGGCTACTACTTATCCCCAACGTGGTAATGTTATCAGTTTTAACGAAGATGGAAAAGCCCAACGGATGGTAGAGTATGATTCTCCCGTGGATTCCATCGCTTTTGGGAAGTCGGGGACTCAACTTGATAATTTACTATTCGTTTCCGACAACAGCGGTAAATTACATATGGTTGATACGGTAAGTTTAGAATCAATCGCGATCGCAACTGGTGGAAGTCGGGGAGAAATTGTTAAAACAACCGTTGACGGTAAGGTATTAGTCAGTCAAAGTAATCAAATTGATATCTTCAATCCGCTATTAGCACCGTTTGTCAAAGCAACCAATCCAGCACCCGGTTCTACAGTTGCTCTACCACAAGGTACAATAAACGTTATCTTCGATGCGGATATGAAGGAAGGTAATATTAATGATGCAGCTTCTGTATTTAATCCCAGTAATTATCAATTGATAGATGGTAATGGTAATATTATCAATCCGTTATCGGTTAGATACGATAAGAAGAATCGAACTGCATTATTGAATTTTAACGGGATTAATCCTGGTAGTTATCAAATAAATATTTTACCTAGTTTAGAAAATAGTGCTGGGTTGAAAATGGAAAGCGGTTATAACGTACAATTTACCGCAGTTTCTGATTTTTCCGACAAAGTTGAGTTTAAATTTAGTAATCCCCGCTCCAATAGACAAAACCAAACCGTTTCTTACGACGTTACCATTACCAATACCGCAGACCAAGATTTACAATTACCGTTGATGCTCGTATTAGATCCAGCAGAGTATTTTAACGGTGAAGTACAGGGTGAAGGTGTAGTTAGTCAAGATGAGAATGGTGCATTTTTAATCGATTTACAAGATAGTTTAGAAAATGGCATCCTCAAGGTGGGTGAATCGATTACCAATCGTACCATCACCGTCTTTAACCCAGATGCTTATAGAGTCGAGTTAGCAACGGGAATATATACATTACCATATCCTAATGCTGCACCAGAGATTACTTCTACTCCGGTAGGAATTGCGATCGCTCTTCAACCATACAATTATCAAATTCAAGCAAGCGATTCCGATGGAGTAGCAGAATTTGGTTATTTGCTGTATGATGCTCCACAAAGAATGTCCGTTAATGAAAATGGTTTAATTACTTGGGAACCTACTACAGAAAGTTTAGTTAATTCTCAAGTTACCTTATACGTCTTTGATAAACGCGGTGGTTATACAAAACAAGAATTTACTATCAACGTTCTCGGTGGTAATAGTCAACCCGTATTTAACAACATTACCGCAATTAGTGGTGCTGGAGTAACTACACAAGATTCCTCCTTTACTATCTCTGCAAAAGAAGCACAACCCCTACAACTACAAATATTTGCAACAGATACAGATAACGATAAACTCACATACTGGGTTGATAACCTCCCCGGTGGTGCTGTATTTGACGCTAAAAATGGTATTTTAACTTGGACTCCAGGTTACAGCAGTGCGGGTACTTTGCCAAACGTCAAGTTTACAGTTACTGACGGTAAGGAACGAATCACTCAAACTGCTACTTTCTTAGTAGCACCAACAAATCAACTCCCTGAGCTAAAAACAATACCTTCAAAATTCATTAGGGAAGGGGAAAGCGTCCGCATTCAATTAAAAGCAAGCGACGCAGAAAATGATAAATTAACTTATAGCAGTAAATTACTTCCCGGTGGTTCAAAATTAGATCCAACTACGGGATTGTTTGAATGGACACCCGGATTCTTCCAAGCAGGAAACTTTGAAATTCCATTCACGGTTAGCGACGGTAATAATATTGTTACTCAAACAGCCTTAATTACTGTTTTCAACGCTAATGCTGCTCCCGTATTTGATAATTTAGGTCAATGGTATATTCAAGAAGGAGAGCAATTACGTTTCAATGCATTTGCATTTGATGCTGATAATCCAGATTTTGTACTGCAAGAAAGGAATGCGGATGGTGTATTAACTATCTTGGAAGGTAGTGAAGCAACAGTTAATTATACAGTTGGAAATCTTCCCCCTGGTGCGACATTTGATGCAGAAACTGCTACATTTACCTGGACACCAGATTTTAGTACAGCTGGTAATTACAACGTCACATTCACAGCAACAGATGATGGAGACGGTACTGGATTAAACGCTACGACAACTGTTAGTGTACCCATCACCGTTTATAATACCAATCGCGCACCCTCCATTATTGACTTTGAAAACATATCGGTAGAGAAAGGGGAAACTACAGAATTTACCATTACAGCAACTGATGCAGAAAGCGATAACCTACGCTTCAACTTAATTAGAGAAAGAGAAGCAGGATTTGGAATTCCCGAATTTATTAACTTTGTCGATAACCTTGATGGTACAGCTTTAATTACAGTTGCTCCGACAAATAAAGATGCTAGCGGTAGTTATAGCTTTACCTTAGTAGTAGAAGAAATCCGTAACGACGAAGAAACCCCCCTTTACACAGAAAAAACCTTTAATATCACCGTTGGAGGGACAAACGATGCTCCGCAAATTAAATATATCGGTGACAAAGTAGCGGTTATTGGAGAAGCTTTAAAATTTGATTTAATTGTGGGAGATAACAATCAAGATAATTTAACCTTTGATATTCAAGGAAATCCCACGGGTGCTACTTTCACCCCCAAAACTCAATACGGTAGAGCAACCTTTGAATGGACTCCAACTACGGATAATGTAGATGTAACCTATCCCGTCACCGTTAAAGTTACCGACAGCGGAAACGGTAATAGTGATGAAATCTTCAGCGACGAACAAACCTTTAATATAGTTGTTCGTAATAGTAATACCGCACCTGTATTAAACCCAATTCCTAACTTAACCCCAGAAGGAACTCTTAAAATAAAAGAAGCAGAAACCCTGGAATTGCAATTACAAGCAACAGACGGAGATGGTGATACAATTACATACTTCGCTACAAACCTTCCTCCAAACGCTTCTTTAAATCCAGAAACGGGTTTACTTACTTGGACACCAAACTACACCCAATCTGGAATTTACGACGATATTACCATCATCGCTACCGATGGAAATAAACAAAGCACTCAAACATTTTCAATTGTTGTAGAAAATACCAACCGCTCCCCTGTAATTATTCCTCTCCCCACTCAAGTTGGTGATGAGAATTCATTCTTACGATTTAAAGTCAATGCTGTTGACTATGACGTTGAAGGAGTTATTTATTCAACTTCCGATTTACCTTCGGGAGCTAGCTTTGATAACCGTACCGGAGATTTCATCTGGAAACCAACTTTTGAACAAAGCGGACAATATAAGATTACTTTTGAAGCGAGTGATGCTAGCGGGGAAATAGGAAAACGGGATGTTAATATCCTTATCACCAATACCAACCGCAATCCACTACTTAAAGTATCCAACCGTGCTGTTGCTTTAGGTGAAAATCTTTCCTTTATCCTTGATGGTTCTGACTTAGATAGCAACACGCAATTAACTTATAGTGCTAACATTTTACCAGAAGGTGCAACCTTGAATGCACAAACTGGGGAATTCAACTGGACACCAAATCCCGGACAAGTTGATAATTACAGCATCAATTTCTCTGTTAGTGATGGAATAAGTACCGTAACAGAAAACGTTTTAGTTAAAGTTGCTAATCGTCCAATTAATCCCACCGTAAATCTTGATCTAACTCCGAGTTTCCCGGTTGTACCGAATCAAAGTGTTACGATAACGGCTTTTGCTGATAGTTTTGCGGAGATTGCAAATATCAGTGCAAAAGTTAACGGAGAAACGGTAACAATTGATCAGTTCGGCAGATTTAAGTTTACTCCCACAAATCCTGGTAAAGTTGAAATCGTTGCTGTTGCGACTGATGCGGATGGTAGAGTTGGTAATGCTTCTACTGTAATTAAGGTACGCAATCCTCTTGATAACGATGCACCGATAGTAAAACTAGCTCCTGCTATTAATGCGAATATTATCAGTAATATTACTAACGTGGTTGGTCAGGTATCTGACGTTAATCTTGATAATTGGTTGCTGGAAATAGCTGATTTTGGGAAAACTGAATTTACTGAAATTGCTAACGGTGAGGGAATCGTTGATAATAATATCCTCGCCCAAATTGACCCCAATAAACTAAATAATGGTTTCCATCAATTACGATTAACTGCAACTGATATCAGTGGACGTACAAGTAGTACAGAAACCGTTGTCGAAGTTAATAGTACTGCAAAAACCGCTTATACCCGCACCGAAACCGATTTAACTTATAACTTCTCCTCACTCCCCCTCAATCTCACTCGTACCTACAACTCCTTAGATAACACCTGGAGATTCAGCACCGATACTGATATTCAAACTAATGTTCCTTTAACGGGAAGGGAAGATTTAGGAGTGTACGAACCTTTCCGTGTGGGAACGAGATTGTACCTCACCACACCTACTGGGGAGCGTGTCGGATTTACCTTTACTCCGCTTCTTCAGCAAATCCCCGGTTTAACTTATTACACCCCCGCTTGGGTTGCGGATGCTGGTGTTAACTATACTTTGAATTCGGTTGATGCTAAGTTAACTCTAGCTGGAAATCGCTTGTATCAGTTGAATACTGGGATAGCTTATAACCCAGAGAGTGGGGATTTTGAGGGAGCTTCCTTTACGCTTAGTGCTGCTGATGGTACTAAATATTTAATTGATAGTAAAAAAGGAATTACCGAGCAGGTTACAGCAAATGGTATTAGTTTAGTTTACAGCGATAGCGGGATTACGAGTTCTACTGGGGAAACGGTACAGTTTGTCAACTCGGAGCAAGGTTTATTAAAACAAATTATTGCTCCTGATGGAACGCAAGTTATTTACGATTATCTTGATGGGAACTTAGTTGGAGCTAGGAATCTTTCTACAGGGAATGTACAACGTTACGGTTACAATGATTCGGGACTAAATATTGCAACTAATAATGATGGAACTGGTAAAACCATTATTTATGACAATACACCGCAAGAATTCTCACTCCAAAGCGATTTAGGTGGTGTTGTACAGTGGAATGGTTCTACGATTAACGGTAATTTAACAAACGGGATTGATAGGTATACTTTTGGTTTAAGAGACGGTGAAATTGAATCTACCTCTACAGGTATTGTGCTTGTCGGTGTCGAAACTCAAGGAATTACTACTATTAATGGTAACAGTCCACTCGTTACTTCTTCTGGATATGGGTTATACGCAATTGATAAAGCTGGGTTGAATTTACTTGAAGTTGCTGGTGATGGGGGATATGACTTAAAGCTCAATATTGCTGGGGATGTGAATAACGACGGTGTGGTTGATGGGGTTGATAGTGAGTTGTTGAATCAGGTGATAGTTAGCAATGCTGATTACAATATTATCTACGACTTCAATCGGGATAATGTGGTAAATGCTGCTGATATGCAGATATTAGGTAGCAATTATGGCTTTACGGCTAACCGCGCACCGATAGTTACTGCTTCTGAAGTGCTGACTCATACTGACTTAGAAACGTTTATTCAGCTTGATAAATTAGCGACAGATGCAGAAGGGGATGCTATCTACTTCCGTCTTGCTAATCCGGAGCAAGGTAGTATCAGCTTTACCCCGGATGGTAAGTCTGCTGTGTTTACCCCGAATACGGGATACTTTAGTGCTGCTAGCTTTGAACTGATTGCGGATGATGGTTATAGTACCGCTTCAAGTACTATTGATATTAATGTCAGCGATGCACCTTTGGTTAATTTGGATATTGTTAACCGTAGTCCACGGTTGGATGTAGGGGAAAGTACCCAGTTGGTGGTAATTGGTGATTTCAGTGACCAAGATGATGTAATATTACCTGCTTCTTACTTACAATTTGGTTCTGAGAATGAATTGGTAGGGAGAATTACGGATACTGGGGTGCTTGTCGGAGAAGGTGATGGGGTTTCGATTGTTAGTGTTGGAAGGGGTGGGATATCTGCGGTAACTGCGCTTAGAGTGGGTGATTTACTACCTACCAATGAAGCAGAAAACAATATATTACTTGCCGAGAGCAATGGTTTGAACGTATACCCAGGAGCGGTTATTCTCACCGAAGATGCAACCCGGCAAATGTTAGTTGGAATTAAAGCAATATATGAATCACCAGAACTTAATGATGCAAGTACGGGTACTCGTTACTTTGTCAATAATCCAGATATCTTAGATGTCAGCGAAGACGGATTAATTACCGCGCTTAGCAACGGTATTGCCAATATTACCGTAATTCACGGTGCTTCCGAATATGTACAAACCGTACAAGTTGAATCCCCAACTGTTGTTTCTACATCAAACGGTACAGCAGCACAAGCTCAATTGGACGACGAAGGTGGAATAATTGAAATTCAAATTAACGATGGTAACAATGAAACCCTGACAACGCAATTAATGGTAGCTCCGGGTACGCTATTTGACGAAACTGATATTCGCTTCACCCCATTATTAGAAGAAAGTCAAATATCGCTAACTACACCATCCGACTTCCGATTTATCTCAGGATTTAAGTTAGAAGCTGGTGATAACCCCTTCGCTTTACCCGTACAGTTGACAATGGAATTGCCGTCTCAGTATAAAGATGATGCATCGGTAATCGGTCAAACTGTATACTTCTTTGAACTCGGTTATGTCCCCGATGCAACTGGGGAAATACAAGAGAAATGGCTGGTTGCAGAAACGGGTATAGTTGGTGCGGATGGAATGATTCGTACTTCTTCCCCTCCGTGGAAAGGAGTACGACCTGGGGAATATATTACAGCATTTGATAGAGGATTTGGAAGTGGGCAACTTGTTAAAGGTAAGATAGTTGCTACCTTTAATATGCCAGCACCTTTTGTTAGCCTATTCCCCATTTCTTATACGCAAGTTAATAATTTCAACACCATATCTATCGGTAATTTGGATAGCGACATTAAAATTACTAATAATAATACCGATGCTTATATATCTGATGGAAAACTAACAACTAAAGTTCTTGACTCAAGCTTAGTAACTGAATTTAATAATATTTCCTTAGAAATAAGCGGTATAGGCAAAGATATTATCGACCTCGGAAACGAAATTTTAGGTTTAAGTGAAGAGAAAGCTTCGTTAACTGAAAATATTCAAAGACTTCAACGTATTTATGAAGCTTTAGCTGGTGATGATGATGAGGAAGAAGAAAATCAAGTTCAGAAAAAGAATATTTTAGATAAAATTACCGAGAACGAATTCAAACTAAGTGGAATAAATGGCGAAATTGAAGTCAAGACTAATAAGAAAAAATCATCTGAGCTACGCAGAACAAAATTAGATAAACGTAAAAACACCTTACTCGATACCTTCAATTCGTTTACTTCTTTACCTGGAAGCGACCTTCTAGGAATGTTAGAAACTGCACCATTTTTATCAATTAGTTATGATATTTCTTCTTTAGAAGTAACTCAAGTACCCGCAATTGGATTACCGCAAGTAACCCAAACTGGAGTACAGTTGAATGCTCAAGGTTTACCTACTTTTGAAATCAAGTTAGCGGGACTTAAACAATTATAAGAGCAAAAATAGGTTAGAATACTTATGTAGCAAAT
>JACYMD010000070.1 GCA_015272215.1 Rivularia sp. T60_A2020_040 | reverse complement strand
TACTCTCAACTTCCAGACTTTTGATAAAACTCAGATTGTTTCCGTTTAAAGTATAACTAATTAAACTAAATACACGACAACTAATTAAATTAAATACACGACAACTAATTAAACTAAATACACGATAACTGATTAAATTAAATACACGACAACTGATTAAATTAAATACACGACAAATTGTCAAACTGGGATTTGCAGTCTCAGGTGGGTAAGAACTAAGTCAAACAATTAGTAATTATTTTAACGATAGGTTTCTATGGTGCAAGATGTAAATCATACGATTTGGAATATTTTAATTATTCGGATTAGATACTCTAAAAAAATACGTTTACTAGATAAAACCTTATTCTCTTCTTTTTGTTGATCAGTTAATTGCTGTTTTCTTTTCTTCTGATGAGGAGTCGTAATATTTTTACCAGGATAGAAAAAACATTAAATCAGTTAAATAAAAATAATCCCGTAATGCTATGAAATGTAGCACAAGTTGTTGACAGCAAAAAAGTATTCATCTAACCTGAAGCGCAGAAGGTTATCGATTCTAAAACCGCCCAGATACGTCTAATAGCAGAAAAAAGTTGCTCATTATAGAGCGACATGAAAACATTTGTCAAGATAAGCATTTATACGACGAACTAAAAAAATAAAAAAATGGTTATTGTCAAACTTTCGATATACATTCATTCGCCTTAGCATAGCTACCATCAAAGATGTAACTCAATACATAAAATATCATGACTAACATCAAATCTGTACCCGATTTTATCGAATCTCTCTTAGGTAACGAAGCCAAAGACTTACTTACCTACAAAGCAAAAGTTCCTCAAGATATGCTACACCTGCCGGGAAGCGATTTTGTTGATCGAGTATGGAGTATCAGCGATAGAAACCCCCAAGTGTTGCGTAATCTGCAAGCAATGTACTCTACCGGAAGACTTGCGAATACAGGTTATCTATCAATTTTACCTGTAGACCAAGGTATTGAACATTCCGCAGGGGCTTCCTTTGCTCCCAACCCGATGTACTTCGATCCGGAAAATATTGTTAAACTAGCCATTGAAGCTGGTTGTAATGCCGTGGCTTCAACTTTGGGAGTTTTGGCAATCGTTTCCCGTAAATATGCTCACAAAATTCCTTTTATTGTCAAAATAAATCACAACGAATTACTTAGCGTTCCTAATAACTACGACCAAATTATGTTTGGTGATGTAGAACAAGCTTGGAATTTGGGTGCTGCTGCTGTTGGTGCCACAATATACTTTGGCTCCGAAAACTCTACCAGACAAATTCAAGAAGTTAGCAAAGCTTTTAAACGCGCTCACGAGTTGGGAATGGCGACTATATTATGGTGCTATCTGCGTAACAATGCTTTCAAACAGGATAAAGATTATCATCTCTCCGCTGATTTATCATCCCAAGCTAATCATTTGGGTGTAACCATCGAGGCTGATATTATCAAGCAAAAACTGCCGGAAAATAATAATGGATACGGTGCAGTCACAAAGGCGATCGCCAAAAGTTACGGTAAAACCCACGATAAAGTTTATACTGAATTAACTACAGACCACCCCATAGATTTAACTCGCTATCAAGTACTTAATTGTTACTGCGGACGTGCTGGTTTAATCAATTCTGGTGGTGCAGCGGGTGAAAACGACTTTGCAGAAGCAATACGTACCGCCATCATTAACAAACGTGCTGGGGGAACTGGGTTAATTTCCGGACGCAAGGCCTTTCAAAGACCTTTCGCAGAAGGTGTTAAATTATTCCACTCTATTCAGGATGTTTACTTAAGTAAAGATGTGACTGTAGCTTAATTTGTGACAAATTTAATTGATGACTTTAATCCCATACTGTTGGGTTAGAGCCAAAAACTTGAAATTGCCTAGGTTGGGTTGAGCAACGTTCACATAGTGTGCGGTAGTCATAACCCAACCTACAATTATCCTTAACTCAACATTTACTGCTACTTCCTACTCATTTTTAATTCTTAACTCTTAACTCCGGTGGTACTAACTCAGAGATAATGGGATATTCTTAAAGAACAAAGAAGCGTGAAGTAAAGATGAAGCTGGCAGCAAGAATTAGTCAAGTATCGCCTTCTCTAACTTTGGCGATCGCCGCGAAAGCAAAAGCCATGAAGGCTGAAGGTATTGATGTTTGTAGTTTTAGTGCTGGAGAGCCGGATTTTGATTCCCCAGCCCATGTTAAGGCTGCTGCAAAGAAAGCGCTGGATCAAGGGAAGACAAAATATGGCCCCGCAGCAGGGGAACCGGAGTTAAGAAGAGCGATCGCCAACAAGTTAAAATCGGAAAATCATCTCGATTATCAAGCTGAAAATATCATCGTTACTAACGGTGGTAAGCATTCTCTGTTTAATTTAATGCAAGCCTTGATTGAACCGGGTGATGAGGTAATTATTCCCGCACCCTATTGGGTTAGCTATCCAGAAATGGTTAAGCTAGTGGGTGGCAATCCCGTAATTGTAATGACAGATGAAAAAACTGGGTATAAAATCAAGCCAGAAAATCTGCGAAATGCGATTACATCGAAGACTAAATTATTCGTGTTGAATTCACCATCAAACCCTACAGGGATGGTGTACACACCGGCAGAAATCAAAGCTTTAGCAGAAGTGATTGTAGAAAAAGATATTTTAGTTGTTTCCGACGAAATTTACGAAAAAATTCTTTACGACGGTGCAAAACATCTGAGTATTGGTTCTTTAAACGACGAAATTTTTGCCCGTACTATTGTCAGCAACGGTTTTGCTAAAGGATACTCGATGACGGGATGGCGTTTGGGTTATTTAGCGGCACCTGTGGAGCTAATTAAAGCCGCTACAACCGTTCAAGGTCATAGTACATCAAACGTGTGTACTTTCGCTCAATATGGCGCGATCGCAGCTTTGGAAGGTTCACAAGAATGTGTGGAGGAAATGCGTCAAGCTTTCGCAAAACGTCGCCAAGTGATGTTAGAAAGAATCAACGCAATTCCGGGATTAAATTGTTCTCAACCCGATGGAGCATTTTATTTATTTCCAGACATTAGTAAAACCGGATTAAAATCTTTGGAATTCTGCAACGCTTTATTAGAAGAGCATCAAGTAGCAGTAATTCCTGGTGTCGCTTTTGGTGCAGATAATAACATTCGTTTATCTTACGCTACCGATATGGCAACAATTGAAAAAGGCATGGATAGATTGGAAAAATTCGTGAAGTCAGTTAACAGTTGACAGTTGACAGTTGACAGTTGACAGTTATCAACTAGCTGGTAACTGTTTTTATTTGACTTTCTGGATTTTCCTGCTTTTAACGCAGAGGAATATGGAGGTAAACGCAAAGTAACGCAGAGTCTTATTATTATTCTTAATTTCTAATTCCCAATTTTTAACTCCTAATTTCTAACCCCATATCTTTTAATCCTTTACGCAATTGTTGCGCTTCAACCAGATTATTCTGTTTCTCATACAAATTAATAGCTTCTTTAAATGCTGTTAAACTATCTTCTACATAACCAGCCTTCAATAAAACAACACCTAAATTTTGATAAGCTTGAGCATATTCTGGCTTTAAATCAATAGCTTTAACATAACAGCCGATAGCATCTTTTAACAAACCCATTGCTTTAAATGTCATACCTAAATTGTAATATCCGGTAACAAAAGCAGAGTCTATTTTTAAAGTAGTTTCGTAAGCTGTTTTTGCATCATTTAAATTTCCAATAGCTTTGAGTATGTTGCCGAGATTGTTATATGCTCCTAACTTAAGTAGCGGATAAATTGGCAGTTTAATGGCAGCTTTATAATGAGAAATAGCCTGGTGAGAATTTTTCAACTCAGTGTAAGCTATACCCAAATGATAGTAAAGTTCGTACAAAATCTCATAATTTTCACCTGCAAGAGTAACTCCCTTTGATAGCAACTGGATACTTTGAGGAATTTCCCCCAAATCCATATATAATGCTCCCAATTTACTGCAAACATAAGCATCGTTGGGATGAGTTGCGAAAAACTCTTCCATTGCTGCTTTGGCTCTAACAAGTTTATTTTTTTTAATAATTTCGCTTTGTTGATAACCCGAATGTAGAATTGCAATTCCTGGTATATAACCTATTTGCCAATCGGGTTCTTTAAGTAAAATTTCGGAAACACTGTCATCAACTAAAGCATGATAGGGACGAGAAAAATGAATATCCGGATGATTACGAAACAACCTAGAAACCATCGAATAAGGAGATTGCACCGCACCAATTTCATCCCGTACCAAGTTAATTAGTAGGTATTCTTCTCTTTGTACTGCTTCTCGCAACTGCGGAATAATTTCCGGTGCTAACATTTCATCGGCATCTAATACCAAAACCCAATCACCCGTGACATATTTCAATGCTTGATTACGAGCAGCGCTAAAATCATTGCACCATTCAAAATGATGTACCTTAGCACCAAATCCTTGGGCAATACTAACGGTTTTATCAGTTGAACCAGTATCTAATATAACTATTTCGTTGACAAACTTTTTGGCGCTACTCAAACACTTTGATAGTGTTGATTCTTCATTTTTGACAATCATACACAGGCTGATTTTCATTGTAAATCATCCATCTAATTGCGTTGAATCCGTATTTTACCGTCTTTAATATCAAAATGGATAGTACAATTATCTAAATCTGCTAAACAAAAAATTGGTTAAGGATTAGTAAAATTAAATGCAGCTTTATCCGCATAGATTTAATGAGGATACTTTATTAGAACTAAATCGGATATTTCCTCAATAAAATTAAAGTCCACGAAGGTGGACTTTGTTTGTGTAGCTGCGGTTTTAACCGCCATCAAGTAATATCAAGTCTGGATGATTAATTATTTATTTATTTATTATTCCCTATTCCCCCCAACCCTCAAGCCTCTTTCCCCGAAGCCCAAGTATCTCTCCATTTAACTGTACCTTCACTGGCAATTACCCAGCGACGAGCGAGTAAGTTTTCCCGTAAAGGAGAAGTTCCCTCGCGCAACATTACATATTTATAACTAATAAGTTTCCCAGCACTTTCATTAAAGGGAATTTCAGCAAACCAAGTATTAGAATTAATATATTCTAAAGGATAGGCTTTGCTGATATCCCAATTACCCAATTCTGGACAATCGCCGATTACTACGATTCTTTCACCAAGTTGGGTTTGTACTCCATTTAATTGCGCTCTGACAATTGTTTGGGCTTTTAGTCTTTCCCCTACATGACTAATAACTATCGCTTCTTTTGCACCAAGTTCAAAATTATGGATTTTTCCATCTACGACTTCAAATTTACGTCCGGTTAATACGCAGGTATGTTCTCTATCTGGTAACTCAGTATCAACTGCTTCTACAGTAACAGTATCACCGCGATTCAAAGCTACAAAGCAGCGGGAGCCGTTATAACGACGCACATAACAGAAAACATCTGGTGTAATATATTTCTCCCATTGACTACCCATGGATATTGCAGGATTCAAACGACGCAACCCCGAAAGTTTCCGCACATCCCAATAAATCGGAGTTTCGGTATCCCATTGTTCCATCATCGGACGGTTGTAAGGGTCATTATTTCCGTAAATGTTATCATCACCGTTGGTGTCGTTATGCAGATATTGTTCAGTACCGTAAAATAAACAAGGTATTCCCCGACTAGTCATTAAAAAATCCACTGCTAACCGCAAATTATCGACATCCGGGTTAAGAGTCAAGAATCGATGCATATCATGATTATCGATAAAAGTGATCAATTCCGTTGCACTGTTGTAGCGAGAATCCTGCTTTAAAACGTCATTTATTAAATAAAACCCTGCTTCATCATTCGTCGCTAACGCTTGACGCAGTGCCATACACAACCCAAAATCTAGTATAGTCATACCAGAATTATTGGCAAATTCCACAGAAAGTTCATCATCTGGACGACTGTAAATCCATTCGCCAAAGATAAATACATCTGGTTTATGATTGTACATTTCACTGTTAAACTCTTGCCAGAACCAAATTGGCATATGTTTAACTGTATCTACCCTTAAAGCATCAACTCCTCTATCTAACCACTGCTTAATGGCTGATTTAATATAATTTCTATACTGAATATTATTTTCGTTAAAAGTCGCTAAACCGCACAATTCACAGTTTTGAACTTGCCATTCATCTTCCCAATTATTTACTTCACCATAATGGTGATACCAATTGTCTTTATCATCATTGAAATCGGCAATTTTTACGCCATCATCGTACAATTCACCTTTGCTAGCACCAGTATCGGGACTGCTATGATTGCAGACAATATCTAATATCAGCTTCATATTGCGCTTGTGCAATTCTACAATCAAACGGTCAAAAACCGTATTTTTCGTATCTTGAGTTTTATTCAAAGAAGGTTCATCATCGGGTGCAATAAATCGAGGATTCAATCGTTTAAAATCCTTTGTCCAATAACCATGAATTGCTGCACTTTCAATAAATAATTCTTCTACTTGTTCAAATAAAGGAGTTAACCAAATAGCGGTAACTCCTAAATTTCTCAAATAATCTAATTTATCAATAATTCCTTTTAAATCTCCACCCCAATATTTACCCCATTCTGTTCTATCTGAGTCATAAAGCTCAGAATTTAAACCTTTATTATTCTTAGGATTACCATCATGAAAACGGTCAATTACTATAAAATAAATAGTTTCTTGACGAAATTCAATATCTCTTGTGTAGAGAAACTCCAAGTCAATATCGGCATCTGAATCCGGAGTTTTGATAATTTCTTCAACCTCAGCTTGGGGATTTTCTACTTGATATTGAGTATCTGAAGCTTGAGATGGAGGAGTATTTACCATAAAAACGAGTTATTTCTATTTATGTTTATTTACTTAAGTAATTCAATAATGCTAAAGCCAAATCAGTAAGATGAATAAATATTTTTCTCTGTGTGTATTCTAATCAATAGCATTTAATTACTTACTAACTATAAGTAAATACTCCCTTTATGATTTATTCGTCCTCATTCTTTAGATAGATATATTATTTAAACCGCGAATAGAGTACAAAGGACATGAAGCTATAGAAAGATGATGTTTAATCATACAATTACCCATGCTCCATGTCCAATTTCTAACTATAATTTCTAGCTATTAACTATTTAAAATTCGATTCCAAGCTTCTAGAACATTCACTAAATCTTCGGGAAGTTGATTGCGTGCAGTATCGTTATATTCTACAGTACCATTACGGCTGGTAAGGGTGTATGTCATATAATCTGCGGCACCTTGAGATATAGGATAACTCAGATTGTTGAATTGATCGCGCTGACGCTGCAATAATCTTTGAAAATCATTTACCTGTTGACGGGAAACTTGACGGAAGCTACGCTGAGAATTACTAATTATCCGACCATCTTCTAATAAAACGGTTTCGTAGGTTTTTCCTGTAAATCCACCGCTGGTAATTTGACGAAATACTACTCCTCTGCTTAACGGTGATGGTAATTGATTACTGTTAATTTTAACGGGTACAACTGTGTTTTGATTTTCGACTATTTGACTGGCAGTTTCGTTTAAAATGACTCTAGAGTTATTATCGGTATGGTAAACGAATGTTTCTGAACCAACTTTAACTGTGACTCGGTACCCTTCTACAAGTCTGGAAAAACAATAGTTTGTTTTGCGATTGTTGACTATACCCAAACAACCATTACGCCAAGTTATTTGTTGGGCTTCTACAATATTACTGGGAGAAACTGCAATTTTTTCTGTGATACGTTTTCTTACGTCAGATAAGATTACATTTTCAATGTTTTTTGGTAAACTTGCAGTGGCATTAAGTTGAAATTCCGAACCATCTTGTTTAAAGCGGTAAGTCCAACTTTCTCTACCGTCGGATAGAGTAGCTTTCATCAAAGGAACATTATCTTTTCTTTGGTTGAGTTGTTCAACTTCAATTATCCGGATTTGAGCGGCTGATGATACTCGTTGAGAGCGTCTGGCTGCATCTTGTTTAATTACCGCTGCCGCTCTTTCGGTTAAACTTAAGGAACGGTCAAGAGCGATAATCGAAGCGTTATCGTTAGCGTGGTAAATCCAAGTTTGGTTATTTGCTTCTACCGTAACTATCCAACCGGGAGTACGAATAAAAGCTTTATTACAAATGCGGTTAAAGGTTAAAAAACAAGGATTATTCCAAATTTTACGCTCACTGTTGACAATCCGCAGATTCCGTTGAGATAAACCAGACCATTGAGCAGCATCTCTAAGAATAGCATTAGCAACAACTTGAGGTAATCCCGATTGTGGTGGTTGAGTATTTTGATTTGCTAATTTTACTTGATTTCCAGTCCCATCACTTAAAAATACCCAATTTTGGGAATTTCCACTCACAGTTACTTCCCAACCGGAAACAGCAACTCTGTCACAAGGATTATTAAAACTAAAATCTTCACAACCATACGCCCAATTCGCTGGTTTGAAGGAAACTATTTTTAAATTTCTTGCTGATAAACCAGAAATATTTCGTGCTTCTTTTAATACACTATTCCCAACACTTCGAGGTAATCGTAATTGACTCTCTTGTGCATTCAAACGAACTTGATTACCATCAATAGAAGTGTGATAAAGCAAAACTTGGCTTGCACCTTTAACAGTAACTTTCCATCCCCTTTGGTTTGCTCTCAAACAAGATTCAGCCGCACCTCCCAAATTCAAACAGCTATCCGTAAAGGTTACTTGTTCGGCTTTTGTCACGCTGAGTCTATTCGTACCAATTAATTGTGATGCGGATTTAAATACAGTATCTTTGACTTGAGAAGGTAAACCACTATCAGTAATTTTACTACCTTTTTGATTTAGCTTGATTGCTGAACCCGTATTATTGGTATGATAAACCAAACTTTGTCCTTGTGTACCGACAACAACCCGCCAACCCGGTACTAAAACTTGAGAACAAATTGTGTTAGCATCACCTAATTCCAAACAACCATCCTTCCAAGTTTTCTGCTCAGCCTGCATAATAAAAAAACTAGAAACTGGTAGTTGTAAACGTTGAGATGCATCTCTAATTACCTGAGATTTTACTGATTCAGGTAATTGTGAATTAGAATCTCCAGAAGCTAAACGGATATTACGTCCGTTATTATTGGTATGATAAATCCATCTTTGATTACCATCGGATACGGTGACTCGATAACCGGGAACTAAAGCTTGGGTACAACCTTCACCTTGTCTAATTACTTCTAAACATCCATTACGCCATGTTTGTTCGTTATAACCGACAATTCTTAACTTACTTTCAGGTATAGTTTCCCGTTTAGACACATCTTTAATTACAGCATTGGCGACAGCAACAGGTAAACCGCTTCTGATATTTTGTGTCTGTACCTGAATAGTAGTTTGGGAGTTGTTTTGCTGTTGACTAACAAAGGTATTTTTTCCCGTCTTATCTAATTGATAATCTTGAGATGTGGAAACAACAACAGGAGACGCAATCGCACTTTTTAATAGTGCAGACTCACTGGCAACGGATATAATACCAGTAAGTAGTAAAACAACAAAAATCCGCATTTGATTAGTAGTAGAATTACCTTTAGATGAAGCTTTCATAGCAAAGTTACCTGTATCGTTCATGAGTTGACAAATAATTAAGATATGCCTTCTAATTTGAATTAGATTGCAATGCCTATAGTTTTTTCTATTTTTATTAAGAATGCCGTCAAATAATCAAACACAAACAATATCTCATCCCATACTATAAACTTAGTTGGGAAATGCAATATTAATAATTAATAGTGGCACCTGTATAGGGAAATAGACGTAGTTAAATTAGTAGTTTGTTCCGGCTTTTTTACAATAACTTTATATATTTAGGCATAGTGCATAGAGAATAAGGGATAAGCAAACAAGAATCAATAATAAAAAAATAATACAATTTATTAAATTTAATTAAAGATTACTTTTCAATAATCAATCCCTGATTCCCTATTGCCTATTGCCTATTGCCTATTGCCTATTGCCTATTGCCTATTGCCTATTCCCTATTCCCTATTCCCTATTCCCTATTCCCTATATATAAATAGAACCATGAAAGATTCAGAACAAATCAAAAATACCTATAAAGATTATAAAAATGACTATAGTTTAGAACAGAGAAAAAACTGGTACAGTAAAGTTGCGGATGCGTATAACAAAACCAGACCGCGCTATCCTAGGGAGTTGATTAATCGTAGTATAGAATTAGCTAGACTCAGTAAAAATACGAATATTTTAGAAATAGGGTGCGGTCCAGGAACTGCAACAACAGAGTTTGCTAAACTAGGCTTTTCAATGGTGTGTCTTGAACCAAGTCAGGAATCGTACAAGTTAGCGAGAGAAAATTGTGCGGATTTTCCCAATGTAAAAATTATCAATACCACATTTGAAGAATGTTTATTAGAAACAGATAAATTTGATGCTGTGCTTGCTGCAACTTCTTTTCACTGGATTTCATCAGAAGTAGGGTATCCCAAAGTAGAAAAAGCCTTAAAAGATAACGGTAGTTTAATTTTATTGTGGAATAAAGAACCGCAGCCGAGCTACGAAGTTTACCAAATATTAGATGAAGTTTATCAAAAACAAGTTCCTTCCCTTTCACGATACGAAGATAGGGGAACTCAAGAAAAAATTTTGCGAGAATTAGGACAAAATGTAGCTGAATCCGGTTTATTCAAAGATTTGGTTTTTGAATGTATGAATTGCGATCGCACTTATAGTATCGATGATTATTTATTGCTTTTAAGTACTTTATCACCTTACATAACACTAGATTCTCAACAGCGAGATGCTTTATTTAATGATTTGAGAGATTCTCTACACCAAAAGTTAGGGAATACCATTGAGACATCATATTTATCAGCTTTACATATTATGTGGAAGAATTAATCTAGATTCGTCTCCCTCAACTATAGAAAGTCAGAGAAATCAAGGATTAAGTTTGTTTGTCTGCCAATGTTATTATCAAAATAAAAGCGCTTTATCCTTGTTTTAAAGTTGAAGGAATAAAGCGCAATGCTAGGAACAATTTATAAGCTAGGGTAAGAAGTTGCGTTTTTACGATTAATATTACTTACACCACTTTTACACTCATAAAAACCCGACTTCTGTAATTATTCAATTTTCTCAAAATCTATTTACTGTTTCCACGACTCTACCAACAGTTGAGAAAATTTCTTTGAGAAGAAGCCTGAAATCTTAAAGTACTAGCAGCCCAATCTTTCAAATCCGGTGCCAACCAAATCAACTTGCGTAAAATTTCTTCATTTACGAACAATACCAAGGGAAACTTAAACTGTTTCGCAAATTCATCTCGCATTAAATTAGTAGAAATAATCAGTTCATTAATCGCTTCTACAGACTCCAAACCCCTGACTACCAAAGCATCAGGTTGAGCAGAACCTAAAGCCGAAACAATATTTGTGTAAAGAGTTTCTACCTTGGGTGACAAAACAATTTCCTTAATATCTGCCGTTGAAAACTCTTTTAAAAGACTCAAAACTTGTTCTTGTTTGTCCACAGAATTGCAGCACGCTAACAGCAGGGAAAACTCTCCATTAGAAAGCATAATCGCTCTTGCCAATCTTTGGACAACCGCCGTATCATTTGTCGCCGCATTCTGAGAATCAATCAAGCCTATCATTTGCTAATCCAAGTTTCCTTTTAGTTAACTTATTCAACAATATATTCAATTTATCAGTACAATCACCCAATGCACTCCGGCTTAAGGATGATATGTAAGAGTAAATTGAATTACTGTTTTACCTCGACTACCTAAGTATACTCATCGGGTAATTATCAAGGATGTGGTGCGACACCCCGCATTTTTAATTACTAAGTGTTCGATATCGGTGGAATTACCAATAGCTAATTTTGTTATTTGTGACATGACTTGTGACATGAAGTCCGAATGATTAATTATTATTCCCTGTTCCCTGTTTCGTACTCCCTTTATCATAAGTATTTAACCGAAGATAATATAAATCAGCAAATGATTCTCGAAGTTGCAATCTTAAACGTTAAAAAAGAAATGTGTGAAGAATTTGAAGCAGCATTTAAACACGCATCAGAAATTATCTCCTCAATATCTGGTTACATATCCCACGAATTACAAAAATGTGTGGAAGTTCCAAATCGTTATATTCTCCTGGTACGTTGGGAAACTCTAGAAGCTCATACTATCGGGTTTCGACAATCCCAAGCATATCAACAATGGAAACAACTTTTACATCATTTTTACGACCCGTTTCCCGTGGTAGAACATTATTATTCGGTTGAATGACGAGTTATAAATTTATGAATTACTGCCAATTTGCCATTATAGGTTTTATTACTCTCCCCTAAAAGATTAATCGTGTTGCAAACTTATAATTTATTGCAAAATATTCGCCCATCGGTTAATCATAAATAAAAATGTCTCATAATTGTCTAGAAAATATTTACAATTACTTAAAAATTTCAGATAAAATTGCTACAGCAGGACAGCCATCTCTAGAAGATTTTTCTCATATAAAACAAGCAGGATATCAAGTTGTTGTAAACCTTGCATTCAAAGATTCCTCTGCCGCTTTACCCCACGAACAAGACATCGTGGAAGCTCAGGGGATGCAGTACATTCATATACCCGTAATTTGGGAAAATCCGAAGCAGGAAAATTTCCAAGATTTTATTCAAATAATCAAAATAAACGCCGCTCAAAAAGTCTTTGTTCATTGTGTGGCAAATAAACGTGTTTCTGCTTTCATATACCTTTATCGTCGCTGTATAGAAGGTATGGATGATCAAACAGCGAAACAGGATTTACACAAAATCTGGATTCCTAATCAAGTTTGGCAACAATTTATCCAAGAAGTAGTAAATAGGGGAGAGTTGACAGTTGACAGTTGACAGTGGACAGTTGACAGTGGATTTTTGGGAAATAAATAAGAACTATCGACTGTCAATTAATTAATTAATAATTAAATAAATAATTAATAAATAATTAATAAATAATTAATAAATAATTAAAAATTATTTTATTGTTACAACCTCGCACCATTACGTGATAACGTTTATTACTCGTTGCAATTTGAGGCTTTTTACTCTATGCAGCGACGGATACTTACTACAACATTATTAACCATGTCGTAATTATGTCTTCGTACTTGCACGAGTTAAAATATTAACTATGTCTTTTCAGCCTACAATTCAAAGTATATATACTGATGGCGCTTGTACCGGCAATCCAGGACCCGGTGGTTGGGGTGTTGTTGTTTACTTCGATGATGGTTCAGTCCATGAAATCGGCGATGGAACGACAAAAACCACAAACAATAGAATGGAAATGCAAGCCGCGATCGCCGCTTTGGAATTTCTGGAGTCTTCCGGACAAAGCAAACCCATCACCCTTTATACTGACAGCGAGTATCTAATTAATTGCGTGACGAAGTGGGTAAAGGGATGGAAACGCAAAGGTTGGAAAAAATCCGACGGAAAACCCGTACTCAACCAAGATTTATTAGAAACTCTTGATAATCTCAACAATCAACAAATTAAATGGCAACACGTTCGCGGTCACGCTGGTAATATCGGTAACGAACGTTGTGATACAATCGCCCGTAGTTTTGCTTCAGGGAAAATACCATCACTTCAACAAATGGTGGACATAAATATTAGTGATGTATATTTAAAAGAAAAAGCCCAAGTTGAGGTATCATCTACACTTAACTCACAAATCACGCCCACACTCATTAACAAAAAGATACATAATAGTACTCTTGAGTCGGAAACAAACAATACGAATACTATGGAATCATCTAGCGCTTCTGCTACCTTGTCAAATGAAGAATTACCACGCGAAACAAGAGTTTCGCAACTCCGCAGTTTAGTCGAAACTCTTCGCATTGCTGACGAAATAGCCGAAAAAGGTTACTTAATCACGAGTTCCGAACTCGCGGACTTAATGAATGTCCACGCTAGCGCTGTTACTAGTCGTGGAGATCAGTGGCGGTGGAGAAACTGGATAGTTTCACGGGTACGTCGCGAAGGTAATCAAATTCTTTGGGAACTCGAACGTGCCGATCAATTAGAAACCGAAGAAGGAGAGTAAATGAAAGTTAGGAGTTAGTACCACCGGAGTTTAGAGTTTAGAGTTTAGAGTTAGGAGTTAGTACCACCGGAGTTTAGAATTGGCAGTTCTTATTTATTTTATTCTCCTTGTCCCCTTGTCCCCTTGTCCCCTTATCCCCTTATCTCCTTGTCCCTTCCTCAACCATACTCCCGTCCCCGCCACTGTCGCGGGGTGCTGAAGGCTGAGAGAAAAATCCGTAAAACTGCTAAGGGGTCTGCGATTGGTGAAAGCCAAAATAACCAGCCCCCTTTGGTTTGACTAAAATCGTAGGAGGGTGCGATCGCAAACAGCATCAAGAAGCGGATTACTAGTAAAAATAGGTTCAACCATAGCAGAAGCAGAGGAGGAGATGAGAAGGGATGGGGGGAAGGGGAGATGGGGAGATGGGGAGAAAGAAATAATAGCAAAGGGACAATTATTAAAGGTAAGCCTTGCACTGCGGCAAGTAACCACAAGTCTCCCCAAATTTGAGCGCGTGAGGATGCATCTTTGAGATCAAGGCTTCTTCCCCATTCTTTCCAGGTTTCTGCTGCTCCTTCATACATCCGTACTTTCAACACTTTCGCTCCATCCAAGAAGCCGACTTTAAACCCTGAAGCTGCAATCTGTCTTGCTAAAGTCACATCATCGCAAAATGAACTCTTAGCACTGGTATAACCGTTTACTTTTTCTAAAACTGCACGACGACAGAGAAAACATTGCCCATTAGCCATTACCCGTTCTGAGGCTTGCGTATTTACACCAGCAGGATTAAACCTATAAAGTAGCGTTATTAACAACGCCGGTTGGAGTAAAGATTCACCGGGATATTTGAGAATGAATCTGGGAGACAGGGAAATTAAATCGTAATCTCCCGCAGAAGCAGCTTTAACTAAACCAGCTACTAAGCCGGGATGAGGTTGAGTATCCGCATCCATTCCCAGAAACCATTCACTAGTCGCAGAAGTATGTAAAAAGCCATTGTGTAAAGCCCAAGGACGACCTACCCAGTCTGATGGTAGCGCGTCGTCAGTGATCAAACGAAACCGGGGGTCTTTCTCAATAGTTGCTTTTACCAAGTCGCGGGTACCATCTTGAGAATTGCTATCTACAACGATGATTTCCCTGACTTCATAGCTTTGTCTGCTTAAACCAGTTAGTAAAGGAGTAATACGTTCTACTTCGTTAAGAGTCGGAACGACTACGCTAACAGTCCCCAAAAGTTCCGGAGTGGGACTTTCGGGTTGAATCGGAGATTGACGAAAAGGTCCCTTGAGTAGACGCGACAGCAAAATTAAAACTGCTGGTACCTGAATCAGTAAAATTAAAAGCGAGATGCCGCTTAGAAGCTCCTGCATTATTGACCACTGTATTTTATCGTTACTTCACAGCAACTTTGAGTGAAGCTACCGCAACCTCTGAAGCTGTATTTTCCACTCCATCAACATAAGATGTTGGTGTGGTAGAACTTCTCAACCATAAACTTACAGCAGGAACAACACCCAAAATTAAACCCAAAGAAACTGGGACGATGAAACCATCTCCCAAACTTAATCCCGCTGCAAAAGTAAAATTACTTAGGTAAACAATTAGAGGTAAAACTAATTGCGATCGCCATAATTTAATGGGTGTATTTCCCCATATCAAAGCCGCGACACTCATAAACAATGCGCTAGTACCAAACCAACCAAGATAATTTTGGTAAGGTGTTCCAAAGAAAGCTCCCGGAGTTTCCCAATACCAAAAAGGAAAAGCAGTTTGACTCATCGCTGGTTCAAGAGCAAAATCCCAACTAGTGAACAATAAAGCACCAATAGCGATCGCCGCAATATGACGCATCAAGCTTGGCTTTTCTGCTACCTTTAAACCGCTCCGAGCAATTAAGTAAGCTGATAAACCCACATAAAACCAAGATAAAGGTATCGTAAACGGAACCAATCCTCCAATTTTATAACCCAAACCGCTTAGATAACTGTAATCACCGAAAGGAAAGCCAGTACTAGTTCCTAGTAATTCGCTACCAACAGATATCAAAACAGAAGGCACTAGAAAACCCAGCCAACTACGCCATCCTAATACCCGACACGCATAAATTGAAACGGCGATGATTCCAAAAATAATATCTACCACACCACCATTAGCCATACTCAACTGCATGGCTGTTTCTCCGACATTTCCAAAACTCAAAATCATTTTGGCGTTAGGTATGACCAACATAATACCTATCAGTCCAAAAACCTTCGCCAAAACATGACTTATAAGGCAGATCCGCTCTGCAATCACAGATTCTCTCATGGTAATCCCTTAACAATATATGATAAGCCGCAACCTAGCTGATATTAGTTTACAAATGTTTAAGAACATATTTAAGCATTTAAGCAATTTGTTATAAAGTCCTGCTCTATCCTTTAATTAAATATCATCAGGTTCCCGTTCTCGCTTCAATGTCAAACATAGAGTTATAGTTTACGGCATCACAGCCAAAATCTGAAGTAAAATAAATTGTCTTGCATGGAGCCAAATGTATTAATGGCTACGCCTGACCTCAGTGAGATACTCGATTGATACTGCAATATATCAGATATAAATTTACCATTTCTCTCCATGGACAAATATATAGATATTTTGTAGATATTTGGTAGATATTTTGTAGATAGTTAAAAATTAAATTGGTAATTCACCTGACATAGTTATGATGTCTATTATTCAAAGACTTCCTTGGCTTTCTCTCGGACTTGTACTACTGACTTACAGTGTATTTGGGTGGATATTATCTCAAGAAAAACTGCCAATATTCCTATGGTTAATAATTATAATTGGTGGGTTATTTTTAATTGCAGCCTTAACTACTCCTTGGTCAAAAACTACCAAATATTTTCGGTTTTTATTTAACACAAAGCTGAAAAATTTTGGGTTAGCTGTTTTAGGTGCTTTTCTATTCTTTCTTATTTTTGCCCGCTTCCGAATTTTTCTGAATATCCTGCTAATGTTTAGTGCAACCCTTTTAGTCAGATTAGATTTACAAATAGCCAGATTTAAACAAATACAAGCTTTCTGCTTGACTTCGGCGTTTTCAATAGCAGGTTTGATGTTAGGTTTCTTTTTGCATCAATTGAGTTTATTAATTGGTAATGGGTAATTGGTAATTGGTAATTAAATCCGTGAAATCCGTGAAATCTCTTTTAATCCGTAGTCGAATTAGAGTTTTTAAATCCAGTTAAATACAAAAAATAAGACGAGCGAAACACCCGTCCTAGAAATATATTTAGGAATATATTTAATATATTTAATTAAATCCAAATCGGACTTAAGAAGCAGCAGTTGCCATCTCAGGCTGAGCCGCACTTGCATAAACGCTAACTTTCTGACGGCTTTTACCTTTTCTTTCAAAAGCGACAACACCGTCAATTAAAGCAAACAAAGTATCATCTTTACCGATACCGACATTGTTACCGGGGTGATATTTTGTACCGCGTTGACGCACCAAAATATTTCCAGCGCGAACGGTTTCACTACCATAGCGTTTTACACCAAGACGCTGAGCATTAGAGTCGCGTCCGTTACGAGTACTACCAGTTCCCTTCTTATGAGCCATAATTTTCTCCCTTTGATATTTAGTATTAAAGTTAGGAGTTGACAGTTGACAGTTGACAGTTGAAGTTAATTTCTGCCTATCTCCTTGTCTCCTTGTCTCCTGATACCCTATGTCCTATTCTGCAACAACTTCGGCAGTTACGGCTTGCACGGGTAATTCTTCAGCAACAGTTTCAGCAATGGCGATCGCCGTACCATTCATACTAATAGAATCAATCATCAAACGAGTGATTTCTTGACGATGACCTCGTTTTTTGCGGGTTTTCTTTTTCGGCTTCATCTTGTATACCAAGACTTTGCGACCTCTATAGTGCCGCATCACCGTTCCTTCTACTGTTGCTCCCGACACCAGAGGTTGTCCTACAGTAATTTCACCCTCGTGATGCACGAAGAAAACTGCATCTATAGTAACTTTGTCGTCCGGTTCGTTGTGCAGTAATTCAATATCGTAAAAACGACCTGGCTCAACTTTTAATTGTTTTCCGCCAGTTTCAATAATTGCGTAACTCATTTATTTATCCTTAAGGTTGCCGTACAGGTAGCTGGCTCTAAATTAATTGCTATAGCCAGCTTTTAGAATGTGCCTACCTGATCCGAGCAGGAATTAGATAGCTGACAGACAATCATACTATTACCACGGCGCATTTTGCAAGTTTTAGGTTGCCCAATCTGGATGGGGAAGGTGGATTTTGACAGTGTAGATGCGGTTTCAACCGCCGGAGAAATTTCTTACTTTTAATTTTACGTTTATAAATTTTACGTATATAACAGAGAGATTATTGATATTGATAAAATCTATTTTTCGCAATCGAATATGAAAAGAATAGAAGTAGAAGCGAGAACCATATTTGTAGGCTTAGCGGGAAGTCACGGTTACGGATTAAATCGTCCCGATTCCGATTACGATTGGAGGGGTGTATTTATTGCCCCTAAACAATATTATTTGGGATTTGATAAAGGTATCGAGCAAAAAGATAACGGTTGGAACGAACCGGGAATGCATTCTTTTTTAGATAATAGCCAAGATACTGTTATTTATGAACTAAGAAAAGTTATCCAGTTATTAGCAGGAGCAAACCCCAATGTTTTAGAATTATTGTGGTTAAGTGAATATCCAGTTTTAACATCAGTTGGACAACATTTAATTAATCATCGGCAGCTATTTTTGAGTAAAAAAGTTAAGCATACTTATTCTGGTTATGCTTTTGCTCAAATCAAAAAAATAGAAACCCATCGTAGATGGTTATTAAATCCACCGCAATCTAAACCATTACCATCAGATTTTGATATAGAAAATGAAACACCTTTAGCAAAAGAAGAATTAAACGCTTTTCTAGAATATCTCTATCTCTTAATTAGGGGTAAAATTGAATTTTTAGAAGAAGCAGAACAGCTTTACAAATTATTGACGGCGGATATCGACTTCAAAGGAATGTTAAAACAACATCCTTTACCAGATGAAACCGTAGAAAAAACTCAGCAATTTACTAATAGCCGTAAAGACTTTATTCGGTTACTACAAAAAAGTCAGAAATATCAAGTAGCCTTGAGAGAATGGCAAGCTTATCAATCATGGAAAGAAAATAGAAATCCTCAAAGAGCAGAAACAGAAAAATTATCAGGTTATGACCTTAAACATGGGATGCATTGCATTCGATTATTACGTAGTGGCTTAGAAATATTACGTACTCAAGAAGTCATTGTAGACAGAAGAAAAATTGGTGATGCAGCAGATTTAAAAGCAATCCTTAATGGCGAATATTCCTACGAAAAATTAATGCAAATGGCAGAAGATTTAGTAGTTGAAATGGAGAGAATTTATCAAGAATCAGCTTTACCCGACAAACCAGATTTAGAACATATTAATAATTTATGTATAGAATTAGTCGAAATGCAAGGGTTTTGAATGACAGTTGACAGTTCCCTATTCCCTATTCCCAATTCCCTGCTCTCTGTTAAATTAAAATAGTAGCAACTCCACAATTTAACTATTTAAAATGCAAATTAATCAATGTTTACATGGAGCCATTCTTGTCACTGACTTAAATCGCGCCGAACACTTCTATGGAGAAGTACTAAAATTATCTAAAACAGAACGATCGCGAAATTTCCCCGGTAGTTGGTATCAAGTAGGCGAATATCAATTACACCTGATAGTTGCAGCTTCACTTGCCAACCACCCCCAAAATGAAAAATGGGGACGCAACCCCCACATTGCTTTTTCAGTTTCCGACTTAGATGCCGCTAAAGAGCGGTTATTAAATTATAACTGTCCAATTCAACCAAGTGCTTCCGGTCGTCGAGCTTTATTTACTCAAGACCCAGATGGGAATATTATTGAGTTATCAGTTGACAGTTGACAGTGGACAGTTGACACTTAACCTTTAACCTTTAACCTTTGACCTTTAAAGATGAAGTTCGCATATACTTACAGCGATCCTTTATTAGAGAAAACTCCCGAACCTGCAAGTTTAGGTTGGGAAGTTGATAGAATTTATCAAGATTTGGGAAAAAGGTCAGAACTACAGCAATTATTTAGAGACTGTCACATAAATACTCCAGATTGCGTTCTTATTCGACGTTTGGAAGAGTTGGGAGATAGTGTGGAGGAAGTAACATGGCATCTTTCTCAACTTGAAGCAATGGGAATCACCCTCGTTGCGGTAGAACAAAATTACAACTCCACAATAAAAGCTACTAATACCCACGCAAATCTACTTAAACTATTACACGAAATTAAACAACAAAAACATAGCGATCGCATTCGTCAAGCTTACGCACGCAATCGTTTGGATGCTGCACCACCACCTGGTAAAGCACCCTACGGCTACCGTCGCGGCAAAGTAAAATATACTATTGACCGCAGTACTTCCCCGGTAGTCAAAGAATTTTTTGATCACTTTTTACTGTACGGTTCGTTACGAGGGGCTGTAAGACATTTAGCAAAAAAATACGCTAAAAAAATCTCCGTTACTACTGGAAGACGTTGGTTATCTAATCCCGTATATCGTGGTGATACTGCTTACCGAAATGGAGAAATTATCAGTGATACCCACAATGCAATAATTTCTCGTGAAGAAGCAGCGCAAGTTGATAGGCTTTTGCGTCGCAACAGTCGTTTACCCTCTCGTACCGCCAGTGCGCCGCGTTCTCTAGCGGGTTTGGTTGTATGTAGCGAATGTCGATCGCATATGAATGTTACTCGCGTTACCCTCCACAGACAAAAAAAAGAGTATCTTTATTTACGTCCTATTAACTGTTCTCAAAATCCCAAATGTCGTGCTATTTCTTACCAAGAAGTACTACAAAATACAATTGAAACAGTTTGTCGTGACTTACCTCAAGCAGTAGAAAAAATTAATTTCCCTTACTTTGAACAGGTAAAAAATAATTTAACCGAAGCTATAATTCGTCAACAAAAAATATTAGAACAAATACCGGCTTTAGTCGAAACTGGCATCTTAGATGAAGAAACTTGCAAAATCAGAGCTTATAAACTCCGTATCGAAATATCTACACTTCAGGCACAATTAGCAATTTTACCACCAGTAAATTTACGCTCCGTCGCTCAAGCCGTTTCCATCCCACAATTCTGGTTAGACTTATCAGAAACAGAACGAAGATTTTATTTTCGAGAATTTATTCATCAAATCGAAATTATTCGTCAAGATAAAGATTGGGAATTACAAATTATATTTATTTTTTGAGCAATTATCAATTGTTAAAATCCAAAATCTAAAATCTAAAATCTAAAATCCAAAATTCATTAAGGTTTTTTCCCAGTATTCCGCACGTTAGTAATTTTACCAATTAAATCAAACCAAAAAGGCGCACCCATTGCGATCGCAATACCGCTGAGAATCCAACCAGGAATTGCTCGTGCAAATCTGAGAAAAGATATGGGATTAGCGTTGCGTGATGGTAATAAACCTATTTGCTGTCTAATGTTAGCTTCAGTCCAACCAATAGGTAAAGAGATATCCGATAAAGCTTCTTCTGTTTGACTTCTAAGAGTGCTGATATCTACATATTTTAAATTTTCTTGATTTTGGACAACTATTTGTCCGGCATTATTAACAATTGTATTTCTTAAGGCTGAATCTGTAGAAAGTCTGCTTATCATATGAAATGCATCGGCATTTGCTGCTACAGCCATAGTAATACCAATTAATAAAGCGACTCCTTTTGCATTACGCTTATAAACTCCACTAGCTCTTTCCATTGAACTGTTAAAAGAGTTTTGCATTTCTTGTCTTAATAGATTAATCCCAGATTCTGTAGATTCAATTCTTGCTTGAGTACGATGAGCTAAAACAGTCAAATTTTCTGCAATTGATTCCGGTAAAATTTCCGTTAATTGCTCAAATTTTTCATAAGTTTGACTATCTTTATCTTTAATTGCTGCTTTAAATTCATTGTAAACTCCACTACCTTTTTGCATTAATTGCACAATTTCACCAACATTCGGTTGCAAACCTCCTAAAGTAATTGCTCTTTCTTCAGAGGAAAACATATCTTGTCTTAAAAATTTCAACTTTCGCAAAGCTTTAGTAGAATATTCACTTTCTGGTATTTCGATTTGAAAAGTATCTACAAATCTTTCTATACTTTCTGCCATGCGAGCAATGCTAGTATTCAAAGTCGCTTTTTTTTGGTGATAATTCCAGATAATTTGCTCCAAATCAGCTTGCATTTCGGCAAATTCTTGATAAATTTTACTCAAAGAATTAGTAAATTTATCATCAGCTTGTATTTGTGCTTCTAAAGTAAATAAAATATTTTGTATTTCTGTGATTCTTTCAGCTTTAAATTTTTCTAGCCTTGATTCGGAAAGTTTTTGAGAAAATTCAGGAATTTGCAACGTTTCCATCAAAGTAGTTGCATAAATATCCGCAGGAATATAAGATGGACCACTACGTTTATCGTCACCAAAAATAGTTTCGTTCTGAGTATTTCCAGCACGTACTGGTGTTAACGGACGAGTGAATGAAGCCATAGCCCAAGTCGCTTTTCTAGGTAAAGTCGCGAAAAATCCTTTGGCTTCTTGATTAATATTTTTCACCAAAGGATTACTATAAATTTGATTTACTAATTGAATTACTTTCGCTTCTTCAGAATTACGAGTACCACCCGCGAGCAAAATTTCAATAGATTTTCTCAGATGTACAGCACGCCATTGTAACAATGTGGCAATTAATTCCTGTATCTCGGAAGCTAATAAACTCAAAATCAAGTAAGTAAATATTAAACCTAAAACGACATCTAAGATAAAAGGCAGATTCATCCTATTTTCCTCTCACAGAATTGAAGAATTAATGTTAGTAATATTCGGTGTAATTCTCGATGCATAAACAATATTTAATTTTCTCTAAAATTAAAAAAATCAAAAATTCATCAAAAAAAGATCAATAAACTAAATTTAACGAGATAATAAAAATATAGTAGGTTTACTAGTAATGTTATCATTGGAGATTGGATTCAGGTCTCCGCTTTATTTAAGTTGCTTTAAAACGATTGATTTTTTCGCTGATTATGCAAAAAGGAAGCTTTATTTGGGGTTTTACTGAAAACAAGTATCGTAGTATTGACAAACGGGTAGATCGAATCTGGATAGTAATACTGCTGATAGCCGCAGTCATACTTTTTACTATTAACCTCGGAGTTTTGCCCCTGCGAGACTGGGATGAAGGCACGATTGCACAGGTTGCGCGGGAATTGGGAACTGGCTCAGCTAGCGATATGCGATGGCTTTTCCCAACTCTAGGAGGCGAACCATATCATAATAAGCCCCCATTGATGCACTTAATGATTGCTTGGGCTTATTCCATCGGAGGTGTAAACGAGTGGACTACACGTTTACCAGGTGCAATTTTAACAGCTCTTACAGTACCTTTTCTGTATAGTATTGGTAGAGAAATATTCCA
The DNA here is from genome assembly GCA_015272215.1 of Rivularia sp. T60_A2020_040. Lineage (GTDB taxonomy): Bacteria > Cyanobacteriota > Cyanobacteriia > Cyanobacteriales > Nostocaceae > Rivularia. Next base: position 161,485 of record JACYMD010000070.1, on the reverse strand, counting down.
TCAACGCATTTGTGCTGTTTACAGCGCTTTAGTTTATTTAACAATGTTGCCAGTAGTACGTCACGGAAGGCTGGCGATGTTAGATGGTGCTGCGGTTTTTTTCTTTATGGTGATGCTGTTGTGCGTATTGCGATCGCGCCGCGATTTACGCTATTGCTTGGGAGTAGGTATTGGTTTTGCCCTAATTTGTCTGACTAAAAGCATTTTAGGTGTTTTACTAGGCGCTGTGGCGATGATATTTCTGTTTTGGGATACACCGCGATTGCTCAGCAGCAAGTATATGTGGACGGGAATATTTATCGGTAGTATACCAGTCGCTTTTTGGTACGGTGCACAATGGTGGCATTACGGAGATACTTTCACCACTCAAGGGATGATGAATCAATCCCTGAGTCGTATTTGGACTTCGGTTGAAGGACATAAAGGTCCCCCTTGGTATTATTTACTAGAAATTTGTAAATATACATGGCCCTCGTTATTTTTTTTACCAGCTGCTTTACGTTTTACTTGGCAAAATCGCAATCTCAGTTGGGCAAAACTCGTATTAGTTTGGTTATGTGTTTATCTACTGGCAATTTCTGTAATGGGAACCAAGCTTCCCTGGTATGTTTTCCCAATTTATCCAAGTATCGCTTTAGCAATTGGAGCAAAGTTAGGTGAAGTAGAAAATTTACCTTTATTAACTCCACTGCCCAAATTTTGGTTAGTAATGTTAAGTCTTTTAGCTGTAATTTCCGCTGTTGCTAGCACCTACTTCAGTTGGAATTCAACACCTTCATCGGAATTACAACTGATATTCGCAGCCTTTAGCGTCACAATGGCTTTAGCAGCTTTGAGAGCGCAAAGAGGTGACAGACAATTTATCAAAGTTCTTTTATGGGGAACTTACGTATCTTTATTATTATTCGTAAAATCCAATTATTGGGTGTGGGAACTCAATGAAAATTACCCAGTTAAACCCGTAGTGCAAATGGTAATGGAAGCAAATCCAGGAGTTTCCCCGATTTACATTTCCTCAACCAACCATCGTCCATCATTAGACTTTTACAGTAATGGTACTATCAAAACTGCTTCTCCAGATGACTTAAAATACTATTGGCAACACGATCAAAAACCTTATTTCTTACTTGACGAAGATACTCTGAAAACTTTGCCATTAGATTCTGTAGAAGAAATAGCCAAACAAGGAGGTTGGACTTTAGTTACGAAAAGTAAATAATCTCGGAGGTAACTATGATCACGTGAGTACCCTACACGAAGCATTCTCACGAGTCGATAATCATAGAAGTCGGGTTTTTACAATCTAAATATCAGTAACATCAACAAATCCTGATAAAAACCCGACTTCTTACACCAGGAAAAATTAAGATTTTACAGCTTCTTTTCCTCTGTGATTGAGTAATAGAGGATTCAACATCCCGCTAGCGCTAATTTTTTTTGTTTACCAAATAACTAGTTTTATATATAAATATCAATAACTTTATTATTCTTTATTATTCTTTATTTTTCTTCTATATCGGAAATGTTCTCCACATTAGGAACATTTTGATCATCTTGATTGGCGGTATTTGTTTGAGTCACAGTAACCACGCCTAATATAATCGCGCTACCTAATACAAAAGCCATTAAAGGATGTTTAAAAAATACAAAATCGCGTAAAATACGTGCTAAAGGTCGGCTTTGACGACGCAGTACAGACGAAAGAGTAATTTGCTTTAAAGGAAAAGGATCGCGCACGAAATTACCGCTACGGCATACTACCAGTCTTTCCTGACAGTACGGGCAATTGTACAATCCACTACAAGTTTTCAAACCTTTCCCCGCAGGATTTTTTTGGCAAATGGGGCAAGTAACGTAATGATTATCAAAGGTGTGTGTATTCATCTACCTCGTCCGCTGATTATATTTACTCGCTGTATAACAACTGATATAACTGACAAATTTGTGCTTATACTACCGGAATACGGTAAAACACAAGCAATACGCGATACATAGAAAATTCCTTTAGTTAAGGATATTTTTCTGGGTGCAACACGAGTATAACTATATTTAAATCAATCCGACCTTGCCTATTTTAGATTTTCAATCAAGCAATTGTCGATTATTTTTGTTTTCATCAAAGCGAATGTGTCGAATATTACATTTATCTACCTTCATATATTGATATTTTTTAGTGTCGATCGCGTTTCAAAGCAAAATTTCAGTCTGGGTAAAACTAAACGGTAAAGCTTACTATTATGAGCTTGTAACCTTGCTTGAGTTACCTACTATTTACTATTTAAGCATCTCCTCCACAAAAAGTCTGAGCAAATACAGGTTTTTTTACCAAAGCTTTGTAAAGCTATCGCATTAGTTATGCAAATTATCTGTGAATTTTCGATCAAAAGTAATTTAGACACGGATTTTTGAGCAACGAAATTTTTTCCAGGAGAGTCTTTAAGTAAATTTCAAGTTTTGTTGATTAAATATAGCTAAAGCCATAGTTTTTATTTAATATCTCAAATATTATGTAAAATTAACAAACTCGAATCGGGAAGATTGAAAAAAAATAAAATTTCACAAAAAAAACTTAATAATATCTAAATAATTTGCTCAACTATTCTATTAACTATTTTTCCAGCCATCTATATTGTCGTTGATATTAATCGCTGATGAATATCGGCTGAGGGTTTGATTAATAAAATTACTAATTCATATAAGCAATAAAAAATTTACTTTCAACCAAAAGCGTAATTTACTCCGGAGCAGAACTATATCAACCAAGAGTAAACTAATCATTGAGCATTTAGGTTTACTCTTGGTTGTTTTTTTTAAGCTTATAGTAATGGTGATTAAAAGTTTCCGACTTCAAAATTATCTATCGATAGTAGCCATCAACAGATATATTTAGCATTAATCACTTGGATGGAGGGTCAGCCCCCTCAACGGAGGTGACTGGCGTTTTTTGTTATCTAGTGATGTCAAAATCTCCATCTAATAATCAACATTTATTGTGTTGATTATAGAACTACAAAAAAGGAGCTTAATCTTCTTCTTCTTCAGTTCCTTCTAAATCTTCTGGATCGACTTGTTTGAGACGAATGTGCTTTTTGCCTAAAGTGATGATAAACTCATCTCCTGGTTCAAGACCCATCTGTTTTGTATAAGCCGAACCGATCAATAAATTACCATTAGACTGAACACTAATTCTATAGCTAGCACTGCGTCCTCCGCGTCCGTTAGCACCAGAAGAACTATCTAACTGAATCCCCTCAGCATCAATTAGGGCATTCAAGAATTTCATCATGTTAACACGCTCTATACCATTTTTCGTAACGGTATAGTAGCCGCACTGCTTGGCTTTTTCTTCCTTGCTTATACTTTCTAGCTCCTTAACTTTTTTGAGTAGATCTTCGCCGACTAGGGGGTCAATTTTTTTCTGTTTAGCCATCAACTTAAATTGAAAATGAACGATTGATGTGGTGGAATCGATTTTATTTTAACTGAAGTTGAGCTATTAAGAACACGTATCGCGATGATTTTTATTTTTTTTATTAAATAAGATTAGCCAACAATATATTTTGACCATGTAGATTGGTTGGCTCGATTGATGCTATTAAATAAATTAAGGCAGTGACGATAACTATATAATCATTTTTTTGTTTGTTATATACTGTTAACTCTTGCTGCAAAAGCTCTATCATGCTTTATACTGCTACACTATATTTATCTAAATTTGCTGAAAATATTCAGATAAATATTCCTCTATAACCAACATTTGAGACAAAAAAGTATTTTGATAAGCACATTCCGGTGAATATTCAACAAGTAGAACATTCAATGTTGTAAAATTGCGATGAAACTTACCACAAAAGGACACTACAGTGTAAAAGCGTTACTAGATTTGAGCTTGCAGCAAAATTATGGTCCATTTTCAACTAGGGTGATTGCAACCCGTCAAAATATTCCCGCTCCTTATCTAGAAAAACTGCTAATAGAAATGCGTCGTGCTGGATTGGTAAAATCAATTCGTGGAAAAGATGGTGGATACCAATTAGCGCGAGAACCACTCAAAATATCTTTAGGAGAAATTTTAGAAGCTGTTGGAGAAACAATTGAACCTCTACCTCACCATACTGCTTATCCCCAAGCTTCTGTTGATTGGGTAACTTTTAGTCTTTGGTATAGACTATCTCAAAAGCTTAAAGAATCATTATACAGTATTACTTTGGCAGACCTTTATTATGATGCTCGCAGCTGGCAAGCTTCTTTAGGAGAAGAAGCGAGCTTTGTGGTTTAATCTGTGGTTTAATTATCAATTATGATTTATTTTATGCAAATTTTTGACGGAATATTCATCTATAAAAACCGTTTTGACATCTTCTGCTGCTGTCTTAATCCTTGCTGCTAGTTTGGATTACTTGATCGGTGATCCGTGGAATTGGATTCATCCCGTACAAGTGATGGGTTGGTTTATTTCTCGCTTAACTAAATTAGCTCTTAAATATTGTCATCGTTCTTTCACACAACGTTTAGCCGGAATAGCCTTGACCATATTTTTGGTAATAGGTAGCGGTGTGGTTGGTTGGTTAATAATACGATGTGCGATGTGGTTTCATCCCATAGCTGGAATCTTAGTCGAAAGTATTTTACTAGCTAGTTGTTTTGCCCTTAAAAGTTTAAGAACAGCAGCCGAAACAGTAATTAAACCTTTCAAAAAAGGAAACATTAAGGAAGCTCGTGCGATTCTGAGTAATTTTGTTGGTCGAGATACCCAAAATTTGACTTCCCTTGAAATTTTACGCGCAGTATTAGAAACTGTAACAGAAAACGCTACTGATGGGGTAATGGCTCCTCTTTTTTATGCTGTAATTGGTGCCTTTGTACCATTCATTGGACCTGCGACTTTTGCTTTAGCATATAAGGCTAGCAGTACTCTTGACTCTATGATTGGTTATCGTGAAGTTCCATTTACTTATTTAGGATGGTTTAGCGCACGTTTAGAAGATTGTTTAACTTGGCTTCCTTGTCGCTTAACGGTTATAACTCTAGCTTTGTTATCTCGTAAACCTTTAAAGGTAATTAAAATTTGTCAGCGAGATGCACCCAAAGATTTAAGTCCTAATTCTGGCTGGAGTGAATGCGCTTATGCAGCAATTTTAGGTGTACAAATGGGAGGTATTAATTGGTATCGTGGAGTAGCAAAAATTAAACCTTTACTCGGAGATGCTATTTATCCGATTAGTTTAAATTCTATTAAAACTGCTTTACAACTGACTCGATATTCCTTTTTGCTCTGGTTGGGGGGAGTTGCATCTCTACTCTTATTCACAATAAAAAGGTAATGATAAATATAGGAAATTAGCTTTGGATATCAGGAAAATTAAGTTTTAAGTATGGAATGTTTACTTTAAACTAAAATTTTATGGGTTCGAGATTATCTAATTTCTCAGAAAAATAGTATAATTAATGACTCAGTAATATCGGTTTATGAGTGTGTCCCTCAAAGTAGTTAAAATACTTTCATCAGAAGAACTTCCTCGCACTTTAAGAAGACTTGCTTCTGAAATAGTCGAAAGAACCCGCGATTTATCTCAACTAGTACTTATCGGTATTTATACAAGAGGAGTACCCTTAGCTAATTTATTAGCAAATCAAATTGAAGTACTTGAAAACGTAAAAGTTGCCGTAGGAGCTTTAGATATTACATTTTATCGTGATGACCTCGATAAAATTGGATTGAGAACACCGTTCAAAACTAATATACCTTTTGATTTGACAGGAAAAACCGTAGTACTTGTTGATGATGTCATATTCAAAGGAAGAACCGCTCGTGCTGCCTTGAATGCGGTCAACGAATATGGTAGACCAGAAGTGATTCGTTTAGCTGTTTTGATTGATAGAGGTCATCGTCAAGTACCAATTCACCCTGACTTTATTGGTAAGCAGTTACCAACCGCAGCGGAAGAAATTGTGAAAGTTTACCTACAAGAAACTGACGGCAAAGATGGAGTAGAATTAATTGAAGATTAATGGGAATTGGTAATAGGTAATTGGTAATAGGTAATAGGTAATAGGTAATAAACAACTGTCCACTGTCAACTGTCCACTGTCAACTGTCAACTCCTGACTCCCATCACCGGACTTGCGTGATGATGAACCAAATACCATTTACCATCAAGTAATTCAAATACATTTGTTGCTAAAGACTCAGCTTCTATTCTTGAACCTTTGATGACTTGCATTACATTTTCAACTAATACAACATAGGCAACATTTCCCCGGATTTCTGTAGAAATGATATCTGTATTTATCTCAATATAAGGAGTATTTTCAAAAATGCTTACCCAAGAATTGCTGACTTGTTTCCAACCACGAAGTATACTCCATCCTGGATGAACACAAAGGCTACTATCTTTTTGACACCATACTTCACCCATTGCATCAATATCTTTCTTCTCAAAAGCGCGATAAAATGCTTCATTTACTGCTAAGACGGATGAACGTTGCTCAGTCATAGTTGACAGTTGATGGTTGATAGTTGACAGTTGATGGTTGATTATCCACTAACCACTAACAATTATTTGTTTTTACTTCACCAATGGTTTGTAATAATTGTTTGGCTGTGTAAGGTTTGGATAAAAAAGCTTTGATACCCATATCGCTAATTGCGTTAACTTTATCGTTAGAAACTAATCCACTAACAGCAATAATTTTGACTTGAGGATTAATTTTTTGTAGTGTGCGGATAGTTGTTAATCCATCCATTACTGGCATAATTATATCTGTTAAAACAACAGATATTTTCTCTCTATGTTCTGCATACAAAGCGATTGCTTCAATACCATCGCTAGCTGTAATTGCCTTATAATTATAGCTTTCTAATGAAGTTTTTGTAATATCTCGAATCGAATCTTCGTCATCTACAACCAAAATTAATTCTCCTTCTCCTGTAGGGAAATCTATTTCTACTTCTTCGGGAATTTCTTTTACCTGTTGTGCTGGTAAATATATTTTAAAATTACTTCCTTGATTCAGATTGGTTTCTACGTTAATAAATCCACCGTGACTTTTGACAATACCAAGTACTGTAGAAAGACCTAATCCGGTTCCTTTTCCTAGTTCTTTAGTAGTAAAAAATGGCTCAAAAACTCTATCTAATATTTCTGGGGAAATACCAACTCCAGTATCGGCTACAGATATCATTATATAAGAACCCAATTTTGCATCAAGATGCATTTGAGCATAATTTTTATCTACAATAAAATTACTTGCAGAAATTGTTAATTTACCACCGTTTGGCATTGCATCACGAGCATTTACACATAAGTTCATCATTACTTGATGCAGTTGAGTTGAATCTCCAGAAATCATCCACAGATTTTGCGGTATTTCGTCGCAAACTTGAATTGTTTTAGGAAATGTTTCTCTAATGACTTGCTTGATTTCATTGATTAAATGCTTTGGTTGTAGTAAAGTGCGATCGCCTTCTACTCCACGGGTAAAAGCTAGCACTTGTTTAACTAAGTTGGCTCCCCGTTTGGCATTGCTGATTAATATTGGTAAAAGTCTTTTACTACGCTCATCATGTAATTGTGATTCTAATAGTTGTGCTGTCATTAAAATCGGTGCCAGTACGTTGTTAAGATCATGAGCGATACCACTAGCTAATGTGCCGATGCTTTCTAATCTCTGAGCGCGAAAAAATTGCGATTCTAATAATTTTTTCTGAGTAATATCAGTATTAACAACTAGAATAGATTGTGCTTTATTCTCAAATTCTTTTAACAGTGTCCAGCGACTTTCAACGATGATTTCTTTAGCAAATTTTGTCGTTTGATGAAGTTCTCCTTCCCAGGAACCGTTTTTTATTAAAGTATTAAGAGCCGATTGGATGACAGATATTTTCTTTTCTTGCCAAAGTTCTGCTGTTTTTTTACCGATAGCTTGATTTTTGTGACAACCATAAAGACGTTCGGCTGCTTTGTTCCAATATAATATTTTGTTATCTAAATCCCGTACAAAGATTGCATCTGTAGCAACGTCAAGTAATGCTGCTTGTTCGCGAATTTTTTGTTCGGTTTGTTTTCTTTCTAAAGCGTAGCGAATTGAACGCTCTAATAAAGGTGCATTTAACTGACTTTTCTCTAAATAATCCGCTGCACCAGCTTTCATCGCTTCAATATCTATATCTCTATCTCCTCTACCAGTCAGCAAAATAATCGGAGAAGAACATCCGCATTCTATGGAAAAGCGCAAGAGTTTTAATCCGTTTTCTGCTCCTAAACGGTAATCTAAGAGATAAATATCATGTCGCTTACAAGCGATGACATCTTTTGCGATTAAATAATTATCTATCCATTCTAATTCGCACTCACCTAACTTAAATTCGCTCAACCAATCACGAATTAAAACATAATCGTCCTCATCATCATCTACTAGCAAAACTTTGATAGGATTGCTATCCATAGTTTACTCCCCACCGTTTAATATGGTAGTTCTACAATCTCAAACCAATATCTTCCTATAGTTTTCATCACCTCAACCAAAGAGGCAAAGGTTACTGGTTTAATAATAAAAGAATTTGCACCCAAATGATATGAAAGATCAATATCTTCTTCTGATGAAGAGGTTGTTAGTACTACCACAGGAATATGTTTGAAAGTAGGGTTGACTTTGATTTCCACAAGTGCTTCACGACCATCTTTTTTGGGCATATTTAAATCTAATAAAATCAAGGCTGGAGGTGGTGCATTTTCCGGGTTTACATATTTTCCCCGCTGATACAAATAATCCATTAATTCCTCACCATCTTTAACAAAGTGTATTTGATGTTGCCAATTACTTTCTGTTAAAGCTTCACGAGCTAACATACAGTCATCTTCGTCATCATCAGCCATCAATATTGTGATGCTTGTTTGCCGATCCTCCACTAGTTATTTTCTCCTTTACGTTGGTTGCGGAATTAATAAATTATTAAATTGCAACAAAATTTGCAATAATCTTTAATCTTTGTATCCCACATTCATGACAGGGCGAACGCATCTTGTCATTAAGAAGGGTATATTCTCAACTAGACCTGAAATGGTCGCATCAAGCGATACTAATTGACTTGCTACTTAGTTAGCTTTTTGACTCCAACTTTTTAAGTAGATGAAAGACTCTCGACGGTAAACTTATTTTCTCGCTTGATACATATCTAAGCTTTTTAGTCAATAGCCTATGCTCTAAATTTAGATGCGTTTGCCCTGACATTCATGATAAAGGTTATGATAAACCTTTTTTGAGCGTGTAGAGACGCGAAATGATGCCCTTCCGGCACGCTTTGCTAACGCATCTCTGAACCAAAATCCGATATAACCCATGTACCCCATCTATAGTATATTTGCTCAAAGATTAGCTTGAAGTTAATAAGCTAAAAAGCCTTTAAGAAAGTATATAGCGGTTTTCACTTGGGTGAAATACAAATTTTACCTCACCCCGCCCTCTTAACCCCTCTCCTTAGCAAGGAGAGGGGAAGGGGGTGAGGTTTTAGTGTATTGGACTCAACTGAAATTTGCTATATTCAAATTAAAGGCTTGTAGTGCGGGACAGAAAGCCCGCTATAAAAATACAAATTAAATGCGCGACAACTTATCATATCCCCTTAATCAACTTGAGACAGCCAAGTTTTGTTTTTAATTCTTTCAGAAATCGGATGTATGGTTTCTACTTGTGGTTGGGATGTATCTTGATGCCATTTTTGCCATATTTCGGCTGCAAGAGTCGAAAATTGCTCTCGTACTTGAAACCAATTTGGATTGTCTTCTCTACTGTATAAATCGCAAAGTAAATCTAATACCTTTTCGGAAGTATTATTACTCATGGGATTGAGTTTCTTTTTATTTGCTTCAATCAATTTATCTGATTCTGAAAATACTCTGCTCAATCCTTCTTTAATACTTAAATTACTGAGTGTTTCCGAACATCTGGATATATTAAATAAAGCATCGCAAATTCGCCGATTTAAACCCAAATATGTAGAGCCTTTCAAGGCTTGAATAAACTTTTCTAAGGCTGCAATATTATCATGTTCAATTAATAGTAAATATTCACCACTCAGTAAACTTATTTCGGAAAGGACTGCTTGAGAAAAATTATCGCAATGACCTGTTGTTAAATCAGTTTTAGCCAGTTTATCTGATAATTTTAAAGCCTGTAAAGATAATTTACTGTCTCCTAATCTCACCCAAACTCTTCCTGCTAAAGCTATCCATCTAGCTACGCGCTGAATTAAGCCAATACGTAATGCGTAATATGCAGCTTTGAGAAAATTGTTTGCTGCTTGTTCCAAAGTAGTTCTATTCTCGGAAACATAAAAATACATTCTAGCTGCATTCCCGTGAATTTCTGATAATGATTCGTATACATCCAAACCAGCATCTTTATAACAAGAATTTGTATTGATAATACCTCTAATTTTATGTTTCCATTCGCTTAATTCTAGCCAATTATTTTTACAGTTATCTGCAAATAAATCTGGATTTTGTCCGCAAGAAAGGTCGTATAAATAAATTTCCGAACGAATTAAGGCTTCGATGGGAGCAATCTCATTTCTATCTACATATAATTGAAACATATCAAGATTTTCAACAGCTTCTCTAAGTTCTTTAATCAAGTATTTGGCATTAATCATATTACCTTGAAAAATTGATAATCTCAATTCCAATCGCTTTGCTAAACAGTAACAACGGTAAAAATTTAGTCGATAGGTAAAATAAATATCTTCATGAGGAATATTTTCTAAATGCGTTTTTGCTTGTTCAGCAATTTTCTTGATTTCCCATAGCTGACATTCTTTATCTAAAAATTGAAAGTTGTGGAACGCTTTTCTCACTTGAGTCAGTCGCTTTCTTAATTGAGACAGATTCCTACAAGCTGAGATATATATATTATTATCAATTTTGTGATTTTGTCTGTTATCCGCAAACCATTGTTTTACAGCACAAACAATTGCTTGTAACATCACAATCATTGAGTCTCTATCAACCCAAATACCTTGATATTGTTGTTTATCTCCTAAAATTACTGTTGTTTCCACTAAAGAATGGATATTACTATCAAGAGTATTTGTCGATATAGTTAGTAAAATATCTTCCTTCAAACCCATATTCAAAGTACAAGCACTAATCGCGTTTTCAACCATAGTGTTGCTAGATGTATATATCCACTGCAAAAGTTGACTATTCTCGCTGTTATCACCAAAATTACAGGTAACTATCGCCATCAACACGGGCTGAAGGGAATTTAAAATTCGAGCCTGTGAGGTTTCTTGGAGCGATAAACCGGGAGTTTGCAACTTATACTCCGCATCAAAGGCAATTTCTTCCAAAAGAGAATAAACGTCAGAGTATTCGTCTGTATAATCAATCGAGCGAGATAAAGTCTGAAATTCCAACTTTTTAATTCTGGCATGAAGCGAATTTTCATGTGATGTTCTCTGCTTAATTAAGATACTCAAAAACAGCGCTATCGCTTCTTTACGGCTAAATTTTGTTTTACCACCATTGTGCAAATTTTTTTGAGCTGCTTCGAGTTTTTCGATCATCTCTAACTTTAACTTTAATCCCAAAGTCGGATGAGGTTCGCCAAGTTTTTTGATCAATGCTTTTAAAGCATCTTCATCTTGGTAAGAATTGTCAAAAAATTTTGTACTCGCAATAATTAGTTTGTTACTAGTAATTGTTAAAATCTCCCTGGCTGTAGGAAGCAAATCTTCAAATTCCAAAAGCTCAAGTAATGTAACTATCTGATCAATATGAAAAAACCTTTCTGGGGTAACACGAATACTTTGATTTTTATCAGGTAAAAAACCAGCAGACTCTAACAATTCATCAGCACCAATTTTCCCTAATTCATTTCTTAATTCGTTAGCAGTAATAACAGATTTATCTTCTTGGGTATCTTTCTTTAATTTTCTCTTAGAAGGTTTGTGACTCTTCAAGTTTTCACACAGTTTGACCAAACCTTCACTACTAACTGGTAAATATTCTTTTTTTTTACTCAGAAAATCTATCACTAACGGACGACTAACACCCATGCCTTCAGATAATTCTACCTGAGTCGCTCCCATTTCTTCCAAAAAGAAAAGCAGCATTTCCCGGAGCTTTTCTTGGTCTCCAACTTTATCCATGCCCGTATTCCTCTATTAATCATCATTCAAATGTAAATCAAATTTACTTTTATTTGGTATATCTCCACACAAATACACAAATCGAGACATTAACATTCATCTTAAATTTGGAATCTCAGTTTTAATATCAATCGACAACCCTTATATAGAAAAGCTTTGGACTGTTTACTACCACTCGACGCAGATCAGTGAACTTAAATTAGACTTTGACTACTTTTTCTCCGATTCAAAAATGTTATCGGTTCCAAATGTACCTCAGATTAACACTAAAGTCGATAATATATACATTTTTGTATCAAAAAACACTTTTTAACAAGAATAAATGTTTATATAATTGACACATTAGATGAGTTTACATTTATAATAGGTATAAATCATCATTCTCTAAAAGTGGAGCAAATATCTGAATCAAGTCGGTAACAAGTGATTGGCTATTTTCGCGGAGAACTAAAATATGACCTTCCCACAGTTACAAGAATTTTTAGAAACAGCGCAGCCAATGAGGATGTACCTGGATGTTGGAGACAAGCTTTCCCCAAAATCTTCAAATACTCTTGTACTACCTGTAGTCTTTTCTCACATGAGTTTTCTATTAATTCAAGCATTATGTGAAACTGGACACGGCGAATTTCGCATTACTAGTGAGAAAAAAAATCACGAAATAGCGGTTTATTTGGGTAGTCATATCACCTACCGCTATTTGTTAAATTCCCAGCAAGTTGTACCAATCAAAAATGCGTATCATCAAGTGACTAATACTTGGAACAAATGGCATTTTTCTGAGTAACTAACTCTTGATTATGTCCTCAAAATGTCAAATCTAAATTGAATATGGCTTTCGATAAACTAGAAGTTTACGAGCCGGTGAAGTGTTTCTCATGACATTTACCGGCTTTTTAATTAGCCATACGGTAATATCTCAAATCTTCCTCAATAAAACAATCGTGCAATCGAGCATAAAACCATGACTACTAACAAATTTAATCCTCTATTCAGGCTGATTTTAAAAGCTCTCAAATACTTTGTATTCATAGTATTTGGTTTCATGTTCGCTGCTGGTTTATCTTCAATTCTTGGCACTTGGCAAATAACTATAGTTCTTTTCCCCATAGTATTTGGAATTATTTGGCGTTGTGGAATCATTTTAATTTGTTTAGCTGGAGCAGCAATACTTATCGAATCTTTTCGGTAGTTTGATCAGTGGACAGTTGACAAGCACCAATAACCAACAACTAACAACCATCCACTATCCACTAACCACCAATTACCACTAAAAAAAACCCAAGCAGTCTTGCCTGAGCCGTAGATTAATGAAGTTAATTTACCAAATTAAAAAATTAACTATTCTTTAGATAACTTAATGAAGTTTAGTAGCGGTTGCGGAAATTATTATTTCTACGATTACCACCAAAGGAATTTCTTTCCTCTCTGGGTCTAGCCTTATTGACTTTTAAGTCACGTCCCATCCATTCAGCACCATCAAGAGCTTCAATAGCTGCTGCTTCTTCATCTTCTGAACCCATTTCTACAAAACCAAAACCGCGCACGCGACCAGTTTCCCGGTCAGTAGGGATTTGAACACGTCTTACAGTGCCATATTCTGCAAAGACGGCGTTCAAATTTTCCTCTGTAACGTCGTATGAAAGATTGCCTACGTAAATCGACATGGATCGTCTCCGAAATCATGAGTGTGTAGAGATTTACATTTCGGAGATAAGTCTGTGAATGCTAAAAACAAACGCTGTCTACCGAATTAATTCTCCTTGGTAAGTATAACATACAGGTCAAATAATAGGGGTGAGAAATATTCTTCCCACTTTAACCTGCTAAAAGCAGATATCTAATAACCAACTTAATCTCTAATTAATGGGCAATGAACAGGGTAATTTCTGATGGTTTCTCGTTTAAATCGCCAAGTACTTATACTTTATACAACCTTGTAAATGTCCTCCCAACCAAGCCAAGTCTAATAACCATCTGACAAAGCTGTCTCGATCGCGAACTTTCACCAAAAATTTTAAAGGAAGAATTGCGGCATCTTTGGACAAGTTTCGCCATTTAATTAATTTAGGCATTCCCATTTTTTGATGTTTTTGATGGAGCAAAATATCATAACAGCCTAATCTCCAACATCGACGGTACATACCTTTAACAGTGTTACGAAAGCGAAAATGAATGACTGCATTTGCTGCGGACTCAAGTTTGATGCCGGTTTTTTGGATTCTCCAGCAGTAATCTATGTCTTGGAGTAACAGCATTGTTTGATCAAATCCACCGACTGAATTATGAACAAAACGTTTAACACCAAGATTGTTACCTGCTGCATATGGAAAATACACGTAATCTTTGATGCCGTTAGCCTCTCTTAATCCACAACAGTTTACTACCCATGGTTGATTTAGTTTTAAATAATCGCTACAACCCGCTACAAAGTCATATTTGGAAAGTGCTTCTATCATTGCTGCTACCCAGGAGCAAGTAACTTCATCATCAGCATCGCAAAATGCTAAATTGTCTGATAAAGCAACATTTGCCCCTACATTACGGGCATAAGCAGAACCTTTAATAGCTGATGCGTCAACTATACGTAAGTTAGGTAGATTCTGCTGATATTGTTTGACAATCTCCAAGGTTTGATCTGTTGAACCATTATCAGCAATAATAATTTCCCAAGGTTCGGAGCATTGCTGTTGGATTAAAGCCTCTAGTTGAGCCACAATCGTATCAGCGACATTAAGACATGGAATTATTACACTTAATTTCATGGAAAATATTTTTTTGAGTACTTTAAAATTTACAATAAAAATTTGCTACGAACTTTTAATTAATGGTATTTTTTTTGTAAAGAAAAGATAATTAAATATAAATATCATAAATATCACAATAAGTTATTTTACCTAAATAATTAAAGTTAATTATTAAAATTAATTTTAAAGGTTATGGAACTCCTTTATAAAAATACAAAAATACGGGGTATTATGAAAGAGAATCAAACTAGTTTAACCACATCTCCATCAACGGATGCCCAAAGTAGCTCCCTAACGGCAGAACAGTATCGGAAAAAAATGCAGCGACGTAAAGAAGTGCAAGACCAAAGAATTGCTGACGCTTCACTGGAAAAAGGTTTAGTTATTGTCAACACTGGTAATGGGAAAGGAAAGACAACAGCATCTTTGGGAATGGTGCTACGTTCCCTCGGACATGGATACAAAGTAGCGATAATTCAGTTTATCAAAGGTGCTTGGGAACCTTCCGAAAAAAAAGCATTTAGTGCTTGGAAAGAAAACGGACAGTTAGTATTCCACGCCATGGGTGAGGGATTCACTTGGGAAACTCAAGATCGCGATCGCGATCTTGAAAAAGCTCAAGCTGCTTGGGAAAAAGGATTAGAATATATCCGCAATCCAGAATACAAGTTAGTTTTGTTGGATGAAATTAATATCGCGATCAAACTCGGTTACTTAAGAGTTGACGAGGTGTTACATGGATTATCACAAAAACCTGAAAGAAATCATGTCATCCTTACGGGTAGAGGCGCACCTCAATCTTTGATCGAGCGAGCCGATTTAGTTACCGAAATGAATTTAATTAAACATCCCTTCCGCGATCAAGCTGTAAAAGCACAGCCAGGAATAGAATATTAGATAATGCTTAGAGTTGTTAGTAGTTAGTAGTTATTGGATAGTTGTTGGTAGCTAGTGGTTCGTCTTACCCTCTCAACAACTATTAGTGATTAACTATCTAATTATCTAATAACCGTTTGACATCCAAATCATTGAAAATTTGCTTTACAGGCTTTCAAAATACGTCGCTCATCATCACCAATGTTATCAAGCTGATAATAATCTTGTAATGTAACCGAATAGGCGTAGTTGTCGAAATTATCTTCGTTTGATTGGGGTAATCCATATCTTGAAGCCACTTGAGTTGGATTAACATCACCAGCATAACCTTTAACTGTCATTGCGATCTCTCCTGAACTATCTAAAGTTCCTTGGAAGCAATTAAACTCGGAAGCAGGCATATACATTGCCCCTACAACTCTATCGCTAACTTTTTCAAAAATGATATATCCTTTACCAAATTGTCCTGTTTGCCGTGAAGCTCCATAAAGAAAGACACCATTATTATCAGGAAAATTTGTTCTCGGTATCGCTCCTTTGATCGAGGCTTTATCTTCACTAATTTTTGCTTGAGTGGTAGATAAACTTTCTATTTCTTCTGCGAAACCTTCTGAAGTAGTATTTCGCTGTATCCAAGTATAAGTTTCGCCAGGAGATACTCTAGCCGCAGACGGCGACTCAGAAGACGAACTATCCAATACTCTTCGCAACCGAGCTTCTTTAGAAATTCCTTCGGAAGCAACTCCAGCACTGTTTTCCATCCAAGTAATTGTTGGTACTTGTTTTTCTGTTGTTGCTTGCAGTCGATAAATTTGTTTTGATAAAACTGGTTGTGCGCGTTGACTTATTGCACCAATGGCTATCACTAATCCCAATAGAGGAACTGCAAGAGGAGGTGAAATCAATTTGTTAATCTGTTTAAACACCCGATTTCTCCTATAAATAAGTGGACGTTTATTTTTTCACTCTGTAAGAGGCTGTTTTATTTTCAACTACGTATATAAATGCGATCGCATTATTAAAAGCTTAATTTAAATTATCTGGTAAAAAAAACCGTAGTTTCTTAAATTTTTTGTTTATTTTTTGAATGTTAACTTTATACTACTTAGATTACCACTACTATAAGTGTTCGTATTCATCCTAATGGTTGACTCGCAAGGCTGAATTCTAAAAATCAAGTATTATAAAATATTTGTTAAATTTGTTAAATATTGCAAAAATTACCTAAAAAAATCGCCTCCCAAAAGGAGGCGCATCGCTATTAAGATATTGGTATATCTAACTATTAACTTGCAACATATTCCTTAACATTGCCACGACGACGACGTAAATGAGCAAGTGCTTGATGTTCTAATTGACGAACTCTTTCACGACTCAGGCTTAAACGTTCCCCAACTTTCGCTAAGGACATTTCATTCCCATCGTTTAATCCAAAGCGTAAAATTAACACTTCCCGCTGTTGAGGAGTTAGTTCCGCTAATAAGTTTTTCAAGTCTTGACGTAAAAACTCTTGAGTTGTGTAATACTCTGGTGATGGACCGTCATCTTCAAGCATTTCTTGCAACTCAGTGTCTTGGTTGTCACCCACTCGCACATCCAACGAAACTGGTTGACGTGCCATATTCAAATATTCGCGAATTTGTGCGGGTTCCAAATCCAACTCCTTGGCAATTTCTGTCGGAGATGGCGATCGCCCTAATTTTTGAGCAAGTTCACGCTGTACTTTCTTGATTTTGTTGAGCTTTTCGGTGATGTGAATCGGTAAACGAATAGTTCTTCCTTGCTGCGCGATCGCTCTTGTAATCGCTTGACGAATCCACCAGTAAGCATAAGTGGAGAACTTATAGCCGCGAGTAGGGTCAAATTTCTCTACACCCCGCTCTAATCCTAAAGCCCCTTCCTGGATTAAATCCAGAAACTCCATGTTTCGCTTCTGGTACTTCTTGGCGATCGCCACAACTAAGCGCAAGTTCGCTTCAATCATTTTTTGCTTAGCGCGTTTACCCTCAAAAACAGTCTTTTTCAGTTCTGTTTCGGGTAAATCAACTTCCTTAGTCCATTCTTCTAAGCTAATTTCCCGTCCCAGTTTCTTTGAAGCTGCTTCTTTGGCTTCAACCAGCTTCATCATTTTTTGCACCTGCTTCCCGAAAACAATTTCTTGCTCGCGGGTAAGCAAAGGTACTCTACCAATCTCGCGCAGATAGGTTCGCACCATATCAGCCGTAAATTTGGTATCGTGTTTTTCTGTTACAGTGTTTTCGATGGGCATTGGTGCGTTTTCCTCTACTCCGTAGACATGATGAGCATTTAATTACTAGGGAGGGTATGGGAAATAAATATACTAATTGTGGAACCAGCGGGAAATACCAACTTGTTAACTCCCAACTTGTACAGAGAACTTACAGACGGTAAACTTTCCCCATTAGTTCCTCTGCCTCCCCCTATTTTTCAATCCCCTAGAAGTAAACTTTTTATGGTTTCAACAATTTATTTTTTTCCTTAGTCGCTAAGGGCGACGCTTAAATATGAAGTCAGTATGAGTTTTACTTAATCTAATATTACGACAAATTTTGTCGTTAGTAAAGAGCTTCAAATAAATCTTTCCATTATAATACATTCAGGGATTAGTTGCCAAAAAAGACAACTAATATCTTTTTTGCTTGCAGTTCCATATATATATATTGACGTGAAAAAGATCAATTCGGTTCTCCGCAAATAGCCGGATTACCGAACTTAAGAGCATTTGTCGTGGGTGGATGTTACTAAGTTAATATTTTTCGGAATCACTAATTATGAATTTGTAGTTAATAGGTTGTCGCTTTATCAGTATTTTCGCCGTTCCAAGTCAAATACTGCTCTATCTAAAGATTGGTTTTGGAGATTGAAAAAGCGATCGTACTACAATGTATCGTTTACTTAAACCTTTGTGCGAGTAAAACTTATCAAGATTTCACCTTAACCAAAAAAAAATAGATAAAAATGTAATAGTATTACACTGCCATTATTTTCAAATCGCGTCAAGGAAACCAAATAACAATTAGGAGTTAGGAGTTAGGAGTTAGGAGTTAGGAAAATATTTTTTGTAGTGGGAACATCTTGCTCCGTATTTTGCAATAGACATCTCCGAACAATAATATAGAGACGTAGCAATGCTACGTCTCTACAAAGATTCTGGACAACGCATAATTAATTTTCGGAGATGTCTATTGATTAAAATCCCAAATCTGCTTTTGCTAATTTGGCTGCTGCGAATACTTCTTCATCTGGTTTAGCTTCCCAATCGGGGTCGCCAATTTCCTGATAAAATACGGAATCGTAAGGACGGGTACGGACTACTACCGGCATGGGAACGGCATGACCTAAAATTAATGCTTGCTGTTTGGAGTCTAATTTTGCTAACACCGATTTCAAACCACCAGCACCGGAAACTCCTGTAAAAATTGCGTCGATATCTTTTTCGTCGTTGAGTAAGGCAGTGATGCGGGTACCAACTTGGGACATGACTTCATTATCTATCCCCGAAGGTCTTTGGTCTACTACTAACAAAGTAACAAAATACTTCCGCATTTCACGAGCGATTGTACCAAAAATTGTACTTTGTACTATCGCCGAGTCAAGGAAACGGTGTGCTTCTTCGATAGTAATCATTAACTGTAATGGTTTATCAACGGGATTTTTGCTCTGCAAGAACTTTTCTGCTTTCCGAACGTATTGTTGGTGAATTCGACGAGTAATCATGTTCGTCACCAACATATAAGAAAGCATATCTGACTGAGAACCGAATTCTACTACAACGTTTTTCCCAGCTTCTAGGGAATTCATCACTTGATTAATATAGTTGTGCGGGCAAGCAGCACGCATATACTTTAAATTGTCCATCCGCATTAGTTTGCGCTGTAATGCGGTAATTGAACCTTGATGTCCGCGCTTTTCTTCGCAAAATATTTTAATTTCTTCGTTAGTCATGTTCAGCAATTGAACAATCCAAGATTTCCCAAATTCCGCATGAAGAATATTGGCATTATCAATACTCGCTTCGGAAAGTCCTAAGTCACGAGAACATAACTTAATATCTTCAACTTCAATTTGGTCGTAACTTAAATAAAGGTCTTGAGCGTGAGGTACACCACGACGTTTTGTAGATTCTGGGTCTAAGGTGTAAACTTCTACATTGCTGGGAAATAATTGCTTTAAACCTTTGACAGTACTCAAATTTTTCCCTTCAGAAACCGCTTCCCAACCGTATTCCGAATGCATATCAAAAATTAAATTTACCGCTGCATTTTTTCTAATTGTCCCAGCCAAAAGTAAGCGTGTCAAAAAAGATTTACCCGTCCCAGATTTACCAAAAACGCCGTTACTTCTTTCTACAAACTTATTTAAATCGATGCATACGGGTACATCCATGTCCAACGGCTGGCCGATAGAAAAATTCTTTCTTTGGGGATCATCTTCCCAACCAAATACCCGGCGAAAGTCATCTTCAGAAGCGTCGTAAACTTGGCTAAAATGAGTGGGAATTGTTTTAACCGGCATTAATTGCATTGTAGTACTAGTTTGGGCTTGAAACGATGCCAAACTAGTATCTACCGCTGCTTTCAATTTTGCAGACCTAGCATCTACATTATTATGATCAAAATCCGATTCATTAGATTCGGGGGTAAACATTAACATCGGCGACAGATTAATAGTACCGTAAGTACCGCTTCCGGCTAAAATATCGCGCATAAAAGTATCTTCCCAACTTGGAGGATAAGCGACAATCCTTTGATTGGAAATTCCCAAAGCCACATCTGTCAGCATACAGAAAAATCGCGATCGCACCCCTTGAACAACGAGAAACTTACCTACCCGCATATCTTCAACTAAAATATCGGGGTGTAATCTAACTTCTAATCCCCCAGCTAAAGAACCTTGAATAACTGAACCTAAAGGTTGTCTACTAATAAAATTCATACAGATAAGTGCATTAGTTTATATGTTCTTCTTAAAAGAATTTTAATTGCACTGTATCAATTATGCGAATAAAAAAAATTGGTAATTGGTAATTGGTAATGGGTAAGAAGTCGGGTTTTTAGGATAAATATCTGTAGTAACAGACAATCATTATAAAAACCCGACTTCTGCGATCATCGTCGAATTCACGTTAATTAGGTAATTCAATCCGTGAAATCAGTGTAATCATCAATCAATCCGTGATCAGCAATTGGTAGTTGGTAATTGTTGACTATTCATCACTATACCCTATAACATTTAGTCAATTTGAATCGATGTCGGCGCAGTGGGACTGTTGATAGTAGAACCGATTATTGGTTTGCGAAATTGAGCGTAAAGTCGATCGCGCCAATCAAAAAATGGCTGGTAAATGGGATTATCAGCTAAACCTGGGACTCCTTTACCTTTAACAGTTGCTGGTAAATCTAAATAAGCACCATCGGGAAATTTTAACAACATTGATAAACCTGCCACTGCAAAATCAGCAAGATACGGTTTGTCACCCAGCAAATAAGGACTATCTTCTAATATCAATGTCAAAGCTTCCAAATCTTGCTTTAAATCTCTCATCGCAGCTTGTACCGCATCCGGGCTGTATCCGACTCCCAAGCCCAAAACTTTCAGTACGTCACTAGGTACCCCTTCCACCAATGTTTTCAGTAAATCTGGCGTTGAACTGGGTAATAAAGATTTACGGAAGTATTGGTCTTTACTAATAGCAGAAAATAAAGCCTTTCTACTTTTGGTACCAATGGATTCATCCGCCCATTCTTCCAACATTAAGCATAATCCCCGAAGTTTCGGGTCTTGCGGCATCAGCGGTCTTTCGGGATATTGTGCGTCTATATACTTAGCAATTTCAGTAGAATCCGATATATATCTACTACCATCTTTGAGTACTGGTACTTGACGTTGCCCAGTTTTTTGGAATAATTCTACTTGTCCAATTCCCGGTGTTACTTCTATTTTGCGGTACTCTAGACCTTTATAATCTAGAATAAGGCGGACTTTTTCTGAGTATTGAGAAAGTTCAAATTGATACAATTCAAGCATAATTAGCTGATTGAAAATTTGTTAACCTGTTGACTTATAAATTCTACAACCATATTTTTCTTAAGAATAATTTCAGAAGATAAATTGAAAATTTACGACTTGTGGATTATATCGAAAGTTAGTGTAGATAAGTTAACTCCTAGAGATGATAATCTCCCGTTAGGTCTACACATAGGCAATATTATAATAAATCAACAATTACCAATTACCAATTACCTATTACCTATTTACACAGCTAACAATTTACGTGCTAATGGTTTGGGAATAAAACTAATTAAAAATGCAGCTATAGTTCTTTTATTAAACTTTTGTTGAATCAAAGTACGCAAAAGTAAAGGTCTTGCTTCCGTTCCCTTTTCATCCCGCAATAAACCAATAGCTAAAGTAGTTTGTGCGTGTAACCATTGCTTACGAAAATAACTTTTAAACTCTTGTAAAGCTTCATCTTCCATAAATTGATAAAAACAGAAAATTGTCGCCTTCGCTCCTCTAATTTTAGCTTTGGTATTTTTACTCCCAATATTCATCGTTTCAGATAGTGCATGGACGCGATATTTACTCAATCTTTCTGGAGAATAATAAGCTCCACCACCATTTCTACAAGCCATATAAGTTAAATATAAATCCCAAAAAGGTCCCGCTTGAGGAGGAAAATCATCCCAATCGATAGCATCTTTGCGAATCACTGCTGCGACAGAACTAGCTACCGATTGATTAACTAATGCAATTTCATAAAAGGGTTGATAAATTCCTTCTTTTAACTGATTGCGCTTCCACATTTGAGTGCATTCTTCGGTAGCTTTCTCATCAATATTACTATGGTCATCTATGATGTAATGGTCGCAAAAAGCTAATACCAAATCATCATTATTATCAAGTTGTGGAATCATTTTTTCTAAAAAGTTCTCATTCCACATATCATCATCATTCAAACTAGCAATATATTTTCCTCTGGCAACTTTTATCGCACTAATAATATTACTAGCAACTCCTAAATTTTCTTGATTTCGCCGAAATATAATCCGTGAATCATCAAAAGATTCTACTATTGCTTGGGGACTTTCTGGACTACAATCATCTGATACAATAATTTCAATATTTTTATAAGTCTGATTGAGAGCGCTTTGAATCGCTTGTTTCAAATATATTGAACGATTGTACACCGGCACGATAATACTAACTAATGACTCTTGAGAATTGATTTGTAAGGACATAATATTTTTCCTAATATTTTTAATAGCGAATAACCGAATATCAATTGCAAAAAGAACTAATCTTGATTATCGGTCACTACTTGGATATGTTTAAAGATGCGGCTTTTGTAAAGTTAGACGCGATAAACTTTAATTAGAAGTTGATTGACAGATAATTAAGATGTATTCCTGAAGATGTTGTGTTCAACCGCACATAAAGGTAAATGCTATTTCCCTTTAATAGACGCTATGCTAACGTTATAGTTCCTCCGAAAGGGATGCAGTTGTTTAATGTTATACTAAGCTAATTATGAATAAATTGATAATATCTTAGATATTAAATTCATGCACGAATAGTATCTAAAGGTATATATTTAGGTAGATATTTTATATTTTAAAAATCAAAATCAAAATCAACAAATATTTTAAATCATAGAAAAGAGAAATATGCCTCTACAAATAATTTAAATGTATTGTATTTAACAGAATAATTGGATAATGTATCGTCAAGAGTTTGTTATTGTTTGACAAATGCAATTAAAAAATAACCCTAAGATTTTTTTATTCCCAAAAAATCTTAGAGTTGGATGTAAAAATTAACTATCTGTTTGTGTAAATAGATTGATTAAGAAAAGCCGTTAAAACCTTTCTTTAAGGAGTACCGAGTGAAAAAACAAGTGGTTTACAATCTGACTAAAACAGGTTCATCTTGTGTCATCATACTGGAGTTAGATTTTTGATTAGTACAATAAATTTCGCAGGAATTATTCGGGCTTTCAATCAGTTTAACCTTATAAAGCGTTGCTCCTAATTCTGCAATCGGTTGGTGTAATATATTGCTGATATAAAGCGCGATATTTTCTGCGGTAGGAACTATTTCCGCAAAATAAGCGATATCCTTATTGAGAAAAGTATGGTCGAATGGTTCAAGTACATAATCATCTATAACTTGATTTAAAGCTCCTAAATCAACTAACATACCTGTACGCTCTGCAATTTCACCTTTGACGGTAATTTCTAAATGGTAATTGTGTCCATGTCCATGGGGACGAGCGCATTTTCCGTAAATCTCCAAGTTTTCTTCATTACTCAGTTTCGGACTCGCTAACCGATGAGCAGCGCTAAAGTGAGTACTTACAGTCAGATAAGCTTCCATTGAATTTCCCATATAATCTGCCCAAAGTTGAGGATGTTCAAATAACTGCACGCGAGTTACAGGTAAGTAAGGTGATAACCGTTTGTAGATAACTCTTGCAATATTTTCAGTTGTCGGTAAAGTTTCTTGAAACTCTTCCCATGCATCATTAAGATACGAAAAGTCCAATTGACTGGTAACTTCCCGTTTAATTACCTGTTTGACGTTGGACAAATTAAGTACCATCCCATATTCGTCTAACTCCCCTTGAAGAGAGACAAATAAAACATAGTTGTGTCCGTGCCCAGGAAAATTAGCACAAGCACCAAATTTTTCAATATTCTCTGCTTCGCTTAGCTCCGGAAACCAATACCGATGACTTGCCGAAAATTGAGCGCGGCGATTTACAATGCATTCCATGAGTGTCTAGAAAACAGAACTTAAAATTTCTTAACCTTTCACTGCTTCCAGGATAAACTAATTTTTGTACTAAATGCATTAGCTTCCATAAATCATACTAATTCACTCGCAAAGCAAATCCTTTGAAGTTTGAAAATTTCTGCAATCCTATTTAAACTAAATAATTTAAGAAATAACGAAAACAATAAAATAAAACTATTACATAGGAATATGAATTACAAACTTGGTGCCTTCACCTTCACAAGAAAAACATTCCAAAGTTCCACCATGAATTTCTGTAATAATCTGATAACTAATTGAAAGCCCTAAACCAGTACCTTTACCTTCTGGTTTGGTTGTAAAGTAAGCATCAAATAACTTTTTTCGCACTTCTTCCGACATTCCACAACCGTTATCAGCAATGATTATTTCTACAGTATTAGAATCTATTAATCCTGTACTAATACGTATTAAATGAACCTGATCTTTACTTGCTTCTACTTTTTCATCAAATACATCAATAGCATTCGAGAGTAAATTCATAAATACCTGATTGAGTTGTCCTGAATAACAATTAACTTCGGGTAAATTACCGTATTCTTTGATAACTTCAATCTGAGGACGAAATTCGTTAGCTTTCAATCGATGAGACAAAATCATCAAAGTTGTATCAATACCTTGATGAATATCGGTAGTTTTTTTCTGTGTTGCGTCTTTACGTGAAAACTTACGTAGCGATTGCATAATGTTGTTGATTCGCTCAATACCCAGATTCATTGAAGCAATCATTTTGGGTAAATCTTCTAATAAAAAATCTAAATCAATTGCGACAATCTTTTGCCTAATTTCTTCTGGGGGATTAGATAAATGCTTTTGATAAAGATACAATAAACTAATTAAGTCTTCAAGATAATTATTAGTATGTTCTAAATTACCGGCAATAAAACTGACAGGATTATTGACTTCATGGGCTACACCAGCAACTAATTGTCCCAAAGATGAAATTTTTTCCGTCTGCATTAATTGAAATTGATATTGTTGCAATTGACGATTCAAATTTCGTAGTTTTAGCTGTACATTTACCCGCGCTAGTACTTCTTCCTGTTGAAATGGCTTAGTAATATAATCAACTGCTCCCAGTTTAAATCCTTTGATTTTATCTGCGGTATTTGTGAGAGCAGTCATAAAAATCACTGGGATATCTTTATTTTTATCATCAGCTTTTAACCGCCGACAAGTTTCAAATCCATCCATTCCTGGCATCATAATATCTAATAAAATTAAGTCGGGAGAGACAATTTCCAGTTTTTGTAATGCACTTTCACCGCTGTTAGCAACTAAAACTCGATGTCCGTGTATTTGCATTACATGAAACAAAAGTTCGATGTTATGACTTTTATCATCAACAATTAAAATTAGGTTTTCTTGTACTTCCATCATATTGAAGTTTAATAAATTGTTTGACTTAATTTGAAAATCCCTACTTCAGCAAATTCATCAGTTTACCTCCAACAACTTCGTAATTGAAATGAGTTTTATTTGGTTTACCTTTTATACAAGATTGATGTAAAAAATTAAAGGATTTCAGTCAAATCTCAAGTTTATATAATTTCAGATATACAATCTAATTGGTTACTAAGATTAATGCACATTTCAAACATACTTTTTTCATAATAATGATTATAAGTAAAGTAACTTAATCTAAACTCAACCGATAATTTTATATTTTCCATAAATATTTATTTATTTGGTTAAAAACTAACTATCTGATCAAAAACCAAGCTAATTTTATAAGTATCTATTTACAGCAAGCGCCTAAAATCAAGTTAGTCCTATTTTATACTTGTATATTTGCGGAAGAAGTATAATATTATCTCAAGATGTAACTATAAAGCAAATAAAATAATTACAGTATATTTATATTTATCTAACTAATATTTCATGCTTTATTTATAAGCACCCATAGAATCTTGTGCTTCGTCATATAGTTGTGTTGCAATACGAAACATTTCTTGTCCTGTGTGTAAGTAACTTTCATCGTAGTTGAGAGGAAAATATTTCATTTCTCCCAAGGCATCACTAATTTGATTCAAAGTATAGTAAAGGTGAGCCGCAGCTCTAGCTAAACTAGGGGGATTGGGTAAAGAACGAAAACTAGTTTGTGCTTGCTTGAGTTGTTCTGTACAACTTTGTAAATAGTCTTGAAAATCTTCTAATAACTTATCGTCAAAAGGATCTGCGGCTAATTTATCAATTTGCTCTTCTAAAGAATCAAGAATATTGCACACAAAACTATTAACCGGCTGATATACCGATCGTAACCACTCCTCAATCTGCTCGTCAACATATCGTCCCGTCTTACGTCTCTTTTTGTATTGCTGTTGTGCTGTTTGAGTTCGTTGCTGTTTTTTACTATGGGATTTTTCAAAACTATAATGTAGCTGTCTGTCGTAAGATTGTCGTTTATGAGTATCACTCAAAACTTCATAAGCAGCATTAATACGGATGATTTGCTCACTATCTGTGATTTCTTGATTAACGTCGGGATGAAACAACTTTACCAAGCGGCGATAAGCTTGTTTGATCTCCGCTTGACTGGCATTACTATTAACATTAAGAGTCTCGTAGTGATTGGATTGTGCCATTCTTCAATTGTTCGTTAGTTGATATTACTAACTGACTTCACCTCTAAATCTTGGAACAGTGGGGTACTTAAGTATCTTTCCCCAAAACTAGGCTGAATTAACACAATTAAGCGTCCTTTATTTTCTTGACGTTTAGCAACACGAACTGCTGCACACAGAGCCGCACCAGTGGAAATCCCCGACAATAACCCTTCTTCTCTAGCCAACCGTCGCCCGTAACTTATCGCTTCACTGTCTGTTACCGTAATCACTTCGTCAATCAATTCCACCTTCAATATTTGAGGCACAAACCCCGCTCCAATTCCCTGGATTTTGTGGAGCCCTGGTCTTCCTCCAGATAATATTGGACTGGAAGCTGGTTCAACGGCGATCGCCTGAAAATTAGGCTTACGTATCTTTATGACTTCGCTTATACCCGTAATTGTTCCGCCAGTTCCTACACCAGCAACAATCATATCCACTTGTCCATCTGTATCCTGCCATATTTCTTCTGCTGTAGACTCTACGTGTATTCTCGCATTTGCCGGGTTACGAAATTGTTGAAGCATATACGTGTGAGGAGTAGTATCAACAATTTTTTGTGCTTGCCGAATTGCTCCATTCATGCCTTCGATTCCCGGCGTTAATTGTAATTCTGCTCCATAAGCTCGTAACATTGCTCGTCGTTCGCAACTCATAGTATCTGGCATTGTTAATACCAATTGATAGCCTTTAGCAGCTGCTACCATCGCTAAGGCTATTCCTGTATTGCCAGAAGTCGGCTCCACTAACAGTGTTTTCCCAGGAATAATCAAGCCTTCTGCTTCTGCGGCATTAATCATACTAGTAGCGATTCGATCTTTTACCGATGCAGAAGGATTCATGCTTTCTAACTTGATTACAATGTTCGCCAAACAACCCTCTGCTTGGGGAATCCGATTTAACTGCACTAAAGGAGTATGACCAACAATTTCTGTGATATTACGGGCAATATGCATTTTTGTTGATAATTTATATTTAATTTGAAAATTATAATTGGTAATTAAACTAAATTGGGAATTGGGAATTGGGAATTGGGAATTGGGAATAGTTTTATAACTGAGTGGTAGTTATATAAATAATGAAGGCTTAACTACTTAACTCTTAACTCATAACTTCTGTATTATACTCCGGTTATCCACTGGGGTTTACTGTTTATTCCTCAACAAATAAATTGCTCCCCATTGATTAACGGAGAGCAATTTATATCAAACTCTTAGATTTTCTTTAGTTCTCTAAAGTTCTCTAGAATGTAAAGGTTGTTCTGAGAGTACCAATGAATACATCTTCGCTGTCGCTATTTTGTCCAGAAGAAGTCTGATAAATAACGCCGGGTGTAATAGAAACGTTATCGTTTACGCGATACTTATAAAATCCTTCGATGTGGTAAGGTACATCAGCATCATTACGACCATCAGTAGCTAAAGCTCTATTCAAAGAATAGGGTTGAGCGCCTCCAAAGATACCCAAAACATTTCCTCTTCCACCGAAGTCAGGTAATGCGATACCAGCACCCCAACTCCAAGCTTCATAGTCATCACCAGCGCCAAATCCGGTAACATCATGGTAAGAAACAAAACCACTGACTGAGAATTTGTCGCTAGGTCTGATTGCAGCAGCTAAGCCGTAGGAGTTACTCGAAGATGGGTTATCTAGTCTATTTGCCTGAGTAGTACCGACTACAGGAAGGAAACCAGTTTGACCAGCTGCATTTGTCGTTGTACCTGCAAATCCACCAGCATCGAATAAGTTACTACCAGCACCGTGATAACCGTGGACATAAGTTGCTGCTAATCCGATACGGTTACTAACGTTAAAGTTCAACTGTCCGAGTGCAGCGTAGTTACCGTTGAATATGCCTGCACCAAGGGAAGGATCATTAGGTTCCGAAGCTAAGTAACCAACAGTTAATGAACTGGGACGAAGAATACTGCTACCTTCACCAAACTTGATATTTAACGCTGCACCAGCACCACCACCGATTCGATAGATGGGACTTTCCGAAGCAAAAGTAGACAACGCACCGTTGCCACCATCATAATCCTCAAAGTAAGGGTTAACGGTAGCAGCATAATCGCTATGAATACCGCCGGTAGCAGCAATATAAAGTTGAGCCGGACCAAGATTGGTATAGTAAGCCAACCAGTCTAATTTAACATCGTTGCTGTTACTAGCATCACCAGTTAAATTAAAGGTTTGGAAGCCTTCACCGTTAAGATCATTAGCATCGGCAACTCCATCACCATCTACATCGGTACCAGTATTCAAACGTACTGCGTTACCAGTAGCCAAACGGGTATGCAACATATCTTTACCCGTGAAGCTAGTTTGCAAGTCCAAGCGAATTCTGTTTTGGAAGACGGTGTTGTTGCGGTTATCTACGTTATCGCCAAAAGCGTCAGTTAAAGCAAAAATCGCTTCACCAGCAAGCTTAGTTGTTGTGGAGAATTGATTTGATTCCAATTCGGCAGTACGGGCTTCTAAAGCATCTACTCGTCCGCGCAAAGTTGCTAATTCAGCAGAAAATTCTTCTTGTAAGCGCTGCAAAGTTGCCAAATCTTCTTTGGTAACAATGTCAGCAGTCGCTGTTGCAATCAATTCATTAACTCTGTCCAAACAAGCGTTCAAGCCTGCGGCAAATTCATAACGAGTTAAAGCCCGGTTTCCACGATAGGTTCCGTTAGGATAACCTGCTATACAGCCATAACGCTCAACCAATGATTGCAATGCTTGGAAAGCCCAATCGGTTGGCTGTACATCTGAAAATTGCGAAACGGAAGTTACTTGGGACTGACTTCCATTTTCTTGTCCTTCGCTACCGTATTTAGTTACTTCTTCTAAAACGTTGACTTCAGTTTGTTGAGCTTGAGCCAGCGTTTGTGTTGCTTGGGAATCTACCGAAGCTGAAAAGACTGATGGTGCTTGAGTTTCTATTTTCTCTGCTTGAGAAACTCCACCAATCACAACCTCAGATTCAGCAGTCTTAGAAGCCGCGATCGCAGTTGTTGAAACTAACAATGTTGCTCCGAAAACTGCGGGACTCAAAGCCAAGTATTTCCACAATATATTAGACATTCTTCCTATTCTCCTCACACCTTGCACGAATAATTTACTTTGCTGCAAATTTTCTTAAAAACCCACTCTGAGAGTGGAACTTCTAAATGAGGCATAGTGACCCCATACACAATTCTAGTTTTTGCTAAGCTAAGAAACGATTAAATCTAAGTAAAGAATCATGTAATTAACTTATGCAAAAACCCATCCTCTATAGTCTTTAATTATAAGACAAGTGAAACATAAAGCAATATATGGTCAGATTGTTAACTATCACACATTGAAAGTAAACAGAGTAAATAGATGGTAAGAGTTTTTAGTTCTCTCGTTAGAGCCTTATTTATCTCTATTTACAGTATGTTGATTACTAAGCTTCAAGTCAACCTTGAAATTATTGAAAACTTCATAGAAAAGTAAGTGATTAAACCTTTCAAACTAGGAGCTTTTTGCGAAATTGCAACGCTCTGTGGAATTGGAGTATTTTGATTTGTATTTTATTTAAGGAAAAATTAATATTTATGATTAATTTTGATTAATATTTATTGCGGTATCTATCTAGGGGTTGTCAGGGTCTAGATAATTTATCTTACTCCCCCGAACCGCTCTAAAATTACCTTTCACCCATGGAGGGTGCGGTTCATCTCTTTCTACCTCTTTCCTCTCTCTTGAAAAGTTGCTCATGTGGGATACCCCCAAGACCGCACTTTCCGCTGTGTTCTCTGCGTCTAGAAGGGTTTTTTAATTAGTAATCTTCCGCCGGTCCGGGAGTATTAATTAGATTAATCGAAAACGAAGGGTTAAGAAATAATTTGCAATTATAAAAAACACTTACAACCCCCATAAAAAACTATCCGCCCTTAGTTAAGTCGGTTGACTTAATCTAAGGGCGGTCTAGCGGGTCTTCAAGTTGCAACCTGACTGCCGGAAGAAACTCCAGTTCAGCCTTGTCGCTTAAGTTAAACTAGTCTTTAAAAAAAACTAAGCCTAACTCCTAGAGAACAGCTCCGGCGCACAGCCGGTTTGCTGCAACTTGATGACCCATGCGTATACTACTTTCTATCATGGGCATCACCTCCTTGTTGCCTAAGTGGCTTTTAATCTCAAACAAGATTAAGCAAAATGCTCTTTCTTTGTATGTTGGTTTTAATATAACACATCTTATCGGGAATATGGTCAATAATCTATCAATTTTGGATTTTGGATTTTGGATTTTGGATTGTTTTATCGATTTATCAGGCAATACAATTTAGTTAAGGTTGTCCGTCAATCAATTTATTGAGAACCAAGACTTGGGGGATTCTCCCCCAAACCCCTGATTGAGGGACGCAACCGTCCCCCAAGCCCCCTCCAAAAAAATCGATCTGTTTTGTTTGCGGTAATTAAATAAAAAATCTCCGCCCAAAGACGGAGATTAATTAAACTGATTTTATGTTGATGGCAGTTTGCCAAAAATATACGAAAGGTCTAAATTACAGTGCGTTACCGCGAGGTAGAACTTCCTCGGGGAATATAAACTGTTCGTGAGGTTGATCTTGAGGAGCCATCCAAGCGCGGATACCCTCGTTGAGCAAAATGTTTTTCGTATAGAAAGTTTCAAACTCTGGGTCTTCTGCGGCTCTCAATTCTTGAGATACGAAGTCATAAGCACGTAGGTTCAGCGCTAAACCGACTACACCGACTGCGCTCATCCATAACCCAGTTACTGGTACAAACAACATGAAGAAGTGTAACCAGCGTTTGTTGGAGAAGGCAATACCGAAAATCTGAGACCAGAAACGGTTTGCTGTCACCATCGAATAGGTTTCTTCTGCTTGGGTTGGTTCAAATGCCCGGAAGGTGTTGGAACCGTCTCCGTCTTCAAACAAGGTGTTTTCCACGGTGGCTCCGTGAATTGCACACAACAACGCACCACCCAATACTCCTGCTACTCCCATCATGTGGAAGGGATTCAAAGTCCAGTTATGGAAACCTTGGAAGAACAGTAAGAAACGGAAGATTGCTGCTACACCGAAACTGGGTGCAAAAAACCAAGAAGATTGACCCAAGGGGTACATCAAAAATACGCTGACGAATACTGCAATTGGTGCAGAAAAGGCGATGGCGTTATAAGGACGAATTCCTACCAAGCGGGAAATCTCGAACTGTCGCAACATGAAGCCGATCAAACCGAAGGCTCCGTGTAATGCCACAAACGGCCATAAACCACCCAATTGACACCAACGTGTAAAGTCACCTTGAGCTTCTGGACCCCACAATAACAACAGGGAATGTCCCATGCTGTCTGCGGGTGTGGATACTGCCACGGTCAAGAAGTTACAGCCTTCCAAGTAGGAAGATGCTAAACCGTGGGTATACCAACTGGATACAAAGGTTGTACCTGTGAGCCATCCACCTAGAGCCATGTAGGCACAGGGGAAGAGTAATAAACCCGACCAACCGATAAATACGAATCTATCTCGCTTTAACCAGTCATCGAGTACGTCAAACCAGCCTCTACTACTAGGGGCGCGTCCAACTGCGATAGTCATGAGATTGAATCTCCAAATCGTTATAATTACGGTTTTTTTCAATTTTGAGGTTGGCATTTGATTGCCGCTCTCATGCAGAAAACTAACTGGGTTGTCAACCTAGTTTACAATTGTTTACTGTCTCTAATCTTATTGTAAAGAAAAATAGGTAATTTTTCCAGTAAGTTTTCAATTTAACTGATTTTTTTTTGCGACTCTATGAGAATGCGGGCGGTATGCGAAGAGGTAAATACCAGGTAATAATTAAAAGTCCTCAATAGTTAATTTTTTTTTAATATTTCTCAATTCACGATTCTCATAGTTGACCATCTGCTGTTAATGTAGGTGCTGACGCTAAAATTAGTCCTACAGTTAAATTTAATTAAGGTTCAATGTTTACTATCGATTTAGCCCTAAGAAATACAGCTTTTCCTGTATCGGTTCAGCGCAAGACTTCAGAAGATGCCGAAGCTGCTTACCAGCTAGTTTTATCAGCAATACGCTCTGGTAGCCCAGAAATCGTAGAGTTGGAATGCGGAGGTAAAGTAGAGAAAAAAATCGCGATTCGTACCAGTGAAATTTCTGGGATACAGATGACTCAGAGAGATGGTGCAGCTGGTGGAAGTGGTAAACCTCCTGGTTTCTTCGCTTTGGCTCAAGAGTAAAGCACTGGTGGAAGATAAATGGCACAAGTAGGTATCTCCGTAAGAGATTTAAATTTTGATTGGTCAAATGGAACGCAGGTAATCAAATCTTGCTCTTTAGAAGTACCTAATGGTGAATTTTGGATGCTTTTGGGTACCAATGGAAGTGGAAAGTCAACTTTACTTAAACTGATTGCGGGGCTACTAACTCCTAAAAGTGGAGAAATCAAAGTTTTGCACCCCGTTGGTTTTGTTTTTCAAAACCCGGATCATCAATTAGTAATGCCTACTGTTGGTGCTGATGTGGCTTTTGGATTAGTACAAGAAAAGTTATCACACAAACAAGTTCGAGAAAGAGTAGCAGAAGCGCTGAGTGCGGTTAATTTACTTTCACTGCAACGTCGTCCTATTTATGCTTTAAGTGGGGGACAAAAACAACGGGTAGCGATTGCTGGTGCCATCGCTCGTCGCTGTGCATTGTTGTTGTTAGATGAACCAACCGCTTTACTTGATCCGGACAGCCAATTAGAATTGGTTGCTGCTGTCCGTAATTTAGTTAAAACTCGCGGTATTACAGCCCTTTGGGTGACTCATCGTCTCGATGAATTGAATTACTGCGATGGTGCATTTCTACTTGAACAAGGTGTTTTACTTGATCAAGGAGAGCCATCCCGTCTGAAACAACTTTTAATGCAGTTGCAGGGAGGAAGTAATTTAATTAATTAGTTAATTAGTTAATTAATGAGTTAGTATTTTCTTTCCTTGCGTCTTCTGTCCTAAATCACAAATTAATTACAAATCGGCAAAAAATAAGCGTGTTTACTTTAATCGCGCTTATTTTTTGTCTTTTATTAATCAGGATTTTGTAATATTATGAGATTTTTTGTTTATGTAACATAGTGTTACAAATAATGTTTCAACTACTATAGAAGTTATGAATGAAATTTGTTAAATCTAGAATACTGTGATTTATAACCATGTCCTCTCCATTTTCTCCAGCCGTTTTACTAGTAGACGGTTATAACATTATCGGCGCTTGGTCTTGTTTAAAGAAGACTTCCGAAAACGTCGGACTAGAGGCTGCACGCAATGAGTTACTCGAAGCTTTAGTTAGTTACAGTGCATTTATGGGCTATCAAACCCAAGTAGTCTTCGATGCTCATTTTCAAAAAAATTGTAGCAACGAAGAAGTTGTGACAAAACTTGTTACAGCTTTATATACGGATTTCGGTCAAACGGCGGATACTTACATAGAGAAACTCTGTGCGTCATTGCGTCATAAACTAGCTCAACGCTTATTATCTCGGATAGTGGTTGCAACTTCAGACCGAGCGCAACAGTTAACTGTACAGGGGTATGGAGCGGAATGGATATCTGCACAACAACTCTGTCACGAAGTAGAAACTACTGTTTGTCGGACGCGACAAAAGTATAAGTCTGGTAAAAAACCTAACGGCAGATTTTTAGCTAATTCGATTGATGCCAAATCCCGCCAACGGTTGGCTGAATTACGTATGGGCTTCAAATAGATATCGGATATTGTACTTGAGCATCTACTAACCACAGATTGATTGATTTAGAGCCGGTATTTGTTGGTACAAATGTATAGCTCAAAGGGCGATCAAAAATTTTTTCAAAAAAGTTTGTCAAAGTACTTGCCAAATTCTGTTTTTACCTTTAATATGTTTAATCGTAGTCCTCAGTAGCTCAGTGGTAGAGCGGTCGGCTGTTAACCGATTGGTCGCAAGTTCGAATCTTGCCTGGGGAGTTTAAATTTTATAGTTTATAGTTGACTGGTTTTAAATTGTTATTTGTTTATTAGTATCGGTTTTCAGGAGCTGTATTGTATTAACAAAAGTTAGTTGTTTGTAAAACCAGAGAATAGATACGGTTGTTAATTTTGTTTTTTGCAAGATGAATTGGCAAGACGTAGCAGTGCTACGTCTCTACACTATTCGGTAAAAATTTGTTCGCGGTTATGGGGTTCGTCAAAATTAATTATCGGCCCTTTTGGGACAATTTGATGGGGGTTAACGTTGGGATGACTAATGTAATAATGCCGCTTAATATGGTCAAGATTACAAGTTTCTTTGACTCCGGGCATTTGATATAGTTCTTTGAGATAGTTCCAC
The DNA here is from genome assembly GCA_015272215.1 of Rivularia sp. T60_A2020_040. GTDB lineage: Bacteria > Cyanobacteriota > Cyanobacteriia > Cyanobacteriales > Nostocaceae > Rivularia. The sequence continues at coordinate 125,936 of JACYMD010000070.1, read as the reverse complement.
AAATGAGGATAATCCACAATCCGACGTATATTGCATTTAAAATGTACGTAATAAACTGCATCGAAGCGAAATAAAGTTGTAAACATACACCAATCAGCTTCGGTAACTTTATTTCCACAAAGATAACGTTGTTTGCTTAATACTTTTTCCCAATCATCGAGTGCATCAAATAATTCTGTGACGGCTTGATTGTAAGCAGATTGAGATGTTGCAAATCCTGCTCGATATACACCATTATTAATTGGTTGGTAAATAGTATCTATTGTTTCGTCAACAACTTTTTGCAAATCATCAGGATAAAAATCTGCATCTTTTTGAGTAAATTCTTCAAATTGAGTATCGAACATCCGAATAATTTCGCGGGATTCGTTATTGACAATTGTCCCTTTTTGTTTATCCCATAATACAGGAACGGTTACTCTTCCGGTATAGTTGGGTTGAGCTTTTAAATATAGTTGCCACAGATAATCTGTATGATTAACTGTATCGGGAATCGCACCAGGCTCGTCTTTAAATTCCCAACTATTTTCGTGAATTTCCGCAGCTACCACTGATAAACCAATAACATTTTGGAGTCCCTTTAATTGTCGCATAATTGCAGTCCGACAAGCCCAAGGGCAAGCCCAAGAGATATACAAATGATAACGCCCGGCTTCCGCTTTAAATCCACTTGAACCATCAGCAGTGATTTTGTCACGAAAAGTTGTTGACGGACGAATAAACTTACCTTCTGAGTCTTCTTGTTCCCTTCGAGATATCCATTTACCATCTTTGAGAATTCCCAAACCCATAATTTATGTCCTTTTAATTTTGTATCGCTAGGCACTATTCCATATCTATTGCTGCATATTATCGTTTGAGAAACATCAATCTGGGGAGGTAGGGAAATGAAGAAATGGGTTTGTTCATATCTTGCACCATAGAAACCTATAGTTAAAATAATTACTAATTGTTTGACTTTATTTTTACCCGCCTGGGACTGCAAGTCCCAGTCTGATAGCAGAAGTCCATTAAAATGGACTAAAATATTATATTTTTATTTTAGTAATATTTTTATTTATATTTTTGATTATCTAGTTAATTATGCGTAGGGTGCAAGATGTGAGTTAAAATGGACTAAAAATATTACAGCTTTGGGTTAGTTATACTTGTATTTATATTTTTTATTATTTAGCTAATTATGGGTCGGGTGCAAGATATAAGTTTGGGGAAAATAAGTAATTCTTACTCCCTTCCCGGCTTTATGATTACCGTTCGCGCAGCGTCTCCCCCAGGGAGAAATAAAAAACCCTTCTAGACGCAGAGAACACAGAGAAAAGAGGTAAAAAAAGATGAACCGCACCCTGCGGGTGAAAGGTAATCTTAAAGCGGAATAGGAGTAACTCCTCACTCCTGATTTTTTTATTTCCCTATCCGCAATTCTTGCTGTAAACGGTATAAAATAGTATCCGATTCTACTTCGCGTAATATTTCTTCAATCACCTGACTAACGCCTAATTCTCCCCAAGAACAGCCTTTTTCTAAATAAGCTTGAGCAGCTTTTCCTACGGAATAAGCTCCGTAGCCGGCGATACCAGCTTGTGTGACGGCAGTTCCCGCAAATGTGGTAATATTTAAAGGATTTTCAGCATTACTAATGGCGATCGCACTTTTACCGAAACCCAAAAGAAAGCTGCTGCCTAATTCTCCCAACAATAAACCACCGGAACTGAATAATATGGTTTTTAATAACTTTCCGGCTTCGTAACCCGTCATCGGTAAACCGTAAAGTCGAGATAAAGAGCGAATTAAGGCTAAATCTGTGATTATTCCACCAAAAACATCTAAAAAGGCGATGGGATTTATCCCTACTGCTAATGCTTTATATTTGGTATACTGCCAAATTAAATCTTCTGCTTGTTTTTCTCGCAGTTCTATAGTTTTATATGCAATGGATTCTTCTGCATCTTTTGCTTGCACTAAAGCATTAAGGGACAAAAGGGAACGTCCTTCACGGTTGAGAATTTTCAAGATTGTTTGTTGAAGTTGCTCTATTTGCGCTGGTGGTGTCTCCCATTCATAACGGGAGCTACCATCAGCATATTCTACCCGAATTTCTACGGGTGCAGGTTCTGCTGCTACCATGACTATTTCGTCGGGTTTTAAGGGTTTCGCGGAACTTCCCGCACCTAGTTGCTGTAAATTAGCGTAAATTGCGCCTTTATCAGTATCAGGGTATAAATCAATTTTATTAAATACCAAAATTAACGGTTTCTGAGCTTGTCGCAAACTTAACAGGGCTTCATACTCAATGCGGGTAATATCACCTGAGACAACAAACAAAATTAAATCAGCTTGACGGGTAACTTCCCGTGCCATTTGCGCTCTTGTCTCTCCCGCAATTTCATCTAATCCAGGAGTATCAATTAATTCAATTTCTATTTTGCCACCGGGGTTCCACCGGATAGAACGTGGGTATTGAGTTACACCATTGAGTGGTCCAGTTTGCAACATCTTCTGTCCCAACAAGGCATTTAAAACCGCAGATTTACCGCGACTTACCAATCCAAAAGCAGCGATACGAATCACATTGTAATCAAGTTTATTCAGATTCGCGGTTAAAATTTGGATTTCGGGCTTGACTAAACCTGCTAATTCTGCATCGAATCCTGGTTTACGCAAATTGCCATACCAAGATAATGCTTGTCTGAGACTAGCACGAGCGCGGTTTAAATGGGTTTCTTGCTGATTGTTAGACACTGAGGAATTTTAGATTTTAGATTTTAGATTTTAGATTTATCATTACATAAGCTGCATCGATTGGTATTCAGCTTGAGGAATAGTAGGTATTGAAATAAGTAGTTAAGATTAGGGTAACAAGTAACAAGGACAACTTTTAACTGAGGATATATTTCGATAATTTATAGTTTCTCGTTTGCAATCGGGAATAAAAATTTTACTTTTCCAATGTTGGGTATAAAATTGTAATTAGCTATTATTGGGCTATTTATGATTGAAAATAGCTCTGCTGGGCTATATATCGGCAAAATTAAGGCTAGGAGTAGGTTAAATGAAGTCATCAATCAAAAGCGCTGAAGCAATTCAAATAATTTCAGAGTTTGTAGAACTGCAAAACAATTTAATTTTAGCATTTCGCCAGATATATCCCAATGTCAGTAAATCTTTTTCTGTGAATTGTCCCCGTCAAGGTTTATTATCATTGGAAGGGGAAAAATGGACGTTTGATAAACATGGAGTTGGTGTTTATTTTCAATCGGAAAAGTCTGATATTATAGTTGATATTCATGCTGGTTTTGTCGATTATCCACAAGCATTTGATGCATGGCGATTGGTACAGTATTTTGAATCAAAAGGTGTAGAACAGATTTATTATTTAACAGGTGTTTTTGATCTAACTAATAAAGCTAATAATGAAGATATTGTTGATGATTTACTGGAACATCTTTTAGAAGATAATATCATTCAAGTTGCTTTCGCTAAACTCAATTTATATAGGTTGAAAAATATAGCTACTGATTATAGAGCGACTATTTTGAGTCAACTATCGCGTTTATTAAATCAAAATTCCGATTAATGTAGTTTGAAGTAAATCTCGTTACAATGTTCAGTATGATAACGCATTTGTGAAAGATTCTGCCTTGATTGTAAATGTAGAGATGCGTTAGCAAAGCGTGCCGGAAGGGCATAATTTAGCGTCTCTACAAGAATTTAGATTGATGCATATTTAATTTCTGGAAATTTCGATTAATTATCATCAGATTTTTCTTCTTGATTTTGATGATTTATTTTCCTTTTTCTCGGTTCTATAATATTTTCTGAAACACCGAATTTTGCCGCAGCTTGAGACATATTTAATTGCAGTAAACTATCGTCACCTAACTCTATTTTTTGCTGTGGTTTCACCGGAATTATTTCTAAAACACGAATAATTTCTGTTGCGATTGTTTTAGCTAAAAAAGGTGGAACTGAGTTTCCTATTTGTCGAAATCCATGCCATTTTGTAGTGTGAAAACGAAACCAGTCGGGGTAAGAATGCAGTCGTGCTGCTTCTCTAACGGTGATACATCTTGGTGTTACTGGATGAATTGGGCGAGGAGAGGTAAAAGCACCACGATTTCTAGGTGTTCCAGCCCTTAAGGTTTTGCTAATACCATTTTTTGCTAATTTATAAAAGTGGCTAATTGCTTCAGTTTTTCCAGGTTCAGTTTGCCCAAATCGATCAATAGATTGGGAACTATGTTTAGTACGATTACTGCAAGTCAGAAAAAAAGAATCGAATAAACGTTGATAAGAATAATCGTTTTCAATTGTTAAAATACCGCGCAATTTACGACTATAAATACTAGGTTTTCCATACTCAGCAATTATCCAATCTCTATCAATAAGTTGTGAATAATTTTCCACTTCTGGTAAATCACCAATAGCATCCCATACTGTAGGTGTTGCGGGTAAATCTGGGTTATTTATGATATATTTTGATTTTTTAGATACTTTTGGTGTAGTCAGCGGTTGGGGATATTTTGGTAAACTTAAACCTTGGCGACATCCTAAAATAAATAATCTGGCTCTATCTTGAGGAACTCCGTAATTTGCAGCGTTAAGTATCCGGTAATTTGTTTCTACTTGATAACCATTTTTTTGAAATTCTGAGATAACTTCTAATAAAAGTTTTTGATGTTCTCCTACAGTTAATCCTGGTACATTTTCAAATACAAAATATTTAGGATTTAATTCGATAATTAATCGGATAAAATGAAAGATTAAATTATTTCTAGAATCATCTAAAGCCCGTTTTCCTATCAATGAAAATCCCTGACAAGGAGAACCACCAAACACAATATCAATTTCTTGATTTTGTATTTGAGAACGTCTTCTTATTTCCTCTCCCGAAATATGCTCTACATTTGCACATAGAATAGACCACAAAGGAAAATTAAATTCATGGATAGCACAATGTATCGGATCTAATTCTACAGCAGCAAGCACATCAAACCCAGCTTGTTCAAAACCAAGAGTCATTCCCCCTGCACCAGCAAATAAATCTACAGCAATAGGACGCATTTTCAGTTGACAGTTGACAGTGGACAGTTGACAGTTGACTTTTATTTAATCTTTAACTTTTAACCTTTATTCACTGAGTGCTTCAACAATTGTTCGAGTATTAGATTGCATCATTTTAATATAAGAATCTCCTTCGCTTCCAGGTGCGCCGATGGAATCGGAATATAATTCTTGGGGTGCTAGTTTAACGTTTGCTTCTTGAGCAACTGTTTTGATTAGGGCTGGGTTAATTGTTGTTTCGGCAAAGATGGCTTTTACTCCTGTTTTTTTGATTTCTTCTACTAATTGTTTCACGGTTTGAGCGCTTGGTTGTTCTTCGGTGCTAATACCTATTAATGTGCCTGCTATTGGTATATCATAAGCTCGTCCGTAATATTGAAATGCATCATGGGTTGTAACTAATTTTCGCTGTTCTTTAGGGATACTCGCAATCTGTTGAATTATAAAATTATCTAACTGCTGTAATTGATTTATTAATTCTGCTGCATTCTTAGTAAATTCTTCTTTATCTTCTGGTGATAATTTAATTAAAGCATCACGAATCGCGATCGCCATTTTAATTGCGTTTTCTACATCACCCCACACATGAGGATCGGGTACTGTTTGTTTTCCACTTTTATCTAATTGTAAAGGTTCGGCAACTTCCCCTACTGCTAATTTTTCCGCTTTTACGCCTGTCGCTTCGATCAATTTAATTAATCCCGGTTCCAGATTATAACCGTTGTATAAAATTAATTCGGATTGTTCTAAAACTATTGTATCTTTGGGAACTGGCTCATATACGTGGGGGTCTGTACCAGGTTGTAAAATACTGGTTAAATCTATTTCTTCTCCACCTATTTTTTCGGTTAAATCGGCGATAATTGTGCTGGTTACAACTACATTCGGTTTATCATCATCCTGAGAGTTGGAATCTAGTTGATTACACGCATTGATTGACAAACTTAAAAGTATTCCTAATAACCCATACACAAAATATCTACCTTTTGACTGAGTAATCCCTTCCATAATCTGTATCAAAAGTTTTCATTTTTCTTTCATTTTTTAGGGTACATTATTCTCATAATCTTTTCATTTTTTGTTTGTAAAAATAATCCCATGGAAGATGAGAATCAAGCTCAAGAGCGCGTCTACCACTTCAAAGATAGGGTAATGCTACATAATGCAAGTATTAATATTACTCATTTAGGAGTACGTTATCGCAGTCTAGAAGCACTGGATAATGTGAGTTGTGTAATTAAACCGGGACGGTTGACGGGTATTTATGGTCCTAACGGTGCTGGTAAAAGTACTTTGATGAAAGCAATGTTGGGTTTAGTTGACAGCAGCGGCACGGTTTTGTATCAAGGTAAACCGCTAACGGAACAGTTGGAAAAAGTGGCTTATGTTCCCCAACGTAGTGCAATAGATTGGACTTATCCCGCTACAGTTTGGGATGTGGTGATGATGGGAAGAGTCAAGAAAACGGGATGGTTACGGAGTTTTTCTGGGGTAAGTCGTCAAATAGCAAAAAGTGCGCTACAAAGAGTCGGTATTTTAGAATATCGCGATCGCGCTATCGGACAACTTTCCGGGGGACAGCAGCAGCGGGTATTTTTAGCGAGGGCTTTAGCACAGGAAGCGGAAATTTTTTGTTTGGACGAACCATTTGTAGGAATTGACCAAAAAACCCAAACAGTTTTATTTGAAGTCTTCCACGAGCTAGCAGCCGCCGGAAAAACGGTTTTAGTAGTCAACCACGACTTGGGCGAAACAACTACCCATTTCGACGATATTATTTTATTGAATCGCCAGATAATTGCTGCGGGTTTGAGAAAACAAGTGATGACGGAGCAAAATTTATATCGAGCTTATGGTGGAAAGGTAATGTATTTTTCAGATGCAGCGTAAGGAGTTAGGAGTTAGGAGTTAGGAGTTAGTTTTGTAGAGACGTAGCAATGCTACGTCTGTACCGGAGTTGTTTAATTTTAGATTTTAGATTTTAGATTTTGGATTATAAATACTTCTCCCTGCCCAATTCCCCATGCTCAATTACCAATTACCAATTACCCATTACCAATTATGTTTGAAGCGTTAATTGAACCGTTACAATACAGCTTTATGCAACGCTCGCTAATTGTTGCTATTTTAGTGGGTTTTTTGTGTGCAATTGTAGGTAGTTATTTGATGGTGCAGCGTTTGGCTTTGTTGGGTGATGCTATTAGTCATTCGGTGTTACCGGGATTGGCGATCGCTTTTATTTTGGGGATGAATATTTTTGTGGGAGCGTTTATTGCGGGGGTTGTCAGTACGATGGTGATAACTTGGATTAGAACGCGATCGCCAATTAAGGAAGATGCTGCAATGGGTATTGTATTTTCGGCGTTTTTTGCTTTGGGGATTACTTTAATTACTATTATTCAAAAGGATAATAAAATCGATTTAAATCACTTTCTTTTTGGTAATATTCTCGGCGTTACTCTTTCAGATATGCGAGATATTAGTGTAATTGCGGCTGTTGTATTGATAGTAGTATTTTTATTATATAAAGAATTATTATTTTACACTTTTGATCCTGAAGGGGCGCAAGCTGCGGGTTTGCCTGTAAATCGCCTTAATTTTGGGTTGATGGTAATTATTTCTTTGACAATTGTTGCTAGTTTAAAAGCTGTGGGTGTGATATTAGTTTTATCATTATTAATAACGCCAGGAGCAACGGCTTATTTATTAGTTAAACGTTTGCATCAAGTGATGATATTAGGGGCAATTATTGGAGTGATTTCGAGTATTAGCGGGATGTATTTAAGTTACTTTTATAATTTACCTTCTGGGCCGGCAATTGTGTTAGTTGTATCGGGATTATTTGTATTATCTTTGTTATTTAGTCCGAATCACGGTATTTTGACGAATATGCAGCGCAAGAGTTAAGGTAATTGTAAAATGGTAATAAAATATATTTAGGATATTTTTTAGTTAGTAATGAAAACTGAACAGGAAAGAAAAGAAATAATTGATAATATCAACGTGCTTTTAAATCAAGCATATGACAGTACCTTAGACGAAATTTTTGCATTACTTCAAAGAATCGAAGATGAAGAGGATGAAAATGATTTGAAAGCTTACCATGAAGGTAAAGAAGATATACGAAAAAATGGTACTGTATCTTGGGAAGAAATTAAAAACGAGATGCAAGAAATCAAAAAGGATGTGGCGTGAGTTACGATATTCAATTTTCTAAGAGTGCATCTAAACAAATTAAAAAGTTATCATCCGAAGTCCAAGAGCGTATACAGACTAAAATTGATAACTTAGCTATAGAACCCCGTCCAGATGGAATTAAAAAGCTCAAAGGTAGAGAAAACGCTTATCGCATTCGAGTAGGCGATTATCGTATTATATATGATATTTTTGATGAGGTTCTATTGATAACTGTTGTAGAAGTTGGACATCGTAGCAATATTTATCAAAATAAAAGTTAGTAAAGCAAAGTACGAAAATTATAATTTCAATACAAATTAAATTTGTATCTATATTCCCACCCATAAGGGGATGAGACAACAACCAAGAAATTAAAACCGTCAAATAACAGACTTGATGCAAATCTCTGTTTGCTGTATCTTCCGTCATATTACCTATTACACCGATTAATTCTAAAAATTCATGTTACAGCTTGTTGATTACCTAATTATTGCTGTTTATTTAATTTCTATAGTCATTTTTGGGCTTTATTTGGAACGTAAAGCTTCTGCGGGTATTGACTCCTATTTTTTGGGAAACCGCAATATGCCTTGGTGGGTTTTGGGTGCTTCGGGAATGGCATCGAATACTGATTTGGCAGGTACGATGGTGATCAGTGCTTTGGTGTATGCTGTGGGTGCGAGAGGATTTTTTATCGAAATTCGCGGTGGTGTGGTGTTAATCATGGCGATTTTGATGATTTTTATGGGTAAATGGAATCGACGCGCTCAGGTGATGACGTTAGCTGAATGGATGCGGTTGCGTTTCGGTGAGGGAAGGGAAGGAAATACAGCACGGATTATCAGCGCCATCGCAAATTTAATGTTTGCTGTGGGTGCGATGAGCTATTTTACTGTTGCAGGTGGTAAATTTTTAGGTCAATTTCTCGGTATTAGCGATGAATTCGCTTCGATTGGGCTGGTTGCTCTGGCTTTGGTATACACGGCGGCTAGTGGTTTTTACGGTGTTGTTTGGACTGATGTTTTTCAAGGTGGTTTGATTTTTTTAGCGATAATTTATGTTTGTGGTTTGGCTCTGCAAGTTGCAACTATTCCGGAAACATTTGCGGTTTCTATTCCGGGTACGGAACAGTTAAAGGAATGGAGTTTTGCAGAGTGGAGCAGTATTTCACCGTCTTTAACTCTAGACTTACCGGGAGACTATTCTATATTTAACTTATTTGGTGGCGTAATATTCTTTTATCTTGTAAAAGAGTGTATGTCAGGTTTCGGTGGTGGTGGTGGGTATATGATTCAACGTTACTTTGCTGCAAAGAGCGATCGCGAAGCTGGTTTACTTTCTCTATTTTGGATTATTTTACTTTCATTTCGCTGGCCACTTGTTACTGCTTTTGCAATGTTGGGTATTCATTACGGTGCAACAAAGAGTGTCATATCAGACCCAGAATTAATTTTACCTACGGTAATTACTGAATATGTGCCGGTAGGAGTTAAAGGATTATTAATAGCTTGTTTTTTAGCAGCGGCGATGTCTACTTTTGACTCTATTATCAATTCCAGCGCTGCTTATTGGGTGAAAGATATCTATCAAGCATATCTTAAACCTCAAGCTACTAACCAACAGTTAATTGTTCAAAGTCGTTTAGCATCTGTGGTAATTGTAGTAGTTGGAATGCTCTTTAGTTATCAAATCAAAAATATTAATGAAATTTGGGGATGGCTGACTTTGGGATTAGGTGCAGGGTTATCGATTCCTTTAGTATTAAGATGGTATTGGTGGCGATTTAATGGTTATGGATTTGCTGTTGGTACTGTGGCGGGAATGTTAGCAGCTATATTAAGTAAAGCATTGATTATCCCAAGTTTAAATCAACCCCAATATCAAGAATATGCTTTGTTTCTCATCCCTAGTATTTCATCGTTTATTGGTTGCATAATTGGGACATTTGTTACAGAACCAACGGATTTACAAGTAATAGATAATTTCTACAAAGTTACCAGACCTTTTGGGTTTTGGGAAGTCGTGCGTAAAAATCTGCCGGCGAATATTCAACAGAAAATTAAAAACGAAAATCGTCGAGATATTCTTTCTACATTTATCGCAATTCCCTGGCAATTGACTTTATTCATGATAGGAATCACTTTTATGATGAAGCGTTGGGATAATTTTGGAATTCTCTTAGCATTATTGATTGTGCTTTCGATTGCTTTGTATTTTACTTGGTTTAAATATCTTTCTAAAGAAGTGACAATTTCTAAGGATTTGTTGTGATAATTTTCCCTATTATGGTTGTCTTACATTAGAGATATCGGAATCCTGTTTGATTATTGTATGCCCTTCGGGCACGCTTCGCGAACGCGAAGCGTGGCAAAGCCTTAAGTATTTGTTTAGGCAGGGAATCCGGCTTTATTGCAACATGGTATTTTTTATGTCTTGCGACACGCTAACAACAATTAATTTTTAAAAACCGCAGAGACGCAGAGTACGCAGAGAAAAGAGGTTAAAAAAGTGACCCGCACCCTAGGGATGAAGGGTAATTTTAAAATCGGGTTTTTTCAGGTAAAAACCCGATTATTGAAAGTTGCTGAGTGGTAATAAATGTAACTTAATCATGTAAGTTAGTATTGAATTATGTTGAGAAATTTAGATTTGCATAAATTTGCATAAAAAGTACATACAATAGCAAATAATAGTTCAAATGATTAATTTTTAAGGTGTAATTTTTCAGATACAATATATAGGTGAATTGAGCATTCAAAGTAAAGGCAGAATCGCGGCAGGACAACCAATGCGTAATACATTATTTGACACTAACATTGAGAATTATCACGTTCTATTGACACCACAAGAAGTTAAATCCAAATTACCTTTAACACCATCAGCAGAAGCAAATGTTTTAAAATATAGACAAGAATTAAAAGATATATTAGATTTTCGTGATAGAAGAAAATTTATTGTTATCGGTCCTTGCTCGATTCACAATACAGAATTAGCGTTAGAATATGCTCGGAAACTAAAAAAACTGCAAGAGCAAGTTGAAAATAAACTACTATTAATAATGAGGGTTTATTTTGAAAAACCTAGAACTACAGTAGGATGGAAAGGTTTAATTAATGACCCGGATATGGATGATTCTTTCCAAATCGAAAAAGGTATATTAATAGCGCGGGAATTACTATTAAAAATTAACGCATTAGGATTACCCGCAGGTACAGAGGCTCTCGATCCGATTATACCTCAATATATCGGCGAATTAATTGCTTGGTCTGCGATTGGTGCGCGCACTACCGAATCACAAACTCACCGAGAAATGTCCAGCGGGCTTTCCATGCCAGTGGGTTTTAAAAACGGTACTGATGGTAATATACAAGTCGCTTTAAATGCTCTACATTCAGCTAAAAGCACTCATCATTTCCTAGGGTTAAATCAACAAGGACAGGTGAGTATTGTTGAAACTAAGGGTAACGATTACGGTCATATTATATTACGTGGTGGTGGTGGTAAACCCAATTGCGATCGCGAAAATGTAAAAGCAACAGAAGAGCAGTTGAAAAAAGCAGATTTACCTCCAAGAATTGTAGTTGATTGTAGTCACGGTAATTCTCATAAAGACTATAAGTTGCAAGCAGGAGTTTTAGAAGATGTGGTACAGCAAATAGCCGAAGGTAACACATCTATCGTAGGGATGATGTTAGAATCTAATCTAAATGAAGGAAATCAAAAAATTCCGACTAATTTAAAAGAATTAAAACATGGAGTTTCCATAACGGATGGTTGTATTGGTTGGGAGGAAACCGAAAGAATTATTTTAGCAGCTTACGAAAAGCTGTAATCAAGATTCAACAATCAGTTAATAGTTAACAGTTAACTGCTACTTATTGCCTATTGCCTATTGCCTATTCCCTAATTCAATCATCTTGCGAATAAATTGAGGTAAAGCAAATGCAGCTTGATGAACATCTGGATTGTAATAGCGTAAATCATGTTCTTTGACAAATTGAATTGCTTTGTCGTAATCTAAATTTTCAACGGGATGTACTCCCTGTTTAGAACAAAAAGTCAAACTCCACATTCCCGTAGGATACATGGGAATAAACACTAAATAACAATGCACCGAATCAATTCCAAAAACTTGTTTGAGACATTGATTTAAATCGACAAAAGCCTTGTGATGAAAAATCGGTGATTCACTTTGTACCGTTACCACTCCACCAGGGCGCAGAGTACGATAAACGTCTTGATAAAATGATTTTGTAAATAAACCTTCCGATGGACCTACGGGGTCAGAAGAATCAATTATGATCAAGTCATAGGAATTATCGGCGGCATTTTCAACAAATTTAATCCCGTCATCTATGAGTAAATTCAACTTGGGATGTTCCAAAGCTGAAGAAATAGTTGGTAAAAATTGTTTAGAAGCACGCACTACCGCTTCATCAATTTCTACCATTGTAATGCGCTCAATTCCTGGATGACGCACCAATTCGCGAATTGTACCCCCATCACCAGCACCAATTACCAACACATCCTTGACACCAGGATGAGTCAACATTGGAATATGGGTAATCATCTCATGATAAGCTGCTTCATCCGCTTCAGTACACATTACCATGCGGTCAATAGTCAGCATTTTACCTCTATCTTGAGTATCAAAGACTTCTACAGTTTGAAAGGGTGATACTTCGTGGAAAAGCCTTTCCCCTTTGATACGAATGGATATTGCAAATTTACCATTGCTGTCGGTTATCCATTCAGTAGAATTGATTTTGCTGGGTTGTTCTGAAATGGTCATTAGCAGATGCGCTAGATTGTGAAAGTATCAGAAGTTAAGTATATGATTTTAAGGTGTTTAGTTCAAGAGTTTGAATTAATAAATAATTTTTGGCTGTATTTTGACTATATTGTTCCAGAAAATAGCTTAACTAAAATCTGGTAAAGATAAATTCATTTTCATCTAACTAATCTAAAAATACTATTTAATTGGCTCTATATTTGATTAACAGAGACAATTAAAAGGGAATTTGAATTAAAAACTCAGTACCTTTTCCTGGAGAAGAAATACACTCTAAATTTCCCCCATGATTTTCAGTAATAATTTGGTAACTAATTGAAAGTCCTAACCCAGTACCTTTTCCTTCTGGTTTGGTAGTAAAAAAAGCTTGAAAAATATCGCTGCGGATTGATTCGGACATTCCTTTACCATTATCAGAAATTTTGACTGTAACTTGATGTTTATCTATAGTAGTTGCAATGCGAATTTGAGGATTGGTAATTATATTATCACTACTCAAATTTTGATCTTCAATGATTGATTCTTCCAAAACATCAATTGCATTTGCGAGCAAATTCATAAATACTTGATTGAGTTGTCCTGGATAACATTTTATTTTAGGTAAAATACTATAATCTTTTATAACTTGAATTGCGGCACGTTTCGGATAAGCTTTGAGACGATGTTGTAAAATCATCAAAGTTGCTTCTATTCCTTCATGGATATCAACAAATTTTTTGTTTTCTCCATCAGTACGAGAAAAGTTTCGTAAAGACTGCATAATTCCCTTAATAGTATCAGTACCCAATTTCATCGAAGACATTAGTTTGGGTAAATCTTTTTGGATATGCTGCAAATCCATAATTTCTATTTGTTCTTCAACTTCTATGCCTGGATTTGAGCAATTTTTTTGAAAAAGCTGTACCAATTTAAGTAAATCTTCAATGTATTGATTAGCGTAATGCAAATTAGTAGAAATGAAGCCAATCGGATTATTAACTTCATGAGCAACACCAGCAACTAATTGCCCTAAAGAAGATATTTTTTCAGTTTGAACTAACTGCAACTGAGTTTTTTTTAATTCTTCTACAGCTTGAGACAGTTCAAAAGTTCGTTCTTTAACTCGTATTTCTAACTCTTGTTTTTGTTTATCTAATTCTATATTTAATTGACGTAATTTCAAATGCAAATTAATGCGGGCTAAAACTTCATTTTGTTCAAATGGTTTAGTAATATAATCAACCGCACCTAATTTCAACCCTTTGACTTTTTCTTCTGCTTCTGTTAGTGCAGTAATAAAAATAATCGGAATATGTTTTGTTAATGGATTTGCTTGTAATCTCCGACAGGTTTCAAATCCGTCGATTTTCGGCATCATCACATCTAATAATATCAAATCAGGAGGATTGCTTTCAACTTGTTCAATTCCGCTAATACCGTCCATTTCTACTAACACTTCAAAACCAGCACCTCCCAAAACATCATGTAAAATCTCTAGATTAGTTGGACTATCATCGATGACTAAAATTGTTTCTAACTTTTTATGAGAGTCAAATTCTTCTTCAGGTAAGTTCATATTAGCAGAATTATTATTTAACATATTAATCAAGAGATTTTATAGGATAAAACTGAACAAATAAGTGTACATAATTAGAACTTTATATTGTCTTGAAGAAATTCACGAATTTTATTAATATTAAAAGATTTTACAAATGAATCTAATTCATCAACAAAATCTTGATACTGTTGATCTAGTTGTGAAATTCGCTCTAATTCATGTTTTATACCCTTGATTTTACCTTGTTTGGCGAATTCGAGTAGCATTGTTAACTCTGAAGCCGGTGGAATAACTATTTGATTTTTTTGACGTGAATTTGAACTCATTGTTTCTGTTGTTTCCTTATTACTATAAATCCATGTAACTTGTAATTGCTTTGCTAATGTACGATAAAGTTCTTTCGATTTGACTGGTTTATCTAAAAAGTAGTTTGCTCCTGCTTGAATAGCTTTTTGGCTATCGCGTTCGGATGTACTTACAGAGCAAACAATGAATAAACTATTCTGTAACTTATCTAGATTACGAATTTGTTTAAGCATTTGCCATCCATTCATTATTGGCATATTAATATCAGAAATGATTAAATCAGGTTGAGATATTATTGCTTTTTCTAAACCATCTTTACCGTTTTCCGCTTCAATTAATTCAAATCCAATCGGTGATAATAAATTGATGAATAAAGAACGATTTTCCCAACTGTCATCTACAATTAAGATTTGCTTTCTTTCACCTGCATAACCAACAATTCTCCCAGTACGGGTGATAGTACTTGTCTCCGTCCAATTTTCAGCAATTGGGAATTCTACTTCAAATTCAAACATACTTCCCATACCTAACTGGCTGTTAACTTTAATTGTACTATTCATTATTTCTACTATTTTTTGACTCAAAGATAAACCAATTCCTGTACCATCTGATTTATTTTTAGTTGTACCTAATTGCTCAAAGGGTAAAAATATTTTGTTTAATTGTTCCGGTTCCATACCAATACCAGTATCTTCAATATGGAAAAGTAATCTAACTGTTTCAGAGAAATATTGTTTGTTAATTTCTAATATTTCTACCTGTAAAGTTACACAACCTGTTTCAGTAAATTTAATCGCATTATTAAGTAAATTAATTAATATTTGTCGTAATCTTCTTTTATCAGCAGTAATACCAGATGGTAAATTTTCTGGAGTTAAATAAATAAAGTTTAAACCTTTATTTTCGGCTTTAATGCGACATATTTCGACGATTCCTTGTAAAAATGAAGGAAAATGAAAATCGCTAGGATGTAATTTGATTTTATGTGCTTCTATCTGCGAAAAATCAAGAATATCATTAATTAAAATTAATAAATGCTTGGCGCAACGGTGAATAATTTCGATACCCCGTTGTTCCTGTTTTGAAAGATGAGGAGAATTTTCAATGATTTGGGTATAACCTAAAATGCCATTTAATGGTGTACGAAGTTCGTGACTAATATTCGCCATAAATTCGCTTTTTGCATAATTAGCAGCATCAGCAGATATGCTGGCTTCTTCTTGTTGTTTAATATGATTTTGGATGCGCTGAAAAAGTTCATTTAAAGAAGTTTCTAATTTTCCTAATTCTGGATTTTCTGTCACGGGTATTTCTATATCATAGTTATACTCTTCTAAAGCTTTTTGAGTTAGACTGGTAATTGTTAAAATAGGTCTAGCAATTATCCGACTACTATAAATTGCGAGAAAATAAGTAATCGTTAAAGTTAAAATTAGACTCAGAATTACAATTATTATTCGTATAATTTTTGCTTGATTAAAGTTATTTTCAAGCTTTTCTTCTTGCGCTACTACGGTTTTTGTCAAAAATTGTAATTCATCGATAAATTCTAGAGTTTTCATACGTGAATTACTTACTGCTAAATTCGTGAGTTTTGTTTCCACCTCCTGTAAATTTAATTTATTTGTATCAATTTGTTTTAAAGTTGTTTCGGAATCTTGAGCAAATTGTTTTAAATCATCATCATACTTTTTAAGTAACGCTTCCAAAGATTTTGAACTAGTAGCTTTAGCTAATAAATGTTGAAAATTACTTATTCTATTAATTACCCTTGACTTTGTTTGTTGAAGCTTTTGGGGTTTTTGTAAATAAGGAGAAATATCGCTCATTGATTGCAAACTTAAAGTAGTATTTAATAAGTTGTTTAATAACTCCAACTCTTGACGAATATCTTTCCTTTGTTGCTCTACTCTATCAACCCATAAATTACCCAGAATCAAACCAAAACCAGTACCTCCTAAAGTCATACCAACTGCAACAATATATCCCAGACAAATCTTGTTTTGCAGAGTCAGACGATTAATTATCCTGGATGCTTCGTTAAAAAGCCATCCTGACAAAATCCTGGAAGCTTTTTTATGCTTCTGGATGTCGGGTTGGGAACTTGAATGCTTTGAGGAAGGATAATTCATTCGTCTGACAGCGTTTACATTTAGATATGGGATGCCTGGTAATTCCATGATTCCCAAATTGCAACCCAGAATTGTCATAAATTTGGACAAATTATCTATTGAGGATTCTTTGTTCGACTATTAGCATCCTTTATTGTCACTTTTACTTGAATATTTCAGTATGATGGCGCTACATCGAAAATTAATTTTTGTCCCATCGTATGTTTTCTCATTGTTGTAATTGCCATTGATCAAGTATCATGCAACAAATAACTATTACACCTTTGCTTACTTATTGCTTTATGGATTTAAACATGAGAATTTGGTTTATTTGCTTTGTAGTGTTGTTTGCTTTAGCACAGCTATTTGATTGGATACAGCAATTTTCTCTACCTTTACCAATCTATATTTTAGGTGGAGCATTTTTGGCAGTTGCTTCCAATTATGAAAAACTTTTTGGTAGTTATTTAGGTGAATTACCAAATCAAACATTTACACAGCAACAGTTGGATGCTGCTTCTCAACCAGAAGTATCTACATCTTTTAATAATTATCAATCTGTAGAAGAAATTGAAGAATTGGAAATTGAGGAATAACTTTATACAGCACATTCAGACGGGCAGGGATGCCGATCTCACGCATTGTTTTATCATATAATGCTCTATAACCTTTAACCTTTTTAACCTTCTTTCTTTTGTCCCTCGGAAACAAGTTGAGAAAGAATATTTCCCGTCAAATCTAAAAGTTGGTCTAATACTAATCCGATAGTTCCAATACAGATTATACCTTCAATTATGTTGTTAAATTTATTTTCTTTATAAGCATTCCAAATAATAAAACCAAGTCCTCGATCAAGAGTCAACATTTCAATTACGATCGCAGTAAACCAAGCAATCCAAACTGCAAATCTTAAACCTTCAAATATATGGTTAATTACTACTTTAAAATTTCTACCTTGTTTGCGTCCGTTTCGGGTTCCTGTGGCGGTATTCAGAATAATTGACCAAATAGCGCTAAAAAAAACAATTGCGATCGCAGCAGTTTCAGCTTCTTTAAAAAATATCAACACAATTGGAAGTAAAGCTATAGGAACCATAGTTAATGGTACTTGTAATATCCATTTACATATTTGATAAACAAACCTATTGATACCAATCAAATACCCAAATAAAATACCCACAACAACAGCGGGAATATAACCTACTAACAATAACTGCAAGCTTGATAAAAGGTTTAAAAAAATACTTCGTTCCATTCTTCAAGATGTTACGCAGAACATTTTAGAGAGACTGTGACGATAATACCAGCAGAGCAAAAATACAAGCTGTTTGAATTGCACTTAATCCGAAAAAAGGATGAAAATCTATTAGCAAGGGAAAGATTAAAGGTTAGAGGTTAAAGGTTATAGGTCAAAGGTTAAAATTGAAGAATTACTGTCAACTAAATATGTAAATATTAAATATATATAATATAGCGAGCGAGACGCTCGCACTACTGTCAACTGTCCACTGTCAACTGTCAACTAATTATTTCCCCATATTGCGTTTCATGTCATCCAACTCAGCTTCGGTTTCCCAACGACGGAATTTTTCTTCTAAATCGTCGTAAGTATTAGAACTGGGATAGGTGCTGCTTGCATTCCACCAGCCAGTATTCGTTTCGATACGTTGTTGTGTTTGGGCTTTGGTACGTGCTGCTTGCGCTTCTGCGGCTTTGGTTTGTACTTCCTGCCGTCGTTGTTGAATTTTTCGATATAATTCTTTAGCTTGGGTAATGCGTTCTTTTACACCTTGCATTTGTCCCCAAAGCTGGTTTCCTTGTCGTAATAAAGCCGCTTCTCTTTCTTCTGCTTTGGCTGCTAAATCCTGTCTACCACCGTTTTTCGCTTTTTGTACACGAATGTGCCATCTTTGGATTTCTTGCGCTGTGGACAATATCTCGTCTTCTCTACGCTTTTCTTGTAACTGCAAATCTGCAATTAATTTTAAAGTGTCCTCTTCTTGTTCCCGTAACTGTTCTAATAATGCATCTAATTCCAAATGCGGATTATTTCGCAAGAATTCTTCTAAACGACTTTCCAAAAATTTGCTCAAATCTTCAAATAAGCCCACTTTCCCTTAACTCCAATTAAGCTATTTAAGCGCGAACTGCTGTATTGTAACTATTATTGCGAGCTATAGGAAAGTGAATTTGAGCTTTTTTGTAGGGTGTGTTAAATGCACGACTATATCTGAACCATAAACGATAATTTAGATTGCGTTTAACGCACCATCTAATTAAAATGGTGTATGACTGCATTAAATATTATTAAGGCATTACACATTCCATAAATTAGAAATCAACAATATTCATTCTAGGTTTTATTTTCAAAAGATTAATTTATCTTTAACATTGGTTTTGTTTTATTTCTATCCTGAAAAATTATTTTAAATTCTGTGCCTTGAATAATTGAATTTAAAAATACTTGAAATTTAGTAAAACCTATTTTTTTATAGTCAAAATTTGATATTTGCTCTTTAAATATCCGATGAACAGTTGAAAAATCTATACCATTTTGTTTTAATAAAGTTCGATGAGGCTCGTTAGTCTTCAAATACTCTAAGACTAATTTATAATTATTTTGATTTTGATTTTCATTTGTTTGTTTTTCATTTGTTGCCGTCATCTGAGTGCAATTATTATTTGTTTCGTTTGTTTTTTGTTCTATTGAAGCAGGTAATCTGATAAAGTAATCGCAAACAGCAGAAAATACATTGTTAGTTTGGCTTTCATGACTGCATCCAATGACTATTTTTCCATATTCATGCAGTTTTTTAGCTAAACAAGAAAATCCGCCATCACCAGATACAATTGCAAAAATCTGTAAAAAAGGTTTGCTATGAATTAATTCAACTGCATCAATTACCAATTGAATATCTGCTGCATTTTTATGATTACTGAAACCAAAAATTTGAATCGATTCAATACCAAGTTGTTGAACCTCTTTTTTGATTTGACTTAATTTATTATTACTCCAATCAGCGTAAGCATATTGAGCAGCAATTTTATCAACTAAATTGTATCGTTTTATCTTTTGTGTAATATCCTCTAGAGAGAAATTAAATTGAGGACTACTATTACCTTTTGTTAAATTTTCGATGTCGTAAAAAATTACGGTATTAAAACTTTGCGAATGACGTATTAAATCATCATGCATTGCTGCAACCCTTATAATGCAATTATTATAAATTTAGTTTTCCCAAAAATTAATCGCATCTAACAGGGGATGGGGCGATGGGGGTAAATTTAAACTCCTAATTCCTAATTCCTGACTCCCGTACAGACGTAGCAATGCTACGTCTCTACAAAACTAACTCCTAATTCCTAACTCCTAACTCCTAACTCATAAAGGTGTTAACCAATAAGTAATTCCCCCGATAAGTTTCTTTTTAAAACCTAATGATGGTAATTTTTCCGGTGGATAACCGACATAAGTCCAATGAGGTGCATCATATTCTACGGTACGATACCAACCGTTTTGATTTAAAGCTTGTGTTTGCTTTTGATTAGTTACTCCTAAATCAATTGCTAATCCCCATAAATGTTGTGAGGCTCCAGGTGGTGCTACTGTACCCAAAATTCTGGTTTCTTTTCCTTGTCTAACTAAATCTAATGTTCTAGAGTTAGTATATTTTTTCCAAAACTTGGCAGTGGTTGCAAAATCACGAGTACAGTCACTTTTTGCGTTACCAGATTTGAGCCGAAAATTTGCTTGACTGCGGGCTTTATTTAAAGCATCAGCAGCAGCAGATTGCAAATAACAATTGTTTGTACCTGTGACTTTTCCCTTTGTCAGAGTAGCTTGAAATTCTTGAGTTTCTTGATGATTACTAAATACTACTTTTCCTGGTAATTTAATTGTTGATTCTAAATTTACAAATGGCGCACCGTAAGCACGTAGCAAAATATATTCGTAACTATCAGATTGAGGAATACTACGTAACTGATTCATCAGTGCTGCAATAAACCGTTCTTTATCAGTAAAAGTTTGAGTAGGGATAGGTTTATACTCTGGAATTGGCGAGATTTTCGGTGTTGGGGTAACGGTACATTCTTTATCCAAAGGTCTATCAACCAAGCAGTTTTCTACTTGTTCTATATCGCTATTTGGTTTACTATGAGCGATTCTATCGCTAGCAACAAAAGTCACAACTATATATATCCCAATAATAAAAAAGGCGATGTTTCTAAAAATTGTTTTCATCTATTTTTGAAGTAAAACTTGATACTTGAACACGGCAACAATGAAGATTAAAGTTTAAAAAAATACATTAAAATCTCAGAAAAATCTCATATTTAATTTTGCTTGAAAAATTCCATAAAATATCTTATACCCAACCTCTTAATAGCAATAATAATTTTCTTTTTCAGAAAAAATAACAGTGGTTCTGCGTAGTATTCTATCGTCAAGGTACAATCAGAAAAACACAGTATCGGTTAAAATTAGATTAACCCCAAATCATGCTGAACTCTACGTATGACCATGCACAATTGTGTTGAGTTCCAAGACTCTTTTGATGTCATAGTTGTCGGTGCAGGTCACTCTGGTTGTGAAGCGGCTTTAGCTACTGCACGCCTGGGCTGTCGTACCCTCCTATTGACACTCAACTTGGATAAAATTGCTTGGCAACCCTGCAATCCTGCTGTGGGAGGTCCGGCAAAGTCTCAGTTAACTCACGAAGTCGATGCACTCGGCGGCGAAATTGGCAAGATGGCAGACCGGACTTACGTGCAAAAACGAATTCTCAATTCCTCACGGGGTCCCGCTGTATGGGCATTACGCGCTCAAACTGACAAGCGTGAATATGCCCTGGTGATGAAAAGAATTATTGAGAATCAAGAAAATTTAAGCGTCCGCGAATCAATGGTGACGGATTTAGTTTTAGGTGCTAACGATGAAGTTATCGGCGTTGAAACTTATTTTGGTGTCGCCTTTGAATGTAAAGCTGTTATCCTCACCACGGGTACTTTTTTGGGAGGACGAATTTGGGTCGGCAATAAGTCAATGGCAGCTGGACGGGCTGGAGAATTCGCCGCTGAGGGTTTGACCCAAACTTTACAACGTCTGGGATTTGAAACAGGTCGCCTCAAAACTGGGACTCCCGCACGAGTAGATAAGCGCACGGTTGATTATAGCAAAATGATTCTGCAACCGGGAGATGAGGACGTTCGCTGGTTTAGTTTTGACCCGGAAGTATGGGTGGAAAAGGAACAGTTACCTTGCTATATCACCCGCACCACAACGGAAACTCATCAATTGATTCGAGATAATCTTAATCTTTCTCCGGTTTATGGCGGCTGGGTGGATGCCAAAGGTCCCCGTTATTGTCCCAGTATTGAAGATAAGATTGTCCGCTTTGCCGATAAAGAAAGTCATCAAATCTTTATTGAACCCGAAGGAAGAGATATTCCCGAACTTTATATCCAAGGGTTTTCCACAGGTTTACCTGAAAATTTGCAACTACGTATGTTACGTAGTCTTCCGGGTATGGAAACCTGCGTAATGTTACGTCCAGCCTATGCAGTTGAGTATGATTATTTGCCAGCGACTCAGTGTTTTCCCACACTAATGACCAAAAAAATCGCCGGTTTATTTTGTGCCGGACAAATCAACGGTACAACTGGCTACGAAGAAGCCGCAACTCAAGGAATTGTTGCCGGAATTAATGCTGCAAGGTTTGTCCGTAATCAGGAAATGGTAGTATTCTCCCGCGAGCAAAGTTATATCGGTACCTTAATTGATGATTTGTGTACCAAAGATTTGCGCGAACCTTATCGGGTATTAACTAGTAGATCGGAATATCGCTTATTATTACGTTCCGATAATGCCGATCAAAGATTAACACCCCTGGGAAGAGAAGTTGGTTTGATTGACGATCGCCGTTGGGAATTATTTACGCGCAAGCAGCAGAATATTACTGCCGAGAAAGAACGGCTGTATGCTAAACGAGTCAAGGAAAATGACGATGTAGGTAAAAGAATAGTCGCTGACACCAACCAAGTAATCAAAGGTTCAATTACCCTTGCCGACTTGTTACGTCGTCCGGGATTTCATTACGCTGAGTTAATTAAATATGGATTGGCAAATCCCGATTTGCAACGCGCTGAAAAAGAAGGCGCGGAGATCGATATTAAATATTCCGGCTATTTAGCCAGACAGCAAAATCAAATCGATCAAATTGTCCGTCAAGCAAATCGTTCCTTACCTGGGGACTTGGATTATGACTCTATTGATACCCTTTCCAAAGAAGCGCGGGAAAAACTAAACAAGGTAAAACCGCTCACCATCGGTCAAGCAGCACGTATCGGTGGAGTCAACCCCGCCGATGTCAATGCTTTACTAATATTTTTAGAATTGCGTAAAAACCATTACCAGACTGAACTTGTAGCTCTAACATCAAAACAATCTTTATGAAGCGCGAGTATAGTAGGATGGTGTATCCAGGGAGGCTGGTATGATTGATAACATTCAAAAAATCAAAAAATCGTCAACATCTCCCTGGTATAGGTTGAAATAGATACTTAAACTTGATGAACTCTTCCGTAACTACTGAGTGAGGAAACAGTTCTTTTTAGATTCACATTTACAAGGGCAAATTTACAAAGATCAAGATTTCATCAATCGCCCTTACCGAACGAATTAATAAAGCTAAATCGTTATGTCTCAAACAGCTAGCACCAATTTCGTACTTCCAGAACCATCTCAAGAGTTAATCGTCAGCGAACCTTGGACGATGGACAATTATGCTGATGACTTGATGGACGAACTTTTTGCCGATATTGACTGTGTTTTCGATGGTAGCGGTAATTTGAGGAATTCGCGAATCGTTCCAGCACAGCCACAGTTGAGCTTGCAGAAAACCAACTTACCGCAAATAGTTCCACCCCCTACCATCATCAGTTCCATAGACTCAGCCGAACAACGCCGAATCGCGGCGAAAATCAACACTGCGGGCAGTAAAATCCCTAAAACGGCTCGAACAACCAAAAAACCGCGTCGTCAAATTTGGCGCAATTTCAGACAGTTACTTACAGTGGGGGCAGGTTTAGGATTAGCGATAGCCGCAATGAATTGGGCAATAAACAGCGGGCTTTTGAATCGTCTCAGTTCCAAATCATTGCAATTTGCCTTGCAAGAACCAGCTTTACAACAGAAAGTATTAGAACCACAAGTATCTACACCCACCCAAGCTGAAATTAAGTCAGATTTAGTTGACTATATGCTCGGAGCGTTAGCAATCATCGAAAAACAACAAAATCTCCAAGATAAAGTATCTGCGAATAATAATATTGCTGCTGCTCCCGTACCCGCCAATCAAGCAAGTCTATCCTACGCAAATCAACCAGTTTCAAATCTACCAGCACCAACAATTGCCAACAACACTAAACCATTACCCACACGTTCTACCAGAGTTGTAGAAAGAATTTACATACCCGTGTATCAAGCTCCGCAACCGATGCGCTATGCACCCCCATCTGTCGAGGCACCCGTAGCCCAGGCTCCAACACCCTTACCACCAGTGACTACAGCATCCAAGGGAGTTACACCAAAGCCATCTGACAACAAAGCTAAAGAAGCCGCACCCGTGAAAGCAGCCAAAACCAAACCACCGGAAAAAATTGCAGCTTTCGCGTCTATCAGAGAAATCAAACCATTAGCAGTGAAAAGCAAACCTGTTAATGTAAGACAAGTCCCCGACTTGCCTAAAATGAAAGAGCCTGCAACAGTTGCAGCACCAAAACAAACCGCAGCAACTTCCCCAGCACCAATTCAGCAAGAACAAAAGGTAGCAGCAGTT
Source organism: Rivularia sp. T60_A2020_040 (assembly GCA_015272215.1). Taxonomy (GTDB): domain Bacteria; phylum Cyanobacteriota; class Cyanobacteriia; order Cyanobacteriales; family Nostocaceae; genus Rivularia. The sequence continues at coordinate 101,114 of JACYMD010000070.1, read as the reverse complement.
TCACCTTCTTCCCACATCTTGGAAGGATTATTAGAGTTAGGAGAACAATCTGCCGCATTATTTCAAGTTAACGGCATCACTCGTCGCATCCAAATCGGCGAAAACATTGGGGCTAGCGGTTGGACTTTAGTAGAGGTAGCCAACGGAGAAGCCATAATTCGCCGTAATGGAGAAGTACGTTCAATTTTTGCCGGACAGAAATTTTAAATAAGAGTGAGTAGGGAGTAGGGAGTAGAAGAAGAAATTGATCAGCAAGTAATTTAATTTTGCAAATTTAGGCAAGTGCAAACAATCTACTTCAAAGACTAATGTATTGTAGCTTTACATCAATTTGTTATTAACAAGATATCATCAGGGCAAGCCTAAAAAAGCATCTACGACAACAAATTTTAAATTTTCCATGCTTCAAGTTAAAGAAGTCGGGTTTTTACGATAAATATTCGTAATACGCTCATAACATTCATCAAAACCCGACTTTTTATTCTACGAAAAATTCAGGTTTTACCCAAAAAAAGAAAAAGACCTAACTATTAACTAAGTAAGTTGGCAGAAATAAATTATCTATGTTACAGAATGTAAATTAGCCTTAAACTCTGACTCCGACTGCCGACTGCCGACAGCAAAGTTGCCTTGTCCCAATTACAATTTTCAACGCCAACCTACTTATGTCTCTACTTTCAATCTAAAATCTAAAATCCAAAATCCAAAATCCACTTATTCTTCCACCCACACAGATACAGAACCCCCATTGCAGCGGAATTCAGCCCAACCCCATTCATTGGTATAAACGGGTTTGCCGACGTGTTCGGTTAAGTCGTAAAATTTGGCGTTGGGTTTACCCACTTCCATCCATTTACTTCCTCCCGCACCGTTGCTCATAATTACTGCCATTGCTTTGGGATGTTCTGGATTACCCAATCTAGTCCAACCAATAATATCCCAATGGTCAAAGTAATTATACTGGGAACCATAGGCAAAATTCTGACGCGCATACAGAAATTTATCAATTAACCAACGATGGGAAACTAAATAAATCGGATAGCGATCGCCATCCCTTCCATAGTCTTCATATTCCGCACCGTAGTAATCCGCGTAGAATACACAGGGATAGCCTTCTTGACGCAGTAATATCAATGCATAGGCTAAAGGTTTAAACCAAGGTTCTACGGGTGCTTCTAAAGCCTGTAACGGTTGTGAATCGTGATTTTCGACAAAAGTAACCGCATGGGTAGGACGCTGTTGCATCAATGTATTATCTAAAATCCGGCGCATATCGTAGCTTTCGCCGGATTTACTCGCATAGTGGAAATTATAGTGCAGGGGTACATCAAAAACCGACATTTGACCTTGTACTGCATCAATGTACCAATGTAGAGTACTAATATCATTATGCCAATATTCCCCTACGACAAATAAATCTTTACCTGCATGACGTTCCATTTCCGAGAGCCATATCGGGAAAAACCATGATGAAATGTGTTTAATGGCATCTAAACGGAAACCATCAACACCAGTTGTATCCAGATACCATTTACCCCAATTTATAGCTTCGTCTCGTACCTCCTTACTTTGGAAATCGCAATCGCATCCCATTAAATAAGAGAAATTACCGTTTTCCAAAGCAACATAATCGTCAAATACCTTACCTTCAAGTAGGTAGATAGTTGAAGAATCTTGAGTATATTCATCGTAATCAACAGCATCAAAATGCCACCAATGCCATTCAAACTGAGAATACTTACCCTTTCTACCGGGAAACTTGTAATGGGTATAACACTTAATATCCTTCATCCCACCTTTAGGATTTAATCTATCTCCCTGAGAAAAAGGTGTCCCTTTGGCAATTTCCGTATCATCACCACCAATACGGTGATTCAATACCGTATCTGCATAAACCTGAATTCCCGAACTTTGTAGAGATTTGACTGCGTTTAAATATTGTTTGCGGGTACCATATTTAGTACGAACAGAACCCTTTTGTTCAAATTCACCCAAATCGTACATATCATAAACAGCATATCCCACATCGTAAGTTCCACCCATTCCTTTATAAGCAGGTGGAAGCCACATAGCAGTAAAACCTGCCTCACTTAACTCTTTGGCTGTCGTATCTAGCTTATCCCACAGCGTTCCATCATTGGGAATATACCAATGGAAATACTGCATGATCGTACCGTTGATATTTGACATTTGCGGTATTTTTTGTATTTGTACAAATTGACTATATCTCTTAAAGAGTAATAGTCAAAAATACCGGATAGTTATGCAGTAATTTGGTTAAGAAGTCGGGTTTTGTAGAGGATGTTTTTTCTGATAAATATTTAATTTACAAACTAATTTACAAACTAACCTAAAAACCCGACTTCTGATTGTCAAAGTTACGTTTAAATATTTTTAATTCTTCAACGAACGCAAAAAAGTTTTAGCTTCATTCATAGTTTTTTGCCAAGAAGTTTGTTTGGGTTTCTCTGGAAAGATTGGTGGTGGTAATTGCGGATTCAAGTTGCGGTAATGTTCCCAAATTTCCCAGTAAGGACAACCGGGTTCGATACGAATACCCGCCCAATGCAAGTATTGTAAGGATTGATTGACTGTTGGATCAATAAGTTTGTGTCCTTCAGTTACAAAGTGAGATGTTCCTCCCCAATTCCCCGGTGCTTTCCCTTCTCTACGAACTATATTGAAGCGGTTAGGAATCCGCTTGAGCAACATATAATTAATGATTGGCTGATCGGAAGTTTTTTCTGAGAAATCAAAGTATTCTGGATGCGCTGCACATTCTGCGAAGGTGTCGTACAAATCTTGTTCGGATATTAGGTTTTTCTTGGAACCCCAAAAACCGCCATTAAAGATATCTTTGATTTCGTTTTCTGTAAATATTTTTTCTGCTAATACTTGAGGACTAAATACATTTCTGAGTCCACCAAGATGCTGATAATCGCAACAGATAAAGTCGGTATTTTCTAAATAGTTGAGATTATCAACAATTTTTTCAAAAACAACAATATCTGTATCAATATACAAAAACTCGTCAAAGGGACCAAACCAACAAGCTTGTTTGCGAAATTGATTGGGACGAGCGAAGAATTTACCGCCAAATGTTTCGTATAATTTATTCGACAAGCGGTCAATAAATTCTAAATCTTCGTAAACAGCTACTCCATAATATTTATCAAGAATGTGAGCAATTTTGTGATAATTATCATCATAAGGAATCATCACAATGGGTGTTTCTTTGTCGTGTAAGCGAATGCTATTAAGTAAGGTAATGGCATGGTCACATACCTTATCATTCGCAATAATATAAATTCCTCTAGTTTTCATTTGGTTATACTCCAACTTTTAATCCTAATTTTCTTAAAACTTTTGTGGTAAAACTTGGTGGTGCGTTGTAAACTTTCGGTTTTGTAGTAAATTTAGGTCGCTGTTCTGGTTCGTGTAAATAGCGATAATGTAAGAAAGTTTCGCGGTAAGGAAAATCGATATTTTCTCCATTACACAGACGGGTAAATAGGTTAGCAGATAAACCGATATAATGCAGATAAGTTAAGCGTTTTTCTCTGTCATATACGACATTATTACGTTCTTCAAAATGGGGTGAAGTTACGCAACAACCTGTTATTTCAGTTTCTGGTAAGTGATGAGAAAAATTGTAGCTAGAAACAGAAGAACGCATGACCATATAGTTAATGATTGTTTGGTCTGGAGCGCTCTTGTATAATATTTCTGCTTCCCCAGCCTGCAATTTTGATAATAGATAGTTTCGTCTTTCGGCATCAAACAAACCTTTTTTTGTGCCATAAAAACCAGAACAAAATATTTCGCTATCAAGCCGAGATTGTGGAAAAATATTTAGGAGTTTATCAGAATTAACATTGTATACATGGCTCAAATCTTTATGCTGAAAATCATAAACGACAAAATCATTTCGATTTAATTGTTCAAATATATAATCTAGTGAATTGAGTACTAGAATGTCAGCATCTAAGTATATGAACTTATCAAAAACACCTTCAAAACCGCCAAATCTGTGATGAGTTCCCTCCCGATACAATCCGGAAATTCCTTTTTCCTGCCAAATTTTGAAAGCATCTGGATGTGCTTGCCAAATTTCCGTAGAAAAGTCTTTCCAAAGTTTAATGGCTGAAGTATCTGTAAATATTTCTACATTATTTCTATGATTTATTTCTTCTCGAATTCTTTCTAAACGGTCATCATAAGGAATAATAGAAACAGGATATTTATTACCCGTATTCACTTCAATAGAATTGAGTAAAGCTATCAATTGATCAAAAACGATATCATTGGCAAGTATATAAAGACCTTCAGTCATTTAATTCTCCATCATCTTTTCGTAAACAGTAATTTCTTGTAGCCACATTTTTTGTATTGGATATTATGAAAATTGTGTTAACAATTAATCAAACTTCTTGACATAACTTGAGAGCCATGAAATTAAATTAAGTTTATGTAAGATAATTTGTCTGGCTTCTGCGATCGCGTCTTTTGCTTGATACCAAGCTTCGGGTGTAGAAGTAATTTCTTTGATATAATCAAATCCTTTTTGATCCAAACTTGGTAATTTTAAAAAACTACCCGGAGGCAATAATTTATCAGCCGCAGGACCACCATAATAAATTGGTAAACACCAGGCTAATAAAGCATCCCAAAGCTTTTCGCTAACATACCAATCATTATCAGCATAATTTTCAACTGATAAATTGTAATAGTAAGGTGCCATCCCATACCATTTATTACCAAGTTCTCCGCTTCCTTTTGCCCAATCTGGTAAATCACGTCCGTATAAATCTAGTTCTAATTCACTATCTCTTAACATTTTTAAGAATGCCAAACGCTTACGATGATTCTCGGTGCGATTGATACCAGAAGTTACCCAACTCAAAGGTCTATCCTTCCCTGGTGGAGGCATTTCATTTAATTCTCGGAATGAGTTAGAATAGTACCAAATTGCTGGCATATAATCAGGATTTGGTGCATAATCATCCGGACCGGAAACGTAACTACAGTAATTTTGAGCGATTTGATAACACATTTTATTTTTTTCAAGCACTTCCTCTAAAGGTGGTTCTCGTAACAGATAAATTATCCTTTCTTTGGGTATTTCTCGTAATTTTTCTTGGAATAATCTCTGTGCTTTATCATATTTAGCTTGTGCTTTTTTGTTCTTCCAAAACAGTAAATTTTTCTGCGGTGATGTAGGAAAACTTGTGTAATTATACATCAACAAAAAATCTGGGTTTGGATGTGTTGCAATCAGTTGAATATTATCCCAAGCACCAAAGTTTTCGGGAGTTTGTTGCCACAGCCAATCGCTTCTATTATCTAAAGCGCTATAACTGCTCATCATACCAATTTTAATTTTATTCATATTAATGAGGGAATAGGGTTGGGGGAATAGGGTTGGGGGGAAGACGTAGCAATGCTACGTCTCTACATCAATTATTTGTGGTTTTAAAGATTCATCAACATAACTGAGAATTTTTGCGGCTCGACTTTCCCAAGAAAATTGTTTAACGAATTCGATGCTATTGGAGTAACCTTCAATTTTTCGGGGATGAGTTTCTAAAACTCGCGCTAACGATGCGGTAAATTCATTTGGGTTATCTGGTTCACACCAAGCAGAAATAGATGAGGTATGTTCAAACTCTGTGAGGGAAGGAATTCTTGTGGATACGATGGGTGTACCGGAAGCAAAATAGTCAAATAGCTTCAACGGAGAAGTAAAAGTTGCAGCTTTACCGGAACAATGGGGATGAGCTAATATATCCGCTGCTTGTAATAATGATGCTAATTCTTGTTGTAAGATAAAGCCGAGAAAGGTAATATTATCAATCTGCTTTTGTTTGGCTAATTGCTGATAGTGAATTACTTGTTTTTCCTTACCTCCCGCACATACAAATTGAATTTGAGGTAACTTTTGTGCTACTTCAATTAAGATATCAATTCCTTTAAATTTTTCTAAAGCACCGGAATAAACTACTAATTTTTCTCTACCATTTTGTAGTAGTTTTTTGCGCCATTCTGTGGCTGCTGCTGGATGTCTTTCCATAAACAAACGATTATAACCATTGTGTAATTTCACAACTTTTTCGGGTGGCATTCCATTAGCAATCATGCTTTCTTTTATTGTATCAGCTACCGTTACAGCAATTTGAAATAGTGGACTTCTGACTATTTCTTGTACAAATGGTTTATCTTCATGGTGATGGTGTTCGTAAATTGCAGGAACGCCATTTTTTACCGCAGCTTCAATAAAATTCCAGTCGCGACTGTGAACTATTTTAGTAGTGGGAAGAATATGAAAAGGAAAATAATATTTTGAAGCAATAGTATTAGAATTCGTAAATTTCGTTTTAATATAATCGATAGGAAAAGGCATCGGTAAAGGAGAAACTTTGAGCTTTTCTTGAAGATTATAATATTTAATCAGTTTTTCAGGTGTTTTTCTCGGTCGAAAAGGATTGATTAAATTTATCGGATTTAAAGCTGCATTTCCTCTACAAGGATATATCAAAACTGTAGAATATCCTAAATTTGCAACAGCATTAGCTGCATTGGTAGACTGGACTAAATGAGCTTCTGGTAGTGGTAATTCTTCTTTAATAAAATAGATATAGTGTTTTTTGGAATTACTGTTTTTCATGGAATTAAGATTAGGGAATAGGGAATAGGGAAGAGGGAATAGGGAATAGGGAAGAGGGAATAGGGAAGAGGGAAGAGGGAATAGGAATAAATTATTTTTTTGATAATTCAATTTTGGAACTTAAGTTTTTTATAAGAGCATTGATCATTCTACTTTCTTGTTCTAGCCAGGAAATAATTAATTCTATATCTTTTTTATTCGATATTCCTACTCTTTGAGATAAAATCAGATGTGTTTCTAGTTCGTTTCTCGACCCTTGAGCGATATTAAGAAATCTAATATACTCACCTGTGTATCTTCTTCCGTATCCTTCTGCAATATTAGCTGGAATAGATACCGCAGACCTTCTTATTTGCTGCACCATTCCATATAACTCATCTCTAGGAAATGATTTAGTTAGAAAATAACAATTTTCAGCTATCTCTATTCCTTTTTGCCAAATTTTCAAGTCTTTAAAATCACTAACGGTTGACATATAATATCCAGCTATTAACTATATTATTTTTCTCTTCACTCTTCCCTCTTCCCTCTTCCCTCTTCACTTTTAACATTTAATTTTATCCTCAAAGTGTTTTAACTCATTTAACAAATTTAATGCTGATTGATAAGCTTGCGAAACTATTTCATCTTGGGATTGATGATTATTTTCCTTTTGGTTGACCAATAAATTTAAGGAACCAAGTATTGATTCAATATGGTTACGAAAACCATTAGAGATATCTTTTAAGGTTTGTTCTGGATTCATGTCCCCCGGAGTTTTTCCTATAGTTGATACTAGTTGCCAATTTTTTTGTAAGGTAAAAACATCGTCAAAAATATCAACAACGTTAAGAATCTTCCAAGCAGATTTATACGACTCTTCTAACAATTCCTGTTGTTCCTGAGAATTTTCCGCTAAATTATCGAGCAGTAAAAGTAAAAAACCAATCATAGAATTTAACCGCGTCCGCATTTCGTAAGATATCCGTACCAAACTTTGCTGACGATTACTTTCTGTTTTTCCTTGTTCCCCAAATTGCATCGAATAAAGACGTTTATAATAACCACTTTTTTGCAAAAGCTCGTGATGAGTTCCGACTTCTACCACACGCCCCTGATCTAAAACCGCTATTTGATCGGCTTTTTGCACTGTAGAAAGACGGTGAGCGATGACTAAAGTAGTTCGATCGCGACTCAAATCGTCGATGGCTTCTTGTACCAATCTTTCGGAAACGGTGTCTAATGCACTTGTTGCTTCATCAAGGATGAGAATATCGGGATTTTGTAGTAAAGCACGGGCGATGGCAAGTCTTTGCCTTTGCCCTCCTGAGAGCATCACACCGCGATCGCCAATTATTGTGTCGAATCCTTGGGATAATTTGGTGATAAATTCGTAAGCGTTAGCCCGCTTAGCTGCTGCAATCACTTCCTCATCGCTAGCTTCGGATTTTCCATAAGCAATGTTATTTCTGACAGAATCGTTGAAAAGGAAGGTGTCTTGAGAAACGATTCCCATGGCTTTTCGCAATGATTGTAAATTAAATTCTCGTAAATCAATATCGTCAATGGTAATTTCACCGGAATTTGGGTCGTAAAATCTTGGTAACAAATCGGCTAATGTGGATTTACCCGCACCGGAACCACCAACTAAAGCTAATGTAGTACCACGAGGTAAATATAAATCGATATCTTTAAGAATTAATTTGTCATGGTTCGGGTAACTAAAGGAAATTGAATTGAAATGTATTCCTTTTTCTAGCTTGGTAAAATTTAAATTCCCGTTACCCATAAAGGGTTTATTTTCTAAGTCTAAAAATTCCGCAATAATCCCAATACTCGCGGCTGTATTAGCAAAGTTACTGCGAACTGTATTTAATTGAGATATTAACGGTAGTACTTTTAATAAAATTAATAAATATGTTAGCAGTACTGCTGAAAGAGACGAAATTTGGTCAGTAAAAAGAGCGCGACTTAAAAACACTATTCCCAGTAAAGCTGAAATACCCATTACTTCACTAACAGGTGCAATTATTTCCGAATTAATCTGAGATTCAAAGTCTGCCGCTTCCCGGTCTTGAATCAACTCTTTAATCTTTTCAAATTCTTTATTTTCATTCCCAGTTGATTTGACTAAACGTATTCCATTTAAAGTTTCTAACATCGCGATCGAATATCCTTTTGATATCTCGCTTAACTGTTTACCAAACTTTTTAGAACGGCTAATAGAATACTGATTTGCTATCATTACCAAAGATAATAATAGTGTCGCCGCAATGGTTAGCTGCCAAGAAATTGATACTAATATGCCAGTAAAAACTAAAATTGTAATCCCCAAAATTACCAATTTAATCACATTACGTAAAGCACTGGCAGCACGGGAACTTTCTACCCCCAGACGGTTGATTAAATCACCAACTTTCATCTGAGAGTAATAATCAATATCGATTTCTAATAATAAGTTGACTCCTGCTTGGCGAATATCCGCAGTTAACCGGCGCGTCAAAGTACTCGATGTTAAACTACTTGCATAAGTAGCTGCATTTTTAAAAAATATAGTTAATATAATGGCTCCTGCCATCAGCCCCAAACGATAATTTTCTGGAAAATTATCGAATGGAGACATAATAGATTTAATAATCGGAGGCGCACCTGTTAAATCGACATCTTGTCCGACAATTCTTAAAATTACCGGCACAATTAATGCAGTACTAACCCCGTTAAATAAAGCTCCTGAAAATCCTAATATAATTGTAAGAATAATCCAGCCTGGATAAGGTTTTGCAAATCTATAAAGTAGCTTTTTTGAATACATGGAGCTTTTTAATGATTTTTTATAATTGGAATTGAGACAATATTAATTTAAATTATTCTTTATTAGAGGAAAAATATACCTCATAAAGCAGAAATAATTTCAGATAAAGTAGATGCCATAGTGTCTACACTATAGTATTTAATACATCTTTCTCTAGCTATTTTACCTTTTTCAATAGCTGATGCAAAATTCTGGAAAATAAACTCAATCTGATCAGCGATTTGTTCTGGACTACTTGAATCAACTAAATAACCAGCCTCTCCTAAAATATCTGGAATATCGCCTACTCTTGTTGCTAAAATTGGTTTTGCCATTGACATTCCATCTGTTAATTTCAAAGGAAACTGAGCTAAAGCTGCGGGAGTATCTCGTTGAGGAACAACAATTACATCCGCAGCTGCAACAATATCCGGCATTTTATCCGATGGATATTTTGGTAATTGAATTATCCAACGTCCCCATTTTTCCTTTAATTGAGCATCATAATCATCATAGGGACTACCACCGACAATTACCAATTTTAAAGTAGAATCATTTAACTTATCTAAAGCTATTAAAACATCTTCTACTCCTTTATAAGGTCTTGGCGCACCGGGAAACATAAGTATTTTATACTCAGAAAGTCCATAACGCTTTTTACTTTCCTCAGAGTTATAAAGTTCGGGATTAAAAAGTGAAGTATCTTTACCATTTGGGATATAAACCCCACCAAATTTTTTCTGCAAAAATTGAGTGTGAATGGTAATTACATCAGCTTTGTGAGCCATATTTTCCATCCATTTTAAATACAGTGGATGATCTGGATATCTCAAAGCACCTTCCGATTTCAACACATCTCTACCAAACTGCTTCAAAGAAGGGTTATATTGCCATTTTTCTCCACCAACCCAACTCAATTCCCAATCATCGATATCTAAAATTACAGGTTTACGAGTTTTTAATCTTTTTAATAACGATAAACCAAAAGTAGTAGCTTTCGGTCTCATTGCATAAATAATATCACCATCAATTTTCTGCAAAAGTTCCGCAGCTGATGATAAAAATCGCGGATAATTATAACCATTAAAACTAGAAACCTGAATTTCAGATTGAGAACTTACCGCTGGTTGATCGCCAAACACAAATCCTAAAATTTCCACTTGATATTCAAGCTTTTGCAATGCTTGGGCAAGTAAAAATGAACGCACTCCACCACCACCCCATCTACCCGCACCAGCACTGGATAAATCGCTAACAATTATGGAAACTTTTGCTTGTTTCTTACTTTGCACGGTTCCCCACAACAATTCAGTTTAGAAAGAGATCAAATCAATAATATTAGTAGAAACCCCTGTCAATTTCAGCGAAGTTTTGCAACTTCATTTAGATAAAAACGGCATTTTTATCCATTTTTATTATATAAAAATACGAGTCACAGTCTAACTTTACATCTGCTACTTATCCTAGAGCGAATTTACTGATAGTTCTACAAAAGCCTAAAGAATTATATCTTTAGTTAAGTGTTACTACGGTTACATTGAATATGTAAGCAGTAATATGGCAGTCCGAAGCCGTACAGGACAATGTGTCAGCAATCACTCAAAGCCTAAGTATTGCTAAAAAGTAGTATTACTGTATACTACTTACGCAAGCATTGATGATAAAGTGTTCTTACGTACAAGTAATTACGGAGACTTCGCATGGTATTCACAGAAATTACGTAATATTTACATTATGTATATCCATTTTTCACATAGGGTCTGTTATAAATAATTCATAAGATATTGATCTAAAAAACAGAATTAGGTATGAAAACTTTTGGTATTTACACCCTTGCCAATGACGTAGTATTTGATCAGCTAGTTGCACTCTTGAACAGTATTGAAGCTAATGTAGGCTACGATATTCCTGTTTGTGTAATTCCTTTTGACAATCGTTTAAGTAGAGTTAAGCAAGAAATTGATTTCCGCCCTAATGTTACTTTATTTGAGGATCAGTCCTCAATAGACCGTTGGGAACAGTTTGCTCGTCAGTTTGCGAACATTCATCCAGAAGCCCGACAAACTCAGCAATTCCATCCCCGTTGGTATGCAGGAAAACTACATCGTAAGTTCGTAGCTTTTGATGGTCCTTTCGATCAGTTTGTCTTTTTTGATGCAGACAGTTTAGCGATGAAACCGCTTAAAGATGTTCAAGAAAAGTTACAGACTTATGATTTCGTTTTTGATGATTGGGAACATTCTAAATCTCAAGCTAATGCAGCGTTAAATATTCCCTTAATTGCAGCCACTGGTATATTTACGCAAGCTGAAATACAGTCTAAGCTGCATTGTTCTAGCTTTTTTGGCTCGAAACGGGGAATTTTCAATGCTCAAGAGTTAGATATATTGCTCAAGCGAATAACTCAAGAGAATGAAGCTGATTGGGTAAACGGTCAAGCTTGGTGGGATGATGCTTTCTTGTTTAACTATATGACACTTAGATCCAATCGCTCACAGTTCAATTTTACCCTTAGCCCTAATGCTCAGGATAGATGTGGTAACTGTGCTAATGCAGATCCATTTGTTGTGATTGATAACGTTTTATTTAACCAACAGGGACTTAAACCTATTCATCGGATTCACTATATGGGTTATGCATCAATTGATTTCACCAGATTGTCTCAAGGAGAAGATATTGATATTCCTTTTAAAGATATCTTTTTAAATTACCGTTTTATGAAACAACCAGAACAGAAACCTTTACTTTTGAAAGCACCTAGTTTTCAAACTAAAGCAAATCGATGGTTTAGGAGGATAACTAAGAAAATTAGTAAAATTGCAAATACTAAAGGAAAAGTTACTACTTCTTTTCCTGTCTAGAGCGAAATAACTTAAAACCTATTTTTGGGATGAGTCTAACAATATACAATAACCCAAAATCGGAATTACTCACTTTCCACCAGAAATTTGTTCACTCATCCAGCATCATCAATACTTTTGACAAAGGATAAAAAATTTCAACTTACTTGTTTCAAATTTCACGAGCTTTTTAGAGCAAAATAATAGTCAGATTATGCATTAGATATATTCTGATTTTAGTAATCAAGCAGTATAAATACTAGTTATACATAATTGTTACCGTAAGTAAAACAACGAAGGTACTATTGCAATCGCGCTTTATATGTCCGTTATTCATAGTACATTCGGAATCTAAAAACTCAATTTTTATGTAATACATTTAAGCAAGAAGTTTGAAATATTTATCGCTTACTAATATCTCGTATTTTGATTTACCTAAATCAGTACGAGATAGCTAAGTTGGGCGAATAAGAAATTACAAGATTTTCATGCTTGTAATACTTAGTTTCTAGTTTTCATTCCGTAGATAACGATAGTTTTTCACGCTTTTTTGTCGGGAGATTATATTCCGGCTGATTTTCAATGTAAACAATAGTAATAAATCAATGAGAGGGAAAAATGGCAGAAGAAAATGCAAACCCAAACACTACAAAAGCATTATTTATAATCAATCCTAGCGGCAATAATATCAATAATAGTACTTATGCTAATGGTAGTTTTGTCATTAAAAATAATTCAACCAACGGTGAAAAGATAAACAAAGTTACTATCGATTTGAGTACTAGTATTTTTCCAGATTTAGTATTCGACCCCGATGGTGTTGCTGGAGACCCGGTTGGTAAAGGTTTTACTCCCGATAGTCAGGGAGGAACCGGGCTAGTATCGGGTAATTTTATTAAACTTCGTGACGATGGTTATGATGCATTAGAAATATACTTTAATGATTTCAACCCAGGTGAAACATTTACTTTCTCTGCTGATGTAGATCCAACAAGTGTTAGGGGTTTACCTCAACCAGGTCCACAAGAATCTGGAAGTGTATCGGGATTGGAGTTAACAGGGTCAACAATAACGGTTGATTTTGATAATAATGCTACCTATACCGGACAAACTTACAGAATTCCCGGTACTTTAGATGGCTCCCAAGCTGTAATTAAATCTAATTTACCTCCCAAACTTACAGTTGAAGTTTTAGGTCTATCTTCTTTACCCACGGTAGTTTCAGAACTCAATCAAACAGTCAGAATTTCTGGTAATCCTGGGGAGCAAGTTGCATTACTGGTTGTTGAAGCAGGTTTATTTCTTGATGATTATGATGGTTTCAAAATTGACCCTTTTGAAGCAAACTCAGCTATAGGAGTAGAGGAAAACTTTACAACTATTGGCTTAAACGGTTTTGTTGATATTCCAATTACCCTCAAAAAATCTAAAAGTGAGGGAGGAATAAATCATATTGTTGCAGTTGCTAAAGATTCAGAAGGGAATACAGGTTTACTTTCTGATGTGCAAATAATACAAATTCAATCTGCTTCAACTCCAGATCCTGACCCAATTCCAGAACCCGACCCCACTCCAGAACCCGACCCAATTCCAGAACCAGACCCCACACCAAACATTATTCGTATTAACGCTGGTGGAAACGCTTATACAGATGTAAACGGTAATTTGTGGAGTGCTGACCAGTATTTTACTGGAGGTAGCAAATATTCGAGTAAAGCGAGTATATCCAAAACCGAAGACGATAAGTTATATCAAACCGAACGCTGGACAAAAAATTTATCTTACGCTGTCCCAGTTACAAATGGTGATTATAAAGTAACTCTCAAGTTTGTAGAACTGTATTGGGATAGTGCAGCTAAAAGAAGTTTTGATTTATCTGCGGAAGGTCAATTGGTTATCGATGACCTTGACATTTTTACAGAAGCAGGTGGTAAAAATATTGCCTTAGATAAATCTTTTAATGTAACCGTTAGCGATGGAACCTTAAATTTAGATTTTCTGACTAATTCTGATAATGCAAAGTTAGCAGCGATTGAAATTATTGGCGGTTCAGTACCAAATCCAGACCCCGACCCAACTCCAGACCCCGACCCAACTCCAGAACCAGACCCCACCCCAGAACCAGATCCAACATCAAACATTATTCGCATTAACGCTGGGGGAAACGCTTACACCGATATCAACGGTAATTTGTGGAGTGCTGACCAGTATTTTACTGGAGGTAGCAAATATTCGAGTAAAGCGAGTATATCCAAAACCGAAGACGATAAGTTATATCAAACCGAACGCTGGACAAAAAATTTATCTTACGCTGTCCCAGTTACAAATGGTGATTATAAAGTAACTCTCAAGTTTGTAGAACTGTATTGGGATAGTGCAGCTAAAAGAAGTTTTGATTTATCTGCGGAAGGTCAATTGGTTATCGATGACCTTGACATTTTTACAGAAGCAGGTGGTAAAAATATTGCCTTAGATAAATCTTTTAATGTAACCGTTAGCGATGGAACCTTAAATTTAGATTTTCTGACTAATTCTGATAATGCAAAGTTAGCAGCGATTGAAATTATTAGCGGTTCAGTACCAAATCCAGAACCCGACCCAGAACCCGACCCAAATCCAGACCCTGAGCCAAATCCAGAACCAAATCCTACATCAAATATTATTCGCATTAATGCTGGGGGAAATGCTTATACAGATACAAACGGTAATTTGTGGAAAGCTGACCAGTATTTTGATGGAGGTCTCACATATTCTACCAATGCAGATATTTTCAAAACTGAGGAAGATAAACTTTATCAGACAGAACGTTGGGCTGAAAATTTGGGATATGACATTCCTGTAATCGATGGTAACTACAAAGTTAATCTACATTTTGCAGAAATTTATTTCAATGATTTTAATCAACGTTTATTTGATGTATCTGTAGAAGGAGAAAAAGTCCTTGATGATTTAGATATTTTTGCTAAATCTAAAAATGCTTTTTTCCCTGGAAAAGATTCAGCTTATGTCTACTCCATTAATAATGTAAATATTACTGATGGTTTTTTGAATCTAGATTTCAATGCTAGTGTGGATAACGCTAAACTTTCTGCACTTGAAATTATTTCGCTCACCGGACCTCAAGTTATTTTCAAGCAAACAGATGGTAATACTTCTGTAGTTGAGGGTGACACTTCAGGAGATAGTTATTCCGTAATTTTAAATAGTCAACCAACTGCTGATGTCACTATAAACTTAAGTTTGAATGACCAAATCACCACAAGTACTAATAGCATTACTTTTACTGCAAATAATTGGAATATACCTCAAACCATAACTGTTTATGCTGTAGATGATAATCTTCCACAGGGAAATCAAACTGTAAATATTCTACATACTATCAGTAGTCTTGATAATGACTACAATAGCCTCAATTTGCCTAACATCCCAGTTTTTGTTGGTGATGACGATATCGTTTCTATTGACTTTAACAAAAAAACAGTTGCAACGATGTCCCAACCAACAGCAGCAGCTTGGGGACCAGACCATAGACTGTATGTTGGCTCATATTCGGGTGAAATTAAAGCATATACTTTTGATGATAATTACAACGTCATCAATACTCAAACTATAAACACCTTGAAGGGAGTATCCAACAATAATATATTAGGTATCGCATTTAACCCATACGATACTTCTGACTCCCCTACTATCTATGTATCTCATAGCAAGCTTTATGCAAATGGCGGCTCGGATTTTCCAGTAACTGAATTATCTCCCTACAGCGGACAGGTATCAATATTAGAAGGACCACTATTTGATGCGATTCAGCCATTAATCACTGGATTACCAGTTTCCAATCACGACCACGGTGTTAATAGTATGACCTTTGACAACGAAGGTAATCTATATATTGCGGTTGGTGGTAATACAAATGCAGGTATACCCGCAGCTAAAATTGGTGGAATTCCTGAATCACCATTTGCTGCTGCGATTTTAAAAGCAGAAATTAGCAAACCTGATTTCAGCGGTGAAATTAAATATCAATTACCTGCTGATTTTCAGCCTCCACAAGGATTAACATTCGACCCCGCAATCAGTCAGGTATTTGGAGATGTTGCAAAGGTAGTTCCTGGGGTTGATGTATCTGTATATGCTAGCGGTCTACGTAATACATTTGATTTAGTCTGGACTACTCAAGGATTAATGTATGCTACAGATAATGGTCCGAATGGTGGATTTGGGGATGTATCGACTTCCGCTACAACCCAAATTCCAGTTAAAAACGCACCAGATGAATTAAATCTGATTGTAGAAAATGGGTATTACGGTCATCCAAATCGAAATCGTGGACAAGAAGATCCCCGTCAGAATGTTTACTACAGCGACAAAGAACCGAGTATTCCAGGGGTTTACACTGCACCATTAACAACTTTTCCCGCATCTACTAACGGTATTGATGAATATCGTGCAAATACCTTCGGTGGACAAATGCGAGGTAATTTAATTACTCAAAAGTGGAATGGTGAATCATTCAATGTCACTTTATCGAGCGATGGTACCCAAGTTGTCAACCAAGAAGTTTTAGATCCCCAATCCAAAGCCTTAGATATAGTAACAGGCCCTGGAGGAGCTATAGTAGGGATTAACTTAAGTGGCAGTAAAATAGATGTTTCAACTCCCAATGATATTACTGTCAGTGGTGCTACTGCTTATGATATTTTCCCTTGGAGAGCGCCTGCAACAGGTGGTAATTTATTTATTATTGGTGGCGAAAACTTTGGTGGAGATTTGAGTAATACCAGCGTTAAAATTGGGGATGAATTGGTTACTTTGACTTCAGTTTCTGATAAACAAATTATTGGTATTCTACCGTCATTTGATGATGTTTCTGGTAATTTGTTAGACGTTTTAGTCACAACTGAAGGTGAAAGTTCTTTGATTAGTAATGCGTTTTTACCATTATTTGGTTCTGCTAATTTTGTTTAATATAGGGAATGGGGAATAGGGAATAGGGAATAGGGAATAGGGTTTTTACGAGAAATATCCGTAACACCAGGAAGTTATCATCAAAACCTGACTTCTTACCCCACGATTAACTACTCCCTTCCCGGCTTTATGATTACGAAAAAAAAACCGCAGAGACGCTGAGAACGCTAAGAAAAGAAATAAAGAGAAATAGGTAATTTTAGAGTGGAATTATTAGCCAGCAGCTAATTATAACTCGTAAAATGATGTGTTACCTCAAGGACTACTAGAAATGATATAATTCGCTAAACTTATGCTGGGGTGAATAAATTAGAGGCTATACTT
Source organism: Rivularia sp. T60_A2020_040 (assembly GCA_015272215.1). Classification (GTDB taxonomy): domain Bacteria; phylum Cyanobacteriota; class Cyanobacteriia; order Cyanobacteriales; family Nostocaceae; genus Rivularia. Next base: position 83,548 of record JACYMD010000070.1, on the reverse strand, counting down.
ATGCAAGTATTTCGCATCAGCGCACTTTCAGATAATTATATATTTTTGCTCTACGATCATAAACACAATATTGCTGCTGTAGTTGATCCTGCGGAAGCAAAATCCGTTTTAACAAAACTTCACGAACTCAAAGCCGAATTAGTTGCAATATTTAATACTCACCATCATTACGACCATGTAGGTGGCAATCAACAATTAATTGAGAAATTTCCGCAATTAACAGTCTATGGTGGAAGCTCTGATAAAGGTAGAATTCCTGGACAACAAGTCTTTTTAGAAGATGGCGATCGCGTTTCTTTTTCCCATCGTACAGCAGAGGTTTTGTTTGTTCCTGGGCATACCCGCGCTCATATAGCTTATTATTTTCCCCCAGAGAAATCAGGAGAGACAGGAGAGTTATTCTGTGGTGATACTTTATTTGCTGGCGGCTGTGGTCGATTGTTTGAAGGGACACCAGAGCAGATGGTAAATTCACTGAGCAAAATCCGGGATTTACCAGATAATACAAGGGTGTGGTGCGCTCACGAATATACTTTGAGTAATTTAAAATTTGCTTTAACTGTTGATAGTGAAAACCCGGAACTTCAGCAGCGATTTGAGCAAGTAAAGGCACATCGTAGTCGTAATGAAGCTACCATTCCCTCATTATTAAAAGTTGAAAAACACACCAATCCGTTCTTAAGATGGGAAGAACCAGCTTTACAATTGGCTGCAAAAAGTAGCGATGCAGTGCAGACTTTTGCGCGGATACGGGGAATGAAAGATCGATTTCACAGCTGACAAATTAACATACATCGGAGCGAAGATTTCTCCAGCTTGCGTAATCGGTTTTAGGGGTTATTTGATTTTGTTTAACTCGCTCTAACAATCCAGGAATTGCCAAAAGTTCTTGAGTAGCAGCTTCGCTCTCAACATTTGCTAAGTAACCTGCAAAATCAGCAAGCACCTGTAACTTTTCCGGCGATAGTTGCTTGAGTAAGTCATTAAGTTGACGGTGTAACTCTGTCACAGATATCACATCTTCTGACAAGTTATCATCCATTGAGAAGTTATCTATAGAATTCATCGCCTAAACAATTTTGATATTTTACGTCTATTCTAAGGCAACAAACCTAGCCATAAAAATTCGATAGTTTGCTCTCATTGCATCCTCCGTGTCAATTCCTCTGATATCGCATTCCGGGAAGTTGGCAAACTAACCCCATTAATTCCAACTGCAATAAAGCGCTAGAAACTGCTGAAGCTGGCATTTGCGTTTGGCGAATAATCAAATCAAAGGGCAGGGATTCCGCAGAAATTGTTTGCATTACTCGATGTAATTCTGGTGGTAAATCTGGTAATGGTTTCTCTACATCCGATGTTAAATTCCTTGTATTGGCAAGTTGAGGAATCGCACCGAGCATTTTTAATAATTCATCTAATTCCTTGAGAATAGGAGTAGCACCTTGAGAGACTAATTTCAAGCATCCTTGGGAGGAAAAATCATCGAGTCTTCCTGGCAATGCGTAGACATCTCTACCAAATTCATTTGCGTAGTCAGCAGTAATCAAAGCACCCGATTTTTGCGGTGCTTCCATGACTAATACAGCACGAGATAAACCCGCAATAATCCGGTTACGTCGGGGAAAATGAGTCCGATGGGGTGCAGTTTTTGCGGGATATTCACTGAGAACAAAACCTTGATTTAAAATTTGTTGATATAGTTCCCGATTTTTTGCGGGATATACGATATCTACACCAGTTCCTAAAGCTGCGATGGTACGCCCTCCAGCTTTAATTGCTGCGTAATGAGAAGCGGTATCAATTCCTTCTGCTAAACCAGAAACTACCGTAAAACCATTTTCTACTAAAGCGGTACTAATGCGGCGTGTCCAACGGATACCGTATTCTGTCGGTTGACGAGTTCCGACTATGGCAACAAGAGGTTTTTGTGCTAAATTTTCTTGTAATTCTATCTTACCGCTATAATACAGCACGGGTGGAGGGCTAGGAGTTTCTCGCAATAAGCGGGGATATTCTGCATCTGCGGGTGTCCAGAAATTGGGATTATCTTGTTCGTGTTGCTTGAGAAACTGTTCTGGGTTTATTTGGGAACGTTGTTGGATTACCTTTTGTAAAGTTTGATAACCAAAACCTTCAACTTCTGTCAAATCAGAAGAATTTGCTTGCCAAGCAGTTTTGGGCGAACCAAAATGTTGATATAATCTTTGCAGCAGCACTGGTCCAATTCCCGAAACTTGCGACCAAGCCAACCAGTATGCACGTTCTTCTCTCACCCTTATATCCTCATCCCTACTGTTTTAGTATTCCCAAAAAGACGGGATTAGTTGACAGTTGACAGTTGTCTTTTCCCTCTTCCCTCTTCCCTCTTCCCTCTTCCCTATTCCCTATTCCCTATTCCCTATTCCCTATTCCCTATTCCCTTTTGATTTTTCAAGTATTCAAATACAGATTTATCTCCAATATCTGGGGGAATTGCTTGTACAACTTTGCGAATTGCAAATATTAGAAAAAATACAGCCCAAACTGCTAATAAAACTTTTTCTACTTCTAGAGGAAGAATGTTGATCATATGTCCTAAAAGTAGTAACGGAACTATGGGAGTAAGTAGTTTGGTTTCTAAACGGTTGAAACAAAAAGCTTCTTTGAAATAAATACCCGTTAAAGCTGCGAAACTAAAACCAATTCCTAATATAGTTAGGGGATAATTATAAACTGTTTCTGCTAAAGTTTGGCTGTTTGAGAAAGCAAAAATAATTGCAGAAATACTACCAATTGCCAAAAATACTTGTAAGAGTCTGTGCAACTCTACCATATAAATATGAATGGTTAATAAGCTAACGCCGAGAGCAAGACTGAAACCAATATATAATGGCGTGAGTAGTTGTAAATTGGGATTATCATTAAGCAATACTAAAGCCGTACCAATAGCAAAGCAAAGTGCAGCTATCATTAAACCTGTACGATAGATAATTACTCCGATTCGGTCATCTTTGGTAATTGTAAATTCGCCAAATTGACCTTGATAAATTTCTGGTATTGATGCTGTTTGTGTAGTCATAATTGCTCAAAATCCGGGTTGCATTTTTAAATTATTTGTTTAGATAGGGAATAGAGATATTTGGTTTTTTATCATATTTGATTTTAGGTGATTCTCTACTCCCTATTCCCCCCAACCCTATTGCCTTTTCTCCCAATCAAGAAATAAGTAGTCATTTTACCTTTTCCTTTCACAGAAATTTCACCGCGTTTTTCTAAAATAAAATCTTTACACAACTGATTATAAGTATCTTCTGTCACCTGAATTTTTCCAGCTAAGCCATGAGATTCCATTCTGTTAGCAATGTTTACCGTATTTCCCCATAAATCATAAGTAAATTTTTGCAGTCCAATTACTCCGGCGACGACGGAACCAGTATGAATTCCAATACGAATACTAAAATTTAAATTATTTCTTTGGTTAAAAACAATCATAGCATCTTGCATTTCTAATGCCATTGAAGCAACAGCTTGGGGATGGTTATCCATTCTTGTAGGTAAACCGCCAACAACCATATAGGCATCACCAATGGTTTTAATTTTCTCTAAGCCATATTTTAGCGAAAGACGGTCAAATACAGAGAAAATTTGATTTAATAAACTTACTAAAGTTGTAGCACTCACCGAAGCCGCAATTTCAGTAAAACCGACAATATCTGCAAATAAAACTGTCACGTCATCAAAATGATCGGCGATTATACTTGCTCCTTGTTTCAAACGATTGGCGATGCTAACTGGTAAAATATTAAGTAATAAGCGTTCAGTTTGTTGTTGTTGATGTTGTAATGCTTTTTCTACTGAAATTCTAGCAGTAACGTCGCGAAATATAGCACGGATAGCGGTTGGTTTGCCTTCAACAATTTTACAGTTAACATTTCCTTCTAAAAAGATGGTTTGACCATTTTTTGTCAAAAATGCAGCTTGAAGCTGTTCAAAATTACCCATTGATATAATCCGATAAAAAACATCTCGACAGCGCTGTTTAAAATCGGGATGGATAATATCAAATACGTTAATTTTGGTCACATCAGCTTTACTATATCCTAAAGTTTCTGTCCAAGCACGATTAACATATAAAAAACGTCCATAAGGATTAACCGATTGAATTAAGTCATTAGCATTTTCAAATAAATCGCGATATCTTTCTTCACTTTCTAAAAGTGCTGATTCTGCTTCTTTCCGTTGTAGAAACTGCGCGATTTGACTACCAATAGAAACCATCATTTGCAGCAAATCTTCATCTTTAAAGCATACCTCTCGACTAAAAAAAATCATTACTCCCAAAATTGTATTTTCACGCAAAATCGGGAAACCAAAAGCTGCGTGTAATTGTGTTTTTTCTACCTGATTCAATCGCGGACAAATATCATCATTTGTTATATCATCACACCATAAAGGAGAAAGAGTTTCCCAAACTTTACCCGCTAAACCAACTCCACTTCTCAAAGTTGTGAGCCAAGTAACTGCTTCAAATTCGCGCACATCAACTCTTCGAGATGACCACATTTCTACGCATCTTAAAACAGAATTGCTCGAAGATTTATGGTTGGCGCTTAAATATTGGCTGGGAGTCCATAATTCCCCCAAATCCCATCCCAAACTTTCACAAATTGTCTGCAAAATTTGCGGTATTGCTTCTTTTACACCAATTGATTCTGATAAAATTTTTGTGATTTCATACTGAGCGCTTTTACGCTGCTGACGGCGCTTTTTAGCAGTAATATCTCGACCAATATAAACGATATCTTCTACACCATTAATTTGCTTGCTAATTACTGAACAAGAAAAAGCAATTAATTTTCTTTCTTTTGATTTAGTCCGACAAACTACTTCTACATTTTGAAAATATTTTTTGTATAAAGAACGCTGTTGAATCGCTTTTTGTAATAATTGATTATCATCTATTAGTAAAGAAATCTGTTTACCGATTAATTCTTCTTCTCTATAGCCTAATAACTCTACAGTTGCTTGATTTACCCTATTTATTTTTCCGGATTTACTAGTTACAATCAATGCATCTGCCATTGACGCGATAACCTTATCCATGTAATTTTTATAAGCAACTAAAGTACTGGAGAGCAAGTTAGTTTCATTGACTCTTTGATTTAACTTTTGCTCCAGATGCATCCGATTACTTACATCTTCAATTAAAATAATTAATCTATTCTCAATCGGTTCGCCGACAATATATATATCTATATAAAAATCACCTTTTTCTTGACTAACTCGCTGAATACCTTCTAATTCAAATAATTCCTGCTCTCCTTTAAGGATAGATGTCATCACATCTTCAAGCCCAACAAATTCCGGAAATCCAAGACGGACATCTTGTTGTAAAATTACCTCTTGAGGATGATAAGCAAAACTTTGCACCTGCTTAGATAAATGTAAAATCAAAAAATTACTATCTAGCTCCAAGCTTTCAAATTTGCGTGGTGCAGCATTGTGTTTATTAAAAATTTTCTCTAGTACATGGTATTTCATCGTGGCGCTTTCAAGAAAATAACAAAGAAAAACGTGTTCTATAAAAATCAAAATAAACAAATAATTTGCATTTAATTTTTGCTTAATCCCGTTTCTCTACTCTTAACTGTGTAAATTAAACGTATGCACCACTGACAATTGTATATCTATCTGATTTATTCGAGCATCATTGTGAGATTCAAGTTGGTTAGATGTTTCCGGCTTGATTATCTAAAGGATGTCATAAAGTGTGATTCAGGTTTGTTCGGAAATTAGATAAATATCTAATTGGCACATAATGCACTAAAAAGGAGCTTTTATCAAGTATCTTCTGAAATATTCTTTTAAATATTAACGCAAACAGGAACTGTTGACAGTGGGCAATCAATAGCATATTATCGATTATTTTGTGGAAGGATGGGTTAATGATGGAAGTATGGAAAATCAAGGCAATTTAAGGTTGTGTAGTTTGTGATTTAAATTTATTTATAATAATATTGTCTGCTAATTAATAGTGTAATTATGCCTGCAAAGGATATTTTTCATGAAGTTGTAAAATCTGCTTTAGAAAAAGAGGGATGGAGGATTACACATGACCCACTTTTTTTACGTTTCGGTGGGTTAGAATTATACATTGATTTAGGTGCGGATAGAATTATAGCTGCACAAAAAAACGAATCAAAGATAGCTGTCGAAATCAACAGTTTTGTTGGAACTTCTGCAACAACAGAATTTAGTACGGCTTTAGGGCAATTTTTGAAGTATCAGATGGCTTTAGAAGAAGAGCAGCCAGAAAGAATACTCTATTTAGCAATTCCATTTGATACTTATCGCTCGTTTTTTAGTTTAGAATTGCCAAGACTTTTGATAGAGCGCTATCAAGTAAAATTAATTATATATGATCCGATAAAACAGGTAATTGTAACATGGAAAAGTTAGATAAATATCGGCAAATAATTCAAGATATTCTACGAGAACATGGTGCGATAAAATCAAGTAATGAAGATGTAGAACCACAAATTGTTTTTGATACAGAAAGAAATCATTATCAACTAATTCATGTAGGTTGGTCTAATCAACGCAGAATATATGGATGTGTAATTCATCTCGATATTAAAGATCATAAAATTTGGATACAGCATGATGGAACTGAAGATGGTGTTGCAAATGAGTTAGTACAGCGAGGAGTCCCTAAACAAGATATTGTGTTGGCTTTTCATTCTCCTTTTAAGCGACAATTTACAGAGTTTGCTGTGGGATAATTTGTTAATTCAATATAGGAATACGGTTTGATTTTTAAACAATTTGTCAAGACTAGGAAACTCTTAAAAAGACGATTATCTAAGTAATCAAAGAACACGTATAAAATCTTCTGACTGATCAATATTTTTCAGGTTAAACTGAGAAAAGTGTCTTTTTTTATAATATGCTATCTACTATTTTTATTCCTCACGGACATTGTTATCTATGGAAAACTGGATTGGTTTCGCTACATCTAATTTCAGATTCTTTAATTGCACTGGCTTATTTTGTAATTCCCATCATGCTTGTTTGCATAGTTCACAGACGAGAAGATATTCCTTTTGATTGGATATTTCTATGTTTCAGTGCTTTTATTATCTTATGTGGTTTTACCCATTTGGCAGAAGTTTGGACTTTATGGCATCCTAATTATTGGGTTTCTGGTTGGTTAAAAGCTTCTACTGCGTTAATATCTTTATCTACGGCAATATTACTTTTTTGGTTAAGTCCAAAATTATTAGCTATTCCTAATATTCCAAAACTTGAAGCTTTAAATATTGCTTTAGAAACAGAAATTATTGAACGCAAAGAAATAGAACAAAAGTTAAATTTACAAACTCAACAGTTAGAAGCAACATTATTAGAACTTCAGCGTACTCAAGCTAAAATGATTCATAGCGAAAAGATGTCAGGTTTAGGACAAATGGTAGCTGGAGTCGCTCATGAAATCAATAATCCTGTGAGTTTTGTTTACAGTAATCTTGTTCCTGCTAGAGAATATGCTGATGATTTTGTCGAATTATTAGAACTTTATCAACACAATTATCCCCAACCTTCTGAAGAGATTCAAAATAAAATTGCAGAAATTGATTTTGATTTTATTAAAGAAGATTTTATGAAATTACTTGATTCTATGGAGGTAGGAACTGAACGTATTTATAAAATAGTTTTATCGCTGCGTAATTTTTCTCGTTTGGATGAAGCTGAATTTAAGCAAGTTGATATTCATCAAGGGATTGATAGTACTTTGATGATTTTAGGAAATAAGTTAAAAACAACATCCCAACATAATGAAATTCAAATAGTTAAAGACTATGGTGATATTCCTTTTGTGGAATGTTATCCCAGTCAGTTAAATCAAGTATTGATGAATATTATTGCTAATGCTATCGATGCTTTTGAAGAAAAACCAGATCATCACAAAAATATTTCTAATCAAATTACTATTTCTACTCAAAAAATTGCTCATAATTCTATAAAAATTATGATTGCTGATAACGCTTGCGGAATTCCATCAGAAATACATTCTAAAATATTTGACCCATTTTTCACGACGAAACAAGTAGGTAAAGGGACTGGTTTGGGTTTGTCTATTAGCTATGAAATAATTACAGATAAACACGGTGGTAAATTATATTTTGATTCTATTGTTATGAAAGGAACGACATTTTTTATTGAAATTCCGATTAATCATACAAAAGGCTAAAAAGTTGTGTCTCGTTTCATCCTCGTCATAAACTTTCATAATTTAATTTCGCATTGCCCCAATCAGTTTCTTGCAAAAACTGATCAAAAGTTGTCAGTAAACCGGGGAATTCTGCTCTTAGATAGTTGACATCGGCTTGATAACCTTGATTTCGATAAAACTGAATGATGTTATAAAGTTCTTTTTGTAAAAATAATAAAAATATCCAAGGGGCAACTTGTTTGTGAACAACCTTTGTTTTCTGAACTTGAGAAAAGGCAATCGCTATTTGTTGGGGGGTTAAGACATCACCCGCGAGTTCGATTTCTTTACCGATGTATTTGTCGGGATGGTTGATTACATAAGCTGCAATCCTTCCCATGTCTTTGGTTGTAATCAAGTGTAGAGGCTTGTCAGGTTGAATGGAAAATCGGAAAGTTCCTTTAAGAATACCAGGGCGAGTATATTTCTTCCAAAATTCTTCCATAAACAAGCAAGCACGTAACATGGTTGCGGGTAAATCAGCTTCTTTGATAATTTGTTCTATCTGAGCTTTTTGCTGTATGTGACTAACTTTGGTATCTCGCTCAACACCACCAGCAGAGTTGTAAACAAAGTGTTTAATTCCAGCTTTTTTCGCAACATTTACAACACGTTTGGCTCTTTCAATTTCTTCGGGTTGCGGTTTAGCGGTATCGGGTGCGGTAGCGTGACAATAAACCGCTTCAACATCTGTAAAAGCCGTTTCTAACGAATTTTGATCATCAAGATTTGCTTCAACTAACTCAATTCCTGCATCATTAATTTGTTTTAAAGTTGGACGATTTAAATCGATTTTGCGAGTAATAACCCGTAAATTGGTTATTCCCTGTTCGAGAAAACCTTTGACAACATTTCCACCAGTACCACCAGTAACTCCGATGAGTAGAATTTTAGTCATATTATTTATATTATTTTTAATTAATACCAGCTTGTATCAGAATTAAATATCCATTTATCCAAGTATGAATTTTGCCAAAAATAAAACTTAATTTAACGGAATCGGAACTGTTGACTTTACCGATTCACGCTGATGTAATTGATTAAACCAATTTTCCACATTCGGAAACTCTAAAAGCCAATCTTCATTTAAGCGAAAGCTATAGTAGCCGAAGGAACATAATGCTGCTACATCTGCTGCTGTCCATGTATCGTTACCTAATAAGTATTTAGATTCGGCTAATTGTCGCTCAAAAACTGTTGCAAGACGATTAATTGAGGTTTCTAATTTAGTTCGATAACGATTGGAAGTGAAATTATTTTTTAAATTTAATACCCATAAGTTAATGATATTATCACCTAAATTATCTGCTAATTCTTCCCATTTTCGACAATCAAGCCTTGTCCGAACATTGCTAGGATAAAAACTAGGTTGTGGGTAGGTTTCATCTAGATACTCTGCAATTAATGTAGAATCCCAAATTACTGTACCATCTTGTTCTACAAACACAGGTACTCGACCAATGGGAGAAATTTCTAAGAACTCAGGAGGTTTATTAAGTAGATTAATTTCTTTGAGTTCGCAATCTAAATTTTTCTCTGCTAACAAAATACGAATTTTCCGAGAAAAGTTTGATTGTTGGTGATAATACAATATTCTATTCATGAGAATATCTCCAGAAAAACCATATAATAAAGTCAATTTATTTGTCCTTACAAGGATTATACTTATGTTGGAGCAAAAATTAATTAAAAATGCAACCGTTATTGGTGCTGGAATTGGTGGTTTAGCTGTTGCGTTAGCTTTACGTAAACAAGGTATTGATGTGCAAGTTTATGAAAAAGCTCAACAATTATTACCCGTAGGTGCAGGTTTGACGCTTTTTCCTAATGGGTTAAATACTCTAGAAGCAATTTCTCCGGGAATAATTAAATCTCTCATCGATGCAGGTAGCCCAACTCATCAAGTTAATATCAAAAAAAGTTCGGGAGAGACGATTTTTCCACAGCCACAAAAGTTGTTAGAAAAATATGGACAACCAATGCTTAATATCCGTTGGTCACGATTACAGGAAATACTTGCTTCCAAGCTACCAAAGGATATTATTTATCTTAATCATCGCTTTGTCAATTTTAAGCAGGATAAAAATAGCGTTGAAGTAGAATTTTCTCATGGAAAAACATTACATACTGACTTATTGATTGGCTGCGACGGGATAAATTCTGCTGTCAGACAAACTCTTGTCAAAGACGGTTTACCTCGCTATGCTGGGCGTTTATCTTGGCGTGCTGTGATCGAATACAGTCACGAACTATTACCATTAAATCAAGTATTTATCATCACTTCTAATACAGGTAAAATTTTTACAATTATTGATGTTGGTGGTGGTTATATATTCTGGAGCGCGGGAATGTTATCGGAAGATGATTTTGCTCCCAGTCAACAAGTAAAATCTCGTGTTTTGCAAGAATATTCTGGATGGGCAGAACCTGTTGAAGCTATCATACAAGCAACACCAGTCGATAAAGTTGTAGAAAGACCAATTTGCGATCGCCCTCCATTACAATGTTGGAGTCAAGGTAGGGTAACACTGTTAGGTGATGCAGCTCATCCGATGATTCCATCTTTGGGGCAAGGAGCCAATACCGCTTTTGAAGATGCGTGGGAACTTGCGAATTATCTTTCCGATTGCGATAATCTAGAAAGTGCTTTAGCTAAATATGACCAAAGTCGAGTTGAAAGAACTCAAATTATTCAAGCTCGTAGCGCCATTCAAGGTAGTCGCTCCTATGAAGCTGACAGCGATAAGTTTTTAAGTAAAGCCATACAACAAACACAGCTAAGTCAATCTGAATTTGAAGATTGGCTTTACAATTATAATCCTCATCTTATTAGGGAAGAGGGAAGAGGGAAGAGGGAATAGAGAGTAGTTAGCTGTACTGCCCTATGATTCAATTTTCAATTAGAATTCCTACATTTGCAACTGTCAACTGTCAACTATCAACTGTCAACTGTCAACTGTCAACTATCAACTGTCAACTGACTGATAATCCGTTCTAAATCTTCGATCAGCACAGGTTTAGTTAAATACTCATCCATCCCCGCAGCCAAGCATTTTTCTCGGTCTCCAGACATGGCATGAGCAGTTAAGCCGATAATTATCGTATGACGCTGTTCACCTTCGCGCTGACGTAATTGTCTTGTCGCTTCGTAACCGTCTATTACGGGCATTTGACAATCCATAAAAATTATGTCATATTCATCATGGCTTAATATATCTAATGCTTGTTGACCGTCTTCAACAGCATCAACTTGATAGCCCAAGCTTTCTAACATAAATAGAATAATATCGCGGTTGTCAGGATAATCTTCTACAACCAATATTCTGAGGGTTTTTGTTGAGGAAGGAAAATCTGTTATTGTAGGCATTGTTTCTAAATTAGTTTGCTGATTATTAGAATCGGCTAAGGGAAAGCTAACTGTAAACCAAAATATCGAACCGCTATCGACATTACTACGAAAGCCGATTTCTCCTCCCATTAATTCAACAATCCGTCGAGAAATAGTTAATCCTAAACCTGTACCACCAAATTTACGAGTTGTAGAAGTATCTGCTTGGGTAAAAGGTTGAAACAGCTTTTCTTGCATTTCTGAAGCTATACCAATACCTGTATCTTCAACCTCAAAATGTAATTTGATAGTAGATTGGGGTGTATTTTGTAGTTCTTTGTCTACACTATATATTCTGATTGCAACTTGTCCAGTTTCGGTAAACTTAATGGCATTACTAATCAAATTAGTCAGAATTTGTTGCAGTCGAAAATCATCACCAATTAAATTTCGTGGTACATCGGGTGCAATTTCAAATGTAAATGCTAAACCTTTTTGTTCGGCTTGCATCTGAAACAAATTGATAAAAATTTCCCGTAACCGTTCTAAATTAAATTTACTTGCACTTAAGTGTAATTCCCTAGCTTCAATTTTAGATAAATCGAGAACATCGTTGATAATTGCTAATAATTTTTCTCCATTAACTCTAATTCTTGCTAATAATTTAAATTGTTCAGAATTTAATTGACTGCGCTGTAATATTTGACTGACACCCAATATTGCATTCATGGGAGTACGAATTTCGTGACTCATATTAGCTAAAAATTCGCTTTTGGCTTGATTTGCCGAGTCTGCTGCTTGTGCTACTGCCACAGCTTCTTCTAATGCTTGATTTTTACGCAAAAGTTGTTCTTGGATGCGCTTGCTTTCAGTGATTTCGATTACCACACTGCCAACTCCGCGATTACCATTGAGCAAATCAACGGGATAATAATTAGCGCACCAATATCGTTGGACATTAGGAGCCGCTGGTGTGGTACCTTGAACTTCAATATCGCAGATTGATTGACCAGTTTCGATAACTTGATTTAAAGTAGATTCTATCTGATCGGCTAAATCGGGTAATATATCTCTAACGTTTTTACCAATATGCTCCTCAATTGATAAACCGTTGATATCAGCTAAAGTTTGGTTGACTCGCAGGAATTTGAGTTGTTGATCGTGTAAACCTAAACCAATTGGACTAGTAGCGTACAAATTCTCTAATAAATTGTTAGTTTGATGTAATTGTTCTTGTATATTTTTGATTTCATCGATATTGACAAACGTTACTACAATTCCATTTCGAGTACCATCTTCTTTGATATAAGGATTAACCCGCATTAATAATTTTTCACCAGTAGAAGTAATAGAAACTTCTTGCTCAATTATTTTTGCTGTATTAACTACTCCTTGTAGAGTTTCGATTAAATTAGGATAATTTAAATTGTGAGTAAAATGGGCAAGGGGACGATCTAAATCGGATATTCTAATATTAATAGCGCGGGTAGCTGCGGGTGTAAATTTACGGATATTCAGTTGAGGATCGAGAAATACTACACCAATATCTGATGAGCGGAGTAAATTGTCAATGTCGTTATTGAGTTGAGTTAATTCGGCAATTTTTCCTTGATACTCGCCGTTAACAGTGTATAATTCTTCGTTAACTGACTGTAATTCTTCGTTGGTACTTTGCAGTTCTTCATTAGAAGCGAGAAGTTCTTCATTAGTAGCTTGTTGTTCTTCGTTAGTAGTTTCGAGTTCTTCAATGGTTACTTGGAGATTTTCACGGGTTTGGTTTAATTCGTATTCTAGTTCAGTAATTTGTCGTGCTGCTTCTTCATCTACTTCAAAATGCAAAGCTGTTGTATTTGATATAGATGATTGGGTTTCTACTTCTAATACCACAATCAGTAAATCTTCAACTCCCGATTTACTTTGATCAAATCCTACCTTCAAACTAACACTTTCTTCTTGTTCTTCTTCACCACCACGATTTAATTTAATTCCCGTATAAATCACATTTTCGATATCGCGTTTTGCACGGTGTAAAGCTGTAGATAAAGGTAATTTTAAATCGGGATGAATAATTTCAATAATATCTAATACTGCTTCCCCAATCTGATAGGATAATAAATCGGCGCTATTGTAAAATATTCGTAAAAGTTGATTATCTCGATTGATTAACAAGCAAGTTAATTTTCGTTCTTCCAGACAATAATTTAATACCTCTCCTAAAAGACGATCTAATTGATTTTGTCTGGTTTTCGTCCGCACGGTAGAATTTATAGGTGTGATTAGCGTCTGCTGAGTGATTGGTGCGAGCCTTAAGGGAATATCCCGACGCTTGCTAAAAATTTTTAACTTTGGTTCTAAGGAAGTAAATTCTTCTGCTAATTCCCCCAAAGTTTCTGAACCCCCTAAAAATAGGATGCCGTTAGCTGTTAAGGCAAAATGCAACAACCGCAGAACTTGTTGTTGCAAATGAGGTTGCATATAAATTAACACATTGCGACAACAAACCAAATGCATTTTAGAAAAGCCTGCATTTTTAGTTAAATCATGGGGTGCAATAATCAACATCTCCCGTAAAAAACGTTTTACATGAAAATGGTCTCCATGATTGGTAAAATATTTTTCTAAACGTTCTGGAGTGATATCCTGAGTAATATTTTCTGGATAAACGCCTCTCGCTGCGGTTTCCAAAGCATTAGTATCTAAATCGGTAGCAAAAATTTTAACTTGAATCGATTTATTACTTTTTTCTATGGCTTCATCTACAAGCATCGCCATTGTATAGGCTTCTTCCCCGGTGGCACAAGCTGATATCCAAATTCTTAATTGTTGTTGCGGCTGTAAATCGGCGATAATTCTGGGTAATACTTGTCTTTCTATATATTTCCATGATTGGCGATCGCGAAAAAAACAAGTCGCACCGATGAGTAAATCCTGACGTAATAATTTTTGTTCTTGTTCGGATTGTTCTAACAAAACAAGATAATTTTCTAGATTATGGCATTGAGTGATAGTACAGCGATGATGAATCCGCCGAGCAAGAGTACTAACTTTATAATGAGAAAAATCTATTTCCTGTCTTTGGGCAAGAATATCTAAAATTTGCTGTAATTGTTCTGTATCTATTAAACTAATATCTTGTGTTGAAGCAGAAGGATTATTTTCAAAAAAACGAATTAAATCAAAAACAGTACGAGCTAGTTCTTGAGGAGAAAGGATTTCATCGACTAAACTAGAAGAAATTGCTCTAGTAACCATCGAGGTAAATTGAGCAGTTTCTGGTGACTGTACCAAAGCAATACCACCGGCTCGACTAATTGCTTTTAACCCTTCAGTACCATCATTCCCAATTCCCGATAATACAATTCCTACCGTCTTTTCCCCCCATTCTTGAGCAATAGATTTGAAGAATTTATTAACGGGATAATCAAAAGCATCGACTTTTGGCAGCAAGCGCAACTGATTATTACTGACAATTATCACTTTACCACGTGGCAGCACATAGATTTTATTTGGTTCAACAGCCATTCCATCTTCGATTTGATAAACGGACAATGGAGTTTGTCGTTGAATAATTTCCATGATTGTGCTTTCATGTTCAGTGGACAAATGTTGTACCACCACAAAAGCAGCAGGAGGATGATCGGGTAAATTACCAAAAAAAGCTTTTAACGCTTGCATCCCTCCCGCAGAAGCGCCAATACCTATAATAAAAAAGTCTTTGTGATTTGCAGATGGATTAGCCATTAAATCAGCCAAGCAATTGAGTGATTACATTGCAAGTCCTTTGGGGTAAAGTCATGCTTTGCAGCTTTTTCAACTCAGGTAAATAGCAATTATAAATAAACTTACTATATCAAAGTGAATAGTTCAATTTATCTTAAGTAGTAATAAAAAATCTATCTTAAGAGGGAAGAGGGAATTGGGAAGAGGGAATTGGGAAGAGGGAAGAGGGAATTGGGAATTGGGAATTGGGAATTGGGAGATGGGGAGAGAATAATTAGTTATAAATTGTTTAACTTTGGTGGTTGTTTAATCCAAAATCCGTCTTGGAAAGTTTTGGGGTTCGAGAATCTACACCCCAAACTTTCCGCAAAATCTAAAATCTAAAATCGTTTAACTTCTCACTCTTTTAATCCAAAATCTAAAATCTAAAATCTAAAATCGTTTATGTCCAAACCAATCGAAATCCGCAACCCCCGCACGGGAAAATATGACTACGTAATTATACCTCCACCAGAAAAACTTTTATTACAACAATGTAATCGTCTGCGGAGAGCGCAACAAAGTTGGTTTGATTTGGGTTTAGATGGACGAATTGATGCTTTATTAGAGTGGAAAGATGCTATCAATTCAATGCGAGATAAATTGATGGAAGCTTTAGTAATTGATACTGGTAGATTATCGGTTTCTAAGTTAGAAATTGATTCATTTCTTACGAGTATTGATAGATGGTGTCGGTTGAGTTCAAGGTTATTACAAGATAAGGAAAAAGGAACCTCAATTTCATTTGTTAATGTACAACAAACGGCAGTTCCTTATGGTTTAGTTGGAATTATTAGTCCTTGGAATTTTCCTTTACTATTATCAACTATTGATACCATTCCGGCATTACTCGCAGGTTGTGCGGTAATTGTTAAACCCAGTGAAATTACCCCTAGATTTATGGCACCCTTGATGAATGCAGTTAATGCTGTACCAAAATTACGAGAAATATTAACTTTTATTGAGGGAGATGGTAAAACAGGAGCAACTCTGGTGCAGAATGTAGATTTAGTGTGTTTTACAGGCAGTGTAGAAACAGGACAACAAGTTGCGATCGCAGCAGCACAACGTTTTATTCCAGCATTTTTAGAATTAGGAGGAAAAGACCCAGCAATTGTTTTAGAATCAGCAGATATAGAGTTAGCGACTTCTGCTATATTATGGGGTTCAGTAGTCAATAGTGGACAATCATGTTTATCAATCGAAAGGATTTATGTTGCAAAAAGTATTTTTGAAGAATTTTATCATAAACTGATAGCAAAAGCACATCAATTAAATCTTGCTTATCCGACATTAGAAAGTGGAGAAATTGGTCCGATTATTTGTGAAACACAAGCTGCAATTATTAATGAACATTTACAAGATGCAGTCGCAAAAGGTGCGGTAATTCACTGTGGTGGTGAAGTTGAAGAAATTGGTGGTGGTTGGTGGTGTCACCCGACAGTTATTACCGAAGTTAATCATGATATGAAGTTAATGAATGAAGAAACATTTGGTCCGATAATGCCAATTATGTCTTTTTCTACTGTAGAAGAAGCGATAGAATTAGCTAACGATACCTTTTATGGATTGAGTGCAGCGGTATTTTCCGAATCGCGAGATGAAGCATTAGAAATAGCGCGTAAAATCGATGCCGGTGGTATTAGTATTAATGATGCAGGTTTAACATCTATGATACATGAAGCTGAAAAAAATGCTTTTAAATTTTCCGGTTTAGGAGGTTCCCGTATGGGTGCTTCAGCATTAACAAGATTTCTGCGGAAAAAAGCATTTTTAATTAAGACTAAGGATAATTATGACCCTTGGTGGTTTAATCAGTAATTAGGGAATAGGTAATTGGTAATTGGTAATTGGTAATTGGTAATTGGTAACTGTCAACTGTAAACTGTCAACTGTAAACTATGTCTAAATCTGAAAAAATAAATTATTCAAATCCCAGCGGCTTTACTGAATTTCTACCCGGAGAAAAGCGCTTAGAATCTTATTTAATGGATACTATCCGTAAAGTTTATGAAAGTTACGGATTTACGCCAATTGAAACTCCTGCTGTAGAACGTTTAGAAGTTCTCCAAGCTAAAGGAAATCAAGGTGATAATATTATCTATGGTATTAACCCAATTTTACCGCCGAATAAACAAGCTGAGAAAGAACAATCTAATAAAGATAAATCAGATGATAATAATTCGGAAGCTAGGGCTTTAAAATTTGACCAAACTGTTCCTTTAGCAGCTTATATTGCTCGGAATTTAAATAATTTAACTTTTCCCTTTGCACGTTATCAAATGGACGTAGTATTTCGTGGAGAAAGAGCAAAAGATGGACGTTTTCGTCAGTTTCGTCAATGCGATATTGATGTGATTGCTCGTCGAGAATTGAGTTTGCTTTATGATGCTCAAATGCCTGCAATTATCTCGGAAATATTTGAAGCTGTTAATATTGGCGATTTCCTGATTCGGATAAATAATCGCAAGGTTTTGACTGGTTTTTTTCAATCAGTTGGTGTCACCGAAGATAAGATTAAAACCTGTGTAGGGATAATTGATAATTTAGAAAAAATTGGTGAAGTTAAAGTTAAAAATGAGTTAGAAAAACAAGGTGTTTTACCCGAACAAACTGAGAGAATTATTGAATTTGTTAATATTAAAGGTTCCGTTGATGAAGTATTAGATAAACTAAAACATCTGGCTGAAAATATTTCAGAAACCGAACAATTTAAATTAGGAGTAAATGAATTAGAAACCGTAATTTCAGGAGTTCGTAATTTAGGAGTTCCGGATAATCGTTACTGCATTGATTTATCAATTGCTCGCGGTTTAGATTATTATACTGGTACTGTTTATGAAACAACTTTATTAGGACATGAAGCGTTAGGAAGTATTTGTTCTGGTGGTAGATATGACGAATTAGTAGGGACATTTTTAGGCGAAAAAATGCCGGGTGTGGGTATTTCTATCGGTTTAACTCGGTTAATGAGTCGGTTATTAAAAGCTGATATATTAAAAGCTTTACCAGCAACACCAGCCCAAGTAATGGTGGTGAATTTACAAGAAGATTTGATGCCATTGTATTTAAAAGTATCTCAACAATTACGTCAAGCTGGAATTAATGTAATTACTAGTTTTGATAAACGTGGTTTAGGTAAGCAGTTTCAATCGGCTGATAAACAAGGAATTCAATTTTGTGTAATTATTGGTACTGATGAAGCAGTAGCACAAAAATCTAATTTAAAGGATTTAAAGTCGGGAGAACAAATCGAAGTTTCATTGGATAACTTAGGGGAGAAAATTAAACAAAGGTTGGGGTAATAAACTCTAATTTATCGTTCTTAGACTCTGCGTAGGAATTTTGAGCAGTTGAGGATATTTTTATTGTCTATATAAATCTAGAAACATAAATCATGAAAATACTATATCCCAAAGGCTCTATTCTTTGAGGTTTATGTCTTTTGCTAGATTCGGTAAATTGCGCTTCAGGTAAAAATATTTAGGGATAAAGTCGTAATATTGGGTCATTTAGGGTCGTAATGAACGTTTTACTGTTTATTATCGGATTAATATTAGTGCTTTTATCGCTGCTCGATGCGCTCTGGACAGTCCTATGGGTAGATGGAGGTGCGGGGCCAGTGACCGACCAAGTCACCAACGGGGTTTGGTGGGTGATGAGAAAGTTGATTCGCACCAAGCGCAATTATTGGCTCAGTTTAGCAGGGCCATTAATCCAAACGGTAACGGTGTTTGTCTGGGTCGGTTTGCTTTGGGCGGGGTGGGTAATCATGTTTAGTGCTGATCCAAATGCGCTCATCTATGCCCGTACACCAGAACCACAGCCAACCACTCTCATCGATCGCATCTATTTTGTTGCCTTTAGTATTTCAACGATGGGTAATGGCGATGCTTATCCCAGTCGTGGAGGCTGGGAGATTGCGGCTTCTTTTACAACGCTGAGCGGGACGTTGCTCATCTCGATGGTAGTTAGCTTTTTACTATCTGTGATTGGAGGCGTAACAACCAAACAATCACTCGCGAGTCAAATTACTGGGCTGGGGAATTCTGCCGAAGAGTTCGTTTTAAATATCTGGGATGGGAAAGGGTTTCCTGGACTAGATTTGCAACTGATGTCGATGTCATCACAACTGGGTACACTAACCGAGCAACAGCTTGCTTACCCCATATTGCACCGCTATCATGGTGCATCTCCTAAACACGACAGTGCGCCTGCGGTGGCGATTCTAGACGATACGTTAACGATTTTAAAATATGGGCTGCAAGAGCCATATCGTCCGGCTCCTGCCCTATTGATATCAGCGCGATCAACAGTTCACACCTATTTGAAGACCCTGGCATCCGCATCTATTTATCCTGCGGATCATGTACCCCCCTCTCCTGATCTGACATCCTTGCGCCAAGCTGGGATTCCAGTGGTTAGTGATGAAGAGTTTATGCGATCGCTAAATGACCTGACTCACCGTCGTAAACTACTGTTAGGATTAGTTGAACGCAATAGTTTTAAATGGCCTCAAGGTACATCCTAGTTTTTGCTCTCATCTTTAAAACTTGATTCCACAATTCAAAAACGTTAAATAAAGTATTAATTATTATCACTATCAATTATGGATGATGTTGTTTTCTTTTACGGAGGGATTGAACCACTAATCCGCATCGTTGTTATCGGAAGCCTAGCCTATTTTAGTTTAATAGTTTTGCTGCGGATATCTGGTAAACGCACATTAGCTCAGTTGAATGCGTTTGACTTTGTAATTACGATCGCGATCGGTTCTACTCTCGGACGCTTAATTACAGCAAAAGGTGTATCCTTAGCTGAAAGTGTCACGGCATTCTTAACTCTGATTTGCTTACAATACCTAGTTTCATGGTTAACAGTTCGCTCATCAGCATTCGATAACTTGGTAACAGCAAATCCGTCACTACTTTACTTTCGTGGTCAATTTTTGCGAAAAGTAATGCAACAACAACGAGTCACCCAAGCACAATTATTAGCGGTTGTCCGAGAAAACAGAATTGGTTCTTTACAAGAAGTAGAAGCAATTGTCATGGAATCAGCCGGAACAATCGCTGTAATTAAAAAAGCAACAGATGGACAAGCAGATTCCTCCGTATTAGGTAATATTCCTGGAATTAACTAGATTTCAGTAAAAACCTATTTTTAACCTGCTGTATTGGTCTTGCATTCATCGGAAATATTTTAGCAAACTTTTGTATTTGTTGAGTAGAGATTTGTACAGGTTCTTTTAAAACAATCCAGTTTACCGTTTCTGCACAAGGTGGTGTGGTTAATGAACCATAATAACGATAATAATCTTTGTTTTTTGGTAATAAATTTGTAGCATTAATCTTAATATTAGATATCGTTTTTTCAGTACTTTGTTTCATCGGCATTCCTTGCCAAATCTGCTGTAAAACTCGGTTCGATTCACCTTCCTGAAGAAAAATACCGATTACAGCTAAAGAACCTTTTTTACTTTGATGAACAAGATGTAACTCCATAGGAAATCCTTTTCCTTTAACTTGATGTTCGCTGGGATTATGGAAGTGAAATTGTAGTAATTCATAAAATTCATCATCAAGGGTTAATATACTTCCTGAGTTATAATTTACCTGGATAGTATGACCATTATCAATAATTCGCAGAGGAGTATCTTGATAATCAAAGTTTAGTGGTGCTAAATCTGCATTAACCGCAGATTCAAGATTAATAGGAG
Source organism: Rivularia sp. T60_A2020_040 (assembly GCA_015272215.1). Taxonomy (GTDB): domain Bacteria; phylum Cyanobacteriota; class Cyanobacteriia; order Cyanobacteriales; family Nostocaceae; genus Rivularia. Next base: position 62,491 of record JACYMD010000070.1, on the reverse strand, counting down.
ATTGATTTGTACCCAATCGACAAGTATAGAAATTTGATGATAAATTACCCCAATTTTCCGGTCCTTTTTTACCAATGTAGCCCCAATGACTTTCACCTTTTTCCTTCGATGCTGATATTAATGAATTACAGCCAAATAAATAACTCGCTGCTATCCCAGTGCTTGCAATTAAACCTCTTTTTAGCAATTTTCTTCTATCCATAAGTCTTGATTTTAACAAAATTCAATACTGCTGTACTGCCGTTACTATATTTATGAAATTTTAAGAATTAATTTTTATTATGGTTTTCTTGCTAATTGTTTTTTGTTCTGAATTTACTTCTAAGTTAAATATTTTGTAATTACGTTTACAAGTTTTATTGTTTAAGTTCAAAATATTTTAGTTAAGGATGCAATATTGTTTTTATCGATTACAAAAAACAACATGAATCAAACTTCAGAGAACACATTAAAAGTTGTTTATAAAAACCGAGTTGCAGTATTCTTTGATATCCGTGAAGAGAAAATTTGCGGATACTGTGAATACTTTGGTAGTGATGGGAAATCGAATTAAATCAGTTGACAGTTGACAGTGGACAGTTGATGGTTGCCTGTTGCCTTTCACCTTTAACCTTCAATCTTAATTATTATCAAGATTCGATTGATTAAGCTCCTGACATTTAGCTGCTGCGGCTTGATAAGCTGATAAATATTCTTTACCTCCTAACATTACATCCCCATAATATTCATAAGGTGCATCGCCATAAATTGGCAAGGGATCATCTTCGGGATAATCTTCTTTTGACTCTTCAAGAATTGCTTTGAGTTTTTTTGCGGTGAAAGTTTGTGCTGTAAAATACCACATTCCTGGAGATTCTTTAGCTAAATGTGGTAAATTTGGGTCGAGTATTCGCGAATCTAACTCTATCCAAGCGTGTTCGAGAAGTTGATAAGGTTTGCGTTTGATGACTAAAAAGCCTTGAGCATAAACCGCACCCTCAGTGGCTAATAACGCTTGATAAGCATTCTCAAAAGGTTTCTTAGCTTTGCTTTTGATTTGAGCGGCAATTTCTAACGAACCAGCTTCATCCAGTAACTTATCCATCAGTAGTAAGGATAAAAGCATAGACTACAGTTAATAGTTTACAGGTTAAAGGTCAACTGTCCACTGTCAACTGTCAACTGTCAACTGTCCACTGTCCACTGTCCACTGTCAACTGTCAACTGTCAACTGTCAACTGTCAACTAACACCTGCGATTGCGATCGCAGTTAATATGCTAAATACTCCCAAGGTGATTAATGCAGCTAATAATACGTTTTGATAAATGCGGTTGAGTTTGTCTTCACTAAGTATTCTCTTATTTCTTTCTTTTTTAAGTTCTGCAATTAATTCATTTATTCTGGGTTTTTGCTGTTTTTGAATAAATGAGGCTAAATAATCATGTACTAACTGATATCTATCAGCAGGATTTTCCGGAATTAAAACTACTATACCCGCTTCTACAAATATTCGTAATACTAAGTCTAATTGATTGGTTTCTTTAGTTAATTCTTCTAAAGATAAAGCTCGTAAATCTCTTTCTAATTCTGCACGAGTTTTCAAAGGACGAGTACCTTTTTCATCTGTAAGTAAATATAATAATAATTCAGCTACTTGACGATTGATTTCGCCGCAATCTTCTACTACCTCTTTCATGTAGCGTTTGACTAATTCTTCTTTTAGTCCGCAATTATCATACTGAATTAATTTAGTAATATTCTCGGTTTGTAATTGCGCTCCGACTACTTGTAATTCAATTGGACGTACTTCTCCATATTTAACTGATAAATCTTGTACTAGTTGCTCTATTAAACCTGGTTCTAAATGAAAATTAGAATGCTGGGTTAAGCGTTCAATTAAAGATTTAGCATCAGAAGATGCAAAGTTATCTAATTTATAAAGAATATGTTTACTTAGAATATCATTATTAATAATCTTCATACTCGATAGACGATTACATTCGAGTAAATAATGTAGATAATCTTCTCGTAAAGATAAAATAACTTTAACACTTAAAATATTTAAACATTCTCCCATAAATTCAAAAAACTGCCGTCTTTGAACTGGTGAATTATAAACAAAAAAGAATTCTTCAAATTGGTCAAAAATCAAGACTATTCGTAAATTATGCCATTCACTTTGTCGTAAGAATTCTAAGATAACTTCGGGTGATTCGGGATTTGAAAATGGAAAATGATAAAATTTATTACCCGATTCACCATCTATTCCAAATTGAATTCCTTTCGATTTTAATGCTTGGATTAATAGTTTACCTAATTCATATATCCAATTAGTGTAAGTTCTTACTAGAACTGGTACTATCTCTTGTAAACCAATAGAACTATGTTTTAAAGCGGGTACTAATCCTGCTTGTACTAAAGAACTTTTACCTACACCAGAATATCCATGAACAACTACCATTTTACAATCTGGACGAGCAATTTTTTCTAATAGTTTTTGTACATCTCTTCCTCTACCAGATGCAGTCATTTCTGGCGCAACTGTTTCTAATACAGATGCTGCTTGTATGGAAGTTGTATGTAAGGTTTCTACAATTAATTTTGCTTGTCTTTGGGGTTGAATTATTCCCGCACCAATAAAGGCTCTAAAACCATATTGTTGTTCTATAGAACGCTGTTCTAATTTAACGCGAAATGCTTCCAAATAACGAAATTGTTCCCAGTAAACTTCGCGCAAAACTTGTAAAATACGTATATATTGATGCGGGTTATCTTGAGAACCAATATCTCGTGCCATTTGTAAATGTTTTACCGCTCGCTGTTGTTGTTCTAGATGTCTTTCGGAATTTGCTAATAATAGTAAATATAAAGCGCGGTGTTGCAATTGTCCGGAGGGAGCTTTGGCAATATTATGTAATGCTTGATAAGCATATTGTTTGGCTTGAGTCCATTGATTTTGACTCGATGCAACTTCTGCTAAAAAGCCGTAAGCTTGCGCTACTCTTAGGGAATTTCCATATAATTGCTGCAAATCTAAAGACTTTTGAGCAATATTTTTTAACTCATTCCAATCTTCTAAACGCTGTAAAACTTCACCCAAAGGATTAATAAATTTAGCTACTAAATTCGGATGATTCGCTTCAGTAAAAATATCGATACTTTGTTGAAAATATTGTTTTGCTGCTTGTAGAAAATCTAGAGATTTCAAACGATATCTTTGAGCTTGTTGGAAATAACATAACCCAATATAAAATAGAATTACTCCCATACGGAATTTATAATTAGCAAGAGAAGAGCGAGGGGGAGATAAGGAGAGGGGGAGAGTGGAAGAATAAACTTTCGCTTCTTTTATAGATAATCGACTAATATCAATTGAACTTTGCCAAAAAGTCAAACTTTGATGATAATGTTCCAAAGCTTGTTCCATTTTATTTGTTAAATAAGCATCTTGTCCCAAAACAAACTCTACACTAGCCTTGAGAGCAGGAGCTAATTCATATCTTCTACCTTGTAAATCTTGCAATGCAGTAATCACTTCTCGACGACGCAAATATCCCATTTGCCAACCCAAACAGTAAGCATCCGCAGCTAAGGCTGTAGCAAATAAAGCATCGGTATCTTCCTTGAGAGTTGCAGTTAATTCATGTGTCGCGATCGCAAATTCTGTAGTAGTAGCCCAACTCTCGAAATCGCTTGCATAACGCACCAATTGCGGCAATACTTCATCTGTTACCCACAAGATAACAGGGAAATTAAATTGCTTACGAAACTCCTCTCGCACCTGATTAGCCGCACTCAACATTTGTTTTAAATTATGCACCGACTCTAAGTAAAACACCATCAAAGCATCCGGTGGATTATCCTTAACCTCCTCAGCAATAGTTCCGTAAAGAGTCTTATCAGTACGCTTCAAATTCAGAATCCGGATATCAACATCAGTCAATTTTCGCAGACGCTTCACCAATCGCGATCGCAATCGCAAATAATTACATCGTGCCAAAATCAACTTAAACTCACCCCTCGATGCTTCCAAACTCCAAGCAAGTTCCTCTAAACCCTCCTCGTTTGAGGAAAGAGGAAGGGAGGATGGGGAGAAAGAATCTTCTCGTTGTCTTTTACTTTCTTCCAACTCTTCACTCATAACTCTTCATTCCTAACTCAAATAACAGACGTAGCAATGCTACGTCTCTACATTTCTTCCAACTCACTCGCTTCTGCCAAAATCGGATTGATATCAAACCAAGATTCACCACCACCATCACGATATTCAAATACCAAACGACTGTGAATTAAAGCTTGATATTCTAAATCCCCTCTCACCTTTTTACGCTTCCTTACCTGACGTAACAATTCCCATTCATCATCGGAAATTTGCATAGTCATTTCATTACGACGGTAACGAATCAGAGCTTCCAAAGTTTGACGTGACAAAGGAAGTTTTCTTTCTCTCTGAATCCAATTATTCAACAATCGCAACAAATCCCGCACGTGTCCACCACTTACCTGACATAATCTATCCATAGTCTTTGCATCCTCAAAAACCTCTGTAACTCTAGCCAAGCGCTGCTCTGGTTTCAAGTCAGGAAAAGCCCGCGCTAATACCATTTGTCGTAACAATACCATCCCCGGTTCAAAACTAGTTCCATCGGGTAATTCCACTGATACCATTGGTAACACTTTTGGGTCTTCGGGAAAGCGCTGAGTCAAGTTTCCATAGTCATTTGAGAACTTTAACGCTAGAGGCATTGTGTAAACAACATGACATCGTAACTTCGTTAAATACTCGCTCTGGTCGATAAATAGATACTCTTGTTGCGGCCTTCCCCAAGACTTAGGGCGAGAATCCACCCGATCAAGATTATCTACTATCACCACCAAACCTTTCTTACCCTGTTGCTTCAACTTTTCTACAGCAGGTTCGAGTAATTCAGAATTAATCGCCTCTAACAACTTAGTTTTTTGAGGTCCCAAATACTGATTAAGTCTTCCTCGTAAAGTCGCATCATCCTTAGTCTTAGCGGTAATTTCCCCAATCCCAAAAGCCAGAGAAAATTTATCAGAGTCCGAACTAACACCAACATCACCAATCAGCGGAAGTTTAGCCTTTATCCCCACAATATCGGCATTCAAAACCCGCCAAGCACCCTGTAACAATTCCTTCAACAGACTTGGTTCATCCAAACTCATATCATTCAGACTCTGACTAACCCGACGTGCCACACTCAGCAAAAAATCGCCAATATCCACGTCAGCCATCTCCATATCTTCACTAGACTCAAAATAGACCACATAAAAGCCTTCCGCTTCCAGTTCCGTCTTCAGTCTCAACAATTCAGTAGATTTACCGCAGCCGATATGTCCTGTAAATAACACACAAGTAGGCTCATCCGGCGAAAAAAACGTAATATTATCTCGTAACTCCTCAATAATCTTGCCACCTCTTACCGAAGAGAAATCAATATAATACTTTTCATCCTCAGCATTTTCGATAACTAGAATTTTACTAGGATTCGTAGCCTGGAAAAACTTGCGTAAATCTATGGTCATAGCATCAAACCCCTACTTTTTCTATCGTTTGAACCCCAATAGATTTACCAGCAGCTTATAACTAGAAATAATACTTAAGCCGCAAGTACTACAACATCAAACTTATACTATGGTATAGTCCTGTTTAACAAAGTGTTAAGTGATAAAATATACTTTTCAAAATAAACTTGCCCTGAGATAACAAAACAGGTTAGAGGTTAAAGGTTAGAGGTTAGAGGTTAGAGGTTGAATAATTTTATTTCTAACTGTCCACTGTCAACTGTCAACTGTCAACTAACTCCTAACTCCTCACTCCTAACTCCCGTACAGACGTAGCATTGCTACGTCTCTACAAAACTAACTCCTAACTCCTAACTTCCCCTGTCCCCTTATATGGCAGAATAAAGAGGGTAATAAAAGCAAGAAATAATATATAAAGGTAATTTATTGGTGAGTCCTACTACTCAAAAAACTGCTATTAAAAGGCGCGTGGTATTTCCTTTTACCGCCATTGTGGGTCAGGAAGAAATGAAACTGGCTCTAATTTTGAACGTCATTGACCCCAAAGTTGGGGGTGTAATGATCATGGGCGATCGCGGTACCGGAAAATCAACCACCATCCGAGCGCTTGCCGATCTACTTCCAGAAATTCCCGTAGTTGCTGACGATCCTTTCAACTCCCATCCCAGCGAACCTGATATAATGGGTGATGAAGCTCGTCAAAAGTTAGAACAAGGCGAAAATATTCCTGTAGCCCAGATGAAAGTGCCAATGGTAGATTTACCCTTGGGAGCTACAGAAGACAGAGTTTGCGGCACTATTGATATTGAAAAAGCTTTATCCGAAGGTGTCAAAGCTTTTGAACCGGGACTTTTAGCTAAAGCCAACCGGGGTATTCTTTACGTAGATGAAGTTAACTTATTAGACGACCATCTAGTAGACGTACTATTAGACTCAGCCGCTAGCGGTTGGAACACCGTCGAACGTGAAGGAATTTCCATTCGTCACCCAGCCCGTTTTGTTTTGGTTGGTTCGGGAAACCCAGAAGAAGGGGAATTACGACCCCAATTGCTTGATAGATTTGGAATGCACGCTGAAATCCGCACTGTGAGGGAACCAGCATTAAGAGTGCAAATCGTGGAACAAAGGTCAGATTTTGACCAAAATCCGCCTACATTCCTAGAAAAATACCAACAACAGCAGCAAGAGCTGCAACAGCGTATCATCGCAGCCCAAGAACTTTTACCCTCCGTAAACATGGATTATGATTACCGGGTAAAAATTTCTCAAGTATGTTCCGAATTAGACGTAGATGGTTTGCGAGGTGACATCGTAACCAACCGTGCAGCCAAAGCTTTAACAGCTTTTGAAGGACGTAACGAAGTTACTGTAGACGACATTCGCCGCATAATCGCGCTGTGCTTGCGTCACCGATTGCGGAAAGACCCCTTAGAATCCATCGATACCGGCTACAAAGTAGAAAAAACCTTCTCTCGCGTCTTCGGAGTCGAACTCCCACAAGATGCAGCCAACGTCAACGGAACCGGAGAGAAAGTCAGAGTCTGAGAATTTTGGATTTTAGATTTTAGATTTTGGATTAAAGAGTTAGGAGTGAGGAGTGAGGAGTGAGGAGTTAGGAGTTAGTTGACAGTTGACAGTTGACAGTTGACAGTTCTTATTTATTTCTCCCCCGAACCCCTTGTCCCCCGAACCCCATCAACTCCGACGCACAAAGGGCAACAGGTCTTGTAAAATTACTTCATGATGATGTTCTTGGGGATAATGTGCAACATCATTAAGTCCGACTATTTGAGCATCTGGTACAGAATTAGCAAATTTTTCCGCCATATCTAAAGTTAACCAAGGGTCAGTTTTTCCCCATTGAATTAAAATAGGTTTTTGCCATTCCTTGAATCCAGATTCAATTTCTGCCATTGCCGTTGTTAGCTGTAAATTCCGAATTGTTGCGAGTAAACTTCTTCCCGCAGCAGAAGCTTTTAAAAAGGGTTTGCGATAAACGTCTAAATCTTTGTCTTTAATAACGTAACGACTACCACCTTCTAGGGTTCTGTCAACTAATAATGGGTCTTGCGTCATCATTTCACCCGCTAAAGGTAGACCCATTTGTTTAATTTTCCAAGGTAATTTAGCAGTAGAAGAAATTGGTGTATTAAGTATAATTATGTTAGTTATTTTTTCAGGATGACGTAAAGCATATTGTAAACCAACAGAACCTAAAAAACCTTGAACTACTAAAGAAAAACGTTCTAGTTTTATTGCTTCGATAAAATTATTTAAAGCCGTAATATATGCGGATGGGGTGTAAGCAAAATCTCTTTTTTCTGGTTTGCTAGAAAACCCGTAGCCAATCCAATCTGGTGCGATCGCCATAGTACCCTGCTGTGCTAATCCTGGCATAATATTGCGCCAGCTATAACTTTGAGATGGTAAACCATGCAGCAATAGAACAGGTAATAAATCGCTTCTGCCTATTGGTTCTACTTGTCGATAAAACCATTCTAGTGAATCTACTGTTATTTTATGTTCTGTTATAGACATGATCAAAAAGCCTTATACAAAGATTTTTGTGATTAATTCCCAATTTGAATAAACGTGAATTCGATGAATAGCGCAGAAGTGGGGTTTTGAGGATAAATGTCAGTAGTAACAGACAATAGTTATAAAAACCCGACTTTTAACCCCACGAAAAATCGTAAACAAGACTAGAAAGTCAACATCGAACTCACGTTAAATTGAAGAATAAAAGTGATAGAAGTTATAAAAATAAAGTTCTACCATAACTAGCATAGGCTTTTGGGTGCTTATAACAAAAAATAATTTATATCAGTTGATAGTTGATAGTTGACAGTTGACAGTTCCCTATTCATAAATCTTGCATCTTACAAGTAAATACGTAAAAAATCAGATTAAGAGTAATTAATTACTCTTACTATTTATATTTTATTTGTAGTCCATTTTAATGGACTTAAGCTGTTAGACAGGGATTTTTAATCCCTGGCGCACGAAAGCGTAGTTGAGTAATTAGAATATACTGAGTTGAATTTATTTTTAACTCGCCATTCAGTGCAATATATCAGTATTTCCTCTTACCTACTCCCTACTCCCTTGATTATTCCCATAATGCTACGCGGCTTTAAAAAATCGGATAATTTCGCGCACGTGTTCTAGAAATTGTCCGTCAGTGGAAAGTTGAGCAATTGCTTGTTTTGATTCTCTTGATATTCCTTCGTGTTCGGTTTTGTTTGTTGCACGTAATTCTTCTATATTTGCGGCAATATTAGCTAATTCTTTGCGAGTCTCTTGCAAATAAGTTTGTTGTTTTACTGTTAAAGAATAGGGATTTTCTGGATTAAGTTGCTCTGCGATACCCTTAAGTGTTTCTTCAAGACTAGTAAACCGATTTCGCAATTCTACAATGTCTTCGCGGGGGTAAGTTAGTTCTTGGCGAATCGTTGTTAATCGCTGGTATAAATATTCATAAGCGCTAATAGCTGGACGCAAACCTGTTAATAACAATGCTGCACCGGAACTTATGTAACCAACAGCACTGATACCAGTTACAGCCAATGTATAAAGAGCGATTGCAGATAATATATGTAGAAAAATCGCCAGTATTAACGAACGTTTTACTAAAAGGTTGACGTAATTTAGCTGTTTATCATCTACTGGAATTTCTTTCTTGATAGATTGTTTTGCTTCAAATAAAATGTCTTTGGCTTTAAAATGAATGTTCCAAGGTACAGTAACAATTACTAAAAGCCACCAAAAACTTGCACCACCTATTACCCAATCGAGAAAGTTACCAGCGGGAATATGAAACCATTGCAGCACACTAAAAGCTAAAAGTGTTACAAGGATTATAGTAATAGTACTACTCAGAAACAAGTTTAAAAACATTGGCAATTACTGTTATTAAAGGTCATATAGGAATCCTCCGTAGATTTTTGTATGCCCTTCGGGCACGCTACGCGAACGCTAAGCGTGGCAAAGCCTTAATTATTTGTGTAGGGAGGGAAGAGGGAAGAGGCAAGAGCCTTTCATGATTCTATTCGATTAAGGTGTACTGAGTTTTTTCAATTTTCAAGTAGGATTCCTATATAAATTTTCTTGCGTTTACCCTGCCCCATGTTTGACGTGTCTTACTATGTCGATAAATAAACTACTAATGGCTTTACCTCCGGGGGAATATCAGCGGCTTATTCCTTACCTAAAGCCTGTAAATCTGGTTTTAGGACAAGTGATTTACGAACCATACCAACAAATAAAAGAAGTTTACTTTCCCTTAAGAGCAATGATTTCTTTGGTTTCTATAATGAGAAATGGTTCAACTACGGAAATCGGCTTGGTAGGTAATGAAGGAATGGTGGGTATTCCCGTGTTTTTAGGAGGTAATGTGACTACAAATCGTGCCATTGTCCAAATTGAAGGGAATGCCATGAAAATGGATGCTGATGTATTACAAAGAGAATTTGCTAGAGGAGAAAAATTACAGAAAAACTTATTGCTTTATACTCAAGCAAGATTAACTCAAGTATCCCAAATAGCTGCTTGTAAATCCCATCATCTCATAGAAGAAAGATTTGCTCGCTGGCTACTATCAGTTCACGATTGTGTAAATCATGAGGAGTTACCGCTCACCCAAAAGTTTATCTCCGAAATGCTCGGAGTTCGTCGTGCTAGCGTTACAGAAGCTGCGATTTCGCTGCAAAAAGCAGAATTAATCAAGTATAGCCGAGGAATAATTACCATTTTAAAAAGAGAAGAGCTAGAACAAGCAGCCTGCGAATGTTACAGCTTAATCAAAAACGAGTTTACCCGCTTGCTGAATGATATCCCGAACTCTTAAATTTTATATTTTCTTAAACTTTAACCATTATATGTACGATAACGTACTGTTTTTTTCGGATATCGAGGTATTCTTTTGTATACGGAGATACGGTGAGAGCAGCGAAAAGTCTGGTTTTAGGGGAATCTACCTGTAGCATTCTTTTTTGAAGCTAGTATTGACAAACTGCGAATACTGTAGTCTCTCCAAGGAAAATACCTTTGGACATCAGCAGATAGGTTTTTTTTGCTCTTCTTGTGTCGTTAGGTAATTTTCCAGATGCGACTCAACCAAGAAGATTGTGTTATTTGATATGTCCGAAGATATTGATGGTGCAATAGTTAATCAATTACTCGCAGCCTTACCTTCAGAGGATTACCAACACCTAGCTCCTCATTTAGAGAATATTTATTTGATGGCTGGGGAAGTTTTATCCGAACCTGGAGAAACCATGACGGAAGTTTATTTCCCTACTTTAGCAATGATTTCCTTAGTTTCAATCATGGAAAATGGTTCGACAACAGAAATTGGTTTAGTAGGTAAAGAAGGTATGGTGGGTTTACCTGTTTTTTTAGGGGGTTGTTCGACCATCAGCCGCGCTATTGTACAGATGAATGGTACTGCGATCAAACTAAATGCTAACGTACTCAGAAGCGAATTCAAAAGGGGAGGAGAATTACAAAGGCTGCTATTACTTTATGCACAAGCATTATTTACCCAAGCTTCCCAAAATGCAGCTTGCAATCGACAGCATAATATAGAACAAAGACTTGCTCGTTGGTTGCTCACAGCACAAGACTGTATTATGAAAGATGAATTGCACCTCACCCAAGAATTTATTTCTCATATGTTGGGTACTCGTCGTTCTGGTGTTACAGTTGCAGCTGGTAGTCTCCAACAAGCTGGAATGATTCGCTATACACGAGGTAAAATTAGCATTCTTAACCGTGCTGCACTTAAATCTACAGCCTGTGAATGCTATGAAGCAATTAAAAATGAGTACGAGCGCTTACTGAAATCCAAATAAATCCCGGCACTAAGTACGGTAGCGTACAGACACTTAGCAAATCATTATGGGATTCTAAAGAAATCATTAAATCAATTTACACGATTAGAAGTTGAAATTTTTAGACTATTCTTGAATGACAAAGAGAGGAAAATAGTTCTCAGCGATCAGAAGTGAGAAATACTTTTAATTAGATAAACTCCGACTCATTAATATGCTGTATGTTGAGTTCAAATCAATTCAGAAATAGGCAATATTTTTACAGTAGGTAACATCGAAATAAATCAATAAATTATCAATCAATAAAAATTATATCTACATAAAAGAATGAGTTTTTGGGCATATTTAATAGGGAACCGAGCATATAATAGTAGGATGAGAACAATCCATATTTCAGTTTATCTTCATGGATGAGATATTTCTCAATTAAAATTTTTAATTTCAATAAGAAATTATTAATTAATTAACTTAAATAATCAACTTAAATAATCAACTTAAATCATCAATTTGAAAATAATCTGTTAATCAACACAATGATTTTCAGCCAAATTTTTTATTTGAAATAAACGAGCCACAATGAAATTTAGAAGGATAGATAGATGTCCGAACACCAACAGGAGAAACAAGAAGAATTAAAATCACTGATACTTATGGGGACTTGTCCCTGTTGCAGTTCTAATCAAGTGAAATATTTTGAATATATCACAAATCGGACATTTGGATTTCACTGTTTTAACTGTGGTTGGAAATCTAAATATAATTCAACCGAATTAAAGGAAGCTTCAGCGAATTGGTTCCCAATACAAAGGTAATTCAACAGCAAACTTGAGAAAATAGAAAATATTTGTTTGACTAAAAGAATGCGATAGAAACTTTGTAATTACAGCATAATAAAAAATAATATTAATGAAAATAATTGAATTAATTGAATTAATGTGATGATAAATTTTCCGAAATTTACTAAATATTAAAATTATTGTTGATTCAATTGGGGAATTTCGGAAAATTAGTAAATTAGTAAATTAGTCATCAGGGGGTGTTAGAGAAATGGCAAAAAGTAGTAAATTATAGAAGTCTGGGAGCTTTGAACGAATTGACCCCAATATTTAATGTCTACTTATGTCTACACCAGTTTCATCTCCATCTAGGTTCACAGCAGCAACCTCACTTGCTCTTTCATCTCTGCATATTCGTCTAGAAAGTTTAGAGAAAAAGCATCAATGGTTGCTCAAGCAAATCAAGAAAAAACGCACTGAACAACAAAACTTTCTCGAACAGATGCGTTCTGTAGCTACGGAAATACACGCTAGGTGTACTCCTTGCTTCCAAAAAATGGCGCTTCTAGATGACGAAATACATCAACTTTTCGATGAAATTTTGACTACACGGAAATTAGGAAAGCAGACTAGAAAAAATATTGAACAAGTTTATCATAGTCTTCAAGCAGCAGGAATAATCAGCGTCAAACTTGGTTTGACAGAAGATGATATTCCAGAAGATTTTTTTGACATACAGGAAGAAGAAGCGGATTGTTCTGATTCATTTTATGAAAATAGCGATCGCAATCGCAATACCGAGTCAGGATATCAACAACCACAACCAGATTTTGGAGTAGGTAAAACTGGTGAATCAAAAAAGATTCGTCAGACGTTTTTGAGATTAGCTGAGATATTTCACCCGGATAAAGTTACCGATAGTGATATTCAGATGCGTCATACAGAAATTATGAAGGAAATTAATAAAGCTTATCAAGAAGGTGATTTAGCACGATTACTGGAAATTGAAAGATTACATCAGGTAGAAGAATCTTTTTCATTTGATAGCGAAGATGATTTGACTAGGAAGTGTAATAAATTAGAGCAGCATAACGAGTTTTTAGAAACCCAGTATGAAAATCTCAAAAACGAACTTCGACTGGCGAAAAACACCAACGAAGGACAAATGGTTTCAGGTTACAGAAAAGCCGTTCGGGAAAAAATCGATCCGATTGCTCAAATGGTTGAACAAGTAGAATCTGAAATTAAAGTAATTTCTTCAATCTGTGAGTTTGTGAAAGATTTTCGAGATAAAAAAATCACAATTAAACAATTTATTGAAGGACCTCCTATTTTACGACAAAGGCATCAAGAAATGATTGATACTTTCTTTGAGGAAATGTTTGGAGAATTTGAGGAAATTGGAATTTTCTAAAGTTAGTTATAAGAAGTAGAGATGTAGGATTGTTGCATCTCTATTTTAATTGAATAGGTAATAGGTAATAGGGAATAAGTAATAGGGAATAGGGAACAATAACTAATAATCCGGACTTGATATAATATTTATATAAATCTGATAAAAATCCGACTTTTTCCCTGACAAAAAATCAAGGTATTCAGATTTATTTATTTATTATATTTTCAATTGCTCGATCAATCAATTCCTCTCCCTGTAAAACCGTTTCCACTGTATTAAACTGCTGACGTAATTCCGCAGCACCGACAAAACCTTTTGCATACCAAGCCATGTGTTTTCTTGCTTGATAAATACCTCTATTTCCCTTATATTCCCACAAGGCTTTTAAATGTTCTTTTGCACATTCCAAAAGCTCGATAGTTGTTGGTGAAGCTAACTTGTCTCCGGTTTTTAAAAAATAATCAATTTCTCCTACCAAAAACGGATAACCCAAAGTACCCCGCGAACACATTACCCCATCCGCACCCGTTATTTCTAAACATTTAATTGCTGATTCCACAGAAAAAATATCTCCATTGGCAATTACGGGAATATCAAGCACTTCCTTGACACGAGTAATCCATTCCCAACGAGCATTTCCATTGTATCCTTGAGCGCGAGTTCGTCCGTGAATGGTAATCATTTGCGCTCCCGCATCTTGGATTCTTTTAGCAAAATCGAGGATAGTAATTTCCCCATCATCCCAACCGATACGAGTTTTAACTGTTACCGGAATATCCACCGCGTTGACAATTTCCCTAACTATTGATTGAGCAATTTCTGGCTGTCTTAAAAGTGAAGAACCGCCGCCTTTACGAGTCACTTTATTTACCGGACAACCCATATTTATATCAATAGTATCCGCACCTTCTTTTACCGCTTTTTGAGCAGCTTGGGCGAGAAAATCTGGACGACAATCAAATAATTGAATGCTTATCGGACGTTCGTTGATATCTACTTCCATGACTTTCGGTAACTCTTTAACATGAGCCAATCCCGAAGCGTGAACCATTTCGGTATACATCATCGAATCCGGTGCGTAGCGACGCACCAAACGGCGAAATACCAAGTCGGTGACACCTGATAAAGGTGATTGTAAAACTCGGCTGTTGACTTCCACCGAGCCAATTTTTAGAGGGGTTGAAAGTTTTATTTTGAGTTCGGAGGAAAGCATGGGGAATTGGTAATTGGTAATTGGTAATGGGTAATTGGTAATTGGTAAAGAATTATTCTCCCCATCCCCCGTCATTCCATCTCTTGATTTTGATTTGAAGATTGATTTTCTACTTGTTTTCTAACTAGTTCTAAGCTCAAATTTAACTCGTTTGCAATCTCTTCTAAACTTAATCCCAATCGCAATAATACAGGTACAAGCTCTAAACTTTTTTGTTGTATTCCTTGCTGTATTCCTTGCTCTTTACCTTCCTCGACTGCTTCTTGATAAACTCTTGTTTGTTTCAAATCGCTTAATCCAAACATGGCTTCAATCTCCTTTCTACTCCTAAAGGGGAATTTATAAACTAATATTGTCTCTATCAATTCTAATAGCTGTCTTTGCTGTCGCTCGATGTTGATTTCTCGCTGGGCTCTTGCTATCAAATCTCTGGCTGCTACAATGGCAGTATTTTGATCTTCTATGATTAACTTTATGGTAGCAATTCCCAGTGGTAGAGATGCTGTATCTCCTAATTCATTAAGATAAATTCTCCTTACACGTTGGCTTTGAAAGAATTCGCTATAGTGAAATGTCTCTGCTGTATCTACACTGCGACTGGGATAAATGACTATTCCCTGCCAAGGATTTTTCGATTTGTTTTGACGCAGGTATAAAAATATTTCTGAAAATAGCCGTAAATAAATTTCTTCGTCGCTTTGAAATTGAACTTCTACAAAATAGATTGGGTTTTCTTCTGCTCGACTGGGAAGAAAAACACCATCAATTCGGAATGCTGTTTGTTTAATTTCTACGGAGGAGAATTCGTAAACATCTGCGATTTGATCTGAATTACCGATTAATTCAAAAAAGATGCTGGGGAATTCTTGAAAAAGGCGATAAAATATGCTGTCTGTTTTCACGGAGTACAAATACTTAGAATTTGACGCTATTTAAGGATTTTATCGCGCTATTGTTGGTAATATTTCACTAAATTGTCCATATCACTCGAAATATAAAGAGACGTAGCACTGCTACGTCTCTACAAGGATTTTGGGCGATTATTTAGTATATGCTTCTGACGGCTAATACTCCGGCTACAGCACTTCCTACGAGTGATGTCAAAGCTGCTCCAAACAACCACCATGCGGCGCTTGCAGCGGCGGCTTTCGCGTCGATGGCTTGTTTTTTGGCTTGTTGTTTGATGGCTTTTAATCTTTTTTGAGTTTCTTTCTGGATGCGTTCTCCTCTTTGTAATACGCTATCTCTGGCTGCTTCTATTTGACTAACTATACGTTCAGCGTCTTTTTGAGAAATATCTTCGCGGGAACTTAGTACAGCAATTAAACTATCTCGATCAAATTCTGATAGGCGATCGCGCAAGGCTTCAAATGCCATTTGTGGGTCGTCAAATAGTTTGCTAAAGTCTTGTTTGATTCCTTCGTAATTTAACTCTGGACGCTCCAAGGAGTTGAGGTAATTGCGAATTTTGTCTAAAGTTCCGTCAACCGCAGATTGTACTTGTTGTTGGACTTGCTGGTATTGTTGCACAATTGAGTCGCGGGTTGATTCGATTTGATCTGCAATTTGGTTTGCTTCTTCTTCGGAAATATCTTCTCTTTGGGAAAGTACTGATACTAATGTATCTCGGTCAAATTGAGAAACCCGTGAGCCTAAATTTTCAATTCCAGCGCGTGGATCTTGCAATAATAATTGTAGATCACGTTTGATTCCTTCGGGGTTGAGTTCTTGTTTATCGGTAGAGCGTAAATATTCTTCGATGTCCGTTTGGAAGTTGGCAACTCGTTCGCTAGCACGCTTTGCTAACCGACGCGGTGCTTTGACAATATCTCCAATGGTATCTTGTACATCGTCAATTACTTGGTTAACTTGTTCTTCGCTCAAGTCTTCACGCTGAGAAAGCAATTTAACTAAGGTTTCTCTGTCTATTTGAGAAAGGCGATCGCGCAAGGCTGAAGCTCCTTGTTTGGGATCATCGAGCAGTTTTTGCAAATCGCGTTTGATTCCTTCGGGGTTGAGTTCTTCTTGATTAGTATTACGTAAATACTCGGAAATTTTTTCTACTGTTTGTTCGTATTGCTGTTTGGTTTTTTCTGCAATTTTTTGCGGTGTTTGTAAGACGTTATCGCGTATTGATAACAATTGATCGATTTTTTGATTTACCTCTTCTTCGCTCAAATCTTGACGTTGAGAAAATAATTTAACTAAGGTATCGCGGTCAAATTGTGCAAGCCGTTGACGTAATAATTTAGCTCCGATTTCTGGGTCGTTTATAAGTGCTTTGAAGTCGTGTTTGATTCCTTGGGGATTGAGTTCGTCTTTATTGGTATTGACCAGATAGTTTTCTACTTTTTCTCGCAATTCGTTCGCTTGATTTGTAGCTTGTTGTTGTAGCTCTTGAGCGCGATTTAAAACGTTATCGCGGGTACTTTCCAGTTGACCAACTATATTATTAGCTTCTTCCTGACTAATATCTTGACGTTGAGAAAGCAGTTTGACTAAATCATCTCGATTGAATTGTTGTAAACGATTTTTCAATTCTTCAAAACTGGCTTCAGAATCTTCTAATAATTTACTAAAGTCCTGTTTTATCGCTTCGGGGTTGAGTTCTTCTTTACCAGTGGAATTTAGATAGTTTTCAATTTGGCTACGGAGATTTGTTGATGTTTCTTTCTCTGCGACTTCCCCTACAGTTTGTAATACTTCGCTGCGAATTTCTTCCATTTGTTGGACAATTTCTTTTACTCTTACTTCGCTTAGTTCTTGCCGTTGTTTGAGTAAGTTGTTTAAGTAGTCTTGATCGAGTTCTTCGAGTTGTTGCTTAACTTTTGTGGGGTCTGCATTCGTATCATAAATGACTTCTTTGAACTCATCTTTAAGGGTTAAACGGTTGAAATGCCAAGGAAAAGAATTCAAGATATACTCTTGCACATCTGTCTTGATGGGATTATCAGATAATTGAGATATTTGTTGAGTGGCTTGTTCTCTAAGATGTTGCAACTGTTGGCTAATTTTATCAATATCTATTTCGGGAGCTTTTTCCTTGAGTTTTTGCAGTTGAGGTTTAATTTTCTCAACATCCAAATCGGATAAATTTACTTGATTCATCAAAGCTGGAATTGCTGCACCCAAACCATATTTAACCGCTTGCTGCATTAATAAACCACTACCACCAACTGCTGTAATTTCAGCCAATTGTTTTTGTAACTCTGAACCTAAATTTTCCGAATTTAGTTGATCCGGAGTAGCTTTTTCGATAAAATCCATAACTTGCTGCGTGGGATTTTGACCGTTTACAGCTTGATTCCAAGCGGTTTCGAGTTGGTTTGCAACTTGATTGATGTCTTCTTGAGAGAAATCTGTACGGTTGCTAATCAAGTTAACAAAAGTATCGCGGTTAACGCTTTGTAGTAAGTTACTATTCCCAAGAGATTGTAAATTACCATCTTTGAGGACTTGATCAAATTGAGTGCGAATTTCTTGTAAATTCAACTTGGGTAAATTTACAGAGTTTAAAGAACTTTCTACAGTGTTTTTAATACTATTAGCATCGAAGCCAGAAGTTAATTCGCGACGGACTGCGGCGGTAATATCTTCGGCTGTGGAGACCATTTGATTTTTAGCAGCATTGGCACCCAAAACACCTGTCGCGGTACCCATAATACCTTGAATGCCGGAACTCGCAGTACTCAAGAGCGAACCAATCAGCGCCCCAGCAGCAGAGGAACCCAGCCATACAACTACTGAAAAGTATGTAGACCAGATTACAATACCAATAATTGCTCCTAAAACCGTACTTTCGATTAAACTCAATTTCACCGCTAAAAAGCAAGCGATAAATAGAGCAATAGTCGCCGTAATTAATGCCCAAATACCGACTTTGGCTTCTACCTTGCTAATCGTTGCACCGACTGTATCAGAATTATCGTCATCAGAAAAATCTCCTCCCAAAGAAGAAATACCTAGAGCGATTGACAAATTAGTCAGCAGTAATTGAAAAGCGATCGCCATTACTATTCCAGATATCAAAGCCACTAAAAATTGTGGTCCGGAAAAAATTAGTGATGCTTCTTGGGGAGTAACATATCCTTGCATTGGTACTTGTCCAACAATATTTGTGATTGGAAACATATCCTTTAGTCCTTTATTGAGATATTGCTATTTCTGGAATCGAAATAACCTGTTCTCACGCTAGCTAGCAGATACGATACCTTTTACTTCCCAAAGAAATATATATTGATATCAAAAGTATTAAATTGTAATTATCTCAAAATAATCGTTAATTACTCAGAATTTTCAAATTGATTTGGAAGTTGGTATAAAAATGATTGAAATATTAATTACGGCAAACTTACGTTGGGGATAATTAAATTTCAAAATATATTCAAAAGATATTCAAAATATATTTTATGGTTTAAAACTGGAGAATTTTTCAAATCAAAGTGAAAAATTTGTTTTTCAAGTCAACTTATCGGCAGATTTATGGAAAATAACTCGATTAAAAGCCTATTTTTGATCGAAAAGACGGCAAACACCACTCTAATGTTACGGTTCACCCGAATTACTCATAGTATTAATTCTCATACATTAGACATTATGCAAGCAAACACTGATTGAGCCATAACTAAGCCATTAAAAAATTATGAAGCATAACCGTCCAAGTACGGGTTCGGGAAACCACCCTTCATTCACAGGCTGCATAGGCTCAGTATATATAACAGTGTAAGCGGGATAATTCCCAAGTTACATGGACTATTGATGTCTTACTGGCTGCTTTTTTAAGCCAGTTACCTCAAAATTAAATCTTTTATATTCCCATTCATTGTTTTTGTAGTTATACGGAGCCAAAATTAAAATGGCAAAAGTAGTTGGAATTGACTTAGGTACAACTAATTCCTGCGTAGCAGTCATGGAAGGTGGTAAACCCACGGTTATTGCTAATGCAGAAGGTTTTCGTACCACTCCTAGTGTTGTGGCTTTCGCGAAAAATGGCGATCGCCTTGTTGGACAAATCGCCAAGCGTCAGGGGGTAATGAACCCTGAAAACACTTTTTATTCGGTTAAGCGTTTTATCGGACGCAAGCACGAGGAAATTACTCACGAAGCTACTGAAGTTTCTTATAAAGTAGTTCGCGACAGCAACGGAAACGTTAAAGTTGATTGTCCCCAAGCGGGTAAACAGTTTGCTCCGGAAGAAATTTCCGCGCAGGTTCTGCGTAAGTTAGTTGAAGATGCGAGCAAGTATACCGGGGAAACTATCACCCAAGCTGTGATTACCGTTCCCGCATATTTCAACGACTCTCAGCGTCAAGCAACCAAAGATGCTGGTAAAATTGCCGGGATTGAAGTACTACGAATTATCAACGAACCTACCGCAGCTTCCTTAGCTTATGGTTTGGATAAGAAGAGCAACGAAACCATCTTGGTATTTGACCTTGGTGGTGGTACCTTCGACGTATCTATCTTAGAAGTAGGTGACGGTGTATTTGAAGTACTTTCAACTTCTGGTGATACTCACCTTGGTGGTGACGACTTCGACAAGAAAATTGTTGATTATCTAGCCGCAGAATTCCAAAAGCAAGAAGGTATTGACCTACGGAAAGATAAACAAGCTTTACAGCGTTTAACTGAAGCCGGAGAAAAAGCTAAAATTGAACTTTCCAGCGTTACTCAAACAGAAATTAACTTACCATTTATTACCGCAACTCAGGATGGTCCGAAACACTTAGATACAACCCTGACTCGCGCTAAATTTGAAGAAATTTGCTCGGATTTAATCGACCGTTGTCGCATTCCGGTTGAAAACGCACTGCGCGACGCTAAGTTAAAGAAAGAGAATATTGATGAAATCGTATTAGTTGGTGGTTCTACCCGGATTCCCGCAGTCCAAGAAGTCGTGAAGCGGGTATTAGGAAAAGAACCCAATCAAACTGTTAACCCTGATGAAGTTGTAGCGGTTGGTGCAGCGATTCAAGCTGGTGTACTTTCTGGTGATGTTACCGGAATCTTACTTTTAGATGTAAGTCCGTTGTCTTTGGGTGTGGAAACTCTTGGTGGAGTCATGACCAAAATTATTCCCCGCAATACCACTATTCCTACCAAGAAATCAGAAGTATTTTCTACCGCTGTAGATGGTCAAACTAATGTGGAAATTCATGTTCTCCAAGGTGAGCGTGAAATGTCCAACGATAACAAGAGTTTGGGAACCTTCCGTCTGGATGGAATTCCTCCCGCACCTCGTGGAGTACCTCAAATTGAAGTTACCTTCGATATCGACGCTAACGGTATTTTAAACGTTACCGCTAAAGATAAAGGTACTGGTAAAGAGCAATCTATTAGTATTACTGGTGCTTCCACTTTGGATAAATCCGAAGTCGAGAAGATGGTTCAAGAAGCCGATAAATTCTCTTCTACCGACAAAGAACGTCGTGAAAAAATCGACCGTAAGAACCAAGCCGATTCTTTAGCTTATCAAGCAGAAAAGCAGTTGCAAGAATTAGGTGATAAAGTTCCCGCTGACGATAAAACCAAAATCGAAGGTTTAGCCAAAGATTTGAAAGATGCTGTCACCAAAGAAGATGACGAGCAAATTCAAAAGTTAATGCCAGAATTGCAACAAGCACTGTTTACAGTTGGTAGCAATATGTATCAGCAAGCCGGTGATACTGCTCCCGATGGTGCTGGTGCTGGTGCTGGTGCTACTGGAGATACAGGTAGCACTTCTACTGGTGATGATGTAATTGATGCTGACTTCACTGAGTCTAAGTAATCATTTTCGCGGTGGGTTTTTTGACTCACTTTGATATCAAATAATTTTTATCCCCGCAATTCTTGGAATGTGGGGATTTTTGATTTATAAAGCCAGCCATAAACGAAGAGATGTATCTATTGTTTGTGCATCTTGAGCAGATAATTTGCCGATGAACTTAATAATTAAACTTTGTTCAATAGTATAAATTCCTCTTTTTACGGCAGTAGGAACATTTAGTTGAGCAGCTTCCCAATCAGTTAAAATAAACTCTCCAGGGAAAAGAGAATCTATTCGACTAGTAAGCGGAACTATAAGATAATCTTGGGAAGAAGATTCAGAATTTACAACAACAGCAGGACGTACTTTTATTGCTGAAAGGTCGGAAAAAGGATAGCGCACTAAAATTACACTATTTTTTGAGTAATTCGGCATAAATCTCATCCTCTTGATTATCCCAAACCTTATTTAAAGATTTTTCACTTGTTGTTAACCAAAATTGCTGCTCATCTTGATCAGAAATCAAAGTAATTAAAACTTTAGTACCTTCCGATAGTTGAATATCTTCCAATAACTCAATTTTGCCATTACGAACAGTAGCCCAGACGCTTTTCAGCATTTTATTAGCTCCAAAAAATCCCAATTAAACAAATTACTATCTAATTATTTCATTTTGCAGTTAATTGATGGCACGGCGCAACCCTATATGAGGAGATGCGGAAAAAGCTTTTGCTGCTTAAACTTGTGAAAGTGTAATTATTTTTATTGTTGATTGTTATGCCATCTTTATTTAACAAGATTCCCCAAAATCCTTCTGAAGCTAATGTTAAAGAGAAAAAGTTCTTGCTGATTCCTCGTTCCCAACGTCAAGAATTCTTTTTGTTGTTTACTTTTATGACAACTTTGGGATGGATAGGAGGAGGAATTGCTAGTCTGGCTTTAGAAAAAATGCTTCGAGAGAATATACCTGCTGATTTTGCTCAAAATGAGTTGTTATGGTACAGGATTGTTAAGTTAATTGCTACTAGTTTATTTGCATTAATTTTTGCAGCAGATCAATCTATTCCTCTGCATAAATACATATCTGGTTGGTGGTGGACTTTTGCAACCGCAATCGGTTGGTTAGTCGCTAATACTGTTTCTAATGCATGGATTGCTTATATTTCATCTGTTGCTGCATCCACAAATCAAATATCGTCACAAACAGTTATCTTTTGGGGCATTTTATCAAATACTGCTTATATTTTTTCTTGGCTTTGGTTGGGTTTATTCCAATTTTTGGTGTTACGAAAATATGTAAAAACTGGATGGTGGTGGATTTTTGTACCGTCTATTTCCTATTTATTTATTAGTATCTCAATGCTATTAGTTTCCTGGGGAGAAAACTTGATTCCAGTAATACATCGTGATGTAACTTTATATTTAGTAAAACAAGGATTAACAGCATTGATTTTGGCTGCAATTCCGGCTATTAGTTTTTGTCGGTTAAAGAACAATGAATAATCTAGGGTGTGTTTTTGCTCCGCGCAACGCACCATAATGAATCATAATTAACGGCTCGTTTCCTACTTTACATAAAGGAGACGTTGCAATGCAACGTCTCTACATTTATCTTTCGCGATCATTGATCATTCATTCTCAAAACTCCTTCATCTGCATCCAAAGTTACCATTACACCTACGGGTAAAGCTGCGTTGGGTGCTTGATGTCCGAAAGGTAAGCCCGAAACCACGGGAATACCTAAATCACCAAGGCGATCGCGCAATACTTCATCTACAGTAAAACTAGGTATATTTGGTGGCGCTTCACAATTAGTAAAACTACCTATAGCTATTCCGGCGATTTTTGCTAAAGCTCCACTCATCCGCCATTGAGTCAACATTCTATCAATGCGATAAGGTGCTTCTGTTACATCTTCTATTGCCAAAATTACACCATCAAGTTCTGGTTGCATCGGTGTACCCAACAGATGAGTTGCCACTGTCAGGTTTGCTGGTAATAATTTACCGCTCACAATACCACCTCCCCATCCCCTACCTTGTAAAGGTTCGAGGGATTTACCTTCTACTAAATCAAATAATCTTTGGATCGACCAACTTGGTTCTTCTGCTAAAGTGGTCATTACAGGTGCATGAACCCCACAAATTCCGGCTTTGTAAAGACTCCACAATAAAGCTGTGATATCCGAGAAACCAATTAACCATTTTGGTGATAGGATATCGGCAGTTTCTTGGTTTTGCAACATCCAAGTCCATGCTTCTAAAATCCGCGTTGTACCAAAACCACCTCTAGCACAAAGAATACCACGACATTCCGGGTCTTGCCATGCTGCTGCTAAGTGATTACGACGTTTTTCGTCATTACCGGCTAAATATCCCCATCTATCCTCGATTTCCGGAATTACCTCCACTCGATAACCTCGCGATCGCCAAATTTCTACACCACTTTGGAATGCTGCAATTTCTCGTAAAGCACCGCTCGGAGCAATTACCCTCAATAAGTCTCCAGGTTGCAACGGTTGCGGTACAAGTAAGTTTTCTGAGTGTTGAATTTTGATTTGCATTGAAGAAGGGTTATTTGTAATAGCTGGTAATGGGGAAGTTGTCATTTGATTTTAGATTTTAGATTTTAGATTTTAGATTTTGGATTACTCTATTCTTAAAAAAGGTAGCCCATAGTTTTAAATTTTCGATTGTATTTCCTAGTTCCCAATTTATAAGTCTTTATCCGTAAAAATGAGTTAAAAAAATAATTAACTACCCTAAAATTGCTGCAATTTCACACACTGTCAACTGTCAACTGTCAACTGTCAACTGCTAACTGTATTAATAAACCATTGTTCAAAACGTTCACCTAATATTTCTAAGGAAAATTCTTTTTGTGCTGTATTCCGACAAGTTTGACGGTTGATTTGATCTAATCGTTTTGTTGCTTCGATTAATCCGGTGACACTATCTGGTTCTACTAAAAAACCAGTTTCACCATCTTTAATAATAGATGCAGGACCACCCCGATTATAGGAAATTACTGGAACTCCACAAGCTAAAGCTTCAATTGCTACATTCCCAAATGCTTCCACCCAACGGGGTGTCATAATTAATGCCCGACATTCCCGGACAATTTGCTGCATTTCCTTAGTAGATAAAAATCCTAGATATTCAATCGGTGCATTTGGGTAATCTTGCTGAATTTTCTGCCAGTAAGATTCATCTTGAATTTTACCCATAATCTTGAGGGGAATGTTAGTACTTTTTGCTACAGCGAAGGCATCTTCTAAACCTTTTTCGGGAGAAATTCTACCCAACCAAACTAATTGTTGTTTGGGTTCGCTACAAAATTCATACAAAGATAAATCTATACCACTACTTAAATAATATATAGGTGAAGTTAATTGGGGAAAAGTAGCAGCTTGAGCGGGGGTATAAAAACCAATAGTACCGGGGAACTGCTTTGATATTTCTACGATAATTCCGTCAAGAGCATCGGAAAGAGAACCCATACTGACGAAATGAGCTACGGGACGTTTTAAAAAAGGTGTCAAGTAAAAAGGCAACCAATCGTAAGCAAAATTAACAATTAAGTCATATTCATCCTCGACTTGACGAACGTAATCCCACATATTCCCTAAAATAGGATTTTCTGGCATTGTAATAGGTGTTGTACGTTCTAAACTTTGAGCAATTATTTGTAAATTTCCCGAAATCTGTATTATCGGTAAGTTATCCCATGTCGAGCCAGCAGGAGCAACAATTTGCAAATCGTGTCCCCGACGGATAATTTCTTGAGCAATATTATACAAACTTAATTCCACACCACCACCCAACCCAGAACCCAGCGCTCCGACTGGAGTAGAAACAAAGAGTAATTTCATTAGTAAATCAGCAAAGAATATTTAAATACTTAATATAAAGCAAATATTAAATGCCTATATTGCCAAATGCTAGATTTTACGAAAAATCTTGTAGAGACGTTATATATAACGTCTCTACATTACGTCGGTAGACAAACAAAACCAATCAAAACTAGTGGGATAGACTACTAGTCGGAGTTAGTTGACAGTTGACAGTTGTGATTTATTTCCCCTTGTCCCCTTGTCACTGTCAACTATCATCTGCATCCTGCCACTCTTGTGGATATTGAATCTGGGTTTGTGGTCCCTCGGATGGTAAAATACGAATACGATTCATTTGGGAAATCGCATATCTTGCTGTTTCCTGCACTTCTGCATCTTCATCTTCCATTGCCATCGATAACATTTGACTAATTTGAGCCATCATGTCATAAACGCGAGTTAAGTCACGAATAGCGTTTTTACGCACGTCGGGACTTTCATCTTGTAAAGAAACCGCTAAAGCCCGATTCATTGGTTTAAGGGTACGGGTACCAATTTCTGCCAGAGCTGCTAAAATCAAACTACGTTGCTGGGAATCACTTTCAACCATTTGTTCTACTAATGGCTGAATTGCTCGCGAATCTCCTTTTTGCCCTAATTCCCAAATTGCTTTACGCCGCTTTGTAGGGTTGGAACTTTCCAAATCTTGGATTAATTCATCGAAAATGTTGATTTTGGCAAGACGAGAAGTCTTTTGTGCTGGAATTAAGTCTGGAGATGGTGTAACTGTAGATAATTCACCATCAAAAGCATCACTGGGCAAATATTCTTGAGTACCTTGAAGCTTGGGTAAAGATGGTTGAACTAAATCTGTATCTTCGATATATTCTTGGCGATCGCCATTTTCCAGTTTATCTGGGAATGATTGAGCGATTTGAGTATCATCATCTACATAAGTATTAGCATTATTTGATTGTCTGGAATATCTCAACCATTGAATGGCATAGAACAATATTCCTATACCCGCCAATATTCCCGCAGCTATCAAACCAAACCGAATTAAATCAGTTTGTGAAGATTTTATCTCATTTGGTTCTGAAACAGCTTCTGGGGTGGGAGTAGAAGCAAAACCGCTTTGTTTGGCGATTTCTGTTTGTAAGAGTTGTCTAGTTCGACTACCTGCAATCCCATCCGCAAATAAACCCTTGTCTTGCTGAAACTTAATTACAGCGTTGCGTGTAGTTGTGCCAAATTGTCCGTCTGTAATGCCGTCATAATAACCCAATTTTTTCAACTGGTTTTGTAAAACCTTGACATTTTCTCCCGCATTACCTACTCGCAGGTTAGAGGGTAAAATCGGATCTGAGGAATTAACTTGAGCAATTTTTAATAAAAATGGTTTGTTTTGATAATTAGTTGCAACCGTAGAATTGATGTCAATTCCCAGACAACTCAGATAAGTAAATATAACTATAGGGTAATAACATCGCCTCATACAGCAAATTTCGGCAAGATAGTATTGTAAAAGTTACCGACACAACGATAACTTTAATTTACTGATTAATCTACTTAAAATGTTAACTTTTATCTTGACAAAAAGTTTAATGACTAGATAAAGAAGTAGTTTATTGTAGCGAATATTTTTATTTAATGTAAAATCTCTGTTTCTGACTCTATTATTTTTATTTTTAAAGGATTCAGCTTGTTTTGAGATATTTCTAAAGTAGATTGCGTAGTTGTCTGAGGTAGAGCATTGCCATCCATGTGCAACGTTTGTGGTTGATTGCGCTTCTCTAAAACATCCCGTTGATTAATTAAATAAATACTGGCTAAAGTGATTGCAACTCCTAGCCACTGCAAACCAGTCAGAGACTCATTTAACAAGATACTACCAAATAGTAAAGCGAATATCGGAGTTAAGAAGGTTAGAGAACTTAAACTGGTAAGATTTCCGCTAGAAGCAAAGTAGAAAAACATTCCATAGGCGATGGCGCTACCGAATATTGTCGCATAACCCAAAGCTATCCAGTCTGAGGGAATTAAATTCTGTATCTGTTGAGATTCTATAGTGGCGGAAATTCCCCACAATGGTAAACCACCTAATATCATATGCCATCCGGTAGCGGTGAGTGGATCTACATGACGAGTCACAAATCGAATCATAACTGTTCCCAGAGCCATACTCAAGGCAGCTAGCAGCATTAATAATTCACCGCTTTGCAAAAATGATTGAGAAATTGGAAATACCAAGTCACTGTTATTAGAAAAAATACTTAAAATTAGTTCGTCAGGTAAACCGATGATACTAATACCTAAAATTCCTAATATTAATCCCAAATATCCATATAAGCCGATTTTTTCAGCAAACAACCATGAACACATCAGTGCTACAGCTAAAGGTTGAGAATCAATCATCACCGAACCTAATCCCGCACCAGTCCTCACTAATCCTTCTGCTAAAAAGCCTTGAAACAGCGCTCCATCAACTAATCCAAATAGAGCAATCCATAGCCAAGCTTTCCAACCTTTAGGTTGAGGTTTACCCATAATTGCAGCCACAATCAAAATCAATATCCCCGCCGGTAATATTCGCATCCCTGCCAGGAAAAAAGGCGTAGTATGGGTAATAACTCCTTTCATCGCTACCATCGCTGTACCCCAAAGGAAGAAAGGCGAAATTAATAATAATGGTTTTAAAAGGGAAGAATCCAGAGACGCACTTTTATTTAACTGCATGAGATTACAAAGGCTTTAATTTACGCAGGTCAAGATTTAATTTATATTAACCAATCTTAACTAATTATTGCGTTTTGTGAAGGAAATAATACTTATTTATTTTGGTAATGGGTAATTGGGAATAGCTGCTAGTTGTTGGTTGATGGTTGATAGTTGTTGGTTGATGGTTTATGGTTGATGGTTTATGGTTGTTGGTTGTTGGTTGTTGGTTGATAGTTGATGGAGAATGAGTTAAAGATAGTAACTGTCCACTGTCAACTGTCAACTGTCAACTGTTCAAACAGATGTCACTAACTCGCGCTGATTTAGAATCTAGCCGGTTGCACAACATGGTTTTGCAATCTGGTTTGGGAATGCAACTATTAAGTGAAAGCCAGTTGCAAGAGTCTATTCGCGTTACTTTAAAGTCCCATAAAGCAGATACGGATATTTGGCTGTTCGCTTACGGTTCGTTAATTTGGAATCCTGTATTTAAATTTACTGAGCGGCGTGTGGGAACTGTTTATGGTTGGCATCGCCGCTTTTGCTTGCGAGCGCTGGTTGGTAGAGGAACTCCGGAGCATCCCGGTTTGGTGCTGGGTTTAGATTCTGGGGGTAGCTGTCGCGGTGTTGTTTATCGTATTCCTGCTGCTGATGTGGAATCAGAATTGTTGCTGCTGTGGCGGCGGGAAATGGTAATTGGTTCGTATATTCCCCGATGGGTGAAGGTAGTCGATGGTACAGAGAGAATTATGGCTATAGCCTTTATAATCAACCGACATCATCCAGATTATGCTGGTAAAATGTGTTTTGAAAGCACTGTTAATACTATCGCTACAGCCAAAGGTGAACTCGGTTCGAGTGCTGAATATTTAATCCAAACTGTTAAGGGTTTAGAAATAATGGGAATAGAAGATAAACATCTGTTGCAATTGCATTCTAGTGTATTAGAACAACAGAATAGTTGGTAATTGGTAATTGGTAATTGGTAATTGGTAATTGGTAATTGGTAATAGTTATTTAGAATTACTAGTTAATTTACTTTTTTGATTGAGTAATTCTTTGATGTCGGTAGGTAGTTGTTCAAAGTTTGGATTTTGAATGGCATTTTTTGCAAGTTCTACCTGTATTTCGATTGCGATATCTTCAAGTTTAGTTTCTTCATGATGGTACATTTCTGTATTGGGAATCCACCATTCAAAAATGACATCTAAATTTGAGTATAATCGGCATTTGACGATTTTTTCGTATTGTTCGCCAAATTTTCCTAAGTATCTAGCAATTTCGGTTTTTGTCATTTTATTTGATGTTTTGGGGTTATTTTGGATCTGGTGATTACAGGGAATAGGGAATAGGGAAAAGGCAATAGGAGATGGGCGAAAATTCAATAATTCAAAACAACTAAGCTGTTACGCATTTAATTTGTATAATACTAGCGAGCAAGATGTATGTCCTTACAGACACGCTTTGCTAACGCACTACAAGACTTGAATAAAATTTGAATATATAAATTAAACGCTTTTTAGCTTATCAACCATCAACCAACCACTGTCAACTATCAATTGTCAACTGTCAACTGTATTCTACAAACTCACAATTAATTTAACTCCAAATACTTCCTCAAATACTACTTTGCTATAACTCAAACTCCAAAGTTCTATAGCACAATCATCATTTTGACGAGATGGAATAACTTTTAAATATAATTCTTTATCATCTTTACTAAAATTGCATTCAATTCTGGATATTGCGCCATTTTGTCTTCTATCAAGGGATGTTGCTAATCTCAACAACGGACTTAATTGTTCTACTGTCAATCTTTGCTCTTTTGTCACAAGATTTTTATAGTTCTCATGCTTTTTCTTCGGTTGAGATTTACGATGATAACGCGCTAAATTGGCGATGATTTCGATTTCTGTTTCGTTATAACCGAGCAATCCGCTGTTACGAATTAGATAATATGAGTGTTTGTGATGAGAAGAATGATTTATATAATGTCCGCAATTATGTAACTCTGCCGCAGCCCATAATAAAAATCTTTCTTGATTCCCCCATTGGTGCAAATGACCTTTAGTTTGGTCAAATAAGGATAAAGCAAATGCTGCAATTCGTTCGCTATATTGTAAATTAACTTGATATTTATTTGCGACTTTTAACACACTTCGCTGTCTAATTGTGCTTTGGAAGCGCAGACGACTATCGATCAAATCGTGGGCTAACATCCAATCGACAATTACTCCTTCTCGTAACGCCCGCCCGCAGGTGGTTATAGATTCTACACCTAAAAGTGTCATTGCTTCCTGTAGTATTACTGCACCTGCTAGTATAACTTCTGACCTTTTTTCTGGCATGGCGGGTATATTTGCTCGTTGCTCGTTAGTCATTTTCCGCAACCGTGTTACCCATTCGCGCAGGTCTTTTAAAGTAAAATTGTAACCGTTGAGTGTTGAATGATTAGAATCGGATATTGCTTTAGCATTGATGCTAGCTAAGGTTTCAATTGTACCGGAAGTTCCCACTAAACGGGCTTGTTCGCCAAAATTAAGGTTTGATAACACTTCTTCTGCTGCGCGTTCGAGCATTCCCCTGGCATAAGCTTGGAGGTAGTTAAATTCTTCGTCACTTATCGGATCAGTTGTGATTAATTCGCTGGTTAATCTGACTGCTCCCACTTTGCTACTAGTAAGACAGCGTTCCTCGTGGGAATCACCTAAAATTAACTCCGTGGAACCACCACCAATATCAATGATAATATGTGGTTTATTATTAAACTCCATTCCCGAAAGCACACCCAAATAAATCCGTCGGGCTTCTTCTTCTCCAGAAATTAGGTCAACATCTAAATTCAATTCTTCTTTGATCCAGGATAAAAAATATTTACCATTGGGTGCTTCCCTAACTGCACTAGTTGCGACTGCGATTATTGTTTCAGCATTTAAAGTTTTGGCAATCTCTTGAAAACGACTTAAAGCCGCAATCGCTTTAGTCATTGTTTCAGCTTTGAGATTGCCTGTGTCAATATCGCGATCGCCAAGTCTAACGGTGTCTTTTTCTTTACCGATAATACTAAAAGATGGTAAGCGCGGTTCAATTTTCACAATTACCATGTGTACCGAGTTGGTACCTAAATCAATCGCTGCAATTATCCGCTCGGAATTAAAGTTTTGATTGGAAACATTTGTTGTCATTAGTGAATTAACCATTTGATTTCTTCTATAAAACGTAGTAATAGTTAGTTTTCGGGATTCTTATCGGTGCAGTACCTGTACTGCTCCCAACTCTATACAAGTCAATCTGATCAATTTTAGAAGTTAGCTTATACTATTTTTCTACAGTGTCACCTGAAAGTATCCAGAATTAGTTTAATTTTTATTTGGTTTTTTATAATGTTTTGTAGATATCAAATCAGTTGACAGTTGACAGTAAATAGTTAAGCGCGAAGCGTGTCGTTATCACATATATTTATTTATTGAATGCTCTCTATTTTATCTCCCACCATACACCGACGAGGGAAGAAGCATCGGAAGAACACCGTATTAGACAACTTCGAGTTTGGGAACTGTCAACTGTCAACTGTCAACTGATTATTATGATTACTCAATCAGAACAAATTGAATCTACATTTAGTAAAATAATCCGACTTCTACGGTGGAATAAACCAGAAGGAAGATTAATCTTGATGATTCCGGGTTTGTGGGCTGTATTTTTAGCAGCACAAGGAAAACCACCTTTACCATTAGTAGGAGTGATTATCTTAGGAACTCTGGCTACAAGTGCTGTGGGATGCGTTGTCAATGATTTATGGGATAAAGATATAGATCCCGAAGTAGAAAGAACGAAAAACCGTCCTCTCGCTTCTCGTACACTATCGATCAAAGTAGGGATAGTTGTCGCGATTGTCGGAATGGTTTGTGCTGCGATTCTCGCTTTTTATCTTAACCCGCTCTCGTTCTGGTTGTGTGTCGCAGCAGTTCCGGTAATTCTGCTTTATCCCGGTGCAAAACGGGTATTTCCCGTACCTCAGTTAGTGCTTTCTATTGCTTGGGGTTTCGCCGTATTAATTAGCTGGAGTGCGGTAACACAGAATCTTTCACAAGCAACTTGGCTGCTTTGGGGTGCCACTGTATTATGGACTTTAGGATTTGATACAGTTTATGCCATGAGCGATCGCGATGATGATAAACGCATCGGTGTCAATTCCAGCGCTTTATTTTTTGGTAACTATGTTCAAGAAGCCATTGCTGTGTTTTTTCTCGCCACTGTTGCCTTATTAATTTGGTTGGGAATTGTCACACATCTTCATATTGCATTTTGGATCAGTATTGCGATCGCATTTGCTGGTTGGGTATGGCAATATTTACGTTTGAAACAACCAGATTTACCCACAGCAGCTTACGGTGGAATGTTCCGAGAAAACGTCTGGATTGGTTTTATTCTGCTCGCTGGAATGATGATTGGGAATTTTTGAATTTTACCTGGCGGTTGAAACCGCCGGGTTTTAGTTTGCTAAATCTTAATGACAACCGAAATTTTACTGATTTTATCTAAAAATTTAGTAAATATATCCAAGGCTAGATGTGTAAATATACGATATTTATTACTAGTTGAATATATATCTATTAAATTGAAGTCATTGATTCGATGAAGCAAGCACATTTATTGAAACTTACTACGATAGCTTTACTATCCTTGGGAAGCATAGGAGTTATTGGGGGAGGTTTCTTTTTTACACAAGCTTTTAGTAATAAAAAAGAAACTGAGGTATTAATAAATAATTCAAATTATCAAGATATTCGTCATAATACTTGGTCTAATAAAACACAAGTAAAACATTTCCCCGCCGTTGTTCCCAGCTTTGCTAGAGATGTGCGGGTTATTTATTATCCGGGTTCTCCAGAATACGGCAGAATTTTTCAACTTAGAATGAAACTACCAGAAACGCAGATAAAAAAAGCACTTGATAAATACAGAAATATAGCTAAATATAAATATCAAGGTGGTGATACAAACGACCATGCTAATCAGCAAAATGGCGTACCCACCACTTTTTTATATACCAGCGACTTGCAACCAGAAACTTTTCCAACAACCTATGAAATATTAGTATTAAATGCCAATAATCTGGGAACTCCAGATTTTCCTTGGAATCATGGAGATAGTTATGGAGTTGCAGTTGATAAAACCGCTTCAGAAATTGTTTATTGGGTTGAAGAATGGTGAGACAATTTTGGATTTTAGATTTTGTTGATTTTAGCTATATTGTTTGACATATTTAAATTACTGTAATGACTCTAATTACTATTTGTTCTAGTAATAGAATAGCATTTTTATCAAATAACCTAGCAGGTTTGCATTACAATAAGAGTAACGTGTAAGCGCAATCTTAAATTAATAAGTTGCGTTTTCATCTATTGTTTGTTTCACCGATTTTTTGATTTACTAAACATGGCTGATAAATCCGAGCGCCAAACGCGAATTATGGAGCATCTTGCTCGCAGTACAAACGATTTTATTAAACCTAAGCTCAATTCTGCCGATCGAAAACAGCAAATATTAGAACATATTCGCTTAACTAAAGGTTAAAAAATTTTTTAGAGGTGGAAAATTTACACCTTTTTTTGATTTTTTGCTGAGTAAGTGCTTTCACTGTAAATCATGTCTGGAATAATGTCTTGAATATTGCAATCAAATAATTTTATTTTTTTAATTATTTTGATTATTTATTTTTATTATTTATATGCGAATAAATCATCAATTTTAGATAAAATAAGTTTATGAAAATATTTAATCTCTTGCGTCAGGGAAAGTTGACGGGTGTTTTATCATGCTTTATTTAAGTTAACTGTATCTTTTGATATATTTATATTTAGAATTTATATTTAGAATTTATATTTATTTGTTGTAATTAATAGTTTTTAAGCAACTTATGAAATAACCTTGTTGTTACTATTGCCTTTTATTTATTGAAAGCTGAGAATTAATTATTGAAATCTTGGTTATAACCAATACAAAATAGTAACTTGTTGTTCTAAAACTTCAAATTTAAACTTAGTAGCGCTTCAATTGTCATCAGTTATCAAAAAGCCATGAAAACTCCAGAATCTCAAACCAAACTTCAAGGAAACAATCCAGAAAAACCTGCACGATCGCGACGTTTATGGCAGCGTTTACTTTTAATATTGTTACCAGTAACCTTAACCGTTGGTGGAGTGGGGATATTGTGGTATTTGCTGGCTTACAAAAACAATTCGTCTTCAACTACCACCGTACAACAATCAGCAGTATCAGTCAAACTGGCTGAAGTAGAGGCAGGTGAAATTAAAGAAAGTTCCGAATTCATTGCTACTTTGCAATCCTTACGCTCAGCTAGTATTCAAGCAAATACTCAAGGTAAAGTATCTCAAATATTCGTAAAAACTGGCAGCCAAGTTGCAGCACAAGCACCTTTATTACAAATAAATTCCAACAATCAATCGATTCAAACTAGTAATACAAGTAATAGTAATCTTGGTAGCTTACAAACTACTGAGCAACAATTACAAAACGCTAATAATCAGCTTCAAATATTAGAATTTCAACGGTTATCATTACTGAAAAATGTCAGATTAAATCAAGAAAAATCCGAAAAATATTCTAACTTAGCTGCACAAGGAGCTATATCAAGACAAGCTAAAGATGAATACGAACAACAACTCATAGCAGCTAAAACAAACTTGAATAATTTAGATACCCAAATCAAAACACAGCAAGTAACAGTATCTAATTTAGAAAAAATGCTGCAACAAGCACAGATAAATCCTCAAAATAAAATTCCACAACCAACACCGCAGCAGCTTCAAGATGATAAAATTAATGCTCCCTTCGCGGGTACCGTCACAAATATTTCAGTAAAAGTCGGAGATTTAGTAAACCCTGCAACTCGCATTGCTACAGTCACTCAAAATCAACCTTTAGAAGTTGATATCCCGGTTTCCTTTGAAAAGAAAACACAGCTACGTAAAGGAATGCCGGTAGAATTAATCAATGCTCAAAGTGAAAATATTGGTACAGGAAAAGTATTTTTTATTGCTCCAGAAGTGAATCAGGATACTCGCACGGTATTAGTTAAAGCTTTATTTGATAATAAACAAGGCAAGATGCAAGCGGGACAATTTGCTAGAGCAAGAATCAATTGGAGTCAGGATTCTGGCTTGTTAATTCCGACTGAAGCGGTGTTTCGTATCGCTGGAGAAGCCTTTGTATATGTAGCCGAAAAATTAAATCCCACTCTCACAACCCCTCAATTAGTAGTTAAGCAAAAACAGGTAAAATTAGGTAAAACTATAGATAATAAATATCAAGTCATTGAAGGATTGCAGCCAGGAGAAAAGGTTGTTGTTTCCAAATTGCTAAATATTAAAGATGGTGAAATTGTAATGGCTCAGTAGTGAAAATAATTATAAACAACTTTTAAATAAGTTTTTTGCTAACTGCCGACACATTTGACCATAATTATCATACAATTTGATTTTTACAATGCCATACACTCATTGTGATTGAGCCAGTGATTTCAACCACTTGACTTGTTTTAACAATGGTGTAAATTTTGTCTATAGCTCTCGTCGTTTAAATGTGTCCGCGAACAGTCTCTTAATCGCCAAAAGCATATATCATACAAATAAATTAATAGAAATTAACAATGGTAGAACGTCCAATTAAAAAATCCGAGCGTCAGGTAAAACCCGATGTTGAAATTAGTACTGAAATTAGTTCTCAAACCAGTACTGAAATTAGTACTGAAATTAGTTCTCAACCCAGCACTGAAAAACGAAATTTTGTCCCTCCTGTAAAAAAAGATCGCAATCAAGATCAACAAGATAATCCTAGAGATAGAGGAGAAGCTAGAGGAGAAGCTAGAGGAGAAGGTAGAAGAGAAGGTAAAGGTAAAGGTAGAGGTAAAAAATCATTTGATAGAGATGAAATCAAAGCCCCGCTGAATCAGGCTTTAGCACGCCCTCCCAAGCCTTCCAAACCTCCTGCTAAAGTGGAACCGGAACCTGAAGAAGTATTAGAAACTGTTGCTGAAGAATCTCAAGATACAAACGAAGCAGCTTCTGTTGCTGTTGCTGAAGAATCTCAAAATTCTAGTGATGAGCAAAATAATTCGTAGTATTTTGTGCTTGTTATAAAGCAAAGTAGAGTGGGTAGAGCAGGAAGATGAAGTCACATTAAGTAACATTTATAACTGCTCACTGCTCACTTTTAACTTTGTTTACTCGTGAGTTCAGCAAATCAGGAGTCGGTTTTTTAACTTAAATAAGCTAAAAAGCCTTTAATTTGTATATTCAAATTTTATTAAAATCTTGTAGTGCGGGCATCCTGCCCGCTAGAAAAATACAAATTAAATGCGCGACAACTTATCTATTAAACAAGAGAATCATCATAAAAACCCGACTTCTCACTGAAAAATAACTCTTAACTCCTAACTCTTAACTCTTAACTCCTAACTCTTTTTAATTGAACGTTCTCCGAAATTGATTAATCTTTCGATGGTAGCAAGACGATTTTCCCATACTCCAACTTGATAGGAATTATTTAAAGCGTGTTGACGCATTAATATTCTAAATTGAGATTGAAAGCGGGTTAATGATGCTTTTGTCGTTTGTAAGTTCGCTGTTGATGGAGAATTGGCAAGTTGATTTAAAGCGTTTTGTAAGATTTCTGCTTGAGCATTAAATTCGGAAATACTGCTGTTAGACATTTGTAACTGCTTGTTTTGTAATACAAATTCCCATTCTTTTTGTAGAGAAGCATAACGCAAAGCAGCGGTTTTAAATGGTTGACGATAGGGAATTGGTTCTTGTGTTTCAGTTCTACCTTGAGTACTGTTAAAAACTTGCTGTAACTGTTGATTTTGTAAATTTTCGGCAGCAAATAGGGCGTAACCACCTACTGGTAAATCCCTGATTAATTGTAATTGATCGAAGGCTCCTAAAGTTGGTAAATTTAGCAAACGAATTCCGGGGACTAATAAAGCAGAACCCAATTTTCTCGATAGAATCCAAGGTTGTGCTAATCTGCTGAAAGCTGGAGTTTCTAAAGCGTAAGTCATGGGAACAATTAAGTCTATATCGCCTCGATTTGCCCAAACTTCCCAATGCTGTTGTAATTTCTGAATTCTTTCTTGTTCTGGTAGTGGAAATACCGCCACAGACATAATTAAATCGGGTTTCTTTTGACGCATTTTTTGCGAAATTTGACTCACAAAGCTATCAATTTGTTGAGTCCGAAACGCTGTCCATTTTTGCCATATATCCCGTTGATTCGGTGTAATTTGTAGCGGATCTACACCGTAACTTTGCTTAAATTGCGATCGCGCTGCTTGACCATACCCATAACTACGGTTACGCTGATGGTCTTGGAAGGGATAGCGAATATAGTCTAAATGTAAACCGTCTACGTCGTAGTTGGTAACAATTTCTTCGTATTGATTTAATAAATACTGACGTAATTGGGGATTTGCGGGGTCAAAAAACGGCTTGGTTTGACCTTGAGGAATCATCTTTCCTTGTCTGTCATAACCAGCCCAGTCTGGATGAGCCGCCAGCACTGGTCCGGGATAATTGGAGTCAATATTCAAAATCTGATTATGTCGCTGGTTGCCGGCGGCAAAAACCCACACCCAAGCGTGTAATTCCATTCCTCTATCATGAGCTAATTTGACAGCAGATTTTAAAGGGTCCCAATTACGTGTTAAGGGATTCTGTTGGGGTGCGACTTTGCTCGGATAAACTGTATAACCAGCATTTACCGTTTCAAAAAAGACTGTATTAATACCCGCTTGGGATAATCGATCAAAAACTTGTGCTAATCCTTGCTCGTTTCTAGCCTTGACAATCGTGCCTCGATCGAGCCAAATAGCACGGATTTCTGGTTGAGCTATTTTGCTGTTCACCGGAAACTGATTCCATAAAGCAGTTTTGGCTGTTAACCATTGTTTACGAGCTTCCGCGTATTTTTTTTGTGCTACTAATTGGGGTATTTGCTTGACAATTTCATTCGCTTGTGATAAAGCTTGCTGACTATTGACAGTTAATGCACCTGGTTGACTCGATGCAACTTCTACAGTTTGGGCTTTTGCAGATTGAAAACTTCCGGCGATGGCTGCAGCTGATAAGTTGGAGCTTTCAACTCGACCAATTAATTTTAGTAGTTCTTGTTGTAGTGCAATGACTTCGGTAGTACTAATCGGTTTACTGGAATTGGGTTGGACATCTAGACGTACATCATCCTGTAAATGGTCGATTGCTTCATCGGATAACTGATCGGAACGTTTAAAGTTGACACTGGGAAGGTTATTATTGGGAATGACAGCGGTAATATTGAAAGAAGATGGGGAAGTAGTATTTATTGGGGAATTTGGAGTTTCTGCGACTGCTGAATTAGCACATTCGGGAGAACCACCAGGAACAGTGTTAATAGCAGTTGGGGTAATATGTCGTTTTAAAGCAGCTTGCAACCAAGCACTATCCAACTGTGGATTTGCAGCCGTATCAACTCCCCAGCGCCAACCGAAGAAAGTAGAGTGTTGAGTAGCTAAAACTGCTGAAGAATTATTTTTGTTATCCCATACAGCAGCTTGATAGGAAAAATCATCGGGAACTACAACAGCACCTCGTACTTCTCCCATTAATTTTGCACCGCTCGCCCATCGCTGTAACTTATTGGTGGAAGGTTGCAATTTATCGGGTGCTTCCAAACTAAATCCCCAATAACCTCCCAAAATATTTTGAATTAATCGACGTACCCCTGGTGCAGATAAACTTCCCATTGGACCACTAGCAATCACCTTACCACCTCTACTTACCCATTCTTCCAAGGTAATTGCTTGTGATGGCGTTAATGTTTCAACGTTAGGTAAAAATAACACCGTGCGGTTTCCCCAATCAGCAGTACTTTTGACGCTATTTAGAGAAATCACACAGTAATTAACTCCTGCGGATTGCAAGCGATTAGTAATACCTTCCCATTGACCAGAATTTTCGCGACTTTGAACTACACTAATAACGGGTTCGCTTGCTGCTGTAGCCGGTAAAATATTGAAAATATTGAAAATATTAAATAAATTAATAAATAAAATATAAGTTAAAAACTGACCATTAAAAAATAATAATTCCTTTTTGAACGACCTTAATTTGATTCGTCTGATTCCTTTTATTTGGTATCTCACTATTAGCCCCCAATTCGATTTTGGATTTTGAATTTTAGATTTTAGATTTTTGATTGACGATTGAATATTTAAATAAAAGGTCAAAAGTTAAAAGTTAAAGGTTAGTAATCAACAACTGTCAACTGTCAACTGTCAACTGTCAACTGTCAACTGTCAACTGTCCACTGTCCACTGTCCACTGTCCACTGTCAACTAATACAAATATCAATTAATTCTTCAACATTCGCTACTGGGAATATTTTGACTTTTAAACTACTAGCAACTTCTTCCACAGTTTTATCATCTAGAAATATTAATTCTCCATGTTTTAACATTACACTCGGTAACAAAATCCCCTCACCTAAATCTTCCCCTTGTAATTTTAAAATTAAATCGTGACCTGTTAATAAACCAGTAACACTAATCTCTTGTCCCCAATAATCGCTGGATAAAGCACACATATTCACAGATAAACCTTCAACCTCATTTAACTGTTTGACAAGAGGTTGAAAAGCTTGCTCAACAGCATTTCCCACAACCCAAGTTAATTTTCTTTGCTCAACTTTCTCTGGTAATAATCCCCGTGCTGTTTGCGTAAATTGCTTGATAAACAAACGAATCGAACCGACACCATTATCAACTTGAGGATAATCCTCATATTCCTCTTCACATGGTAGTTCCTCCCCTGCAATTAAAAACCATTCATCAGCTAACCAAACGCAATTTGAACCACAATTTGCTTTTAATTCTTGCTGCAACTTTCGCACTTGAAAAATGACTTCTCGTGCTTTTTCCCGCGTCACTGGGATTAATTCATCCTCTTGGGGACGAAATCGCGTCAAACCCACTGGTACAACAGCCACTGACGCTACCGCAGGTAAGTCACTGGTATGAAAAGACGCTAAGTCGTGCAAAGTTTGTTCCAAGTGTACGCCATCATTGATACCAGGGCAAACTACAACTTGTGCGTGAATTTGCAGCCGTCTTTCTTGAAACCACTTGATATGCTGTAGAATTTCACCTGCACGCTGATTTTTTAATAATCTAATTCTCACTTCGGGTTCTGTGGCATGAACGGACACATATAACGGCGATAACCGCATCTGTTCAATTCTGTCCCATTCCCGTTGGGATAAATTAGTTAAAGTCAAGTAAGAACCATACAAAAAACTTAAACGATAATCATCATCTTTGAAGTACAAACTAGAGCGTTTATCTGGTGGTTGTTGGTCAATAAAACAGAAAGGACAACGATTATTACATTGAATTAAACCATCAAAAAGTGCCGTTTCAAATTCCAAACCCAAATCATCATCATAATCTTTTTCAATTTCAATTTGATGAGTTTTTCCCTTTTCATCTAAAACTTCTAATTCTAAAAATTCATCAGCACATAAAAATTGATAATCAATCAAATCGCGGGGACGCATACCATTAATACTAACGATAGAATCACCGACATCAAATCCGATTTCTGCACCGATAGAATCGGGTAAAACTTTTGTAATGCGAGCGGGACGAATGTTCATAATTTAATAATTGGGAGCCAAACGATTTTAGATTTTAGATTTTAGATTAAAAGTTAGTACCACCGGAGTTATGGATAAGGAATAATACAATAATTAGGATAAGAATAAAGTAACTGATTTTGGATTCAATTTATCAATTACTTTCTATTAAATTCAGGTGAGCTTGACAGATTAAACCAGACATTAAGAAGTCGGGTTTTTACTTCATTTGTAGTGCGTTCGCGCACGCTACGCGAACGCACTACGAATTACCATCAGAATTAATGACATAGACCACTAGACGGATATGATCAGATCCTAACTCTTAACTATCAACTCCTAACTCCTAATCCCTACTAATATCACAAGTCCGAATATTAGCCTATACCACACAAATATCCAGGTGCTTTGAGTTTTGAGAAAGCGGAGCAAGCCGGCGATCGCAATATAAGAAAATACCGTCGATGAAATTATACCTGCAATTAAAGAAGCTATCTGACTACCATCAATTCCTGCTGCAAAGAAATCTTGTAGTTGAACTAACCCAGCTAAAGAAATTGCCGGAATACCCAGTAAAAAGGAAAATCTGGCTGCGGTTTCCCGTTCTAAATTTAAAAATAATCCTGCTGTTAAAGTAGAACCACTTCGAGATACACCGGGAATCAAGGCTAATACTTGAGCAATACCCATTAACAATCCATCTACCATTCCCAAATGCTCAAAATCCCGCTGACGCTTGCTGAATTTTTCCGCTAATCCTAATAATATTGACATGATGATCGAAGCAATGGCGATCGCCTTCATACTCCGCAACGGTGAGTTATCAAAGTCGGGAATAAATATTTTAATGATAATCCCGCTTAATACTATGGGTAATGTGCCAAAAATAATCCCAATACACAAGCGAAAATCAAAGTCCATATAGTCAGAAAGAACCATAGCTCTAGTAGCGCTTTTAACAATTCTGGACAAGTCTTTCCAAAAAAAACACAGCACCGCTGCAATACTTCCTAATTGAATTACAGCACTAAAAGCAACTCCTGGATCTCCCCAACCGAGGGCTACGGAAACAACTTTTAAATGAGCGGTACTACTAATTGGGAGAAACTCTGTTGCACCTTGCACAAAACCTAAAAAAATCGCTTGCAACATCTTGATTTTTTGCACACCTTCTGCTGCACTCTGAGATTGAGTTGCCAAAGTTTTTAATTGCTGTACCGCAATAGTTAATATGGCAGATGCTACGGTTAAAAACCAGAATAATTGACGTTTAAAAAAAGTCATTAGTTTTGCTTACGGATTGATTCCTGATGGAACGGATTTAATTCCCCATTACCCATCACCCATTCCCCATTCCCCATTACCAATTACCAATTAACTATATATTTTCAAGCACTCCCAATGATAAACCAGCTAATATCGCAATACCAAATATCAGACGATACCAAACAAACACCCAAGTGCTTTTAGTTTTCAAGAAGTTTACTAACCAAGCAATTGCTAAATAAGAAAATATTGCAGATGATATGATACCTGCTATCAAGGTAGGCATTCCCGAATTACCAGTACCTACTTCTAACAAATCTTTGAGTTCTACTAATCCAGATAAAGTAATCGCGGGAATCCCTAATAAAAAGGAAAATCTTGCCGCTGTTTCCCTTTCTAAACCCATAAATAGTCCTGCTGTCAAAGTTGAACCGGAACGAGAAACCCCTGGTACCAAAGCCAATGCTTGAGCGCAACCCATTAATATCCCATCACTTAGTGTTAATTTTTCAAAATTGCGCTGTTTTGTACCCTTTATTTCCGCTAACCCTAACAACAGTGCCATGACAATTGACACAATTGCGATTACTGTCATGCTTCGGACAGTATTTTCGTAAAATTCTTTAAACAAGTACTTGACTAAAAGTCCTAAAAATACTATTGGCAATGTACCGATGGCAATTCCTAGGGCAATGCGGAAGTCGGTATTTTGATAATCTTTTCTGGCGATCGCAATCCATGCACCTGTCAGCACTCTTGTCAAGTCTCCCCAAAAGTACCAGAGTACAGCGGCAATACTTCCTAATTGAATCACCGCAGTAAAAGTAACTCCTGGATCTCCCCAACCAAGTGCGACTGGTACGGCTTTTAAATGCGCTGTGCTACTAATCGGCAAAAATTCGGTTGCACCCTGCACGAAGCCCAAAACAATGCCTTGCCATAAGTTCATTTGCGAACCCCCATCCACTACAGGGGTACTTGCTTGACTCAAAACTTTTAACGGAAATGTCGCTACTGATAAAACACTACTCCCTACCATCAACAAAGGAAACAACAAACGTTTTAATACAGCCATGAGTACACCTTATCTACTTGTAGTTACGAGCGAGCTATTACACATTCAAACGCTTCTCTACCGTTTACAGGAAGAAAATAGAGCAGTTGAAAAATTTCTTTCCCGTTGACTCACAAAGGCAAAGTCCAATTCTCGATACAGCATACCTGTAAACTTTGCTTTATTTTTTGTAATTTCTTTAAAGATTTCATAGTTGACTACAATTGTTGTATTATGAATATGCCCCCCAGGGGGATTGGCAATATTACTCTGTTCTCAAAATAGATTGATCTAAATCCTTAAGAAAAGTTAAGTTAAGTAACATATTATGAGAATAGTTGATTAATAATACGTTGTATTCAAATAAATTTTTAACCCCGTGATTCAAACAGTAGAAAGTCTCGAAACCTTAGAAATAAACTTAAAAGCGAAGCAAAAAGTGATAACCACAGCAATCCCCCCAAGGAGAGAGAAAGATGAGAAAATCACATTTATTCCATCTTCTTCCTTAAGACATTTCTTTCTAGAAGTAACATCTCGACAAGGTTTACTCATATTCGCAGCGGCAGTATTTTTGGTATCGGTACCAGTATTTATTGAAGCGCCATTAGTAAGGCTGCTGCCGTGGTTAAGTGTAGGCTTGACGGCTGTATGGGTATGGTTAAGTAAGTTGTTGATGTCGCGGAGTAGAACTTATATTTGGGGAGATTTAGTTTTAGGTTTTAGTTGGAGTTGGTTAGCAGGCTCGATATACTGGGGCTGGTTGCGGTGGGAACCTTTGTGGCATTTACCCGTAGAATCAATAGGCTTACCCTTTGCGATTTGGTGTTTGTATCGTAATTGGGGCAAAGTAGGAAACTGGTTTTATTTTGGTTCTCTACTAGGTACGGTATTAACCGATATATATTTTTACATAGTGGACTTGATACCTTACTGGCGGCAAATTATGGTTGTAGAGCCAGAATTTGCGGCACCAATATTGCGCTCGGCACTTGCACAAGTAAAAACACCAGCCGGAGTTGCTTGGGCAGTTGTTCTAGCTGTAGTTTTATTAACTGTAGGGATTGTGCCTTTAAAATCCAAGCAGTTGCACTGGTATGCCTTTAGTGGCGCGGTTTTGAGTACAATATTAGTAGACAGCTTATTTTTAATAGCTGCTGTTGTGGCTTGAGGCTATGCAATGGATAATGATTTATTTTTAATAATTTTTTGTAAAAATATTGCTCAAAGTCCTCAAGAGTAAATATTACAGATATTGATAAGCTGTATAGTAGTTTTTGATGACTGCTGTGTTTTGCTAGCAGCTAATGACTATGAAAAGATGTGATTTATCCATAATTAATGGCATCT
This sequence comes from Rivularia sp. T60_A2020_040, assembly GCA_015272215.1. GTDB lineage: Bacteria > Cyanobacteriota > Cyanobacteriia > Cyanobacteriales > Nostocaceae > Rivularia. The sequence continues at coordinate 18,087 of JACYMD010000070.1, read as the reverse complement.
GAAATAGAGTTAGCTAAAAGCTTTGATGTAAGTTTGATGGAAAGAGGTAGAAAATCGTGAAACGATTGGCGCATTTAGTAACAGTATTTAGTTTATTGATCGGATTTTGGGGATGTTTGGGCAACTTAAACCTAGCCCAAGCAGCCAATTTGGATGCATTTGCCGTTAACAAAACTCATATTTTCGCAATTGATTCATCTCGAATATTGCGGAATCGAGCAGATGATAGACTTGCAGATGTTTATGGTGACAAAATTGACTTAAACAATACGAATATAGGGGCTTTTCAAAGATATCGAGGACTATATCCTACACTCGCGAAGAAAATAGTCTTTAATGCTCCTTACGAAAACGTAGAAGATGTCCTGAATATTCAAGACTTAACGGAAAGTCAGAAAAAACGTCTGCAAGCCAACTTAGATAACTTCACTGTTACCAAAACTGAAGCTATATTTAATGAAGGCGCTGAACGCATTAATAATGGCATTTACAGATAAGTCATGGATTAGTCGTTAATTATCCCAAGATTAACTTAGTGCTGCCGAACGGCTTTGTGTTGAATTCAGCCAATTCTGAATAAATCTAGAGACGTAGCATTGCTACGTCTCTAATAGTATATTTTTTTCATAAAAGGCTGTTTCTTTTAACCCATTGTTCCTCAAATCTCAAATTTAATCTCAAATCCAAAATCTAAAATCTAAAATCTAAAATCCCATATTCCCCATCTACCACCTTGTCAGAAATCACTCTTCACAACCAATTTGATGTTTTAGTAGTGGGTGCTGGTGCAGCTGGACTGTATACTGCCCTTTGTTTGCCTGAAGATTTACAAGTAGGCTTAATTACTAAGGATACTATTTCTTTATCTGCTAGTGAATGGGCGCAAGGAGGTATTGCAGCCGCAGTTTCAGCCGAAGATTCTCCCCAATTACACGTTGAAGATACCATCGCTGCTGGTGCTGGTTTGTGCTCCCGCTCTGTAGTTGAATTCCTTGCTCAAGAAGCTTCATTATGCATTAAATCTTTGGTAGATTTAGGTGTAGCTTTTGACCGTCGGGGTAATGAATTGGCTTTAACTTTAGAAGCCGCTCATTCTCGTCACCGAGTTCTTCATGCTGCTGATACCACGGGTTCCCAAGTAATTACTACTCTTAGCGCTCAAGTATTAAGACGTTCTAACATTACAGTAATTCAACAAGCTTTAGCTTTAGATTTATGGCTGCATCCCGAAACTAAACGCGCCCAAGGAATCAGTTTATTTTATCAAAGTCAAGTGAGATGGATTCAGGCTGGTGCGGTGATACTCGCTACAGGTGGCGGAGGTCAAGTTTTTGCTCAAACCACAAATCCAGCTATCAGTACTGGTGATGGTGTAGCTATGGCTTGGCGCGCTCAAGCAATTCTGAGAGATTTAGAATTTGTGCAGTTTCACCCTACTGCTTTGACTAAAGAAGGTGCTGAGCGATTTTTAATCAGCGAAGCGGTGCGCGGTGAAGGAGCGCATTTAATTGACAATCAAGGACGACGTTTTGCCTTTGATTATCATCCCAAAGGGGAACTTGCACCCAGAGATATCGTGAGTCGCGCTATCTTCACTCATCTGCAAAAAACAGAAAATGACCCCGCGACTGCTAATGTTTGGTTGGATATGCGCCCTATTCCTCCAGAAAAAATTCGTTATCGTTTTCCCAATATCGTCAAAGTTTGTCAGCGCTGGGGAATTGATGTATTTTCTGAACCGATTCCCGTCGCACCCGCAGCTCACTACTGGATGGGTGGTATTCAAACAGACTTGATGAATCAAACTAATATTCCGGGTTTATACGCAGTTGGAGAAACAGCAAGTACGGGAGTTCATGGAGCAAATCGTTTAGCAAGCAACTCTCTGTTAGAATGCATAGTTTTCGGCGCTCAAATGTCTCGTCTTCAGTTAGAAAAAAAACAGCCTGTACAAAATGCACATCTATCTTTGGACAGATTTGAAGTTGATTCCCAAGAAATAGATGATGAATATGAATATTTAAAAGAATTACGCAGTGAAATACCGCGTTTGGTTTGGCAATCCGCTGGAATTTGTCGCCAGCAGTCAAGTTTAAACGAGGCAATTTCTCATATCGAATCTTGGCAGCAACAATTCAGCAACCTCAAATTGAGTAAATTCTTATCGTCTTTACATCCACCAACCTCCGCTGATTTTACATCGAGCAACGCTCAAGAATATCTGAAGCTGTGGACGCAAGTGCATAATTTACTCGATATTGCTTATCTGATTCTTAAAAGTGCTGCCTATAGAACTGAAAGCAGAGGAGGACATTATCATTTAGATTACCCTCACTCAGATCCTAGCTGGCAAGTTCATACTTTAGTACAGAATCATCATTGGTGGAAAGAACCTGTTTGTAATGACTGAGTAAGACAGGACGAAAGCTACGTAACTTTCCCTGTATTAGCGTGTACCCGTACCATAGACGCTTGCAGGACGACCAAAATCAGGTGGTTGATACCCATTGAATGAATCTCGACGATTCGTTTTGTGTCCACTGAAGTTGCTTTTTACCGCCCGAATCGAATCTCTAGGAACTATATGATTCAGAGTCCCTGTTGCATCTGCAATCTTGGGTATAGCTAAAAAAGCTCCAATAACAAGAGCTATTGCGCCGCTAATTCTTAAACTTTTCTTAATGAAGATGGATGTATGAGATTGGCTATTCATAAAAACAATTTGACTTATGCGTATTTACTTATTCTTTGATTAAAGTTTATTTAAACTTAAACTAGTTTTTCTCAAAAGCGAAGAATTACTTAAGAATTTAGTTTTGTCGCAAAATTAGACTTGACATTTTCTTCAAAATCAGAAATTCGTCTAAACAAGTATTAATGCTAATACATATTTTTTTGCATCTATCTTTGGTTAGACAATCGGACAGCAATTGATTAGAAGACCATCTAGTTGAAAATTTTCTTTAAATTATCTTAATATTTTAAGTAGCGTTACGGTGTGTTCCCAACGACAAAACATAAATAATTATATTTTTTGATATTTTTTACGATTTCATACTACTTTATCATTAAACCTTCATCAGAGAAAATAACTAAAATTTAAACCTCAATGTTGCCATTTCGGCATTTTGTTACAAAACTTAATATTTTGAAACAAATAAGGTAGTGTTCTACATAGCTAAATTACTGATGTGGGACTTACGGACTATTGTCGGATTCTCAATTAAAAGCCCCGTGCTTACTTCGACAGGCTCAGTAACCTTCCAGGAAGGATAAAAGTGGTAAATGTGTAGCTCTCAATAAAAAAGCATTCGCGGAGCCTTTATATGAAAGCTCCGCGAATGCTTTTTTAAAAACAAAGATTGGAATTAGGTAACTAATCAGTTGCAGCTGCGCCGGTATCAGATGCTGAATTTTCATCTTCTTCAGATTTCGGCATTCTTTGCTGGAATCTTCTTTGATAACGTCCTGTAGTAGTCCGTTTACGAAACTTTCGGGCATATGCCTGGTTCCGTAGCGCCTTTTCTTTCTTCAGGTTACGGCGCTTAGCCATATTCACCTCATTAATAAACAACGTTTAGCTTGCCGGTTGGCATCACATAGATAATTGTAACTATCTAGTTTATGGTATTGATACAATTTTAGCCTAAACCAGTATCCGGCAATTATTAATAGCAATATAACATTGTATCGCATTTATTTTATCATGTCAATTATTTGGATTAAAATTGTGGAGTTTGAGGTTTTGTGTTGCGTGTATAGTTGTTGAATTAGGAATAGGTGATGGGAAAAACTTATGTAAAAGAGCAATAAATATATAAATAATTTATCTTGATGAAAAAGTCGATATTAAAGGAGCCTGTTGCTTGTGTAATAATTTAATTTGAATAATTTAAATAATTTGAATAGCTTGAATAATTTGAAAATTATTAATTTTAATAATTTATTTTTGGTTTATTTCCTGATCAGTAATTAGTTTTTTTGGACTTCTAATTATTGTAACAATTATTGTAATACCGATTACAACTCGATTATTTTTGATCAATTAGTGCGGAGAAAGTATAGTTATACACAATATATATTAAGTCTTGGGATGGTAAAATTAAGCTGTTCTACGAACATCATTATATGAGATGATAATCGTCAGGAACTTATGTTAAAAATAAAAGCCTAACTCACAGGTAATTTTGTATCAAAGCTGCTGTTAAAATAGTAGTTTTACGAATATTGCAGTGGGTGAGACTAAGCAAATAAAATACAAGAATTTGAACATTGAACTTTGCTGCTTTATTCGGCTCAGCCGTACAGTCCACTCGGACTTTATGGCGCTATGGACAAACGATACTGGGTATCATATTTCGTCATCCGATAACCGGAACAAGTATCATTCCGATACTTCCGGACGGTCGGATTGTACTGATTAGAAGACGAGACAACGGTCTTTGGGCTTTACCGGGAGGAATGGTGGATTGGGGAGAAGATATTCCGACTACAATTAAACGTGAATTAATGGAAGAAACGGGACTAGAGTTAGTAAAAATTCGGCGCTTAGTTGGAGTTTATTCAGCACCAGATAGAGACCCCAGAATCCATTCAATTTGTGTTGTGGCTGAAGCAGAAGTCAGGGGAGAAATGAAGATTCAAGACACTTTAGAAGCGATGGAAATTCAAGCTTTTCTTCCCAATTCTTTACCAGAAGAACCTATGTCTCACGACCATTATCGCCAGTTACAAGACTACTTAAATAACTTGACAATATTGGCGTAAAATTATGTACTAATATTCAGATTTTAGGTTTTGGACACTTGTTGTAAAGCGACGATAGTTGTGCAATGGAGTGTCCTTAAAATCTATTAAAGTTAACTACTAAATTAAATTCAATATTCAATATGGATACGATGTTATTTCGGAATTCCCGAAGAAAGCTTTCTCAAGGGTTATTATTTTGGCGTGAAGTCGGTAATGGTATTCCGGTAGTTTTTTTACATGGTAATTGGTACGACAGTAGTGAATGGGTATCAACAATGGAATTAATATCCCGAAATTCCCATTGTTTCGCGCCGGATTTGTTAGGATTTGGCGAATCAGAATATCCTAATGTTCATTATAGTATTGATTTACAAGTTGATTGTTTGTTTGAATTTCTGCAAGCTTTAAAATTAGATAAAGTGTATTTAGTAGGACATTCTTTAGGAGGATGGATTGCTGCTAGTTGTGCTTTGAAGTATCCAGAGAAAGTTCAAGGTTTGATATTATTATCACCTGAAGGTGTGGAAGTAGAAGGGTTGTACAAACATTGGCAAAAAATGCAACGTTTAACGAAAAGTCCATCGCTTATATTTAGGTTTTTAAAAATATTTCGTCCCTTAGCAAAAATGCTTGGTTTGGACGTAAAAATAGAGGAAGATTTACAGCAAAGAAAAATATTGTTAAATAATCCGACAGCAACTCAACTTTTGTATCAGCGACAATTCCCAGAAATCGCAGCAGAATTATTACAAGATAAATTGGATTTGCTCCAGATTCCGGTATTGATATTGCAAGGTGAAAAAGATCAGCCAGATGCTTTAACAAGAAGTAAAATTTATGCCAGATTAACTCCTCAAGCTGAGCTAAAAATAATTCCTCATGGGGAAGATAATTTACCTCAAAAATGCGCTTCTGTTGTCGCTGGGGAAATCAGGGATTTTCTTAAAAGAGTTAGGAATTAGGAGTTGGGAATAAAATATTATTGCTAATAACTTTTTGTTGTTAACTATATTTTTGCGTGTGTATCAAATTTGTAGTAAGACGTAGCACTGCTACGTCTCTACATTAATTGTCTTTTCGATTCCCCACAATATTAAATTCTGTTCGACGATTATTCCGGCTGCAATCCCCCCACATTGAACTGTTAAATAAGTAAATAATACATTGCGATCGCCACCTGTAATTACTATTTTACTTTCAGGAAAATCTTGCCACCACGCTGCAATAAAGTCTTTGATTCCGGCAAGTAAGGTGTAAATAATTCCGCTTTGAATTGCTTCGGTTGTATTTTGAGCATAGCGTTGGGGAAGTTGTTGTGATAATTCGACTTTTGGTAATTGTCCGGTTTTTTGGGTAAGAGTTGCAAGTTGTAAACCCAATCCGGGTAAAATTGCGCCACCAATTAAATTACGGTTATTATCGGCACCTGTAAAAGTAAGGGCTGTTCCTCCATCAATTACTAATATGGGAAAACCCCAAGTTTCACCTGCACCAAGTAATGCTAAGGCTCGATCGATTCCTAATGTGGGATATAAGTTATTTAATGGTATTTGTTCTAGGGTAATAAAGTTAACTTTGGGATAATTTCGCCAAAGTTCTGTTTGTTGGGGAATTACGGAAGCAATGAACAGAGGGGGGATGGGGGGATGGAAAAGTATTTGTTCTAAAGTTTTGTTTTCGGCTAAGCTTCTAATTTCTGATTCTGTTAAATAATTAGTATCCCAGGTTTGTATGATGGTTTGTTGGTTGAATAAGCCCCAGTGTAAGCGGGAGTTGCCGATTGTTAATGCTAACCAGGTTTTTGGAAGATGAGATAACATTTTTTTAACGCAAAGGTGCGCGGAGGTTAACGCGGAGGTACGCTGAGAAAATTAAACAATGCTCAGTATGATTAAATTTTTTAAACTCAATCTATAGGTATATTAATAAAAATTTACAAATAACTCGTGTCACAATAGAAGTAGACGCATAAATACTCAGTTATTAAAAAGCTATTAATTAAGGAGAGGAATTATGGTAGCAGTTACCGAGAAAACTGAGAAAAAGCTCACCATGCAGACTGCTGAAATTGCTGCCGATACTACGGCAATTCGCTCTCTGGATTGGGATAGAGATAGATTTGATATCGAGTTTGGTTTGGAAAATGGCACTACCTATAACTCGTTTATCATTCGTGGTGAAAAAATTGCTTTAGTTGATACTTCTCACGAAAAGTTCCGCAAGTTGTACTTTGATACTTTGAACGGACTGATTAATCCAGCGGAAATCGATTATTTAATTATCAGTCATACCGAACCAGACCACAGCGGTTTAGTTAAAGATTTTTTACAGTTAGTTCCCGAAGTTACCGTTGTTGGTTCAAAGGTTGCGATTCAGTTTTTGGAAAATCTGGTACATCAACCTTTTAAAAATCAAATCGTCAAAAATAGCGATCGCCTTGATTTAGGAAATGGACACGAGCTTGAATTTGTCATTGCTCCTAATTTACACTGGCCTGATACAATTTTCACTTACGATCATAAAACCCAAATTCTATTTACCTGTGATGCTTTTGGGATGCATTATTGTTCGGATGCGACTTTTGATGAAGATTTAACCGCTATTAGTGCAGAATTTAAGTATTATTACGAGTGTTTGATGGCTCCTAATGCTCGTTCTGTAATGTCCGCTCTCAAACGCATGGGTGAGTTGGAAACTGTGGGTATGGTGGCAACTGGACATGGACCACTTTTATCCCATAATGTAGATGAATTAATTGGACGCTACCGTAATTGGAGTAAAAATAAAGCTAAGGCTGAGAAAATTGTTGGTATTTTCTACGTTTCTAAATACGGTTATAGTCATAAACTTGCTCAAGCAGTAGCCAGCGGCGTTTCTAAAACTGAAGTGGCTGTAGAAATGGTAGACTTGAGCGAAGATGTTGATTTACAGGAATTAAGAGAACAAGCAAGTCGCTTTACTGGAATTGTAGTGGGAATGCCCCCAGCATCCGATCAAAAGATTCAAACTGCTTTGAGTACTATTTTAGGTTCGGTACACGACAAACAAGCGGTAGGATTATTTGAAACTGGTGGTGGTGATGATGAACCAATTGATCCGGTTTTAACTAAGTTCCGGGAATTGGGTTTAAAACCAGCTTTTGGTGTGATCAAAATTAAATCTTCACCTACCGAGAATACTTATAAGCAGTGTGAAGAAGCGGGAACCGATTTAGGGCAATTATTAACCCGCGAGCAAAGCATCAAACACATGAAGTCTCTTGATGCTGACTTGGATAAGGCTTTGGGAAGATTGAGTGGTGGATTATATATTATTACTGCTCAACGCGGTGATGTCAAAAGCGCTATGTTAGCATCCTGGGTAAATCAAGCTAGTTTCAAACCCTTGGGATTGTCGATTGCAGTAGCGAAAGATCGAGCCATTGAATCGTTGATGCAAGTCGGGGATAAATTCGTTTTAAATATTCTCGAAGAAGGTAATTATCAAGCCTTAATGAAACACTTTCTCAAACGATTCCTTCCTGGTGCAGATCGTTTTGAAGGAGTAAAAACCCAACCAGCGGAAAATGGTGCGCCGATACTCAGTGATGCATTAGCCTATGTAGAGTGCGAAGTTACGAGCAGAATGGACGCTGGAGACCATTGGATTGTATACAGTACAGTATATGCAGGTAAAGTCAGCAAACCCGATGCTTTAACCGCAGTACATCACAGAAAAGTTGGCAACCACTATTAATAAGTTAGGAGTTAGGAGTGAGGAGTGAGGAGTTAGGAGTGAGGAGTTAAAAATCAAATAAAGTGTTGAAAATTTTTGATTTTTTGTAAAACTCTTACTTCTTAACTTCCAACTCTTTACTTTTTTAACTCTTAATTCCTAACTCCTAACTAATATTAAACTCCTGACAATTATTAAACCATGTTAAAAAATAAGCCTCGTGACGTTCAAATTCTGCCAATTGCTACAGATACTACTATATTGCGATCGCGCAGTTGGACGCGGTTACGATTTGAGATAGAATACGCTCTGAGTAAAGGCACCACTGCGAATTCTTATTTAATTCAAGCCGATAAAATCGCCCTGATTGATCCTCCTGGGGAAACTTTTACGGAAAAATACTTAGACGCTTTGCAGCAAAGGTTTGATGTTACTCAGATTGATTACGTAATTATCGGTCATGTCAACCCCAATCGTGCAGAAACTTTAAAGGCTTTACTGACAATTGCCCCCCAAGTAAAATTTGTATGTTCTAATCCTGGTGCGATTAACTTACGTAAAGCTTTAGAAAACGAAGATTTACCAGTGATGGTGATGCGGGGAGAAGAAACCCTTGATTTAGGCAAAGGACATAATTTAGAATTTATTCCTACTCCCAACCCTCGTTATCCCGATCATCTTTGCACCTACGATACTCAAACAGAAATTCTCTACTCAGATAAATTATTCGGCGCACATATTTGCGGAGACCAAGTTTTTGATGAAGGTTGGAAAATTTTTGTCGAAGATAGACGTTATTATTATGACTGCTTGATGGCACCCCACGCTCGTCAAGTGGAAACTGCTTTAGACAAGATTTCCGATTTATCTGTGAGGATGTATGCGCCGAATCATGGTCCATTAGTACGTTACGGCTTAATCGATTTAACCGAAGCTTACCGCGAGTGGAGCAAACAGCAAACTACTCAAGATACGAGCGTTGCATTAATTTATGCTTCTGCCTACGGAAATACCGCAACCTTAGCAAGTGCGATCGCCAGAGGAATAACTAAAGCCGGAGTCGCGGTAGAATCGATCAATTGCGAAGCTGTTGAACCAGAAGAAATCAAAACAGCAGTAGAAAAAGCATCCGGTTTTATCATCGGTTCTCCCACTTTAGGAGGTCATGCACCGACACAAATTCAAACAGCTTTAGGTATTATCCTGTCTACGGCTACCAAAAGTAAACTTGCTGGTGTATTTGGTTCCTTTGGTTGGAGTGGGGAAGCGGTTGATATTTTAGAAGGAAAACTCAAAGATGCTGGATTCCGCTTTGGTTTCGATCCAATTAGAGTTAAATTTAAACCCGATGAGAAAACGCTGCAAATGTGTGAAGAAACGGGAGTTGACTTCGCTCAAGCATTGAAAAAAACCAAAAAAGTCAGAACACCAACTCAACCTTCCACAACTGTGGAACAAGCTGTGGGAAGAATTATCGGTTCTTTGTGCGTTGTTACAGCTAAACAAGGGGATGTCTCCAGTGCGATGTTAGCTTCCTGGGTATCCCAAGCCAGTTTTAATCCACCCGGTTTAACCATTGCGGTAGCTAAAGATAGAGCCTTAGAATCTTTGATGTATTCGGGTAATTCTTTTGTATTGAATGTATTAAAAGAAGGTGGTCATTTAGGATTGATGAAACACTTCCTCAAACCTTTTAACCCTGGTGAGGATAGGTTTTCCGGAGTTGAAACAGAAGAAGCTGGAAACGGTTCACCTGCTCTTGCTGATGCTTTAGCATACGTTGAATGCTCTGTAAATTCGCGTATGGAATGCGGCGACCATTGGTTAGTTTATGCCACCGTAGATAACGGTAAAGTATTGAATAACGAAGGGGTGACGGCTGTACATTATCGGAAAACGGGAACGCATTATTAAATTTTGGATTTTAGATTTTGGATTTTGGATTGTAATTAGCATAATCAGAAGTCGGGTTTTTAGAATGATTGTCCACTGTCAACTGTCAACTGTCAACTGTCAACTCTCAATGCTTCTTTCGTTTTTTCTTCAATTGGTTGATTCAAACGATAACCAATACCGTAAACTGTTTCGATTGTATTACTAGGTACACCAGCAGCTTTCAATTTCATTCGCAATCCTTTGATGTGAGTACGAACTGCTTCTTCTGTGGGAGCATCTTCGTAAGACCACAAATGGTCTAAAATCATGTTGCAATTAAATACAATATGAGTGTTTCGCAAAAAAAGCTCTAATAAAGCATATTCTTTGGGAGTTAAAGAAATAAGTTGTTGATTATAAGTTACTTCATAACGTTTTGGATCAAGCTGCAAATTACCCCACTTTAAAACAGGTAAAGATTTGATTTTTCCTCTACGTAAAAGCGCTCGGATACGAGCTGTTAATTCTTCTTGATCAAAAGGTTTAACTATGTAGTCATCTGCTCCAGCATCCAAACCTATAGCTTTTTCATGAGGACAATTCAATGCTGTTAATAACATGATTGGGGTTTGTAAACCGTCAGAGCGGATCAATCGGCAAAGACTAATACCATCTAATTTTGGTAAACTAATATCCAGGATGATTAAATCATAATCAAAAAGTTTGATGAATCCCCAAGCTTCTTCTCCATCAGCAGCAATTTCAATCACATAATTGTGATTGGTCAAAATCAGACTCAAGGTCTTTGCTACATATTGGTCATCTTCTACAATTAAGATTTTCATCCCGATAGCTTTTTCAGCATCAAAGCAGTAAAATATTAAAAAGATTAATATGACAAAACTTAATCTACATTAATCTAAATTTTAGAATATCAACTCAATGATGCTTTGCTTTACTTAACAAATATCAATTATTATTTATATTTTTTAAATGTTTTAAATTTTGAAAAATTTCATCTTGAATAGAACAGCATTAAACCACCCCCTAACAATTAGAGAGTGGTCAAAATAGAATTATTAAAAAATGTTTCACTGCGGTGTTTTATTGATTTAACTATTAAACTTCCATGAGAGCAAGTTCTGATGAATTCCTCGAAGATTTAGAAGAAATTAAACTGGATTTGCCTACTTTTTGATGCATTTTAGACAATCTATTCGATATTACTTCTGTAAAGGAATGTGAATTTGGTAAAGCACATACAGGCATTTCCTGCCAACAAGTGGGACAAAACCAGTAAGTATGGTTATTACTAATGTGAGATAAAAGTGTGTCATTACAGCAAGGACAAAAATTCATGGTTGTTGTTTTCCTCGATTAATTATTGACGATGATTTCAGAAATGCAAAAGTGCGACAAAGTGAGCAGATAAATGTTAATCCTTTAATCATAGAAAAACAATATGAGGAAGTTGTGAGTAAAATCAAATATTTTTCACAATCAAAATAAGCTGATAATCAACAGGAAAGGGTTTGTTTGTAATTAGGATTGAAGGGCTTAATATAAATTTATAAATCTCAAAAAATACTTGTTCTTCGACGCAAAAGTAGTATTCCAGACATTTTGATCCCTTATAGGATAGATGTGCTAAAGAAAACTTCATCCTCACAAAAACCTCATATTGTTCAACTATAAAAAAGATAGAGCCCAGAAACCAGTTAACAGTTACGAATTACTAATTATTCAATAAAGAAGGATTAATATCATGTTTAATAGAATTCTTGTTGCCATCGATAATTCAGTTCAGAGTCAGCAAGTACTTGATCAAGCTGTATCTCTAGCAAAAATAACAAATGGAAACTTAATGTTGCTACACGTTTTATCCCCACTTGATGAGCAATATACCGATCCTTTGTTTTTACAACCAACAATTCTTTATCCCCAATTACAGCCAAATAATAGTAAGTATGCCAACGACTGGGAAAAGCTGAAAGATAATAGATTAAAATGGTTGCGATCGCTGTGCGAACAAGTGAGTAAATTAGGAGTTGAAACAGAATTTTCTCAAAATATTGGTGAACCATCGCAAATGATTTGCGATATGGCTCGAAATTGGGAGGCTGATGTAATTATAATCGGTCGTCGGGGTCGTCGGGGAATCAGTGAACTTCTGCTGGGTAGTGTGAGTAATTATGTACTTCATCATGCTCCTTGTTCGGTGTTAACAGTACAAGGAATAATTCATCATCCCGACGAAGCAGTTGCAACAGCAAAGGTAGAGGCTATAAGTAAAAGTTGAATAGACAAACATCTTGCTAAATTCCCTTCAAATATAAATTATCGAATTTTATTGATGTAGAGACACAATATCCAAAGTGTTTCTACATTTTTTAACTGTTAAGTTTTAAAAAGTTGCTACAATCATCAGGTGAGTTGTTTCTAAAATTGAAATAGATAATTAATTAATTAATTAAATAAATAATTAATTACTTACTTATTCCTCCGAACCGTTCCTGGCGATTACCTTTCACCCATGGAGGGTGCGGTTCATCTCTGTTTACCTCTTTCCTCTGCGCTCTCTGCGTCTCTGCGGTTTTTTTTATCGGTAATCTTCTGCTGGGAAGGGAGTAAAGAATTAATTAAAGTCCGTTGGTGTTGAAAATAGTAATTAGGATTGAGAAGTAGTTCCCAGGGAAATAACAAGTAGTGATCAGACTTTGTAAACCAGTGCTATTTGTGTTTACTTTCAGCGAGTTAGTTAATTAATTGTCTTATTTTTGATTATATTCTGAAGCATTATTTTGTAAAACAGACTTTTTCGCAAAAAATCAGTGAAATTGACGATATATATACCGTAATGCCTTAATTATTTATAAGGCTTTGTACTATGTCATATATTACCGAGTTTAATAATTTAGTTGCTTTAAATCGGGTTATTGATACTTATTGTTTAACAGTTACACCAGAGACTTTGGTTAGCGATGCAATTACTTTGATGTTGAATGTCAGTTATGCAGATGAAGACAAGGCAAGCTGTGTTTTAATTGTTCAAGAATCTTGTTTGATGGGGATATTTACTCAAGCAGATGCACTCAGACTGGCTGCTTCTGGTAGAGATTTATCATCTATTCAAATAGGTGAAGTGATGAAACGAGAAATCATCAGCTTAAAAAAATCACCAAATCAAGATGTTTTTACAGTATTACAAGTAATGGGTGAGCGTCGAATTTCCCATTTACCAGTTGTCGATGAAAAAGATAATTTTATCGGAATTATTGAAGAAAAAAAGTTATTGCGAATGGTTATAAATAAAGATGATGGTATTATCGACATTCTGCAAAAACAACTTGAATTAGAAACAAAAATTAGCGAGCTAAACCATGCAAATGCTGATACTAAGCAACAGGCAATTACAGATATTTCCGCAGCAGAAGCACAAATTAAATTTGATGCAAATATTTTAGCTCATGTCAGTGATGCAGTGATTGCTGTTGATAACGAACATAAAATTATTTATTTAAATAAACGAGCCGAGGAGCAATATAATATTAATGCTGCGGAATTTATCGGGCAAAATTTATCATCCGTTTATAAATATAAGTGGCTAAATTTACAGGATAAACAGATTGCTAAAGAAAGTTTATCAGCAATAGGTTGGTGGCAGGGAGAAAATATTCATATTAAAAAGAATGGAGAGCAAATTTACGTTGAGTTATCAGTTTGTTTTCTGAATAATAATAACGGTGAAAAGATTGGTTTATTAGCTGTAATTAGAAATATAACTCAACGCAAACAAGCCGAAGAAAAGTTACGTCAAACAGAAGCTTTGCTCCAAGAAGCACAACGAATTGCTAAAATTGGTAGTTGGTCATGGGATTTGACAACAGATGAAACTTGGTGGTCAGAAGAATTTTATCGATTTTTTAATCGCAATGAAGATAATATCACTCCTGACATTGCAGCTATCAATGAATTTATTTATGAAGAGGATAGGGAACGGGTAAATCAGCTAATTAAAAATGCTATCGAGCAAGGTATTCCTTATGAAACAGAATTCCGATTTTTCCATTCAGATGGAACTCTTGGTTACGCCTTTTCTTGTGGAAAAGTAGAACGAGATGTAACAGGAAAAATTGTGCGTTTTTATGGTATTTCTAAAGATATCAGCGAATACAAACAAGCAGAAGTAGCATTACGAGAAAGTGAAGAAAGATTCCGTACAATGGCAGACACAGCCCCTGTATTGATTTGGATGGCTGGATGTGACAAATCTTGTAATTATTTTAATGCTAACTGGTTGGAATTTACCGGACGAACTTTAGAAGAAGAGATTGGTAACGGTTGGATAGAAGGAGTTCATCCGGATGATCGAGAAAGTTGTGTAGAAATTTATTTTAATGCTTTTGATGCTCGTCAAAGGTTTTCCATGGAATACCGCTTGCAAAATCGAAATCAGGAATATCGCTGGATTTTAGACAAAGGTAGTCCTAGATTTAATCCCGATGGAAGTTTTGCTGGCTATATTGGTTCTTGCATAGATATAACCGAGCGTAAACAAGCAGAAGAGAAAATTGCTGAGCAAGCAGCTTTACTCGATGTTGCCACAGATGCAATTCTTTTAATCAGTCTAGAAGGAAATATTTTATACTGTAATCCAGGTGCAGAGCGGATGTACGGTTGGACAGCAGAAGAAATTTTAGGAAAGAGTGCCAACGAGCTTTTGTATGAAGATTTTTCCTTAGAATTGCTCGAAGCACTCCAAGGAGTAAAACGCAGTGGTTATTGGCAAGGTGAACTAATAAAAATTACCAAAGAGGGTAGAGAAATTACGGTTGCTAGTCGCTGGACTTTAGTAAAAGATCAAATCGGCAATCCAAAATCAATTTTGAGCGTAGATACCGACATCACCGAGAAAAAACAGCTTGAAAACCAATTTCTCCGTGTTCAACGTTTAGAAAGCCTCGGTACATTAGCAAGCGGTATCGCTCACGATTTAAATAATATGCTCACACCAATTTTGGCAATCGCGCAGTTACTGCCGCTCAAACTTGGGAATGTAGATGAAACTTCCCAGGGAATGCTGGTAATGCTGGAAGCAAACGCCAAACGGGGGGCTAATTTAGTCAAGCAAGTGCTTTCATTTGCTCGCGGTGATGAAGGTAAACATACCGTGGTACAAGTCAAGCATCTGTTGAAAGATATTGAAGACTTTGTAAGAGGAACATTTCCCAAAAACATTGAAATTGACAGAGATTTATCAGCAGAATTATGGGCAGTTTCAGCAGATACGACTCAACTGCATCAGGTGTTGATGAATTTAGTAGTAAATGCTCGTGATGCAATGCCAGATGGAGGGATTTTGACAATAGCAGCTCGGAATAAATTTGTCGATGAAAGCTATGCCAAAATGAATATTGAAGCAAAAGTAGGTCCTTATGTTGTAATTACCATTGCTGATACTGGAATTGGTATTTCTCCACAAATTATAGATAGAATTTTTGATCCATTTTTTACTACTAAAGAAATTGGAAAAGGTACAGGATTAGGTTTATCAACGGTATTGGGTATTGTCAAAAACCACGGTGGTTTCATTGAAGTATCGAGCAAAATAGGACAAGGTACTCAATTCAAAGTTTATCTCCCAACCATAGAAGGAGAAGTTTCATCGATACCAGAAAACAAGCAATTACCCAGAGGGAATCAAGAATTAATTTTAGTTGTAGATGATGAAACTGGAATTTGTGAAATTATTAAATCCACCCTTGAAAGCTATAATTTCCGCGTAATTACAGCCAAAGATGGTATTGAAGCAATTGCATTTTACGTACAGCACAAAAAAGAAATTAATGTGGTTTTAATGGATATCATGATGCCATCAATGGACGGTGTAACAGCTATCCGGACTTTGCAACAAATGAATCCCAAAATCAAAATTATTGCCATGAGTGGACTAGTTTCTACTGAAGCTTTAGCCCAAGCATCAGGTACTAGCATTCAAGGATTTTTGGCTAAACCTTTTGGTGCAGATGAATTATTAAGTATTTTAGAAAAAGTGACAGGGTAGTAATTGTAAAGACATTTTTATCAGCCTTTTCTATAGGAGAGTTTTGAGTTGCAAATTATATCTACAAATTATATCTTAAGAGGTATTTAAATAATGATTTGAATTATGTCTTTAAGATATTGACAATTTGGTAAAAACAGTATTTGAATAAATAGAAGTTTGTGAATTTGAAATTTTCGGGTTGATCTAAATAATAAATAAATATATAAAAACTTAAATTATAATATTTTTTATGCCTTAACTCCTTCTTAAGATAGAAGCCATTGCTTTGTTTATGTTTTATTCTTGACAGAGTTAAATATCTGAAATTCTGTGACCTATAGCCTATCTAATAAAAAGTTAGTAATTATATATAGCTGTAAATCTAAATAAAAAATAGTGATAAGCAGTGTGAGGAGGATAGGTAAAATTTTAAATCATAATGCTTAGCAGAAATTTCAGATAATTAATTTGAGTTAATGTAAGTAGTTTTTTCTAACTACGGTTATTTAACAGATACAAACGTTTTGAGGACAGTTTTCCATGTTGATAAATAGATTTCGTTCAAAGGCTTTAGCTTTAGCATTAGCTGCGGTAATTCTTCCAGCTTGTACCCAAACAACAGAAACAACAGAAAATCTTACCCAACCCCAACAAAAAAACGTTACGGCTAAGGATGTTACTGATAACACCGATAACTTAGTAGGACAAACTGTTACAATTAGAACTGATGTCATAAACAAAATTAGTCCTGCGACATTTGCTGTTACTAATGATGACTTTTTTGGTGGTGATAGCATCTTAATTGTGAATGCAACGGGAGAAACTCAACCACTTCCTCAAGGTACAGAATTACAAATTACGGGTGAAGTTCAGAAATTTGCCGCTGGTGATGTTAGTCAAAAGTACAAGTTAGAATTAGACTCGAAAGATTATCAAACATTTGAAGGTAAACCAGCAATAATTGCTAAATCAATTGCACTAGCACCAAAACCAGGTCAAATTACCACAAATCCCGATGAGTATTACAATAAAGTGATTGCAGTACCTGGTACAATCAAAAATGTAACTGGGAATAATGTATTTGTTCTTGAAGATCAGGCATTAATCGGTGCTGATGACTTATTAATTTTAGTACCGAATGAACCAAATGTGGTTCCACCTCAACAAACTCTTAAAATTGGTGAAACTGTTGTTGCTACAGGTACCTTAAGACAATTTACGGTTGCTGATTTGGAAAGAGATTATAAATTTAATTGGGATACTGGTGTACGCAGTCAGTTAGAAACAGACTATAATCAGAAACCTGTATTAATAGTGGATAATATCTATCCTTCAGCATTACCTAATTCTTTACAAAAGTAAATTGATGTTTGTACATCGAGCAAGGTAAATAGGTTTAAAAATAGGGGTTTTCATTTTTATATGGAAACCTCTATTTTATAGTAGGACTTACGCTGAATAAACCGGGTTTGTATGAATTTATCCGGGGTGAGAAGTCGGGTTTTTGGGATAAATACTCTAGATAGAAGATAAACGTGGTAAAAACCCGACTTCTATGCTTGTTGTCGTAGTTAGGTTAACCTTAATTCACCATTCTATCTATCTTTTGAAAGAAGAATTAATCAAATCATCAAAGATAAACTAATATCGGGACTTAAACAATTATAAGAGCAAAAATAGGTTAGAATACTTATGTAGCAAAT
>JACYMD010000106.1 GCA_015272215.1 Rivularia sp. T60_A2020_040 | reverse complement strand
TGACTCCAAAATGGGCAACTTTACTTATGTTCTACAATTTTTGTCCTGTACTTAGGTCTATTACATAAATTATTCGGGCTTAAATAATCTTTTGATTCCCCTGATTGAAAATAATATCATTA
Organism: Rivularia sp. T60_A2020_040; assembly: GCA_015272215.1. GTDB lineage: Bacteria > Cyanobacteriota > Cyanobacteriia > Cyanobacteriales > Nostocaceae > Rivularia. The sequence continues at coordinate 12,930 of JACYMD010000106.1, read as the reverse complement.
CTAGTGGTGGTACTTCTGACAACGACAGTGAAATTCTTATATGGGATTTGCAAACGAAGGAACGTCTATTATTTTCAGATGAAAGTTCAGAGTGCGTATTTTCCTTTGCAATTAGTTCTGATGGAAGTAAACTTTTTGGTGGTATTAATTATCCTAACAGTAGAATAAATATTTGGGATTTAGAAACAGGTAAGATGATTGAAAGACTTCCGGGATATTCTTTTTATCCAGTTAAAACATTCGCCATTAGCAATGATGGTAAAAATCTTATTACTGTCGCCAATGAAAATGATGTTAAAATTTTGAATATTGAAACGGATAAATTAATATTTTCTTTCAAAACAAAGATACATTCTGAAGGTGTTCAATCAGTAGCAATTAGCCCAGATGGAAAAACAATAGTTAGCGGTAGTAAAGATAAAACAATTAAAGTTTGTAATTTAGAAACGAAAAAAATTATAAATACATTAGAGGGACATAAAGGCTGGGTTTATTGTGTAGCTATTAGCCCCGATGGAAGTAAAATTGTCAGTTGTAGTAGAGACAAAACTATTAGAGTATGGGATTTGTATACAGGAGAATGTATACGTATTATTGAAGGACATACAGATTGGGTTTACAGTGTAGCAATTAGTCCAGATGGTAAAACTCTTGTTAGTTGTAGTAGAGATAAAACAGTTAAAATTTGGGGTTTAAAGTAGAAAAATAATCAACTTCAACTCACCGCAAAGCCCGTATACTGTCGTACTTTAGGATGACGAAATCCTAAAATAATATCTTCTTTGGGAACACCTGCTTCCATTAAATCGGTTGCAACACCTTCTTCAGTATCATCGCATAAGTTATTTGCAGCGCTTAATTTTGTATTCAAGCAATGTGAGATTCAATTGGAATTCTCATGATTTGCTCTAAAATGGAACTTATATCATTACCAAATTACATCAACGGAATACCGATTAATTTGACTATCTAAAGTCAAAATTGGCATTTTCTCAACTTGGCTTTGAGCAATTATAATTCTGTCAAAAGGATCTTTATGTAAATCTGGTAAATTTACTACTTGTAAAGCATGAATCATGTCAATTGATAAACTTTCAAATCGATTCGTTGCTAACCTACTTGGAATATAAATTTCAGGTGCTTCCGGTAAAGTCAATTTACCCAACCGCGCTTTAATTACTATTTCCCATGCACTTGCTGCACTTAAAAATAACTGGTTATTAGAGTCAGTAATTATATTCCGAGCCGTAGATGAAAGTCGAGAGTCTTCTGTAACCCACCATAGGAAAGCATGAGTATCAAGTAAAACCTTCATTCTAAATTATCTACAGGATTAGTAAAACTATTCAAAATATCATCAGGTAAAGGAGCATCAAAATCCGAAGAAATAACCACTTTACCTTTATCTAAACCTGGAATTCTTGGTAATGATTTATCTGCAATTGGAACTACCCGTGCAATAGGATTACCATCTTGGGATATAACTACCTCTTCTCCCGACAATACAAGCTGGAGTAATTTCGCAAAGTCCGTTTGGTTGTCAGGAATTTCGACGTTGTACATATACAGTCATTCCAGATATCTAAATTTTATTTATGACGTTACTAATATTCTGACACGAGCGAAGATTTTTTTGGTTGAGATGACGAATTTTAGTTTATAGCCATCGCACTTCTCCCCCAACTGGGAACACTAATAATAGTGAAGTGTTAAAAATGCAATGTCAGACAATCAACCTAGAGAATACGATGCGGTGCTTGGTGGTGGAAACCCAATACCTATCTATGGCGCGGTTTTGGGAGGAATTGAAGGAGCTAAAAGAAAATTAGCCAATCCTGTCGCTGATGTTAGAGCGATCGCCATTACTCAAGCAGTGAATTATGGTACAGAAGGCTTAGATTTAATAATCGAAGCACTGAATGATACTTCTGGGATTGTGCGAGGTGTTGCTTATGAAATATTGCAGCAAAAAGTAAAAGAACCGTATATGCAAGGATCAAAAACAAAAGTGAGAAAAGAATTAGGCAATTTTGATAAATTAAAAATATTATTGAATTCACAAATTGCTGTTGATTAATCTTCGCACCTCAAAAATCAGCTACTATTTCATAACTTTCACCTTGGCGACGAAAACCCAAATCATAACCATTATTTTGGCGAATTACATATTCAGCTTGAGTGCGATCGCCATGATATCCCCGTACCTGAGTATTGCACTCAACTTGATAGCCTAACTCTTGCAACACCTGATGTAAAATTTCACCGTGCTTAATTTGAACCTTAATACTTGTAAAGTGAGACATAATTAATTTGTAATTGTTAATTGGGCATGGGGCATTGATAATTCGTAACTCCTAACTCCTAACTCCTAACTCCTAACTTTCTCTCCCTCTCTCCATCCCCCCCTCTCTCCTCAATCCACCTCCAACGGTGCAATTCCCTGCTGTGCTGTATACTGTTTCAACTCCTCTACTAACTGCACGTCGTTGGAAGCACTTCTGGCTCCTGCTTGGGCTGCCCACTGTTTTAATGCTTCAATTTGTTCGTGGGCTATGCTGGCTAATGGTACTGTTTGCGCTACTGCTTGCAATATATCTTCTGTAATAAAGTCTCTTCTTTGTCCGTTTTCTTTGCGTGAAAATGCCCGGTGCATGGCATCTACTATTACCTGCTCTATCTCTGCGCCGCTGAAGTTTTGCGTCTGTTGTGCCAATAAAGATAAATCAAAATCTCGCACCCGGTTGGGACGTAATTTTTGGATATGAACTTTGAAAATATCTTGTCTTTCGGCTTCGGTGGGTAAATTCAAGAAGAATATTTCGTCAAATCTTCCCTTCCGTAACAACTCTGCTGGCAATATCTGCACGTTATTAGCTGTAGCAACGATAAATACTGGGCTGGTTTTCTCCTGCATCCAGGTAATCAAGCTACCAAATACCCGTCGCGATGTACCGGAATCTCCATCAACACCGCTGTTAATATTGCCGAATGCTTTATCTATCTCATCTATCCACAATACTCAAGGTGCCATCGCTTCGGTGACTTGAATCATTTGCCGCACGCGGCTTTCACTTTCCCCGACAATTCCGCCGAATAAGCGCCCGGTATCAAGTCTTAGTAACGGTAAACGCCATTCGTGAGCGATTGTTTTTGCACTCAAAGATTTACCAGTACCTTGAATTCCTACGAGTAACGTGCCTTTGGGATTTGGTATACCGTAACGTCTGGCTTCTTCGGTGAAAGCATCTTGACGCAACTGTACCCATTGTTTAAGTTGATCTAATCCTCCGACTCGTTTCAAGGATTCGGAAGGTGTAAAAAATTCTAAAATTCCGGTTTGGCGAATGGTTTGCTTTTTCTCAGCCAAAACACCGCTAATATCAGACTCGTTAACCTGCTGTTTCGCTGCTAAGGCTTTGGCTAAAACTCGTTGAATCCGGGTTCTACTTAATCCCTGACAGGCTTTTACTAATTGCTCCCGCGCTAAACCTGCTAATTTCAGCTTTTCGGGTACTACCAATTGTTCGATTAAATAATTAATTTCCGCTACATCGGGTAAGGGAAAATCAATTACTGTAACTTCCTCTTGTAATTCTGCGGGTAATTCTAAAGTATGACTGGTAATCATTATAGATTTGCGAGTGCGCTTCAATTCTCTGGCTAAATTTCGCAACTCCCGCACAATTGGCGCAGTTTTTTCCGTGGTGGGACTTTTGATGTAGGGGTGTAAATCCCGCAACACGAAGATTACTGATTTTTCACCGTCAGTTTTACCAATCCGAGACAGTGCAGCCATCACAGAACCCTTATCGCTGCCGTTATCACTCCAACCCCGCACCACATCCCAAAATAATACCTGACGCACTGGTTGCGATAGCGTTCGCGCTTCTCTCGTGTCCCCTTGGGACTCAGCGCTGCTGCAAGCAGAACGCGAAGCAACTTGAGACAAAACTTCTTCTAAAGGTTCCTCCTCAACTGCGATCGCGTATAGTATCGGATACCGCGCTCGAATCATCAAATCTATTTGCTCTGCAAGCTCAAAGTAAGGCATAGTAATACTTTCAACTACTTTACTGTCCACAGAATTCGCGATCGCATTCCTACCCCAGTTGAATGAATTCATTCAGAGGACATCTGTACTTATTAGTTCAGTTTATTTGTTTCTGGGCAAAGTGCCAATCAATTCCGAAGAAAAACTTGAATCTTATCAAAAGCTTCAAAATAGTCATGCTTTGCTCCCGGTGACAACACAGAGATTGAAGCTTTCAATTTTCTTATAAGCTCAGTCATCTCTAATGTATAATATGTACTTACCTGTTATAACTGGAAGGGTATAAGTAGTGATTTATATCAAAATTAAACCAGTATTCTGGCAGCGCTATTCTAATAAAAAATATTTTACTATCATTAAATTTATCCTTCGTTTTACGAGGCTAATTTAAAAGTTATACAAAAAGTCAATCAACGTAGAGAAATTGTAGTTATCTTTAAGCTTTGGAGGACAAGCAGTAATCAAAAAACCACCATTTTTCAGTGTTTTTAGGCTATTCAAAACTATCCTACCCCAATTTTACCCCAATATTTTACGCTTAAACATTAGCTTTTCGTTTTTTAGTCCTATGCTAACTTAGCTGAAAACCTTATTCTTTCGTTCAACTACTCCTATGCTCACTCCAACCGAAATTACTTGTTTTTCTTACGTGTAATTCGGCTCGGGATAATCAGGTACTATTTTAGGTATTGTGACGAATTCTGCTATCAGATTATCATTTCTGATAATCTGGTAAAAAACTTATTACGTAGGGATTATAGCTATTTTTACCATACATGAATTAGTAAAGACTCCCAAATTATCTCAAAAAGTAATATTGTTAATTAATATTGACTGAATTTAATGTATTACGAGTCAAATAAGTCATCAAATATATCATGTTGCTCTTGAAAAGTTCTTTGTATATTAGGCAAGCCTAAATCTTTAGAAAGTAAATCAATCCCATCAATAATTTTAGGAATTTGAGCTTTCTCTACTTGTAAAGATGCAAAACATTTTCCCCTATAATCAGGTCTATTTTCAAAATTTTGTATGGCTTTTTTTAAAGGTCGTATAACTTCATAAGCATTTTCAGCTTTATCAATTGAAGATTGAGGAATTGGATAATTTAATCTCAGAATTGCTAAATCAATTAAATCCCTAGCTTGTACGCTATCATCCATATATCTATCGGAATTTGATAGTAGCTTAGAGGTAAAACAATCAATTAAGCTCAAGCATGGAACAGATGACCATTTTGTATATCTTGGTAAATCTAATTGAAAACGAGTTTCTGCAACAATTTCTAGTTTTATAGGCAGATTATCCACTCCAACAATCATTCTAATACCGTACTGGTCAGTTGTAGAACGACCTATTTTAATTTTACTTATATCGTGGAATAATATTTCATATCCATTGTCAAATATTTCAGTTCTTAAGTATTTATAGCCTCCTGTACTAACAGAAGATAGAAAATCAATATCATTACTCCATCGATATTCTTGAAAATCAAGAGCAAGAAGAGTTCCACCACCGAAATAGCTGGAGCTTTTTTTAAGAATTTCAAAGTCCAAACATTCAAGGATTGTAAAAATTTTATTATGATGTTCTAATCGGAAGTTCATAATTCAACTTTCAACCAGGAATCATAAAACTCGGCAATTTTTTTGATAAACTCAAGTTCATCATCCTCAAGATTATTAAATAAATTTCTATATTTCCAACCACGCTCATAACGACCCAGCATTTCCTCTACAGTAAACTCGTAAACATTAGCAGTCTGCCAGCAAATTGATTCTAGAAAAGGTAGCTTATCTGGTACATAAGCAGTTTTAGCATTCATTAGACCCAAAGTGTTTAATAATAATGATTGTTTGATTTAAGCCTTATTGTAGCGGATTTTCCTTCATTTGATTTAGGGATAAACGATACTTATAGAGTGGTTTACGCTGTTAAAATTGAGGAAAATGTCTACGTATTGCACGCTTTTCAGAAAAAATCAAAGCAGGGACTTAAAACTCCGCAAGCTGATATTGACTTGGTAAAACAACGCTATAAGGATGCTCTGGAGAAGGAACAAAAAGCATGACACAAGAAAAATTATTTGAAGAAAGCAGTGGCAATGTATTCGCTGACCTTGGTTTAGAGAATTTAGACGAACTGTACACCCGTGGTAAAATCGCTCACCCTAAAATATGCAATCGCATACTTCAGGTGCGACAACATTCTGATGAAATCTGCTGTATCGTTTGGGGAATGTAATTTGTTTTTATTTACAGTTAAAACTTGATGATTTTATGCCGTAATTTAAAAAGGTAATTGCTTTCTTAAAAACTATCTAGTACAGCAGGGCAAAAGTCAAAAGAAAGAAGTTATACTTTATCGGCTTTTCAAACATTTTAAATGGTAGCTTTATTTCCACCAACTTGTACTAGCTTGGTTGGGTTTTGAACCATCAGCGATTGCGATCGCCCTTTAGAGCAACTTCCGCATCGCAAAGCGAGTAAAGCTGTTCAAATCGCGCTTTCTTTCAATTTACTCGATCAATACTGAGTTAATCCCGAAGTCAAGAATTTTGGTAATTGTTAAATAATGTTTACCCGACTATCCTCGTTAGCCCTGCTTGAAATAGGCTATTTGTATAGTGCAAAGGGGTATTTACCAAGATGCCAAAAAAGCGTGAAAATAATTCTCCGGTTAAGGTTACAACACAGGCTTCCCTTGGTTCTCGCATCTTTGAAGCACTTACTTTATCAGAAATTTCCCAATTACTCGATCAGTTATTTGCAGTTGTATCCAAAGAACAGCAATCGCTTGTTTTTAGCAAACTCAAACCGGATACCAAAGCAGTTTTAACCCAAATTATATCTCCACCTCAAACAATCGAGAAGTCGGAGCAAACACCCAAAACTCAGCCTACTTCCCTGGACAAATTGGCACAATCCTGGTCAGAATTATGGCGAGAATGGAATGAGATTATTTGCTTCGCATCTCAGGAAGAAGGAAAATACATAGTTCAAGAGCGACACTGGGAAGAACCCTATTTTGATAACTGTACGTTGGTTGAGGATTTGGAAATTATCGCCCAAAAAATGAAGCCATTGGTAAAAACGGGTTTTGAAAATGGTTTTAGTTACAACGATGGTTTTGCTGTCAATTTATTGGAAGCAGAAAGCGATATTTCCGATGGGATACCCGACTGGATCGGAATCCATGATGGGATTCATTTGGAAGCTGCGATAACCGATTGTTTGTTGGAATGGGAATGGTTGTTAGCTCAGAAACAAGGATTAGATGGGTTTAAATTTGCTGAAAACATTCGGAAATGGGAAGAAAAATTCGTCCATATCAGTTTGGATAGTGATGCTATTATTAACTTCTGTTGCGACTTACCCGATGTTCAAAAACAGTTGATGTTGGCGGGAATGACGGCGAATAAAGAAAGTTATTTGTGGAAATATATCCTGGAAAATACTCATTCCCATTGGCATATGTTTTACATGGAAACAATGCAATCATTCGCCACACCAGAAATATATTTAAGCAGTCTCCGAGCCACTATTCCTCAAAAATGGGAGAATGGTTTGCCCATAACTGAGGATTTACTGACAAAGCAGGAATATCAAGAAGCTTGTGCAGTAATTCAAGAGACTTTGGATTCTTTATTGAGAAATAAACAGGAGAATCATCCTTGGATACCGGAGGAGGAACTGCTGTTTGTTATAATGGATAGATTTTCTTACGGTTATGGGAATCAAGAAAATATCAAAACTTTACTGCGCTATTACCAGCAAGCAGTTCGAGAGTTGGGAGAAATCGAACGGGTAAACGCATTAGAAATTCAATGTCTTACTTTTGAATCTTGCTACGATTGGGCGAAAATGCTGGAAATATTTGCTCTTATACCAGTATCTGAAAATACTCGACAAGCCCTATTTAATTCTTGGCGTGACTCGATAATTAAACGTGGTAAACCATACAGGCAATCAACATTTTATGCATTACATTTTCACACAGACAAAGCCGTAGATATTTGGTGGTTGCATTGGCTACTCGATAGTATTACAAATCAGGAAACTGGACATACTTTGTTTGAACAGCGAATTACCGAGTGGTTGACAAATTTACCTGGAGATAAAACGCAATTAGATGGGGAATATGGTGTTCTGCGTTTGCTCACCAAGGATTTGACCGATATTAAATATCAAGAAAAATCCCCCTACCCTAAATTTTACCGGGTGGTAATTGTACCAAATCAAGCATCTACACCCGATGATGTTTCCAGAAGGAAATATCTCCAAGAATACGCACCATCTGATTTGTGGGAGACGGTAATGGATTATTGGAAAAGGAATTTGCACAATTTTGTCCCGAAACCGGAAATGTCCCAAAATTCTGATTACACTACCAACGCGGAATGGATGTCTGCGTTAAAGGAATTAGCACCGCAGAATTATCAAAAATTGCTGTCGGAATGGAAAGTTAACCATCAACGACGACGCAATTTGTGGAAAGCGATGGGTAATTTGGGGTTGAAGTGAAAAGCAATGTATGATGAGGAGTTTAGGAAAAAATTGGGGTTGAAGTAAGCGAAGGGGAAAGATTTTTGTTTTAGCGTCATTTAGTCATTGCGAGCATGATGAAATTGAGCGAGGCAATCATCAACTTATTGGTATTGAAGATATTGCGATTGCTACGTCGTTCCTCCACCCTTCGGGAACGTCTTCTCTGCGAGACGCTACGCGAACGACGAACGCAATGACGGAGAAGTGCAGATTGCGATCGCGTTTGTTTGTGTAAGTTTGAGATGGCGATCGCCTTTGTGGGGTAGTTGTGGGGAGTGTGATAAGCCGGAGGCTTGACGCTGAGTCTTTCAGACACGCTGCGCGAACGCGTATCGCGTTTTTGATAGCGTATATGCTATCATACCTCCATGCCAATTAAGATTGTGATCGATACCAGCGTCTTTATTAGCGCTCTTATTGGCTCAACCGGACTAAGTAGAGAACTAATTCGACGCTGTTTGCAAGGCGAATATTTGCCTTTGATGGGAAACGCTTTATTTTCTGAGTATGAATCAGTCATACAGCGTCCGGAAATTATAGCCAAATGTCCTTTAAGTCTCACAGAAATTTCTACTTTGCTTGCTTCCTTGATGAGCGTCAGCCAATGGGTTTCTATTTACTACCTATGGCGACCAAATTTAAAAGATGAAGCTGACAATCACTTAATTGAGTTAGCTGTTGCTGGTAATGCAGAAATTATCGCTACTAACAACATCAAGGATTTTCAAAGTGCTGAATTGCTATTTCCGAATTTATCAATATTAAAACCCGAAGAAATCATTAGGAGCTAAGAAAAAATGAGTACTTTAACTATCCGTTTACCAGACGACAAACACACAAGATTAAAAGAACTGGCTCAATCGAGGGGAATAAGTATCAATAAGCTAATTGAAGAATTATCTACCATCGCTTTAGCAGAATTTGATGCCTATACTAGATTTAAAGCAATGGCTGCAACAGGAAACCGGGAAGAAGGCTTAAAAATATTGGCAAAGCTTGACGATTTGACACAATAACAGCAACTTGATGTGCAAGGAATCAGCGATCGCATTTTACTTTGAGGGGTTTGTTTGGGAGTGCGATCGCCTATCCTAGTATTTATAATCCCTCATTAATCTTGAAATCTATGAGTATCATTATCTCGGATGAAGTATTGCAAACAACCCAAATGTCAGAGGCTGAGTTGCTGACTGAAATTGCTGTTATGTTGTTTCAAAAGGAAAAATTTACTTTAGGTCAAGCAAGTCGCTTTGCAAAAATGAATCAACTTCAGTTTCAAAGATTACTTGCAAGTCGTCAAATACCTCTACATTACGATATTGCTGAACTAAGGGAAGATGTCAAAAGCTTGTCAGCAAATAATTGGCGATGATTATAGTTAGTGATACATCACCTATTAGTAATTTAGCTGCAATTGGTCAGTTAAAATTATTGCAACAACTTTACGGTAATGTAGTTATTCCTAAAGCAGTTTATCAGGAGATTCTTAACTCTGGTGATACAGACCCGGCAGTTTTAGCAATTAAATCCGTAAATTGGATTCAAACTCTGAATATTACAAATACTGCATTGTTTCAAACTTTACAGAGTAATTTAGACATTGGTGAGGCTGAAGCGATTACCCTTGCTGTGGAATTAAATGCCGATCGCCTAATTGTAGATGAACGAAGAGGTCGAAAGGAAGCAATTAAGTTAGGTCTTCGGGTAACTGGAATATTAGGTATATTGTTAGCAGCCAGACAACAGGGTTTAGTTTTACGCATACAGCCATTATTAGACGATTTGATTGCTAATGGCTTCTGGATTCGAGAAGAATTGTATGCAGAATTACTACAATTAGCCGGAGAGTAGAGGGATCGCATTTGGAATTGTTGGCTTGAGGAGTGCGATCGCGTTTGTGGGGATGGCGATCGCTCTCTAGCTATCTCCAAAAGCCTAAAAGTTACAATAAGTATGGTATTTACAGGAAAAGCGAAAATGACCGCAAAAGACAACATCAAAGCTGAAATTGATAGCCTCAATGAAGAATATCTAGACGAGCTATATCTTTTAATTAAAGATTTTGCCCAATCCAAACAACATCTAAAAAAACCAAGTTTCATGTCAAAATTGAAACAAATTAAGATTGATGCACCAGAAGATTTTGCCAGTAACCTTGATTCCTATCTAGCTGGGGATGAGGGTGAGAAATAAAATATTCGTTGATACATTATTCGTGGTAGCACTGATGAACCAGCGTGACCAATATCATCAGCAAGAACCGCGAATTAGCCGATAGCTTAGAAGCTTACCCCTTAATCACAACTGATGCAGTATTATTGGAAATTGGTAATGCTCTAGCTCGAAGCTACAAAGATGAGGCTGTTGAAATTATCGAGCATTTCCTAACCTCAGATGAAGTAGAAATTATACGACTAACCTCAGAATTATTTACACAAGCATTTACGCTTTACAAAACCCATCAAGATAAAGCATGGGGTTTAGTTGACTGTATTTCGTTTGTAGTTATGAAGCAAGCTGGAATTACTCAAGCTTTGACTTTCGACAAGCATTTTGTACAAGCAGGCTTTCAGGCTTTGATGAGATGAATTGGAAATTGAGTATTTTGTGATGATGAGCGATCTGCGCTTCGCGATCACTCTGAGCAGCAGGAATATCGTAATAATATAGCCACTTGTAAGTTGTCTTTCAAATCTTGGAAAATTGCCAAAGATTTTTGATACAAATCAATAGCTTCTTTGTATTTTGATTGTTTAACATAAATTATGGCAATTCTTTCATATAAAGAAGCTTGGTCATCAGCAGGTGCTAATTTCTGATAAATTGGCATTGCTTTTTTTAAATACTCAATGGCTTTATCATATTTTTGGTTTTTGGTACTGTTTTGAGTTGAATCTGCCAATAGTTCATAAGCATTAGCAAGATTTACTAAAAATTGACTTTCTTTAGTTTGTATGTCCTTAGAAGTAATTTGTTTTTTATCAACAAGTTTCAACCATAATAATGATTGTTCATGAGATTCAATTGCTTTGGGGTAATCACCCAAATCTCTCCAAATAGTTCCAATCTTATTCATGAAATTTGCTGCTTCAAAGTTTTCACCTATCTCCCGATAAATTGCCACTATTCTTTGATAGGACTCAATTGCTTGTTTATATTGTTTTGATTCATTATGAATATTACCTATTGACTCTAGCAACCAAACTCTCTCAGTAGGCTCAAGTTGAGCTTGATAAGTTAATAGTATTTGCTGAAATATCTCAAGTGCTTTCTCAGTCTCTTGTAATTGATAGTATTCTATCCCAATCAGCGTCAGAATTATTCTTTTTGTTACGGGAAATGTACCTTGCTCTGCTATTTTTAAAGCTTGCTGATAGACTTCTAGCGCTTTTTTGGGTTGTTTTTGTTTACTGTGAATCAATCCAAATCCAGTCATACTGAGCGCTTCTGCATCATGATCGCCTTGTTGTTTTGCCGCTTGTATGGTGCGCTCAAATATTTGGCGTGCTTCCTCTAGTTTTTCTTCATGAACAAGTGATAAGCCTTTTTCAGCTTGTAGGATAAGTTCTGATTTTGGCTGTGTTTTTGTCTGAGCTATTACAACCCCTATTTGCGGAGAAAAAATAGGTGCAGCAGCAAAGGGAACTAAACCACAAAGCAACAGTAACAGATGAAAACAAGATTTTTGAGGATACATTAACAACTCCTAATTATGGTGATATTGAGACAAAAGAATTATTTTTTCTTGATTTTTATCTAAAAAGCACAATTCAGAATAACTAAGATTCAACCACATTAATAATGGTTGAAATTGCTGCAAGTTGGCTTTTAGCGACAATGCGATCGCCTGAACTTTCTACTCTAATACCACGGGTATTTCGTTCTAAGTCCCCTAATAGTTCTTGCACCCACCCTAATGCTTGCTCTCCCTCGATGTTTACAGGAGTTCTTCCACCAGGGTTTGTTATATCTGCAATGCTCTTTAATCCTTTCAAAGCATCACGAATTGGCAAAAAACTTGCTAAGACCAAAATTTCTTGACTTCCTACTCCTTTAAGCTTGAAACTATAGCCATCACTTTCTTGAGGGGTAATAATCTCCTGTTGTGGTGCGAGAATGGCTTCTATCTCTGCCGAATTCCAGTAGGGAAAAAGCGGTGTTATTTTACCACTACTACCAATACTAATAACGGCTATATATAAGTTATTCTTTTCATTGTTACGTACTTTTACTTGTACCTCTGTACCAGATAAAAACTGAGAAGGTGTCGTTTTTGTCTGAAGGGGCGACGAAATAAGCTAAAACGTAGATTCAATAAGTTTCATAGCCCTT
>JACYMD010000062.1 GCA_015272215.1 Rivularia sp. T60_A2020_040 | reverse complement strand
CCCCAGTTTTTCTTCCTATACATAGTTTACATCTACTTGTGTGTACACCGTAGCCGTATATTAGGAGAGGGGAAGGGGGTGAGGTTTTAGTGTATTGGACTCAACTGAAATTTGCTATAAACTACGACGATAATCATAGAAGTCGGGTTTTTACGATATGAATATCCCTAACATCAGAAATTCTCATAAAAACCCGACTTTTCACTCGATTAGGTTTTATAAGTCGGGTTGTTATCTTAGTATTCGTATAAGAATAAATTGAACAAGTAGTGTGGGCCGAAAAGCCCACCTTTGGGAAATAGCAAGCGAGACGCTTGCACTACTTATTTTTAGATGATTCCTTACATATCTCTAAGGATAATCATAGAAGTCGGGTTTTTACGACATGAATATTCGTAACATCAGAAATTCTCATAAAAACCCGACTTCTTACCGCATTAGGTTTTAAAAATCGGGTTTTTATCTTACATATCTCTAACACAAGACAATTGCTATAAAAACCCGACTTCTTACCCAACACAAAAAGTATTCAACTTTATTCCTGAAGTTCTAAACGAGGATTTACCATTTCAGGTGATTGTTCTAAAAAACTCATTTCGGGTAATGGGCGATAGGGATATCCTTGACGAGGTGTCTTCTGAATATCATCTTTAACAGCTTCTAAATCAATATAACGGTCGGAAACGTTAATTAAACTATCACTAGTCATCGATCGCAAACTAACTACCTCTACCCTAACACCCCGATAGCTCACCGAATTGACTGCATATGCTAAATCCCCATCACCACTAACTAAAACCGCAGTGTCGTAAGAATCGACTAAAGCCATCATATCTACTGCTATTTCTACATCTAAGTTAGCTTTTTTGGAGCCATCTGGTAGCTGTACCAAATCTTTCGCAATCACTCTATAACCATTGCGTCGCATCCACAATAAGAATCCCTGCTGTTTCTCATTTGTTCTATCTACACCTGTATAAAAAAACGAGCGCAATAATCTAGAACCACCTGTCAATCTAGAAAGCAACTTTGTGTAATCAATTTCAATTCCTAACTGTAATGCCGCATAAAACAAATTTGAACCATCAATAAATATGGCTACACGACCTCGATTTTCTAAAACTTGTTCTGGTGTAAATATTGACTCTTCTTGTATATTATTTAGCATTGTTCTAATACCTCTTTTTTTATTTTTGCAATTCGTTTTGTTATTCTTGTAATCATTTAAACCTATTACTTACATATATACGTAAGTTACGGGGATTTATGGCGATTTTTCCAGGCTAATATTTATCATGTTTATCGCCGCGATCAATTAAATTTCTCTAAATCGATTTTGGATTTAAAATTAACGATTAGATCGGTATTTGAAATTTTGCTCTTTGTAGCTCGAAATACAATCTATCATTCAAAATCCAAAATCCTTTCATGGAAATCATCTTTCTCAATCCAATTCAATACTTTGAAAGATTGGCTTTGCTTCACCTAATTGTTGTTCGCTACTCAACAATCCCCAGTTTCCATGTACCGCAAAGGGTGCGGTATTTACAGCTTCGGTTTGATTATTAAAATCAATCTCAAAACCTAGCTGCTGGTATATATCGCTACTAATACTAGGAATTACGGGGGAAAGTAAATAAGCCGCCAACCTTACTGATTCTAGAACAACATACAAAACTTGTTCTAATTCTTGCTGTTGTTCTTGCTTGTATAATGTCCAAGGAGCTTGTTCGTCAATATACTTATTACAAGCTTGCGACAACCTCAAAATAGCTTCACAGCCTCGATCAAAAGCTAAAACTTCGTAGCTAGTTTTAACTTGTTCGCCTAATTGCAAACCAATTGCTTTGATTGGATTATCTTGAGGAATATTTTCCTTTGCAATTGACGGTAGATTTCCCGCACAATATTTTTTGACCATTTTTAAAGTGCGATTCAGCAAGTTACCTAAATTTTTCGCCAAATCTGCATTTAGAACCTCAACAAATCTAACTTCATTAAAATCTCCATCTTTACCAAAACCGATTTCCTTAATAAAGTAATAACGAACTGCATCTGAACCATACTTCTCTACTAAGGCTATGGGATCGATGGTATTACCCATGCTTTTACCCATCTTCTGACCATCTTTGGTCAAAAAACCGTGTCCAAATACTCTTTCTGGTAAAGCTAAATCGGCACTCATTAACATTGCAGGCCAATAAACTGCGTGAAAGCGTAAAATATCTTTACCTATTAAATGCAAATTTATCGGATACCATTTAGCCAAAGCGTTTTCTAATGTCGGCTCGTCGTCGGGTTCTAGCAGCGCTGTGATGTATCCGAGTAAAGCGTCAAACCAAACATATAGGGTATGCTTTGGATTGCTGGGTACGGGAAAACCCCATTCAACATTCACCCGCGAAATCGAAAAATCCTGCAATCCTCCTTTAACGAAATTCAGAACTTCATTTCGCCGACTCTCTGGTTGAATAAAATCTGGTCTGGAATGATACAATTCTTCCAGATCGTTTTGATATTTCGATAACTTAAAGAAATAATTTTCTTCATCTCGCCATTCGACTTCTTTGTTCGTATGAATTGGACAGCGATGTCCTTCTAATAATTCCCTTTCTTCTTTGAATTCTTCACAGGCTACGCAGTACCAACCTTTTTGCTGTCCGAGGTATATATCACCTTTTTGCAAAACTCGATTATAGAATTCTTTGACTATGAATTCATGACGAATATCAGTAGTGCGGATAAAACGATCGTATTGGATATTGAGCAATTTCCACAAAGATACGAATTCCGCAGAAATTTCGTTGCTAAATTTTTGAGGCTCGATACCTTTACTTTCTGCGGTTTGCTGAATTTTCTGTCCGTGTTCGTCAGTTCCCGTAACGAAAATTACCTGACGACCTAAAAGTCTTTGAAACCTTGCCATCACATCTGCTGCCATCGTTGGGTAAGCACTACCGATATGAGGTAAACCGTTTACATAATATAGCGGTGTCGTAAGTGCAAATGTATTTTTTGTTTTATCCACTAGACTCATGCACAAATAAAATTACTTTAAAAAAAAACTGTTTTCTATCCGACTTTTTCAGACAAAACCACGTCATTATACAACATTGTGGATGCTTTTTCAAGTCGCATTTTAATGTTAGCAAATTAATTTGCTTTCGGTTTATTTAAAAATGAGTATCAATTAAACTGATTGTAATTGATTATAATAATTAATTATCATAAATTTATATCATAGATTTATCGCTCAATTATTAATCAATTTTTTTCCAAATGATTGTCAGTCTGAATACAAATAGTTTTTAATGATGATATTTTTTGATTTTTTTTGTTTATACAAAATATAAAAATTTCTGTATTTAGATATCAAAATAGTCAAAAAATTATCAACCGAAGCTGAAATGTTCTTGTAAAATTTATATTGAAAAATTATGATTCTGAATAATCTGCTGCTAATTTTTTGCTCGCGAGCAACTGTGCTATCTACAATCCGATTTAGCTACTATCAGAATCCCATCTTTATTAAGATATATTTGTGACTATATTTGTAATTGGCTTTTTCATCTCTTGCACCATAAAAACTCCTAACTCAAAATAATTACTGATTGTTTTCCTGTGGTTCTTACCCGCCTGGGACTGCAAGTCCGAGTCTGATCGCAAAACTCCATTAAAATGTACTAAAATATGACATTTTTATGTTGGTAATATTTTTAGTTATATTTTTGATTATGTAGTTAATTATGCGGCTCTGTCCAAGGTGTCAGTTTAGCAAAATCACTCACTCATATTTATCATGTCCATATCAGGGAAAACTGGCAAAAATTATAGTACAATATCTAACCCAAAGTTGTTAATCACAAATCACAGACTTATTTTTATCTGAGTACCATCGCTCAAATGCTTTTTCAATGATTTTTATAAATTAACTATTGCCAATTAATAATTAATAAATAACTAATGAATAGACCAAAAGTTGGAATAGAACCGTGTTTCCTTGTTCCGCGAACAATACACTCAGAATATCCGCTATTTATATATTTACCTGGGATGGATGGTTCTGGTCAACTATTGCGAACCCAAACTGATGGTTTAGAAACTGCTTTTGACGTGCGCTGTTTAGCAATACCGCGAGATGATCTCACTACCTGGGATGAACTTACCAATAGTGTATTAAAGTTAATTTATGCCGAACTCAAGACCACAACTCAAAGGTCAGTATATCTTTGTGGAGAATCATTTGGGGGTTGTCTCGCGCAAAAAGTTGCCATCTCAGCACCGCATTTGTTCAAGCGGATAATTTTATTAAATCCAGCTTCTAGCTTTCGGATTCGTCCTTTTTTTGACTGGGGTTCCCAATTTACCAATTTAGTGCCTAATTTTTTTTACGATATAGGCGCTTTAGGATTATTGCCTTTTTTGGCTTCATTGCCAAGAATGAGCAGTACCGATAGGCAAGAACTTTTGAAAGCAATGCGCTCAGTGCCACCGGAAACAATTCGTTGGCGGATATCGTTACTGCGGGAATTTTATATTGATGAATATAAATTAACTCAGTTAACTCAACCGATTTTATTAATTGCTGGTGCTAATGATAGACTTTTACCTTCTACAACAGAAGCCTTGAGATTAGCCAATATTTTTCCTAGTTCCAAAATTATAATACTTCCGGAAAGCGGACACGCTTGTTTATTAGAAAAAGACATCAATCTTTATGAAATTATGCGTGACAATGATTTTTTATAATTCAGTAGCAACATTAAATATACAACTTGAAGTTTAGATTAACTATTCCCCATTCCTGAACACGGATTGAAATGGATTGCACGGATTTCACGGATTTAATTCGCAATTATTACCCATTACCTATTCCCAATTACCCATTCCCTATTCCCTATTCCCTAATTAATTGTTAATCAAAAAAAAATCAATTGTAACTAAATCTACTAGTTTGTTCCTATAGTTGATGGTTAAACTTTGCTTTACGGGTTCTTGTATTGATACATACAAGTTCCTGATTTGTATTGAACATACATAAACCAAGGGTAACGAACTTTTATGAATATTATAGGAATTTTATTTTTTGCTTTTGGTATATTACTTATTTTGTTTGGGATTTCTCTTTTTACTCCGTTTTTATCATGGTTTGGAAGAAGGTTCAACAGTTCCAATTCTAGTTCTCTTTATAGCCAACCCAATTCAACACGCGCAGCTAGTTTATTTATTGGGATTTGTTGTTTTGTTTTCGGAATATCCATTGCCTTTGCCAGCGGGAAAGTTTTAAATGTCTGGAATACACAAAAAAATCCAGATTTGGTAGGAAAAGAAAGAGTGTCACAACAGAAATCTCAAATAAATGATTCAACTCCTTCTATTAAAAATAACTCAATTTCATCTCAATATAAATTAAATTGTCCGCCAGATGCAGATGGTTTAAATATGCGGCAAGAAGCAAATTTAGATGCACAAATAATTAGATTAATTCCATGTAATGCAATTGGAATTAAAGATAAACAAGAAAGATATTCTCAAGATGGAGTCGAGTGGTTTCTCGTAGAGTATCAACAAAATACTGGATGGGTTGTAGGTAAATATTTGCAAATACAAGAGACTCAACCCAATCAAGCTACTTTTTCTGACAAATTATTCACAAAAAAAAGACCCTGACTTTAAGCCAGAGTCCTATCATGGTGCATCTACAGTTTTTATATTCATCATATAT
This sequence comes from Rivularia sp. T60_A2020_040, assembly GCA_015272215.1. GTDB lineage: Bacteria > Cyanobacteriota > Cyanobacteriia > Cyanobacteriales > Nostocaceae > Rivularia. The sequence continues at coordinate 7,364 of JACYMD010000062.1, read as the reverse complement.
GTTTGATTGTCCGTATACTCAACCAAAGGGTTTGATATTTTCAATAAAAATTTATATAAACCCAACCTTTTTAAAGTTTCCACAAGGAACTTATAACTAAAAAGAGATGAGAAAGTAATATTTATGCATTTGGTTATATGTAAATTGCGCTTTTAGGAGGATGTTCGGATAATCGCCGTTCAGTTATAGATTAAATAGAAACAGAACTTTATATGTATACTAGGTATTTTTAAATGTCAGATCAAGCCTCTGAAAAGAAATTAGAAACACCATCAGAAAAAGATTATAATACATCCCCCTTAGAATGTTTAGCTAAAACCGTAGGTGAAGTCGGAGGAACCATTACCGATACAGCTTTAGGAGCAGGTATCATCGTTGCTGGTGGTGCTTTAAATGCTGGTTCAGCAGTTGTTTCAACCGTTGGCTCTGTAGGAGAAGCAGCAGCAAAACAAACCCATAAAATCATTGAACAAACCACCGAAACAGCAGGCCACGTAGTCAGTCATATTTCCAATAACTGGTTAATTCGCAAACTAGCCGGAGTCTTAAATTTAAACTGGCTTGTCGGTGCTAGTGATAAAGTTGATTTGGTAAAAGCAGAAGCCGCAGTTAAACACCTCAAACAAAAGTACCCCACTGAATCACCCAGTCAGCTTGCTCACCGTATTATGACTGAACAAGCAGTCAAAGCCGGGGGAATTGGCTTAACCACAAGTCTTTTTCCAGGTGCTGCTGTAGCGCTCTTAGCAATTGATTTAGCAGCAACAACAGAATTACAATCGGAAATGCTTTATCAAATTGCATCTATCTATGGGTTAGATTTACAAGAACCCGCCCGCAAAGGTGAAGTATTGGCAATTTTTGGTTTAGGATTGGGAGGTGGTCGTCTGTTAAAAACAGCAGGACTGAGTTTACTACGAAATATCCCTTTTGCTGGTGCGGTAATTGGTGCTAGCGCTAACGCCACAATGGTTTTTTCCTTGGGATATGCTGCTTGTCGATTTTACGAAACCAAGTTAGATGCATCCAAATCTTTAACCAGCGAAGAGACAATAGAGAAATTACAGCAGCAAAGTCAAAAATATTTAGAAACCGCGATCGTGCAAGAAGCGGTAATGGATCAAATATTAGTACATATGATTCTTGCAAGTCATCCAGAACAAACTTGGGCGGAGATATTCCCGCAGTTACAAGCATTAAATCTCAGTTCTAAATCTTTAGAAGCAATCGAGCAAAATCTTAAATCTCCCCAACCCTTGGATACATTGCTTAACCAATTAAACCGCGATTTTGCCGCACCTTTATTAGCCCAGTGTTACCGAATTGCCAAATTAAACAACGAAACTTCCCCACTCGAACAAAATATAATCAACGCTATCACCAACAAATTTGATCTTGATACAAATTCGATAGAATGGTCAAAGGTTAAAGGTTAAAGGTTAAAGGTCAAAGGTTAGTAATCAACAACTGTCAACTGTCCACTGTCCACTGTCCACTGTCAACTGTCAACTGTCAACTGTCAACTGTCCACTGTCAACTGTCAACTATCAACAAAACGCAAATTTTAAGCAATACTGGTACAAGTAAAGTCACTTGTTGGATACGAAATGAATATTCGAGCGAGTAATACACCGCTTTCAGATTGGTCTGGAGATGGTTTAGCGGTAGGATTATTTGAAAATGAATTGGAATTAACTGGCGATTTGGCTAACTTGGATCAAAAATTAGCCGGTGCTTTCAAAGAATTAATAGATGACGAAGAATTTAAAGCAAAACCTAATAGTACTGCTTTCACCCGTTTAAGCGGTGGTGGTTCTATTCGTAAAATTATTTTAGTGGGTTTGGGTAAAGCCGAAGCTTTAAACGCCGAAAGCTTAAGATGTGCAGCGGCAACAGTCGTCAAGTTAGCTAGAAAGCAAAAATGTAAGTCTTTAGCCATCAATTTACCGATTTGTGATGATGACGCAGCCAAAACTGCTCAGGCAATTACTGAAGGGATACAGTTAGCGCTTTACCAAGATAACCGCTTTAAGTCCGAACCAGAAGAAAAAGAAACACAAGTAGAAACCGTAGATTTACTAGGTTTAGGCGGACAAGAAGCTGCCGTAACTCGCGCTGATCAAATAGCTTCGGGAGTCATGCTAGCGCGGCAATTAGTGGCAGCCCCAGCGAATGAAGTAACCCCGGTGACTATGGCGGAAATCGCTCAAGTTATCGCTTCTGAACACGGTTTAGAAATCGAAATCCTCGAAAAAGAAGATTGCGAAAAGTTAGGAATGGGTGCTTTTTTGGCAGTAGCCCAAGCTTCCGATTTGCCTCCGAAGTTTATTCACCTGACTTACAAACCTCAAGGTACCCCCAGACGTAAATTAGCAATTGTTGGTAAAGGTGTAACATTTGACTCTGGTGGATTGAATATCAAAGGTGCTGGTAGCGGTATCGAAACCATGAAAATGGATATGGGTGGTGCTGCGGCTACTTTGGGTGCTGCAAAAGCTATTGGTCAACTCAAGCCAGATGTGGAAGTTCACTTTATTTCTGCCGCCGCTGAAAACATGATTAGTGGACACGCTATGCATCCTGGGGATGTCCTTAAAGCTTCTAACGGTAAAACTATCGAAGTTAATAATACCGACGCTGAAGGGCGTTTAACGCTGGCTGATGCGTTAGTGTTTGCTGACAAATTAGGAGTAGAAGCCATCGTCGATTTAGCAACTTTGACGGGAGCCTGTATTGTTGCTTTAGGAAATGAAATTGCTGGTTTGTTTACCCCCAGCGATGAATTAGCATCTGAGTTGCAAAAAGCTTCCCAAAGCGCTGGGGAAAAATTGTGGCGAATGCCGATGGAAGAAAAGTATTTTGAAGGGTTAAAATCTGGTATTGCCGATATGAAAAATACCGGGCCTCGTGCGGGTGGTTCGATTACTGCATCATTATTTTTGAAGCAGTTTGTTAAAGATACCCCAGCTTGGGCACATTTAGACGTTGCAGGTCCGGTGTGGACGGATAAGGATAACGGTTACAATCCCTCCGGTGCAACGGGTTTCGGCGTGCGGACTTTGGTTAATTGGGTTTTAAGTTAATTTAGGACTTACGCAAAGCCCCCCTTAAAAAGGGGGGTTGGGGGGATCTTAACGTTGGAAATAGTTGATAAAGTTTTATAATACCTTAAAGCTAATATTAAGGAGATTTAATAGAAAAAGACCAGCTATAAGATTTCGTTTTATTGTCTATAGTCCGAAACCGAATTTCAGCACAATTAATCCCTAGCTGAAAAGAATTCGGAGTGTAAGAAATTTTGTAATAGCTCTGAGGCCAGTTACGGGTGCCACCAATCCGAGCTTGTTTGGTGACATCTACTCCATTCACAAATAGTTGCACCGAGCCTTGCTCAGCTTCTTCTCCCAAACGAAAATTTAATGCTGCACCAACAAACTGTACGGAAGTCTGTGCTGAATTTTCTGTAGGAAACACTTCTAATATTTGAGGAGGCCGAGGCTCAGAAGAACCCATCAAAAGAAAACTTAATAAAATTGCAGAAACCTGCTTCACTGGAAAGTTACCTATAACTAACGATTAAAATAGGGATAAAACTTATAAGTAGCCTTATGAAGAAAATTTTATCACTTTGGCACTATCAAACTATACAAATGCTTTTTAAAAAAAGAGTTAACAAATCGATATAAAGGATATGCAGTATTTGCTCTGTAGATATCTTTCTAGACAAAAATAAACTTAAAATTGTTTCCTAATATTTAGGATTACATCTGTACTATCGCTACTTTACTAATTAGGACTTGCCAGATAAAATTATAAACCTTACTAGATAAGGTTTTCAAACTTTTTTCTTAAAACAAGTGCAAGGTTATAGCACCTACAAACTCAAAATCCTTGCACTTTCGTAATAAATTATTGGGGAAGTTTGGGAGCTAAACCAGGAAACCTACTATTTTTAGAGATGTGTAGACTTTGCTCTGTAGGATTTTTCCGCAAGCCTAATTACACTACGGGTTCTCCCGTCTGCTTCATTTGTTCGATAAACGAGGGCGTATTCCGTTTAAAGCTTGATAGTGAATGAATATCTCGACTGATATTTAACATATAATTAATTATGCATCAAATTTGCACTAAATTTAATGCTAACAAATTTATTGATTTTTCAGAAAGAACCATTTAAAACAACATTCCCAGCCTGGAGGCTGGGAACTATTAAAACTGCTTGAGCCGTGTTTCCTCTCAGCGATTACAGCGACTGAGTTTTCACACATCCCACGAGGTTTTATGAAGTTACATAAAATTAATTACGGTTTTTTGCTAGAGATTATTTCCTAGCCTGTTTGACACTCCCCATCCATAAATGGAAGGAGATTCTTAGCTCACAGGGAGTCCAACGACTTTACCCTCATTAAGCATCTTGACCGTATGTCCTACGGCTGCAAGTCCTCTAATTAGAACTACTTGTGCGGCTGCAATATCTCTATCAGTTTGATAGCCGCAATTATCACATTTATGAATACGCTCAGCTAATACTTTCTTGCCTGTCTCATGTTGGCAATTAGGACATATTTGAGAAGTTTTTCGGGCATCAACTTTTTGAAAAAAAACACCACGCTTAAAACAAGTTTGTTCGAGGATATTAAAGAATTGACCAAATCCCGCATCTAAGCAATGCTTACCTAGCATTCCTCTAGATAGCCCCACAAGGTTCAAATCTTCTACAAATATCATCCCATTGTTATTACATAACTGATGTGATAACTTTCTATGCCAGTCTTTACTACAATTAGCAACGTATTCATGTAATTTGGCAACTTTCTTGTGAGCTTTTAACCAATTATTCGATCCTTTGTGCTTTCTACTGACACGTTGTTGCAGCAATTTAAGCTTGCCTTCCGCCTCAACAAAAAACTTTGGACGCTTAATTAAAAGTCCATTGGAAGTTGCAACCATTGAAATTAGCCCTACGTCAATCCCTATTCCCTCGCCGTGTGGTATTGGTTGTGCGTAGCTACAATCCCACTGAACAGTTAACATTACATACCATCCAGAAACACGCTTTACTATACGTGCTTGTTTTAAAATTCCCCCATCTGGAATCTCTCTGGATTGTCTCAGTTTTACTTGTCCAATTACAGGCAGTTTGATAAATCCATTTTGCAGCGGATTTTTACCTAATTGCGGAAAAGAGAAAGACCGCATCCGTCCAACTTTTTTAAAACGCGGGAACCCATGATTCCTTTCCCACATACTCACAAAAGCTTTTTCAATTCTTCTCAATGTTTGCTGTAAGGATTGAGCATTAACTTTGTTTAAATACTCATTACTTTTCCTCGCAGCAGTTAAAGACTTGCATTGAGAAGCGAACGTTGGACGCGGCGCGTCGGCTCTTATAATGTAACAACTGTGGAGGCTACAAGCGTTAATTTGACAAGTCCGGGATTTATACCAGTCTTTACGTTCAGATAAAGCATAGTTATAAACTCGTCTGTGAGTTTCTAACCACTCTTCAAATAAATTTATTTGATTTTTAGTTGGCTTTAATTTGAATTCGTAAGTCAGATTAAACATCTATGAATGCCTCCTAACTCTACTTTACCACCATTTTCTAAAAATCAATAATTACTTTTTAGAGCATCACGGGGAATGAATTCCCGTAGCACACTACACCCCCATAATTAGAAATCAGGGGCACTGTGCGCGGTTTTGGTAGACGGGCTTTCTTTGTGTAGCCATTTGGTTTCTAACCTGTGGGTATTATTCCCAATTCCCAATTACCAATTACCCATTACCCAAATTTACTTCCTTTCCGGATGTTCAGTATCTTCAACCGAAGGATGTCCCATTAGGTTAATCGCTGCAATCATTTGATATAAACGTCCTAAATCCCTTTGATTAAAGTACAGTAATAAGCGAGGAAGTCCCACAGCTTCGTCAGTTCCTTCTTGCGGTAAAGCCTGACTTTTCTCGATTTTTCCTTTTACCAAAATATCGCTGAATTCAGTATTTAACTTGTCTACTTCAATATCAGATAGCTCTGACTTTAAGCGAATCACTAGGCGATCGCCAACGTAACGACTAGAATGATAAACTTTGAAAAATTGGGTTATGGCGTTACAAGCAACTTCTAGATTATCTGTAACAGTATACAAACTAGGGTCTTCCGGACTTACTAAACCTTTTGCAACTAACTGTTTATCAATATACTCACTCCAAGATTTCCAGTAATCACCACCGGGATGATCAATTAAAATTAATGGAACTGGTCCAAATTTACCAGTTTGACTCAAAGTCATACACTCAAATGCTTCGTCTTGAGTGCCAAAACCACCAGGAAACAAAGCTACTGCATCACTTTCTTTAAGCAAAAATAGCTTACGAGTAAAGAAATATTTAAAATGAATTAGTTTATCGTCACCCTGAATAATTGGGTTTGCTTCTTGTTCAAAAGGTAACTCGATATTCAAACCAAAAGAATTTTCTCGTCCGGCTCCTTCATGTCCAGCGTGCATTATGCCACCACCACCACCAGTAATTACCATGAATCCTAGCTGAGATACACAACGAGCAAAATCCCTTGCCATTTGATAATCTGGTGTTTCTGGGGACAAACGCGCCGACCCAAAGATGGTAACTTTACGAACGTGTCGGTAAGTATGAAACAATTGAAAACCTCGTTCCATATCCGCCAAAGATGACGATAATATTTTCCAATCTAGTCGGTCAATTTCATCCCCAGCAAGTCGCAATACTGTATTTAAAGTCTGCTGGATGTATTTCCGATTTTTTAAGTTCGGTAATTTTTCGATTAACTCAACAATTTCCTTTTGAAGATGCTCTGATGTCACAAAATCATTGGAGGTCATAACAGTTGCCGCCAAAATAACATTATAATTTACTTGGATTTTTTGTAGAATTTTCTCGCCTAATCAGCGGCGTTTTAGTCCACAGTCTATTATTTTTAACTTTTCTAATCCTTACAAGGGATGGTATTTCCACTTATTAATTTATAGCCAGTAGGATTAAAACCGCAATTATTAGCTAACAATTAATAAATCAGAATTACCATTGAAAAAAGTTGGATTACTTTTTCAGACTAAAAAGCACCTCTGGTTGATAAACCCAAGGCGAGTAAGGACGGTTGCCGCCGCCAACCTGTGCCGGTGGAGCTAAATAAATTAATATAGATTTTTATTGAAAAGTATAAAATTGGCTCATCTGAGTATGCCTTGATTAATAGAAATATTTTGTAGCTCCAAAAGTTGCATTCTAAACTTAACTCAATTTGTACCACCAACGCAAGCAGTAAATTGGGAATTGGGAATTGGGAATTGGGAATTGGGAATTGGGAATTGGGAATTGGGAAT
>JACYMD010000096.1 GCA_015272215.1 Rivularia sp. T60_A2020_040 | reverse complement strand
GCATTAAAACTACCCACAGGTGTTGTTTTTTTACGGTAAATTTCTTTGGAAATATGCCTCTTCCGTACTTAGTGGGCTAAAATATTAAATAATAACCAAAAGATAAGTAATATTTCATAAATTATGAAGAGTTTAATGACTAAGTTATTAAATTTACCTGGAATCATAGTAGAAGATAATAAAGAAATAGAAGGAACATTAATCTTATCCGTAAAAGTGGAGAACAAGACAGCACTTTGCCCACGATGTGGTAAGAGTAGTCATCATCTTCATGAAAATAAAAGATATTTAGTAAAAGATTTATCAATGAGTAATAAACAAGTTATTTTGAGAGTAAATCGACGCAGATTTAAGTGTAAAAATTGCAGAAAACCTTTTAGTGAAATCTTAGATTTTGTAGGGAATAAGAAAAATTTTACTCACAGATATGCAGAAGCTATTACTCAACAAGTTATTCATAGTGATATTAAAAATGTTGCTAAAAATAATAAGTTAGCGGCAGAGGAAGTCGAATCAATGCTCAAAAATATAGCAGAAAAAATTCTACCTATTCATGTAGAGAAATTGCGTATATTAGGAATAGATGAAATTAGTTTGGTTAAAGGGCAAGGAAAATTTATCGTCGTTTTAGTAGACTTAGAAACTCATAAATTAATCGCGTTAGTTTCAGAGAGAAAACAGTCACAGATCGAGAAAGTGATGCGAACATGGGGGGAAAAAGTTTTATCTCAGATAGAAGAAGTAAGTATGGATATGACTGGTAACTATAAATCATTAGTGAAAAAACTCTGTCCGAATGCTGAGGTAACAGCTTTACGATTTCACGTTACAAAAATGATTCATGAAGAGTTAAATCAGGCAAGAATTGAGCAAAAGACAGCAGCTAAATCACTAAACGAATCGGAAAGAGTTAAATTATTTGATAGTTTAAAAGGCAGCAAATATACATTATTAAAAGCAGAAGATAAGCTATCTAACCGACAAAAAGAAAAATTAGAAAAAGTTAAAGAAGCTTCTCCACTGGTGAGAATTATGCACTCCTTAAAAGAAGAGTTCCATGTCGTTTTTGAGGATAGCAAAAATTGGGCAGAAGGGACATTAAAATTAATTGATTGATTGGTTAAGAAAAGCATCACCTTACTATCACAAAAGTGTCGCAACAATTAAACGGTGGTTTGCTGAGATAGTAGGATACTTTGAAAGAAGAACAACTAACGGGATAGTTGAAGGGATTAATAACAAATTAAAGCTACTTAAACGCTGCGGATTTGGGTTTAGAAATTTTAATAATTTTGAAATCCGGGCTTTACTATTTTGGCATTTTCCTAAAAATTTAGCCCACTAAGTACGGAAGAGCCATTTATCCTTGAGGATTTTTACTCGTAATGTCACAGTAGTAGTAGTTAGATTTGCTTACTTGTTTCAAATAAAGTATTTCATGAACAAGTAAGCTTTTTCTACCTACAAAAAATTTTTCTTTCCTGCCCACCCCTCATACATCAAGAATTTGCTAGACAGTCCCACCCAAGGTTCTCGAAACCTTTTTTACCATAGGTTCACCACATATCAAGGAGGGAGCAACGCTCCGGCAGGTGAAATCGGGCTTCTATTCTCAATTACACAGCTAAATTATCAACAAAATTAGGTTTTTAAAGCGCGCGATGCTTGCCTTACTCGCCCTCGTCCCAAGGGGACACGAGAGGCGCGAACGCTATCGCACTTTGAAATAGCCTCTGCATCGTTCCAAATCTTAGTAACCCACTTTTTCGCGTTGCTCCCTATCAAGGACAAGTTTCCCCACGAGTGATCCAGCAACTGGGGAAGATTTGGCGGCACAGTCTCGCCAGGTGGGGGCACGATTATTTGCTACACCAACGCAGAATCTGTATGCCCCTGCCTGGTACCGTCAAATCAGCGCAGCGGTTCCCCAGTTGCGCCGCTTTTTCTGACAACACCCTCAAAGCCTCATACTGAGCCGCGTTTCGCCAACCTATTCCTCAGCAGGCTATGGCAGTGAGTGAGAATATGGCATCAAAAATAACTTTCTGAGCCATCCTTTCATTGTTAAATTACTTTAAAAGCTATAGTTCTTATTCAGCATAGCTTATAGCTTTTCTTAGTGCCATTCGGTTATAAGCCAAATTATTCAGGTTATTACGACTATTACTATAACAAAGGTAAAGATGTGAATCAGTGTTATGAATTGATTGGGAGCGTTAATACCCACATTCCGCACTTCAACTTGAAGTACACAAAGATTACAGTGAAGATAAAAACGAAAAGTCAGGGTAATAAAGAAAATAATACTTAATTAATATAGTGAAGTAAGAAAAAATATCAAACGTAAAAGATTTGACTCATAAAAGGAGGTTATTTAAGCACTAAAAATTGTCGGAGCAATAACTGTTCCTTCGGATATTGATTAATTTTTATTAACTCTCTAAACGTTATTTAGATTAAGAGAGTAAATAATATTTTTGACAAGATGATGGCAGACAGTTCAAGATAAAATGTCGTTCTGATGTTAAATTAATAATTTGATTAATCCCATTTAAAGTTAAAAGATGAATCCCTTGAAAACATTGGAATACCCATCTTAATGTAGGACAAAGAGTTAATTTTCCTAGCTGATTTTTAATGCCGATTTTGACCCTTTTTAAGCTGTTCCTCAGTTCTCGTTGACCGAGATTATAAACTAACAAGCACAGGGACATCAGAAATAACATAGTCTCGATTCTTTCAGGATTTTCTACGAAGAAACTATCAGCAAAAAATAAAGGGTCTTTTAGAAATCTAAATCCTCGTGAGCCTAGCGGCACGCTGACGCGAACACAAGATTGTTGATTTTTATAATTTGCAATAATGTCTTCTGGTGTTAACTTTTCATCATCAACTAAATTAGTTGCTAAAATAAATCTTCCTGCTTCTTTTCTTTGTAATTCTATCTGTTCTGGCTTTTCATATCCTACTCCTTCCATTTTATAAACAGTCTTATTCTCTTTTGAGTTACTTTTAGTAATTTTAACTTCTTTAATTTCAAAAATAATCAATTTTTTGTTAATTCCTTTTAGCTTATATTTGGCTTGCTCTGGAGTCTCAAAATCTTCTTTTTTTAATGCCTTGAGTAATTTATCAACTTTTTCTTTTTCTTTTTTTAGCTTTTTATCTAGTTTTTCTAAATCACTTTCTCTTCTTTTTTGACTTTCTACTATTAACCAAATTTGTTTGATTCCACCATAATTGACTATTTCTTCTTTCCATGTATATCCGTCTAAATTTAGGGCTGCCCTTCTTTGCCTTTCTTCTAAACTTATCTCTTCTATATTTACTAATTGAACTAATTCTTTCGCTCTTTTTATTGTCATCGGTACTCTACTTATCCATTTTAGATGTTCGATTAATTTGAGATTCTCTTGACTGTATAATGCGCTATCACAGACCATGATACTATCAAAAAATATTTGCTTTTTAAACTCTACTAGTATTTTTCCAAATACAGCTTTATCTGCTTCATTACCATCTCCAGTTCTCATGAGTAATGGAATATCTCCATCACTACTTGTTATTAAGTCTAAAACAACTTGTTTTAAATCTGGTCTATGATCGCGAGAATATCCTTTGGTTATAATTATTGGTCTTTCTCGACTTATTTCTTCTTCATGCTTCTTATCTTCACTTTTGTATTCTCCATGTAGGTGAAATGATGTTGCATCCAAATAAGAATATTTTGTATCTATCTGAAATTTCTTAATCACTGATAAGACGATTTCTATAAATAGATTATTCAATCCATATTTATACAGTTTATCCATGACTCTTCCAATTTTATCGTCATTTAAATATCCGCTCTCTATATCTTCTCCCAATAATAGTTCAATTGCTTTATCATCAAAAAACTGGCTAAACAAATACAAAGGTTTTGATACAAATCCTAGTCCATTAATTAAAATAGCTTTGACCAACGTCCCTGCTGTAATCTTCTCACGAGGGTCTATTCCTAATTTATAATTAATTCTTTCAACTATTCCTATTTCATCTATTAGACCAGCTACTATTCCTAAGTGGTCGATATTTTTAATTTCTGCTTTTGATGTTGGAGACATTTTTACCTCTAAAATATTTGGAGTTTTTTTGATTGTCTCACTTTTGGCATCGTGAATCACGAAAGCACGATAAAACAATGTACCTTGAGTTTTGTAAAAAGTCTGTAACCAAGTATTTATAAGCTATGTAACCTGCTTTTTACTTCGCAATATAGGTTTATTTCTTAATACTTATGTTTAAATTTTCTGTCTTGGTTAAATCCTAATGCAACCGCTAATTCCTCATGCGATCGCAATGGCTCTCCGGGTGCTTCGCACCCGGAGTCGCGTAACACGTAACTTTAGTTAGTGTTTTTATTTACTCGTATCAGAGAAGAATTTTGTAATATTTATACTACATTCTGAAGTGCGGAATGTGGGTTAATAGTAAAGAGCAGGGTGTGGGAAGGGAGGAGAAATAAGTTCTGAAGGGTTCGTAGTGAGGGATTTATCCCTCAAATCAAGGGAACCGAGTTAGTAGGTTGGGTTAAACGCTAGTGAAACCCAACAATATCAAGTTTTTGCTTGTTAGATTGTGCCGTTCACAGAGTCTAACTGTAATGTTAAGGCATACCTAGCGGTGAATGTTTCTCAATTCAACAAAGCAAGCATAATCAGTTAATAATTGTTTGATATAAGTGCAATAGCGTTCTAGTTTTTCCATTCTAAAAGTACCTCGCCAACTGGATAGTAAATTATTAATATAATTTGAAAACGTTTAATTACGGTTTGGACAAAGGGAATGACAATCTAAACAGATTATGCCTATTATTTTAGAGTATAACAAGCCAGAAAAACCTGTTGATACTCAATTTTAGCAGTTACAGGTTGAAGCAGAGGAGTAGGTTCAAGATTACATAATTGATACCCAACTACAATCAAAAATATATAAATGACCGCATTAACTGCAATAATTCAAAAAACCCACACTTGGAGAAAATTTTCCCTCCATGAACGTTACCTTCTTCTCCAAGCATTGATATTACTTCCCTTGATTCATTTATCTTTAAATCTTTGGGAATTCAAACGTACTTATTCCCTGTTGAGGAATATAGCGGTTTTCAGTTGGATGCAATACGGAATTAACCTCACCCCATCCCCTCTCCTTAATAAGGGTGCCAGAGGCGGGTTGAATTGTGTAACTAACTTAAGCGAAAACTGCTATACAGGAAATAGGGAACAGGTAACGGGTAACGGTGATTCTATTTCTTCCCAAATATTCATTACAGCAAATACAGTCAAAATAGCGGCTAAATATTATAAATGGGCTACCTGCTTGAGAAAATCCCTAGCGCTATGGTTTTTATTACACCGTCAGGGAATAGCAACCGAATTGCAAATCGGTACGAGGTTTGATGAAGGAGAGTTTCAAGCTCATGCTTGGGTAGAATATCAAGGGTATGTGATTGGCGATCGCTCTCAAGTAAAACAGAATTTCGCAAGCTTCGAGAATCTAAATTCCAACCTTACCACCGGGCTTGCCACAGAAATAGAACTTTTGCTGTGCTGTAATAACATCCATACTGACACAACTGCATCCAAGCCGATAGAAAGCTTACTTCAAAAAGATATTGATTGGAGTTATCTATTAAAACAAGCTTGTCAGCAGGGAGTTTTTCTTCTTCTCTATCAAAATCTGATTAAATATTACCCCGAAAGCATTCCTAAAGAAATTCAACCTCAGTTACAAGCATATTGTCAAATTAAAACTGCTCGCAATCTTTTTCTGAGCAAAAAACTTTGTCAAATTCTCGAACTATTCGAGAATAATAATATCAAAGTAATTCCCTTCAAAGGTGCTGTACTCGCTGCTTCTGCTTATCAAAATTTAACGAAACGGGAATTCTGCGATATTGATTTAATTATCAAACAAGAAGATTTTACTAGAGTTCAAGATATATTAACTTCTCAAAATTATCAACTCCGTAGTCAACTACAACCTTGGGGACAAGATTTTACTAATCAAGATGATAGCATTCATATTGATGTTCACTGGCAATTAGCTCCTTCCTGCTTTCCTTATCGAGTTGATTTTGAAAAACTTTGGCAGCGTTGCGAAACCGTATCTATTTTAAATCAACAAGTAATTAATCTTTCTACCGAAGATTCGCTATTAATTTTGTGTTTGCAAGTTGTTAAAGATGCTCACTTCCGTCAAGAAAAGCTGAAACAAGTCTATGATATTGCCCAACTTATTAATAATAGTAGATTGAATTGGAAATTAGTAATTCAACGAGCTAGAGATTTGGGTAGTGAAAGATTACTTTTGTTTGGTTTAGCGATAGCCAATAGGTTGTTGCAAGTAGAGATACCGGAAGAATTACAGCAAAATATAGAAAAGGATTTGATAGTTAAATTGTATTTAAATCAGGTCGTAAAGCAGTTATTTAGCCAGAATAATAAGCAATCTAAACTATTTGGAATCTTTGAGCGGGGATTTATACAGGGATTATATGGATTTATGTTGAGGGTTCTGATATTGTTGGAACGTTCCAATTTCCTGGGAAAACGCAATAGATATTTAGTTGGGCATTTATTTAGCTATATATTTAAACCAAATTCAAATGATTTAAAATATGTTTCGCTGCCTGGATTATTATATATTTTATATTATTTAGTTAGACCGATTCGTTTGGGGTTGAAGTTTTTGAATCCGTCTCAAAAAGTATCTGGCGGTTGAAACCGCTGCTACACAAACAAAACCCGCGCAGGCGGGTTTAAGAATAATTTGTAGCAGCGAATTATATTCGCCGGATACTTTTATAACTTGCAACCTTTTACCAAGCACGATTGCCTTGACTATTTCCAACTGTTTCTACTTGTTGGTTAAGATTGCTCAAAAATGTATTAGATTGTTGCAGCAAATTATTAAACTCCACACAACCTTCTCCAGCGTTACAACTTCGATAAGCATCTCGTAAATTTTGGGAAAGTTCTTCGGCTTGCGCTACAGTATCTTTACTAACTGTATTCCCTTCAAATGAATTAGGCAGATTGTGATTAAATACATTATTCCCGGAAACATCTGACTGATTATTTACTGGAACGGGATTATTAAAAACATTATTTCCCGTAACATCTGACTGATTATTTTGAGCATGAGCAATATAAGTTCCATCTAAATCGGCGATCGCTGATTTCACAAGAGCTAATACACCATTTTATCCTCCTCCTCAATCACATATCCACTGATCTTGCAAATTCCCGTATATCGTTTTTGCTTGTGCAATAGTCGTTGTTTGACCGTTAGGTAAGACAATAGGCTCGTTAAGCTACTACTAACCGTTCCCATTTTAGGTAAATTGTTGGAGTATCAGGTAAAAAATCAAAAATGGCAATTTCCCCGAAGAGTGTAGTTAAAAAGCAATTAAATTTCTGAGAAAAAACATTGACGTTTTGATTTTCGGGTCATATTATGTAGCGAGAAGTATTGTATTTTTAAACACTAATACGAAGAAAGTTAATTATTTTATTGCCTACTATGTAGTCGTTAAACATCTTAATTTGCAAGGTTTATGGCTTGATTTTTAGACATGAAAATTTGGGCGTTGCTGAATCATGGTATGAATTGAAAATGTAGAGACGCGAACCCTTGCGTCTTTACAAGGTTTTTAAATCACACATAATCGCATTCATACATTAAATCAGCAACGCCAAAATTTGTATTTTAAAATTAACCTACATATTTATATAGCAACATCATCAAAAATATTCGGTTATAAAAGTTGCGAGATTACTAACGTGTAGAAGTTATTAGGATTTCGTCCACTATTGTCATAATCTATACAAAATATTAACCGTACCTGTTATCAAATTCTCTCCATATCACTAAAAATGTCTGAAAAACAACAAGCAACTATCGATAAAACGAAATCCACTATTTCTATATTCTCATTTAATTTCTCGATACCAGAAAGCGTTCTTGCACAAGAAATTAATAGTGAAGTAGTTTTATTACATATGGACTCGGAGTCTTACTATAGTTTGAATCCCGTAGGAAGTCGGATGTGGCAAATGTTGACTCAATCAGGAGACTTGGAAGGGACAATAAAGCAGTTGTTACGAGTTTTTTTTGTAGATGAAACAAGGTTGCGTCAGGATGTAACTGCATTGGTTGAAGAGTTAGTAGAGGAAGATTTGTTAATTAAGGTCGTGACCTAATCCTCCAAAAAGTTATCTTTGAACTGATAAAATTCCCTGTCTCCTACAATAGAGGTTCTATGAGCGGTATAGTTAGCATTATTAATCACAATAATCAACCCATCAATCAGTCTCTTCTACACGCGATGACCAACTACATGGCGTTTCGCGGAACCGATGCTCAACAAACATGGCATCAAGATAACATCGGCTTAGGACACACTCTGTTACGAACAACCTCCGATCAAGAACGCGAACGACAGCCTTTGACTTTAGACGATCGCGTATGGATAGTTGCCGATGTTCGCTTGGATGGACGTAAAGATTTAGTTGTGGCTTTACAGGCAAGGGGTAGGGTAATTACTGAAAATGCACCCGATATAGAGTTACTTTTACACGCTTATCATGTTTGGGATACCGCTTGTGTTGACCATTTGCAGGGGGATTTTGCCTTTATTATCTGGGATGAACGACAACAACGGTTATTTTGCGGACGCGATCAGTTTGGGATTGTACCATTTTACTATGCTCAAGTAAACAATACATTGATTTGCAGCAATACCCTGAACTGCATCCGTTTGCATCCCCAGATATCCACGGATTTAAACCAGCAAGCGGTAGGGGATTTCCTCACGCAGGGAATGAATATGGAATGGTCTACGACTATTTTTGATGATATTCATCGTCTTCCCCCCGCGCATACTTTAACTTGGCAAGCAGGGGAACTGGAGATACAAAGGTATTGGCAATTACCCCGCACTCGACCATTAATATTCTACAAACACCCCCAAGAGTATGTAGAGCATTTTGTAGAACTATTTGAGCAAGCAGTTAGCGACAGATTAAGGACAGAACGCATTGCAACCCATATTAGTGGGGGAATGGATTCTACCAGCATTGCGGCAACAGCACAAAAGGTACTCTTAGAAAGAGGAGAACCCTTTGATTTTCAAGCATTTACGATGCGCGATCGCCTAATGATGCCAGAGAGGGAATTTGAGATATTGGGACGTTTAGCGACTGCTATACCAATACGACAACTTCATCGAGGGGATAATTTGGCTGGGTTATCTCAGGTATGCGATCACATATTGGAGGATGTCGCAGGCTTGTTAACAAAAATCTGATAAAATAAGCATTATAAACGGAAAACTTTTTGTAGAGAGTTGGGATTTAGTTTAGTAAAAATATACTGTAATCAAGCAAATGCAACATCCTCATAAAGCTCACTCATTTCCCCTTCAAAGTTAATACTTTGCAGTTGAAAAGATTTTTCTTGCGAAGTATAAGACTGTAATAGCCAAAGTCCTTCACTATTACGGCGAAAACACTCGACTCGCTGACGTTTTACATTAATCAAAACATATTCTTGGAGGGTTTCTAATATTTGATAATCAGCAAATTTATCACCCCGATCAAATGCTTCCGTTGAGTCGGATAAAACTTCAACAATTAAGCAAGGAAATTTTTTCTCAGTAGTATTTTCTTTATCTCGTTCGTCACAAGTAACCATAACATCGGGATAATAATAGCGATTTAGTTGTTCGATACGTGCTTTCATATCCGAGATGAAAACCCGACAACCAGAACCCCGTACATGATTACGAAGTAGTGTAAATAAGTTTCCGGAAACAGTAACGTGAGAATCGTTAGCACCAGCCATTGCATAAGCATAACCGTCAATATATTCGTGTTTGACATCGCTTTGAAGCTCCAGTTGGAGATATTCTTCTGGAGTGATGTAGTCTTTTTTTAGGGATGCGACCATTATTTGAAGTTTGGAGACGGCATTTTTATTCTAGCCATGTTGTTTGGTTATATTACAATCCGCTTCAATGTTTATATCTTGCGTAGCCATGCTTACCGTAGGTATCGCACTTTCCCAGAAAACCATATGGCTGTTGAGTGCGAACGACTTACGTCGCGCAAGCTTCGCTCGAACATCAAGACAGTAAAAGCTTAAAATTGATGAGGTGCAATCAACCCTCAAATAAAAACTTCCATGCGTCGAGATTCGATTTTTTATAAACTATTTCAACAATATCCAAATTTATTGTTTGAATTGTTGACAAATCCACCAGAAAATGCAGATGCATATCGATTTGATTCGGTAGCTGTTAAAGAACCAAAATTTGAGATTGACGGGGTATTTCTGCCACCCGTAACTGAAAATCCTGGGGTTGTTTATTTCTGTGAGGTGCAGTTCCAGAAGGATGAATTGCTTTATGAAAGGGTATTTGCTGAATCTTACCTATATTTTTACTGCAATCGTGCCAGATTTAGTAATTTGCAATTAGTGATAATTTACCCATCCCGTAAGATTGAGCAAAGTGATACTCTTCCTTATTTGAGTCAACTTAATAGTCCACAAGTAAATCGCGTATATTTGAATGAGTTGGGTGATATTCGCCAATTACCTGTATGGGTAGGATTGATGGTGTTAACTACCCTGGATGATGAACAAGCAACCCAGGAAGCAAGGTATTTGTTAGCGAGGAATCAGCAAGAACAACCTCAAGCAGGAAATCGCGCCATAATAGAGTTAATCACGACGATAATGGTGTACAAGTTTGAAAATAAAAGTCGTATAGAGGTAGAAAAAATGTTAGGAATTACACTTCAAGAAACGCGAGTTTACAGAGAAATTAAGGAAGAAGGAATACAGGAAGGAGAACAACGAGGACGTGAGGAAGGAGAAAAATCTCTTATTCTTCGTCTGCTAACTCGACGGGTGGGGGAATTACCGCAGGATATTCGTCAACAGGTTGAAGCTTTGCCTTTGGAACAGTTGGAAAATCTTGGGGAAGCGTTGCTTGATTTTACCAGCATGGCTGATTTACAAGCTTGGTTTAATCGGGAAAATATTTAGTTTATATAAAGCGATCGCACTCCCGCTACAAGCGTTGATTGGTAAATGCGAACGACTTACGTCGCGCAAGCTTTGCACTTCACATCGAAGCTAGTAACTACAGGAAATTGCGATCGCTTAACCTCTGAAACAGCCGCGATTGAAGAAATGCGATCAGCAGAGCTTAGTTTAAATTTCAGGTTGAATTATAAACCAGTTTTCTATTTTGATATCTTGGAAATCAGTATAATCAGTAACATTGTTTGTGACTAAAACCAAATTATTTGCTTGAGCGATCGCCGCAATTTGTCCATCTGCATAAGCTGGTGTTTTACCGATAGCTGTCAGTCTTGCCCTTTCGACTGCAAACCACTCAGCAGCAGCAATATCGTATGGAAGTAGGGGAATTTTTTGTTTAATTTCTGATTGTAAATATGTTTCAATAATTAAGCGCTTATTTGACCCGATTGGTAAACGATAACAGCCAAATAGCAGTTCGTGGAATACAACGGTGGCAGTGGCAATCTCACCTTCATTTTGTTGTAGCATCCTGACAATAGCTTGATTTGGACGGGGACGCAGAGGTTCTGAGAGGATATTAGTATCTAGGAGGAACCGCATAGAATCAAAAAATTACCTCACGTCCGACTGATTTGTCCCGCACAACAGCAAAAATTTGATCGGGGTCTATTTCTGCTGCCTCTATATTGTATTCTTTGCGAAATCTTTCTACAGATTCCCAAAAGCTTGGTTTTTGATTCAATAAATTTTCATATTCTGTAGTAGAAATAATTACAGCAATTTGTTTACCTTGCTGAATAATTTCGATTTGTTCACCTTGTTCAACTCCCTGAATAATTTTGTCTAAGTTAATAGGAATTTCTTCAATTGAGTATTGCTGAGACATAACTATTCACCTGCCAAAATTCTTGCTTATTATAGATTATAGCCTTTTGTTGAAATTAGACAAAAAGCGATCGCATACTGACATTAACGCTATCGCACTCCCACTACAAGCGTTTATTGGTAAATGCGATCGCACTCCCACTACAAGCCAGTAGCTATAAGAAATTGCGATCGCACTTTTGTTGAAACTAGACAAAGAGCGATCGCATACTAACATTAACGCGATCGCACTCCTACCAAAAGTCTTACAAAAGAGCGATCGCTCAATCATCAAGCAGTACAGAATCGCTCAAACGAGACGAAATGCGATCAGATTCTTAACATCTTCAAAATTAGATTTGATATCTAAATGTCAGAGATGAAATCAACAAAAAACAACCATCGAACTTAGTTGCTTTTAAGTACATCTATTTTGCCTTTTATTTTTTCGCGAGAAGATTCTATGTTTTCAATCATTTTATCGTATTTTATTTTCTGTTCATCCCACTTATCTGAAGCCGGATCAAGATTGCTTATTAGTTTGGCAATTTTTTTCTCTTGAACGTCGTAGCCTGCTTGAAGATCTGCTAATGCCTGTAATTGGTTAAAATTTATAATATTTTTACCTTCAGCAATAGAGTATCTCGCTGTGTAAAGATAAAAATTTTGGCAGATTAAATCGCTTTTGAAAAACTTTGTCTGCTCAATATTGTTTTCTATGATACACATGAACAATGTCAGTCCTGGGCTTAATGGTATAACTTTACGGTTACTCATTAACTCGGTTTTCGTACTTGATGTAAAAGATTCGAGTATACCTTGAATAGACTGAAAAGCAGTCTGAGCAATAAGTAACTGTAAGTCTGACATTGCTTGAATCGCTACGCTCACATCCGGTGTTTTACTTTTCTCATCAGAGATGGTTGTGCTACCCTTGGGAGTACTTGATTTACCAAAAATAGCACCTTGGATGGAATTAATCATTTTGCTTACAGAATCCAGTGACCATTCACTCAACGTTGTGACGTGTTGATAATCTCCTTTTGCTAACTCAAATGATTCGCCATTAAATTTAGAATAGCGATCTCTGGAGTTTAGACTAAACACTACAAAATGACTCAGGAAGGCTGAGTTCAGAAATC
>JACYMD010000084.1 GCA_015272215.1 Rivularia sp. T60_A2020_040 | reverse complement strand
ATAACTACATTTCAATAGCATATTATCATGTCATTTTTCTTGCGTTTGCCCTGCTTTATCTAGTCAGCAATCATTTGTGATAAACATCACCAATATGAATCCCTTGAGCTTGATTAATATTAGTAATAAATTTTCCATGCTGATTTATCACATCAGCAATTTTATTTATCTTTTGTGTAGCTTCAGTTTTAACCTCATCCCAACCTTTATCCGGTAAACCTTTTCCACCCCGCAATTTAGCAATTACAAAATCTTCACCAGATGTATCATTTTGAGGAATTTGTTCTTGATTGATTTTCTTCGCGCTTTCGGGAACAGCTTTACCCAAATGATTCATAATATTAGAAACCCGAACTTCTGTATCACCCGGTTTGTTACCAGCACCTTGCAAAGCTTCGAGAAAATGATAAGTATAGATGCTGCTTGATTCATCTTTTATCCAAGATTTTTGCTCACCTCTAGAAGAAGTGAAAACAACTCTACCTTTACCTCTTGCAAGTTCATCAATTAAAGCTTTGGGTGGTGCAACTCTAGCAAAATCTCCAAATTCTTGATCAAGTTCTAAATCTGCTTGTTTAGAAGTTGCCATTCCTGCTGCATGACAGCTATCAATTACAACGAGTAAACGCTGTGCTTCAATTTCTCTCAATGCTTGAGTAAAAGTTTCTGCGGATAATGCAGATTTTTCCAGCTTCATCGGATTCACATCATGTTGTAGCAAATAATAATTGTTTGTTTTTTCATTTACACCACCATGTCCGGAATAATAAATAAATATAGTAGCTTCAGAGTCAGTAATAGTTTTTTCTTTTAACCAATTCAATCCATCTAAAATATTTGCTTTCGTTGCATCTTGATTATTTAAGACTCGAATATGCTGTTTATTATCGGGATAAGCACATAGTTCTGAATCAATTAAAGCCGCATAAATTGCTTGTGTATCTTTGACTGTAACTGGTAAAGACCAAGGTTTATAAGCTGATTCTCCAACTCCAATTAATAATGCATAGCCGTGATTAAATTTATTAAAATTATTGCTCATATTTTTTACTCATATTTATTTAACTCCATTTAATTATGATTCTTCATAGCGACTAACGCGGAAAATTACATAGTTATAAGCTAGGGTTTGATGATTATCACCTTTATGTACAATTACACCTACATCGGGCTTATAAATCCATTTATGCCAATCAATTACCGTCTCATCATCAACCTGTACTGCAATATAATTGCCTTCAGCAAGACGACACCCCATTGCGGAATTTTCAAAATCTAATCCCAGGTAAAATTTTTGTACTGCAACATTTTCATGATGTTCCGCTAGCATTTTCACAACACCCAGAGTAATCTCTGTAAAAGGTGCAATGGCTGGTTGAGTAGTTTTTAACAATTTAAGTCCGCTTTGAAATGGTGAAGATTCTAAGGCTGTTAATATTGCTTTGTCTTGTTCATTTTTGACATTCACCGTGGAGCATTCAAAAGCTACTCCCTGCAAACCGACATTTAAACCGATAAACACCGGATAGCCAGCAATTCCAGCCGAATTTCCTTCTTTTACCCGATAAGTTTGGCTAAAACTGATGGATTCTTGGGTATCGGCTACTTGATTGCGAGCAGCAAAAGTTACCATCACATTATGTGTACCCGCACCAGGATACTTTTCAATATGCAAACGGTCTAAACGGATATTAATACGGTTATTTTTGAGACTATTATCGGCAGTAATTGCACTGGGATGTTGAATAGGTAAAGGCTCCATTGAAGCTGACTTCCGAGGAGCTATGTAACCAAATTTGTGTGTAGCATACATCCAAGGTTGGTCTTGGATTAAATTAAGAAAATGGAAAAAATTCCCAATACTTTTACTACCTCTTTCTAGATTATCCTCCGTAATATTACTTGTGTTGGGGTCTTGCATCTGTTGCAGTTTTTCAGCTATCCATTCAGGACTTTCGGATTCACCAATAACCTTAATATTTTCTAATAGACTATTAGACATCATATTCTCCTATTAGTTACGATATATATACGGTTTATAAAAATTACCTATTGTCAATATTTCTAAAGGTAGATATATTTATATTGGCGGTAAAATCTATCAAACAAGCGTTGCGTTTAGTTTTCCAAAAAACTACTACATAAACATTTTGTTGAAATGCCTTAAGATAATAGATTAATTACTTTTCCAACTGCAATAAAGTATCTACCAATTTACCAGAACTTACCACATAAACACCATTAACTTCTGACTCAGAAATATCCACTCCACCTCTAGTAAAACAAAGCATTGCAGTTACCCAGGTTGCATTTTTTAACCGCTTGACTTGTTTTGCTTGCCCCTTAACTTTATCAATCAAATCTCCTTCTTTGAAATCATAAATATTTTTTCCATAACGCTTTCTTAAACGTCCATTGTCATATATTTTGGTTCCACCATGAGACTTAACGTCAATTACATACCAATTACCTTGAGGAGAATGTAAAACTACATCTGCATCTCCCCATTTCTTAATTCTCAAATTATATTCAATTTGCCATCTTTGAGATTCTAAAATATGTAATAAATTTGCCACTTTAGTTTCAGCTTCAGCACCACGTTGAGCATCACCTGCTCGTTTTTTAAAATGCTTCCCACTACGGTATAAGTAGTATGAGCCGCTGATACCTGCGATTAAAAATAAAATTCCTAATGACGAGTTAGCGAAAATACTAAATAAGAATATCGTAACTATTAACATACCCGCAGCTAGAAAATAACGTATTATTGCCGATAGATTTCTTTTTCTAGCTAGTTTAAGGATATATTCCCCCGGTTTTTTTGTTTTTGATGACAATTTTTTAACTTTTTTATTTGTTTTAATTCTTATACAAACTATATATCATAATCATAAACAGTGAAATATTCTATTCCCAAATCTGCTGCAAATTCAGCACAAAACCAGGTAACACATCCTCTCCGGAAAGAGTTTGAGGTAATTGCAAAATTTCCACTGGTTTCCCCGGACGATAAATTTCGACTTCTTGTTTTTTACGCTTGATCAACCAACCTAAACGGCAACCATTTTCGATATATTCGAGCATCTTATTTTGCAGTTTTTTCAAATTGTCAGAGGGTGATATAATTTCAATGATAAAATCAGGACAAAGAGGAATAAATTTTTCTTTTTCTTGCTTGCTTAAAGCATCCCAACGAGATTTTTCCACCCAAGAAACATCTGGAGAACGATTGGCACCTGATGGTAATATAAATCCTGTTGATGAATCAAAAACTTCACCAAGTTGGTTTTGTTGATTCCAAAACCATATTTGACTGTTAATATTAGAGTTACTTCTCCCCGTTTCTCCTCCGGTTGGTGGTATAACAATTAATTCTCCTTGAGCATTGCGTTCTAGTTTTAATTCCGGGTTTGCTTCACACAGTTTATAAAACTGCTCTTGGGTAAGCTTGATTATAGAATCTAAATTTAATGTCAGTGATGTCATAGCAGTTTTTTCTATTGATTGTAAATTAAATGTGCTGCGAATATATCTTTATTTTGTGATATGTTGGATAGTTTTGCAGCAAAATTTAATCATAATTATTGGTTAACTGATATCTTGCACAGAGCCGCATAATTAACTACATAATAAAAAATATCAAGAAAAACATTACTAACATAAAAATGTAGTATTTTAGTCCATTTTAATGGACTTCTGCTATCAGACTGGGACTTGCAGTCCCAGGCGGGTAAGAACCACAGGAAAACAATTAGTAATTATTTTGCCTATAGGTTTCTATGGTGCAAGATATAACTTAAGATTTTATAATAGTTTTTGGAGTTAGACTCTCAGATAATATATTTTTAAACGCAAAGGAACGCAAAGGTGAACGCGGAGGAAGAAAGAGAGAAGGTTTTGCAATAGAACCAGGCATTTTCAATCTCACCTAACAATAAAAAAAAGGTGTCAACACTCAAATAGCGGACACCCGTTAACGGAATAGTTAGAAAATCTCGATTAAGAAAAAGAAGTAGAAGGTTTGTCGGGTTGCTCGTAATTATAATTTTGTTTTTCACGAACTATAGTTAAACCTTCTTGGAGTGCAGTTAGTCGATCTCCCATCCAGTGATGTCCAGGAATTAATCCTGCAATACCTAATTTTTCTAAACGACGTTTTACCTTTCCTGTTGCTCCCACAACTATCACTTCTCTTCCTGCATCAATAGCCTCTTGAATAGCATTTTCAATTGCTAAGGAAGAAGTTACACCTAGTACAGGTACTTCACCTAAATCGACTAGTAAAACATCGTAGTTAGCAATGGCACGATGTTCTCTCTCAATGGCTTTTGCTACACCAAAAATCATCGGTCCACTGAGATGGAATAGTAAAACTCGTCCATTGGCTAAATCTAAAAGTTGCTTTTCTTCGGCATTTAGGACAATTTGATCGTCAGCGTCGGTAATCGCTTTCACGGAATTGGATTGCAGTTGATCGAGTCGCTCGATGGTCAAAATATTCGCAATAAATACCCCGACGGCTACGGCAATCATTAAATCCACAAACACCGTGAGTAATACGACTGTATAGACAATTCCGGCTGCTTTCCAAGAAATTTTGTGAACCCGTTTTAGGAAGCCCCAATCGATGATATTAATTCCTACTTTTAGGACAATTCCTGCTAATACAGCCAAAGGAATACCAGAAGTTAGGGGGGCTGCCCATAAAACGACGATTAATAGCACTAAAGCCCGACTAATCCCAGATAATGCCGTGCGTCCACCAGCTTGAATGTTAACTACAGTTGCAGTTGTCGCTCCAGAACCAGCAATTCCACCACACAAACCAGTAATTAAATTAGCAATACCTTGACCGATTAATTCTTTATTAGATTTGTGTTCGGTACGGGTGAGACTGTCAGCTACCAGACAAGTTAACAAACAATCAATGCAACCCACAACTCCCAATACCACGGAGTTAACTAACATTAACTGCCAGTCTTGCGTGCTAAAAGTGGGCATCTGGAAGTTAGGCAAACCCGGAGTAATTTCACCGATAGTGGCAATTGTCCGAATTTCCACACCCCGAAAGACAATCATCGAAATTGCCGTACCAATAACTAAAGCTACTAATTGGGGAGGAAGAACTTTCTTGAGTTTAGAAGGATAAAAGAACAGAATCCCTAAAGTTATTAGCCCTAAAATAGTTTCTGGAATACTGATGTTAGTAATTAGGGTTGGTATATTTTGGATTACACCAATAACCCCACCTTTAGGAGTTTCTTGCCCTAAGAAGGGTGCTATTTGCAGAAAAATTAGAATCACGCCGATTCCTGTCATAAATCCAGAAATCACGTTGTAGGGCAACATGGTAATATACCGCCCCAATCGCAATACCCCAAAGAGGATTTGAACTAATCCTGCCATCATAATGACTGTAAATGCCATTGCCAGACCATTTTCTGGATTATTAGCTTGTAATCCGGCAATGACTGCGGTGACAATTACTGTCATCGGACCTGTGGGTTCTGAAATCAAGCTGGGTGTACCACCAAATAAAGCGGCAAAAAATCCCACTAATATGGCTCCCCACAACCCCGCAGAAGCCCCCGCACCCGAAGCGATACCAAATGCTAATGCCATCGGTAAAGCAACTACAGCAGCCGTTAAACCCCCAAGGATATCTCCTTGGAGGTTACGGAAATGGATTTGATTGGTTATTTGCATCAAAGGTTTTCCTCTATTAAACAATTGCAATTAATTTATCTCAATTGAGTCAGAATCTATTTCTAGAACTCCATATATCCCCACAAACAAGACATTTTACGTCTAAATCTGCTATTTAAGGGGGACTCAAGAAGATTAATGGAAACCTAAAGTTATGAAGAATCACTTTGATTAACAACCTCTTAACGGAACAACAAGACAGGAATATTACTGCTTCTAAGAATTTGAACTGTCGTACTACCAATTACTAAATTACGGATGCGGCTATGTCCATATGCTCCCATCAGTAAAAGGCTAATATTTTGCTCAATAATATATTGATTAATAACCTCTTCTGCTTCACCTTCTCTAATGTTATAAATGATATTAAAACCTGCTGAATCTAAAATCTGTTTAGCTTCACTGACTCTATTTTCTGCCCTGGAATATGTTTCATTTTTAGTTACTTTTAACAGATGTATTTCTAATTTTTTAAAACACGAAGAATTGACTAAAAATTGTAGTGTTTTCTTAGCTGTTAAACTGCCGTCATAAGCAATTAAAACTCTTTCAACAGGTCTATATTCACGCGGGGTCACTAAACATGGTTTTCCTGTGCTACGAACAATTCTCTCTACATTTGCCCCTAAATGCCCAGAAGCAAATTCTGCAGCTTCTCCCCTTTTACCTAAAACAATTAAATCGGAATTTTCTTCAAATTCATGAAAACAATCTACTAAAAATCCTGTTTTATTAGTTAAATTAACATCTTTTATACCTTCAGCTTTGAGAGTTTCACCAGCTTTTTGTAAAATTAATCTTGCTCGTTTATTGTTGATTTTGGCTCTTTCATGTTCTAAATTGACTAATTCATGCAGCAATTGTTCGGAAGCACCAAGTCCAATACTACCGCTGAGATTATCAGTAGAAACTACTTTCTGACTACGAATATCTGTGACAAATAAAACGTTAATTTGGGCATTAAATTGAATCGCAAACCAAGCTCCATATTTATAAACATTTTCTGCAAAAGATGAACCATCTGTACAAAGTAAAATATTTCTCATTGTGGTTTTAGCCCCTGAAAATCAAAGGAAGGATTGAAAGGTAAAAATCTTATTGAATTTGGTTAACTGCTAATTTATTTACTAAGGTACTACTGGCTTGATTGAGTCCAATTAATTCTACTTCTGCTCCATTCCGACGAAATTTCAATACTGCCTTATCGAGTACTTCTACTGCTCCTTGATCCCAAAGGTGAGCATAAGTTAAATCAATGGTGACGCGCTCAACTAGTTCTGTAAAATCAAAAAAGCTGAGAAATTCATCTCTGGATAAAAAGAAAATTTGTCCACTGACTTTATAAATGCGATGCAAACCATCTTCACTCAACACTTTATCCACAAATACTAACTGGGCAATCTTATTAGAGAAGAATACGGTACTCATCACGATACCTGTCACCACACCCAGGGCAAAATTTCGAGTAAAAATTGTCACAAACATCGTCGTCAACATCACAGCCGTTTCACTACGGGGGATGCGGGGAAGATTTTTCAAAGAAGACCAACGAAATGTACCAATTGACACCATAATCATCACGGCGACTAGTGCTGCCATCGGCATTTGTTTGACCCAAGTTTGTAAAAACAAAATGGCAAATAACAGGAAAATCCCAGACGCAAGGGTTGAGAGTCTTCCTCTTCCACCAGATTGGACATTAATTACCGATTGTCCAATCATCCCACATCCAGCCATTCCTCCGAAGAAGGATGTAATAATATTTGCAATTCCTTGTCCTCTCGCTTCTTGGTTTTTATCGCTGGGAGTGTCTGTAAGTTCATCTACCAGTGAAGCGGTTAATAATGAAGCCAATAAACCAACCAGCGCCAAGGTTAGGGAATAAGGCAAAATAATATTGAGTGTTTCTAGAGTTAAAGGCACCCCCGGCAGAGCAAAACTCGGTAGAGCTGTAGGTAATTCTCCCATATTCCCCACCGTGGGAACATCTAACTTTAGGGCGATCGCCGCGATAGTCATTACTGCTAATGCAATTAAGGGTGAGGGGACTACTTTGGTAAAGCGCGGCAGAATATAAATAATCGCCAGGGAAAGCAGAGTCAATATATATACAGTCGGCGGCACATTCCTCAGTTGGGGTAACTGTGCCAGAAGAATCAACACCGCCAAGGCATTAATATAACCAATCATCACTGCCCTCGGTACAAATCTCATGTAGCGTCCGAGTTTTAGTACCCCAAATACAAGTTGAAATATCCCTGTCAATAAGGTGGCTGCAAATAAATACTGCAAACCATGATCTCTAACTAAATCAATCATTAACAGCGCCATGGCTCCCGTAGCGGCGGAAATTGATCCCGGTCTACCTCCTAAAAACGCCGTCATCACTGCAATAATAAATGAGGCGTAAAGTCCAACTTTTGGATCTACCCCGGCAATAATCGAAAAGGCGATCGCTTCTGGAATCAAAGCCAATCCCACTACTGCACCCGCCATAATATCCCGCTGAGTGTTAAAAAACCACTCTCGCTTCAAATTTCTCACGGTCAAATTACCTCCTAATATCGTTATTCATATACATAATTTTTTTAGTGCTTTATTCGCTGTCTAAACAGGATATCGAATCGTAGAATTACGCAGATATAAGTGATAAAAAATTATAAATTATAAATTAAAACTGTGCTGCCTTAAAGGATTTATTCATCTAGTTGCGATCGTCAGTTGCTTTATTCGTCTTTATTACTAATTAACTGAATCTTGTCCCAAAGCGATTGGTAATTATTTTCCGTCGCAGAAGAGAAGAAAATATGGAGAATTATTCGTGCAGCTCAATCACTAACACGCACGAGAGAGTAGACAAAACACTATACACAAACGTCATTGCCTAGTCTTATACACCAATAGTTACAAATGCTTCTGACCAATGCTGTAAAGTTCAGACTTCAATTCACGATGGACAATTTGAAGTTATCGAAGAGATTTTAGAAAGCGACATTATCCAAACCTAATTAATATTAAATAATTACGAAGACGTTTAATACGTAACGAAAGCATATCATAGCATTGTTACAAATCGCAACAGAAGTTAATCGTAGCTTTAAATCTTGTTTTTTGGCGTTCTGACTGAACAATTGTCAATTCATAATCAGTTTAGATGTAGATGCAACTTGTCTAGTACTCCACCACATTAATGGAATCTGGGTATTACTTCAGTCCTATTAATAGGACTTTTGCGATTAGACAATGGTTTATAAGCGTTGGCGGGTTTGATGTTCATGGCGGCTATGTTAACTTACGCGCCGGCAGTACTAGCATAAATAACATCAATAATCACAGAAGTCGGGTTTTTAGGATATAAATATCCTCAACATCAGAAAATCCTTATAAAAGCGCAACTTCTTACCCGCCCAAAATCTAAAATCCAAAATCCAAAATCGATTTGCCCCCAATCTCTTGTAAAATTAACTTTGACATATTTAGATAATTGGTAAAAGGGAGAAAACAGGGGTGCTGACACTCGGTGTAAATATTGACCACATCGCTACGATTCGGCAAGCACGGCGCACGGTGGAACCTGACCCTGTAGCGGCTGCCGTACTAGCTGAGTTGGGTGGGGCGGATGGAATTACCGTACATTTACGGGAAGATAGAAGACATATTCAAGACAGAGATGTGCGGATACTACGGGAAACCGTCAGAACTCATCTTAATTTAGAAATGGCAGCTATTGATGAAATGTTGGCGATCGCTCTTGATATTAAACCGGATTATGTGACTTTAGTTCCGGAAAAACGCGAAGAAGTCACCACGGAAGGGGGTTTAGATATTGTCGGTCAAGTTGATAAAATTGCCAACATAGTCGATAAGTTGCAAAGTGCTGGTATTCCCGTCAGTTTATTTATTGATGCTGACAATACACAAATTGAAGCTTCTGTCAAGGTACAAGCAAAGTTTATTGAATTGCATACAGGAAAGTATGTAGAAGCCAAAGACGAAAAAAGTAAACGTCAAGAGTTAAAATTATTAGCATCAGGTTGTAGACAGGCAATCAAAGCCGGATTGCGGGTAAATGCGGGACATGGATTAACTTACAATAATGTTTATCCGGTAGCTTGTATTGAGGGCATGGAAGAACTTAATATTGGTCATACTATCGTGAGTCGAGCAGCTTTAGTAGGTATGGAAAGAGCGGTGCGAGAAATGAAGCAAATCATCAACGGTAAACAGTGAGCAGTGAGCAGTAAGTACTTTACTGTTAACTGTTAACTATTAACTGTTAAGTTTTAACTGTTAATTGTGATATGAGCGCAACCGAATCTCAGAATTTACCAGTGTGGGTACAAGAAAGAGAAAAAGTAATTGCCAGTAGCATCGATAATGAATGGCGGGGTGGAAATCCTCCCGACTATTCCGAATCGAACCAAGGTTTAGCTTCCGAAAGTCAAGCCAATCATAATATGGGTTCTCTCGAAGCAATTGTAGAAAACTTAGTCAGAACCTTTGAGTTAGAAGCTTCCTTTAAAACCAATCCACAACAGTGGTTATCGGTTGTCAAAGATAAGTTTCGTATGAGTAGTAATGGTGGTGAGGAATTTACCGCCGAGGATGTTTCCGCAGCGGGAACTTATAACTTATTTATTGGCGAGACAGAACAATATAAAGCTTCCGAGGAAAACTTTCAATCATCAGGAAGGTTGTTTCGCAGTGCATTTCCTAAAGGATTTTTATGGGAAGTGTTAGAAGTTTACAGTTCTCCACCAAATGTTACATTTAAATGGCGGCATTGGGGAACTTTTAACGGTTCATATAAAGACTATGCTCCTACAGGGGAAGTTGTGGAGATAATAGGAATGAGTATAGCCCGCGTTACCGATGACTTGAAAATCATCAATGTGGAACACTATTTTGATAATAGTCAGTTTTTTGCCAAGCTGACGAGTGGTGGAAAGCATGGAAGTGAGGATAAATCATTTTGGGCAATAATTAAAAGATTTTTCTTTGGTAGAGAAAAGCAGCAAACTTCACCACAGCTAGCAACTAGCTGTCCATTTAAAAAATTAGCTGCCGGTTTCAATTCTTCTAATTAAACTTGACCCGGACGCAGTACTATATGCTGTGTCCTCAATTTTGTTCAGTTCAGTTAGTTAATTAATTTAATCCACAAAGAGTGAAAATGCAAACATACTATTACGTACTGGCTTCTCAACGCTTTTTATTGGAAGAAGAACCTTTAGAGGAAGTTTTAAAGGAACGTACTCGCTATTACCACGAACAAGAGAAAGAGATTGATTTTTGGTTAGTGAAGCAACCAGCTTTTCTAGAAACCAGTCAAATGTCATCCGTCAAAGCCAAATGTCCCCAACCAGCAGCAGCGGTTATTTCCATCAATCCTCAATTTATTACTTGGTTGAAATTACGATTGGAATATGTCGCAACGGGTGAATTTCAAGCTCCTTCATCAGAAATTCCTGATGCTTTAGCATCTCTTGCTTCAGTTTCTTAATCAGTTAACAGTTATCTATTAATATGCTCCCTATCTGATTTCCCACCATACACGCCCGAAAGAGGACTGATAACTGTCAACTGTCAACTGTCAACTGTCAACTGATAACTGTGGTGTGAGTTTTAGGAGAATACAATCGATGAATTCAGCTATTTTAGGTAAATTTAAAAGTTTACCAAGTGTTTTAATATTATCAACAATGGGTTTATTTTGCGGAATGAATTCTGTAAATGCCCAACAAAACCCTCCCACCTGTGAAGCTCCCAAAGGTGGTGAATATTTGTTATTAGTAGTTAGTCCCACAACAGACAATCAAACTCAGTTAAAGCGAGTTTTACCCGCAAAAATTAACACAAATACTTGTAGATACCTTAGCGATATTGTTACCCGTATCGGAGGATTTAAAAATATTGACGATGCCAATCGCTGGGCAAGATATATCAAAGATTCTGCTGGTTTATCTGCAATAATCACTACTAAACCTACAGAAACACCAACACCCACTCAAGTAAGTACAGTAAGTTACAAACCTCGAAATTTGGGAACTGGTTACGCTGTATTAGTCGATTATTACAATCGTCCTCAATTAGTATCTGACGTTCGTAAAGCAGTTAAAGGAGATGTCGGTTTTGTCGCTTACGGAAAAAGACCTTACTTGTTAGCTAATTACACTAATAACCAAAAAGAAGCCTATGAAACCTTACAAGAACTTTCAAAACGCGGTTTCTTTGCTATCATTGTTGATAGTCAAAAGGTGATGTTATTGCGTTCTGCTGTAAAGTTGCCCAATTAGTTGTTAATTGTTGATACTTAGTTGTTGGTAGTTAGTTGTTAGTAATAACTCATAACTCACGTAGTAATGTGAATTAAGCGCTCAAACCATTATCATTACATTGATAAATTAAAAATCTGAGATTTAAACAAGCTTCAAAACTCTTGTAGGATAAGCAACGTTTTTAATTCACATTAGGCGTAACTCATAACTCTGGTGGTACTAACTCCTAACTCCTCACTCATAACTCATAACTTTAATAGGCTGCTTGAGCTAACAAAGAAATGGTAACACCTAAAGCTGAACCGGCTATGACTTGAAAGGGTGTGTGTCCGAGTAATTCTTTAAGACGTTCGGCGGCTATTTCTGGATGATCGTGAAACATTTCGTCAATGACTTGATTGAGGATGCGAGCTTGTTTTCCGGCAGCTTGACGGACACCAGCAGCATCGTACATCACAATGATGGCGAAAATAGCAGCTAAAGCGAATTCGGGGGAAGCCCAACCGATAGTTTGTCCAACACCAGCAGCTAAGGCAGTTACTAAGGCTGAGTGAGCGCTGGGCATTCCTCCAGTTGTTACTAAAACACTCACACTCACTTTACCGTTTTTGATTAACTCAATTAGGAGCTTTAAAGCCTGAGCGACAAAACAAGCTATTAAGGCAACCAGTAGCACGTGATTATTAAATATATTACCTATGTCTTGCATGGTATTACGGTTAAATTAGGCTAATATTAGCAGCGGTTGCGTGGGTGAGGAAGTGTGGGATACTACTTAACATCCCAAATCTAAAAAATTGAATTAGTTATTACGACTAGTAATAAAGTACGCGAGGGCAATTAAAGGTTTAGCTTGCTCTCCAAAGGTTTCTAATTCGGCAACTGCTGCTTCAACGAGCAATTGTGCTTGTTTTTTGGATTCTTCCAGACCCCAAAGACTGGGATAGGTAACTTTTTGCGCTTTTTGGTCTTTACCCGCAGTTTTACCTAACTGTTCTTGGGTGGCGGTGATATCCAGAATATCATCAACTATCTGAAATGCAAGTCCAATATTTTGAGAATAACGAGACAATCTTTGTAATTGTTCTGGGGATGCGGAAGCTAATATACCGCCGCAAACGACGCTAGCTTCTAAAAGGGCTGCTGTTTTATGATTATGAATAAAATTCAACGTTTCCAAAGGAACATCTGTCTTTCCTTCCATTTCCAAGTCTACAACTTGACCACCGACTAAACCCGCAGCACCGACTGCACGTCCCAAACGAGAAATTACCTGTAAAACTTGGGGTGGTGGTACATTTTGAGTATGAGTTGCCACATACTCGAAAGCGTAAGCTAATAATCCATCCCCGGCTAAGATTGCCACATCATCGCCATATACTTTGTGGTTGGTTAATTTACCCCGACGGTAATCATCGTTATCCATCGCTGGCAGGTCATCATGAATCAAAGACATGGTGTGAATCATCTCTAACGCGCAAGCTGTCGGCAAAGACATTTCGATATTTCCACCAGTCATTTCACAAGTAGCAAGACACAGAATCGGACGCAAGCGCTTACCTCCAGCTAAAAGGGAATAACGCATTGCTTGATAAATTTTATCGGGATAAACAATCTCAATCGATTTATCCAAAGCAGTTTCTACAAGCTTTTGTCGTTCCTTGAGATAAGCCGGTAAATCGAACTCTAATTTTTTCGATTCGGGTGAATTTTTCCGTAAATTATCTGCTGTAACCATTTTAAATCACCTTATTTTCCTGTTTTGACTCAACTAATAACTAGTTCCCTATTCCCTATTCCCTATTCCCTATTCCCTATTCCCTATTCCCTATTCCCTGATAACTGTTAACTGTATTTTGTAACAACATGGCAACAGTCATTGGTCCGATACCACCGGGAACTGGGGTAAGGAAATTGGCGACGGTTGCAACTTCCTCAAAATTGACATCACCGATTAACCGACTTTTGCCGTTTTGATCAGTAATGCGGTTTATCCCCACATCTACCACAACTGCGCCTTTTTTCACCATTTGGGCAGTAATTAATTGGGGAATCCCTACCGCAGCGATGAGAATATCGGCATTTTGGGTAATCTCTTGTAAGTTTTGGGTACGGGAATGAGCAATAGTAACGGTGGCATTTGCTTCTAAGAGCATCATCGACATTGGTTTACCAACCAAAATCGAACGTCCTAATACTACTGCGTGTTTTCCTTCTAGAGATATAGAATATTCCTGTAACAAACGCATTACCCCCGCAGGAGTACAGCTACGTAAACCCGGTTCACCTCTTAATAATTTTCCTAAATTTAGCGGATGCAGTCCATCAACATCTTTTTCGGCAGCAATTTCGTGTAATAGAGCCACACTATCCAATTCTGGGGGAAGGGGTAACTGTACTAAAATCCCATCGACTCGTTCGTCATCATTTAAGCTATGAATAACCGACTGAAGCTCGCTAAAACTAGTAGAGTGCGGGAAATGTCGATTAAATGAAGCAATACCCACCGATTCACAAGCTCGTTCCTTGTTGCGGACGTAAGCAGCACTCGCGGGGTTATCACCAACCATCAACACCGCTAAACCTGGAGGACGACCCACTATAGATTCTAATTGCGCGATCGCCGATTTAAGTTGTTCGTGAATCTTTAACGAATAAGCTTTACCATCAAGCAGTTTTGCTGTTTTTGTTTCCATGAGCAAATTTTATAACGTAAATAGGTCACGGCATCATTCACCACATTATTTATCTTCTCAGATAGTTTGCCGTGAAGCGAGAATAGATTTTGTTTCTAAAGAATTTGGTATTATTGGGAACTATGTATCTAAAAATTACGACGAACCAAGCACTGATAGTTAAATTTCGGAATATGGTGCCTACAATGCAACGAGTTAGAACAAAAATTTTCCCGAATTTATGGATATTGCGTTTGGGATTAGCTCCTTTAATGCTATCGGGACTACTCGGTTGCAATAATTTGAGCGAATACGGTATTAATGCCATTGGCGTAAATGTGACTGCGATCGGCGAACTAAAACCCCAAAAAAACAACAATACTCCTGTGTATGTTCAAGGCAAGGTAGAAAGAAAAGTACCTTTGTTAGAACAACAAATGTATCAGATCGGTGACTCCACTGGCAAAGTTTGGCTGCTAACTAATCAAAAAGATTGGAAATTAGGAGATAAAGTTGTATTTAAGGGATTACCTCGATACGAAAGTATTCCCATATCTGGAGCAGAATTAGGAGAATTTTACTTAGAAGAAAAGTAATAATTAAAGACAGTATTTTGACCAATATAAATTGTAATTATTTATGAATAATCAACAGATTCATCACGTTGCAATTGCAATCCTATATAGAGACAACAAATTTTTAATGCAGTTGCGCGATAATATCCCCACCATTGTTTATCCCGGTTATTGGGCTTTTTTCGGCGGACATATTGAACCCGGTGAAACTCCAGAAGTCGCAGTCAGACGAGAAGTTTTAGAAGAAATTAACTATACTCTACCTGCAAAAATTGATCAATTTGGTTGTTATAACTCCGAAACGGCAGTACGTCACGTTTTTCACGCACCTCTAGAAGTTGATTTAAATCAATTAGTTCTCACTGAAGGTTGGGATATGGGTTTACTTACTCCCGAAGATATTCGCAACGGTTACTGTTATTCAGCAGTCGCAAAAGAAGTCAGACCTCTAGGTTCTGTACATCAGCAGATTTTGTTGGATTTTATGAAAGTGGTAATCGGTAATCGGTAATCGGTAATCGGTAATCGGTAATTGGTAATTGGTAATTGGTAATTAGGAATATAATTTCAATTCCTAACAACTCTCAAAAAATAATTTCGATTTCTTCCGGAATAGATATAAATGGTGTGGAAGTAATAATCAGCTTGACAAATTATAGCCAATTTTTATAACGAAACTGGGGAACTATGGCCCCGCTAATTATCAAAAGCTCAGTCTTTATGGCTGGGCTTTTAACATTATTAGACTATTTAACGTCAAAAGCTCAATTATATAACGTCCGTTTAAACACTCCTACTGTCTGTAAGGGCTGGTGGTAATTGGTTTTGGGTAAATGCGTTGAGTCAGTAACCCAAGTTGCCAGTTATGCAATCTCTAAGGGCAAGGCTTCGCCTATCGCAATCTTTCGACTCTAATAATCAATAACCCAAAATCTCTTTAACATAATCAAAACTTTTCCAAAATGCCTTAACTGATTAAATTTCTGTATTCATATTCCTTCACAAACCCGTTACTCAAGTTTACAGAAAATTTTTTATTGACAGAATTCTCAATTAATTAACGAGATTACAAGCCATTTTGGTGTAATATACGTTTTATATGCTTAGGGAAGCAGTTTGTTTACTTTTTAACACTTTTCATAAATTTGACTAATAAACCCTCTATTAGATAGCAATTAACTTGATATTTACATCTTTTACATACTACAAGATTGATCAACTACTGAAAAATAGCCCAAGTCAATGTGAAGCAATGTAAATTCTATTGTGATTTATCATACTAAAAAGATGGTTCATAAATACTTGGATTGACAATTAATCTATTTTGTGAATATAGAAAAACAGATAAAACGTGAATTTGACGCTTAAAAAAAACTATCTCTGAAGAATCTTTAATGCCGGAAGAGAAATCGGGTTTTGATCAAAATTTGTCAGGGTCTTACAAATACTTATACTAAAAACGCGACGAATGATGATTGTTCCATGCCCAATTGGCAATTTCTAAAGCAAAAAGTATGCCTTTGAACTGGTTTAATAAGTCAAAACCACAATAAACTAATAACTATTGTGGACTCACGGTGCTATGCAATCAGCTTTTAAATTGCCGCGATGGTTAAGCTTGGGATTGGCTTTTCCTTTATTTATTTTGAATATTTGGGTATTACTTGGAGTTATCAAATATCTTCAACCCTTGGTAAGTATTGTAATTGCTGCAATTCTGCTAGCTTTTGTTTTAGAATACCCAATTGGTTTTTTCCAACGACGAGGAGTAGAACGCAATTTAGCAACAGTCGGAGTGCTGCTGTTGGCGGTTGTAATACTCGTCGGCTTTGGAATTACAGTGCTGCCGTTAATTATCGAACAAGTTAACGAACTGATAAATATATTGCCAGCTTGGATTGACTCTGGTACACAACAGTTACAAGCTCTGCAAGATTGGGCTGCAACTCAACAGTTACCAATTAACCCTAGTGGTTTACTTCCCGATTTGCTTGATAAAATATCGAGTCGAATTCAAAGTTTAAGCGGTAGAATAATCGGCTTAGCCTTCGATACAATCGGCAGCGTTCTCAACATTTTGTTGACAGCAGTTTTAACTTTGTACATGATTTTAAATGGCGATCGCGTTTGGGAAGGAATTCTCAAATGGTTGCCGCAACATATTGCCAAACAGGTAAGCGATTCTTTGCGGGAAGATTTCCAGAATTATTTTATTGGACAAGCGACTTTAGCGACTATACTTGCAACCGGGTTGACCTTAGCTTTTGTAGGATTGCGAGTTCCTTTAAATTTATTGTTCGCGTTGGTGATTGGATTTTTTGCTTTATTTCCCTTCGGTACGGGTATCGGGATTACTTTAGTAAGTTTATTAGTAGGCTTGAAAAACTTTTGGTTGGGAGTAGAAGTTTTAAGTGTAGCAGTAGCTATAGACCAATTTAATTATAATTTTATTGCGCCGCGTATTTTAAGCAATTTTACGGGTTTAAATCCTGTTTGGGTAGTTATTTCATTATTAATAGGAGCAAAACTTTTAGGAGTGTTAGGATTACTAATTGCTATTCCCTTAGCTAGTTTTATTAAAAGCGTCGCTGATAATTGGCGAGATGGTAGTTTTATGATTGTGAATGAGCAGGAATTAGAAACGGTTGCCGAAAGTGAATATAAGTAGGTTGGCGTTGAAAATTGTAATTGGGACAAGGCAGTCGGAGTAAGAGTTTAATGCTAATTTACATTCTGTAACATAGTTCTGTTTATTTCTGCCAACTTACTTAATTCGTAATTCGTAATACGTAATATGTCCCTGCGGGACACGCTGGGAAGACCGTAATTAGGGTTCCCCATAAATAAAAAACAAAAGTTAGTCGCTAATTTTGGATAAAGTCGAGCTTAGAGGATGTTTTGAAAGTATCCGGCGGTTTAAACCGCTACTACAAAAGCAAAATCCACCTTACGGTGGACTAATGAATTTTAACCCGTCTTACGGCGAGTTTTGTTCGTGTAGCAGCGACTTCTAGTCGCCAGCTTAAGTATGAAATTAGACTTTTAAAACATCCTCTTAACAAAATTTACTTACTTGGTTTTTGATAATAACCCAAAACTTTTTTCACATAATCTGCACTGAAACCACTATCACAGCCTTTGTATTTACCAGTCATCCACCAACAGGCAGTACCAAGCACGGCTTGTGTTTCATTATTATTGGTAGCTTCCAATTGTCCTTTTAATTCTCGTTGTGTAATACAACTAACAACTTGACGTGCTAATTGCGGATTGTTTTCAAACTCTGTTGGTGAAACTTCTTTTTTCAGACAAGATTTTGACCAACTTTTCAAAGTTGCTGGTTTAACTTGCCATTCGCTGTAATATCCATCATTTGCAGAACCTGTTTTTGGTGCAGCCAATCGTAATGCTTCTACCATTCTGGCAACTTGAGTGTCGAAGGATTGCTGTTGTGCTTGTACGCTCAAAGGTAACAGCCCTAAAGTTACAATTACACCACTGAGTAGAAATTTCATGACTATTTATTGTAGACAAACACGCATAAGCATACAACATTATCCTTAAGATTCCATCTACCAAAAATCATCGGCGATGTTTCTAACAATTGCTTTCTTCGATGTTATTGTCATGAATTTGAGATTGCGATCGCTATATGAAGGTGTTGCATTTGAAGCAGATGAATAACTAAGTCTATTGGTTGCCGAATGTAGTTATTACGATGCTTTTATTCAATAAAATGTATTTATAAATACAATTAGAATGTATTTATTGCAATTTATTATTAATACTGTACTAAATATACACAATTTTATTGCAAATTATGATTAGATTAAGAACTGTGGATGGTTATTTGAAGTTACACAGGTTTTCTAGAGTATGGTGAAACCTGCCACGAATCGGTGAAAACCATGAATTATAATCACCATTCAACCCTAAGTTAACAAAACAGAAGGCAGAATTTCTGAGATTAATTACAAAAGGCTGAATATGGAAAAACACGATTTTTTATACCCTCGCCGTTTCTACCGGGGAGATTTAGAACCAAAGAATGTAGTCTTTAATGCTAATTTACAGGAATTTTCTCAAACTGTAGAATATATTGCTAACTTGCAAACTGGCGGAAAAATATCTGCTGGTAAGGCATATCAGCAAATCAGAGCAGCTTATAAACGCTTAAAGCATTCTAAAAAGGAGCTAAATATTAGTAATAGTTCTCAACAAAATAGCTAGTATTATTAAAACTTGCTAGTTTAATAAATGATTTAGTTTTGATTAAAATCTGGCATCATATCATGTCCGGTTAAACACTCCTACTGTCTGTGAGGGCTGGTAATCGGTAGTTGGTGATGGGTAAATGCGTTTGGGAAAATATCTCGTTGAGAAACAATAAAAATTCAACTAATAAATTCAAGTAATAAATATAGAATGGACAAAGATAAAATAATTGTGGTTGGTGGTTATGTTGGTTGTGGTAAAACTTCTTGGATTTATCAACAAATAGCTTGTTTAATAAAAGCTGTTCCTCAGTATTATAAAAAGATACTATATTTAAAAGCTGGTACAGGAAAAGTTCAAATAGACCAAAAAAGAATTAGTATTGACTTTCCTATGGTTAATGTTTTTTGTGATAATCAGAAAGCTGCTTTTCTCAAGGAACTAGATTCAGCAGATATAGCTTATATTGAATTGGCGAATAATTTGGGATTAAGTTATATTGATCAGCTTTTAAATGATTTACCTTACTATCCGGTGGCAATTTTACCGCCAGGATATAAGCGGTGTAAATGGCATTCTTGGGCGAAAGAAGTACTTACAGGAGCAGCAATCACAGCTTTTAGTTGGGAAATGGAGACATTGCGGATATCAACTACTGGTAAGATTATTTGTGGAGAGAAGTTCAATAAATTGTGGCATAAAATTATTGGTAATGCTTATGGAAAAGTTCTGCGTGCTAAAGGAATTTTTCATTTAGAAGATGGCAATATAATTTATGCTGATTTTGTTAATGGTACAGAATGCATCGATTTTTTAAATTTAGATTTGGTGCCTTATTTACATGGTGAACCAAAATGTTTTAGTGGTTTAGAAATAGTAGGTTTTTCTTTAAATGAAGCACTTTTACAACGAATTATCAACAAAATTTATATAGCTACATATAGTATTGTAGAATTTTGAGTTCAACTAAAAGCTAAATAAATTAAACATTTCGTTGGGGGGAGGGAAAAGGGAAGAGTCAGGGCTTATATAACTCACGAGTAATTATGTAAATAATCCAAGCCTAACTACTTATAATGCTGTATGAATTAAGCCTGTTGTTTAGTCGGGATATATCTAATGAAATATTGCGATCGATTATTAGTTTTACTTGATATGGTGATGTTGGGTTTCACGATGTTCCACCCAACCTACAAACTACAAACTACAAACCACAAACTATAAATTATTCTTGTATCGCGTCTAAATCTACAACTTTTTTACCAAGATTAGTAAAGTCAATATCAGCTAACGGTGCTTGACTACGGCTAATAGTAAAAACAGCTCCCTTTGCTTGATTACCATCATTGTACTCAACAACATATGTCATCTGCTTCTTTTTGAAGGCTAATGGTAATAAACCTAAAGGGCCAAATGCAAGAGTAGTCCAAATAGCAGTTTTGCCCAGACGTTTTGCAGATTTGCTTCGTTCAACTTTTTTAATGGAGCTTCCTGGAATTACTTGATTAGCCGTTTGATTACTATCCGACTTCATTGTTACACGGATATTGTTATTATCAATAGTTACATTACAGCTATCCATGTCTCGTTCAAGCTGGTTGAAGCACTTTCCTTTATAAATTCCAGCTTGTGCAACGGTGGGCGCAATCGCCATGAAACTTGTCAGCAATAATAGGGTAAAAGCGGTAACTGATTTATTCATTCTGCGTGGTGAATATACTTAAATAACAATAGACTCATGCTAGTTAAATTACTTAATTGAGTCAAGTATTTGTATACTCAATAATAGTGATGATTTCGGAAACAAATAAATTATCTCAATCAATATCAAACTTTGCTGTTTCTTAATAACCGTAAACCACTCAAAGTTACTAATACTGTAGAGCCTTCATGTCCAATAACTCCCAAAGGAAGATTGATACCAGTTGTAAAATTAGCAATTAATAGTAAACCAATGCTACACAGAGCAAAAACAATATTTTGTTTGATGACCATGATAGCACGACGACCGAGAGTAATTGCGACAATTAATTTTTCTAAATGGTCAGCCATTAATACGATATCTGCTGTTTCTAAGGCGATATCGCTACCTGTAGTTCCCATCGCTATTCCCACTGATGCTGTCGCCAAAGCTGGAGCATCATTTATACCATCGCCGACCATTATAACTGTTTGATATTGCCTTTTTAAACGACGAATAACGGTTACTTTATCTTCGGGGAGTAATTCGGCATAAACTTCAGAAATGCCTAACTGTTGAGCAATATAGTTAGT
Source organism: Rivularia sp. T60_A2020_040 (assembly GCA_015272215.1). GTDB lineage: Bacteria > Cyanobacteriota > Cyanobacteriia > Cyanobacteriales > Nostocaceae > Rivularia. The sequence continues at coordinate 51,578 of JACYMD010000084.1, read as the reverse complement.
TGTCAGTTGGCGATCGCCACTCAAAATCATCATGTTTTGAATACCGAGTTTTTTTAAGTGCTGAATAGTTTTTATAGCTTCAGGACGAATTGTATCTGCAATGGCGATAATTCCGAATATTTTCTGGTTATTGGCAACCCAAACGATTGTTTTACCTTGTGTTTCTAGATTTTTACTAATTGCCACTAAATCCGGTGGTAACTGAGAATCTGATTGAATAAAATTAGCATTACCAACTTTTATCTGTGTCTCTGTGTCTAAGTTACCGCTAATACCAAAACCTGTATGAGAAACAACGTTATTAGCAGATGTTAAGGTAAGATTTTTATTCTGAGCAGCTTTGACAATTGCTTTACCAATGGGATGCTCGGAATAAACTTCCACAGCAGCAGCAACCGAGAGAACTTGATTTACATTTTCCCCATCAATGGTGATAACTTCCATAACTTGGGGTTCTCCGGTGGTGAGAGTTCCAGTTTTATCAAAGGCGATCGCCTTAACTTTACCAACTAATTCCAAAACTGCTCCACCTTTAAATAAGATACCACCCCGCGCTGCATTGGCAATCCCCGATAATAATGCAGGCATAATAGCAGCCATTAAGGCACAGGGAGAAGCGACTACGAGAAAAATTAAAGCTTTATAAATAGTCGTTTCCCAGTCCCAATTAAAAATAAATGGTGGTAAAGTAGCTAATAAAATACCGCATATTACGATTATTTTGGCGTAATTGCGTTCTAAATTTTCCACAAAGATTTGAGATGGTGGTGCTTCGGTTTGAGCTTGCTGTACTAAACGAATTACCCTTTGAATCAAACTACTTTCCGGTGGTTGATGAACTCTGATAATCAATGCTCCTGTACCATTGATTGTTCCAGCAAAGACTTCATCCCCCACAGTTTTTTCCACAGGTAAGGATTCTCCGGTAATCGAAGCTTCATTAAGATTACTCGCACCTTCGATAATTAAAGCATCAGTAGGAATTAACTCTCCCGGTTTAACTAATAATTTGTCATCTATAGCTAACTTATCAATCGCAACCTGTTTTTCTTCACCATGTAAGATTACCCTAGCAGTATCCGGAGTCAATCCCATTAAACTGCTGATAGCATTGTTTGTCCTTTGCATAGCATAGCCTTCCAATGCACCACTGATAGCGAAAATCAGAATTAACACCGCACCATCAACAATTAAATGATATTCCCCTCGCCAAAGTCCTAAAAATGCTGCACCCAAAGCTGCTACTATCATCAATAGATCAACATCGAATTCTTTTTCTTTAAATAGAGTAGTCAATCCTTCCTTAGCACTTTCGTAACCTCCAATTACATAAGCTGCACTCAGAATCAGTAAAGCTAATCCAATCCAACTAAACAGCAAACACAACCAACCCAAGATTAAGAGTACAGCACAAATAATTGCTGCTACAGCATCTGGATGTTCTGAGATTAATTTTCTAAAATCAGTTTTTCTCAACAAATAACTAGTCATACTGGGAAATCACAAAATAACTTTGATTTCCACTCTAAACCTTGACATTAATGTCAATGTCAAATCAATTTTGGATTTTAGATTTTAGATTTTGGATTGAACCCATAATTATAGAAGTCGGGTTTTTATGACTACTCCTTTTCCACTGAAAGATTATTGAAAAAAACCGCAGAGACAAGGCGTGCGTTGCGGAGGCTCCCTCCGTTGTCGCAACTGCCGCGCAGAGAGCACAGAGGAAAGAGATAAAGAGAGAAAGCTCATTTTAGGGTGGGAAGGGAGTATGTTGTGGTGCTAAGGATATTTATTGTAAAAACCCGACTTCTTACCTCCCACTCGATAATCATAGAAGTGGGGTTTTTATGAGTATGTTGTGGTGTTACGGATATTTATTGTAAAACCCGACTTCTTACTCCCCCAGGAAAATTGTTAACTGTTCCCTTTCTTAAAAAATGAAAAACAAAGAACTAACAATCAAACAACTAACTCAATAAGTTGGTGGTGGTTTGACACCGAGGATGGTCAGACATTATCATAAATTAGGTTTATTGCCCGAAGTTAAACGTTCTGAAGCTAATTATCGCCTTTACACAGATAAAACTGTGCAACATTTACGAAAAATTGTTGCATTAAAATCTCAGGGTTTTCAACTAGACCATATTCAAAAATTATTAACAAGTCATCCCGAATCAAACAATTTTGATAGCTTAACTACTCAACTACAACAGCAATATCAATCTGTGATCGAACAATTATCCCGATTGCGAAAAACAGCCTCTGCTTTAGAAAGTTTATTAGGTAGAGATCAACATTGTCAACACATCCAAGTAGAAGCACTCGCCGAATTACGACAAATAGAAATAGAATCAACCTTGGGTAATCACAAATTAGAACAACTGTGGTACGGTTTAGATGCAGCTTGTGATGCTCATCCAGAAGACTTTGACGAATCATTACAACAGTTATTACCCGACTTCTCGAATAAAAACGAAATCGAAAGAGATTTACTAGGAAAACTAGTATTAGCTTGTGGTGATGTTAGTTTAGTAGATTTTATCCGCTTGAGTAAAAGTGCGATCGCAGAAGCCAGAAATGCTCTGCAAAATAACTGTGAAATAGTCGTAGATGTTCCCCCAGTTTTCGCAGCTCTCGATCATACCCGCATTGCACATCTAGGCGCAAAAGTCAATATTTTGATGAATGACCCTCATATTTACAGTGCAACAGAAGCTGAAAATAAATTTTGGCAACATAAAAAATGGCGTGAGGGTTTGCAAAAGTTAACTCCTGGTTGTATTTTAATTATCGGTTACGCACCATCAGTATTAATATCTGCATTGAAACTCATCCAACAAAAGCAGTTACAACCATCATTAATTATCGGAATGCCCATGGGTTTTAGTCATGCTCCAGCAGCCAAACGTCGGTTAATGTCTTCTGATGTAGATTATATTACCACTGTTGGCACTATTGGCGGCGGTTTATTAGCCGCAGTCGCGCTTAACACTTTGATGGAGTCATTAATTGAAAAACCTGATTGTCATTGTCATTTAGATGTTAACTGTTGACTGTAGAAGTCGGGTTTTTACGATAAATATCTGTAACACCCACTTTCAGACTAATAAAAACCCGACTTCTGTGAATATCGTCGAACTCACGTTTAATTAGAATTAGCAGTTGTTTTTTTCATCCCAAAACCTTTACTTACTCCATAGTAAACAGTCTTGAATTCCACTTGATTATTATTAGGATTGTAAAGAGTATAAGTTGCTTCCCCTGGCTTTCTCCCCACATTACCGACACCTACCACCATCCGGGGAGTTACGTTGATAGTTTGATTAGGTACTTGACTATCAAGAGTAGTTATTCCCGTGTTAATTGAACCAGCTTCTAAATTATATTGAAAAGTTAGACCAGAACGACCGCAAAATAAAATATTAGCTTGCATCCGCGCTACTCGGTCTAAAATTATAACTGGAGAAGTTTCCGGGGTTAATGCTTCATCTACAGATACAGTTGTACCGTGAATTAGTAAAGCATCCAACTCAAAAAAGCCAAAATCGAGATTTCGTATCCACTCCACAGTATGATGAGAAACATTATTCCATAGTAATTTTACTGTCTCACCACCATATTTTTGCAATAAATCAGTAGGTTCTGAAGTTGCAGATAAACCATGCAGTATCAAACATTGCTCCTCCCACCATCCCTTACAAACTAATGGTGATAACCCAGACTGTGAATTATGTGAATTATGTAAAAGTTCTACTAGTTTCTCAGATTCCGGAGTCGGTCCAACCACATCCCCTAGAATATATAAAGCCTCGATATAACGACTTTGACGTTTAATATCCGTCATCACCGCTTCATAAGCCGTCAAATTACCTTCAATACCGCTTAAAATTGCCCACTTCATCATCGTAATTTTGGATTTTAGATTTTAGATTTTAGATTAGGGAGTTAGTTGACAGTTGACAGTTGACAGTTAATTTTTCCCCATCCCCTTGTCTCCCAATCACCGAGTACAAACATGAGTTGGATCATCTGCACGTTCAGCGAACTCTATACCACGTGATAAACGCCAAGCAAAGATAGGTGGTAATCCTTTTTCAATAATTGCTGCACAGGTTTTTTGGTAATCGTAAGCAACTTCTCGCAATATTACTTCCTGATTATCAGTGTCATAAATCACATAAGTTGCATTAGGTCGCCCATGTCTTGGTTCTCCCACTGAACCTGCATTAATAATCTTTTTCAAGCTTGCTGTAAAGCTCTTTTCTTCAGATAAATTTTTGCTTTCCACTCGAACTTTTAACTGACCAGAATCTAAATTACGGAAATAAGGTGCGTGAGTATGACCGCAAAAAAGCACATCTGCACCTGATGAAATTACTCGTTCTAATGCCACAAATGCATCGAGTTCTGGTAATAAATATTCGTGGTTGCTATGGGGACTACCGTGAACAAAAGCCAAATTATCTTCTTGAAGAATATGAGGTAATTGAGCTAAAAAATCGCGATTTTCTGGTGTTATTTGCTTATTAGTCCATTCATGAGCGATAATACCGCGTTTTTCTGCTAATAAAGAAGGATAACTACAATCGCAAGCATTCAAACCCTCAACCACATCTTCATCCCAACAACCACCGCAGGTAGGAATTTCCAAAGAACGGATTTTTTCCACTACTTCATTAGGATAAGGACCATATCCAACTAAATCCCCTAAACAAAAGATTTTTTCCGCAAAATGTTGCTCTATATCTAATAAAACAGCATCCAAAGCGGCAATATTACCGTGAATACATGAAATAACAGCTATTTTCATACTTCCATACCTTCTAATAACATCTGTTTAACTTGTTGTTGGAACTGCTTAACTAATAAATCTGATAAAAAACAATCAGATAAAGTTTGCTTGAGCATCACTTCATCCAAACTTTCTCCCACCACTTCAATACCACTAAAACGCTGTGGTCTACCTTCCAAATGACGAGGTAAATTTAATTCTAAAAAACCGGCTTGGGGTATACCCGCAACAAAATCACAGTAAATACTTCTACCATCATTAACATCAAAAATTGCCTTAGCACGGCTAACATTACCATAAGCACCATGAGTTAATTCATACCAAAACTCTTCTAAACTATCTTCATCAATCACCTGAGTATCAGTTCCAACTCTCCATAAATGGTTAGATGAATCGCTTTTAATTGGTATTCCTGAAATAATCTCATCAGCCCAAGCGTGATATTCAGAATCTTTGAAATGCGGTGGTAAAACAGCTAGAGTACGGTAAGATAAACCATCTAATATTGGTGATAAACTTTCTAAATCCAAGTAAAAACCCAATTCTATATAAACCGCTTTCGCTTCGGGTATTCGCTTGAGTAATTCAACTTCTTGAGTGTCGCTGAAAACCTGTATTCCCGGAAAATCAGCAGCAATTCGGTTTTTATCTATAGAAACTTTTCCAGTACCGGGACTGAAATAAATGATATTATCATCATCTACAGATTTTCTATCTTGGATTTGCTGATGAATCCAAGCAGTTTTTCCCGAACCCGCAGGACCAGCAACAACCTTAATTAAAGGTATAGTCATAGAAACTTCATTGAGATTTAGAAACCATAAGTTACTCCGCTAATTGTAACTCATATGTGAATGATAATCGTTTTCATTCCCTCACAACTTCCTCAAATTTTTTTTCTACTCTGAAAGTGAAAGATTTCAAAACCTTGAAATAAGAAATCCGTAGGAGGCAAAGTCATGCCAATTACTCGTTGGGAACCTTTTCAAGAAATAGAAACTTGGCAACCTTTTTCTAGAGAGCCAATGTGGACGGTAGATCAAATGCAACGGCAAATGAATCGCTTGATGGAACGGTTGATACCAAGCGGTAACGGAGGTTCTGCACTTAACTATATACCATCGGCAGAAATGGAAGAAACTGCTGAGGATATTCGGCTCAAATTAGAAATACCAGGAATGGAACCTAAAGATTTGAGTGTTGAAGTCACAGAAAGCTCTGTTTCTATTAGCGGAGAACGCAAATCGGAAACAAAGACAGAAGAAAAAGGTATGGTACGCTCGGAATTCCACTACGGTAGATTTGAGCGAAACATTCCTTTACCTTCTCACGTTCAAAATGACAAAGTGCAAGCAGAATACAAAAATGGTATTCTCAGCCTTAATTTACCCAAACTTGAAGGTGAGAAACATAAAACCGTGAAAATCGATGTCAAATAATTAAATGTTAATTGTTAACAGATAATAATGTAGAGACGTTGCAGTGCAACGTCTTTTATATATTTAAATTCTTACCAAGAATTTGATTAAATTTATTAAATCAGATAAATCAAAGTTTATATCCAATCTGACGTAAAAAATCTTTGCGTTCTATCATATCTTGAGAAGATTCTACACCTTTGGGAGAAAATCCATCAACAATGCCAATAAGACCTCTCCCTTGAGCAGTTTCTACAACAATTACCTCTACCGGATTAGCAGTAGCACAGTAAATAGTACAAACTTCAGGAACTTGTCTAATAGTATTAAGAAAGTTCATCGGATAAGCATTTTTAAGTAAGATGATAAAGCAGTGTCCACAAGCTACCGCTAAAGCATTTTTTTGAGCAACTCTTTGTAAGAATTTGTCATTTCCCGACAGCCGAACCAAGCAATCTCCTGATGCTTCACAAAAAGCTAATCCAAATTTAACTTGTGTTACCTGTTGAATCATTACCTCATGTAAATCTTCAACTGTTTTAATGAAATGACTTTGACCAATGATAATGTTACAATCTTCCGGAATTTCTACTGCAACTATTTGGAATTTCATAATCTATCTAAATGTAAATTAAGTAAAAAACATTGTTAATTTGTTATTGATGATGACGATATTTTTGATTTTACGTTAACATAATCTTTCTTTATAGTAAAAAAAGATTATGGGGAAATTGTGAAGGTGTTATCTGCCGCAACAAATTTATTTTTTCCTCACAAAATCCCCAGATTTGTGATTTAATCTATTTTGTATACGAGCAAGCCGATATCATACAAGGAGATAGCTATGACTGATGAATCTGATTTTCTATATCCTCATTCTTCTTATTATGGAGAAGTCAAACCATAAAATTTAGTATTTGATGCTAATCTCCAAGAATTCACTCAAAAAATCAGCAATATTTGTCACCTTGAAACTAATAGAAAAGTTTCGCCAGAACAAGCGTATCAAGAAATTAAAAAACTTTGGAAACAGTTGAAAAATCACAAAAAACAACTTTAAATAGGTGAAAACCCTTTTCAAAGTAATACGTGAGGTCAATCAAAAGTTGTGTAACAAAACTTTGAAATCATGAATAATGTATATACATCAAGCAACGACTAACACCAAGTTTGGGAAAGTTATTTCAGTCAGGGGTAGTGTAATTGATGTTCAGTTTTACGAATATCTCCCAGAGCTTTATACTCAATTAAAAGCAGGTGAAGATGGTAAAATCATGATCGAAGTAGTCACTCATGTTAGCGATCAAATAGTTAGGGGTATCGCTTTAACACCAACTTCTGGTTTAGCTCGTGGTTCTAGGGTAATAAATACAGGACATAGCTTGCAAGTACCCGTAGGTAAACGCTTGCTGGGTCGAATGTTTAATGTATTTGGAGATGCTATTGATGGTAAAGAAAATCTAAATGGAGGAGAATGGCGTTCCATACATCAAGCTTCAATTCCTTTAGCTCAACAGTCAACGAAATCGGAAATATTAGACACTGGTATCAAGATTATTGATGTGCTTGCACCTTTGGAAAGGGGAGGTAAAGCCGGATTATTCGGTGGGGCTGGTGTTGGTAAAACGGTTTTGATTACCGAAATGATTCACAATATGGTTAGCCAACATTCAGGAATCAGCTTATTTTGTGGTATCGGAGAACGCAACCGTGAAGCAGAAGAACTTTACCGAGAAATGCAAGATACTGGTGTTTTGAATAACACTGTTTTAATGTTTGGTCAGATGAACGAACCACCGGGAGCAAGGTTTCGTGTAGGTCATGCAGCTTTGACAATGGCTGAATATTTCCGCGATGATGCTCGACAAGATGTATTACTTTTAATAGATAATATTTTTAGATTTATTCAAGCCGGTCAAGAAGTTTCCGGTTTAATGGGACAATTACCTTCTCGTGTAGGATATCAACCAACTCTTTCGACGGAATTAGCCGAATTAGAAGAACGAATCAGCAGTAGCGCAAAAGGTGCAATTACATCGGTACAAGCAGTTTACGTTCCAGCAGATGATTTTACCGATCCCGCAGCAGTTCATACATTTGGTCATTTATCGGCATCGATTGTATTATCCCGCAAACGTGCCAGTGAGGGGTTTTATCCAGCAGTTGATCCGTTGCGTTCTAGTTCTAAAATGTTAACGCCGACAATCGCCGGTAAACGTCACTACGAAATAGCTGCTTCTGTACGTCAAACTTTAGCAAACTACGAAGACTTGAAAGATATCATCGCGATGTTGGGGATTGAAGAGTTATCAGTAAACGATAGAAAAACAGTTTATCGAGCCCGACGATTAGAAAGGTTTTTAACTCAGCCATTCTTTTCTACAGAGCAGTTTATCGGTAAAGCAGGTAAGTTAGTGAGTTTATCAACAGCACTTGATGGTTGCGAGCGGATTTTAAATGATGAATTTTCCGAATATCCAGAAGCAGCACTTTATATGATAGGGGGGATTGATGAAGTTAAATAATGGGAATTGGGAATTGGGAATTGGGAATTGGGAATTGGGAATTGGGAATTGGGAAACAGCTAGGGAGCAAGATGCTCCCACTACGATTTATTTTCTAACTCATAACTCCTAATTCTTAACTCCGGTGGTACTAACTCTGAAATTATGATGAAACTTAAAGTATTGTTACCGACAGAAGTATTAATAGATGAAGCGGCGAGTAAAATTACAGCTGAAGCTGAAAATGGCTCTTTTTGTCTGTTACCAAATCATGTTGATTTTGTGGCTGGATTGGTTCCGGGATTGTTGTTTTTTGAATCCGAACAGGGGGAAGAACTATTTCTGGCGGTAGATGAAGGAATTTTGGTGAAATGTGGTTCTGAGGTGTTGGTGTCGGTGCGAAATGCTGTTAGGGGAACTGATTTGGAAACTTTGAAAAATACTGTGGAACAAGAGTTTCTTTTTTTAGATGAAAGAGAACAGATGACTCGTAGCGCATTAGCAAAATTAGAAGCTAGTTTTATACGCAGTTTCCTAAAAGTGGGAGGAAAAACATGAAATCTAAGAAGCCTCATGAACCTTGGGAAGACTTTGAGAAACAAATAAACGTCAAATCAAAACGTAAATTACAAGCACGACAAGAAGAAAATCACACTGTTTGGTTTGGTTTGGGAATGTTTGGTATTGTTGGTTGGTCGATCGCAATTCCGACTTTATTAGGTATAGGGTTGGGGGTTTGGATTGATACTCGCTTCCCAAGTCAATATTCTTGGACTTTGATGTTGTTGTTTGTTGGTGTTATTTTTGGTTGTATAAATGCTTGGTATTGGATTCAACGAGAACGTGGTGATGATTGAATCAGCGCAGACTTTACCCTTAGTGATTTTATTAATGGGTGTAGCTCTTACTCTTGCCATATTAATAAAGTCTTTACTCGCGAAAATTGGAATTCCAGCATTGATTGGCTATTTAACATTAGGATTTTTATTAAAGCTTGCAGATGTGGAATGGGATTTTCTATCAGTAGAAGCCAAAGAAATTTTTGAGTTTCTCGCCGAATTAGGGATTATTTCCCTAATATTCCGAGTCGGGTTGGAAAGTGATTTATTAGGATTGCTACGTCAGTTACCCAAAGCACTGGGAATTTTAATTGGTGATGTTTTAATTAGTGGTATTTTTGGTTTTGTTACCGCTTATTTTTTATTAAAAATAGCTTTGATTCCTAGTTTATTTATTGCTACAGCCTTTACTGCGACTAGTGTGGGTGTATCAGTGAGTGTTTGGCGTGAGAAAAACGCGATTAGTTCTCGCAATGGTGAAATCCTACTGGATGTGGCGGAGATGGATGATATTGCTAGCGTAATTTTAATGGCTTTGCTATTTGCCGCTGCTCCCTCCTTGCACGATGGTACTACAGTATCTTTATTTTCAACTGTTGCGCTGACATCCAAAATCTTTTTTATCAACGCAATTTTCTTTGGTAGTTTGTGTTTATTATTTTCACGTTATGTTGAAATACACTTGACAAAATTTTTTAGCAAAATCGAAAAGGCACCCGATCCCATGTTAGAAGTAGTTGGAATGGGCTTTATAATTGCTGCACTTGCTGGGTTTTTGGGCTTCTCAGCAGCTATCGGCGCATTCTTCGCCGGACTTTTATTTAGTCGCGATTCTGAAGCGGTGAAAATGGATGCATCCTTCGGAGCTTTATACGAACTATTCACACCATTCTTTTTTATTGGTATTGGCTTAAATATTGATCCCCGTGCATTGAATACAGGTTTGGCAATAGGCTCAATTCTGTTGATAGCCGCAGTTATCAGCAAAGTAATTGGTGCCGGAATTCCAGCCTTTTTTGCTACAGGTTTGACTGGTGCGACACTCATTGGTTTTAGCATGATTCCTAGAGCAGAAATTTCCATGATTGTCATGCAGCGAGGATTATTATTAGGAGATTGGGCTGTTCCTCCTGATGTATTTGCTGCAATGGTTGTTGTTTGTGCTGTAACCAGCCTTATGGTACCGATTTTTTTGAATTATTTACTAACCAAAATATCATTTCAGGAGGAGTAAAAATGAATTATGTTATGCATCTATTACTAGCTTTAACCTTGGGTTTTGTCATTGGAGTATTTTACTTTAGCAGTTTATGGGTAACAGTTAGACAACTACCGACAACACAAAAACCGATATTATTAATTGTAGGTAGTTTAATCGGTCGTTTAAGTATTGCCATACTTGGCTTTTATTTAATTATGGATGGAAGTTGGCAACAATTACTTATTGCTTTATTAGGTTTTGTTTTAGCACGCAGTATTTTAATCAGACGCTGGAAACCGAAGCATTCTTTTAGTACTCACCACTAACTTATTTTTTGACCATGGAAATTAGTCCTGACAATATTATTTATTGGCAATCTGGTACATTTATTTTAAATGCCACGATTGTATTTACTTGGGTAGTAATGGCATTTTTGGTAATAGTATCTTGGTTGGTAACTCGCAATTTATCCCCACACCCAAAGATATCTAGATGGCAAAGTTTATTAGAAATTATCGTCGAAGCAATTGATAACCAAATTTATGAAGTAAGTCAACAAGAAACTACAAAATATATCGCGTTTATTGGTACTTTATTTCTGTTTATTGTGGTTTCAAATACCCTGACAATTATACCCGGATATCAGCCTCCAACAGGTTCTCTTTCCACAACAACGGCTTTAGCTTTGTGCGTATTTGTCGCTGTACCGTTGTTTGGCATTATGAAGCGCGGCTTTTTCGGATATTTAAGAAATTACATTCAACCCACAATATTTATGTTGCCATTTAATATTATCGGAGAGTTCTCTCGTACTCTAGCCTTAGCTGTGAGATTGTTCGGTAATATTATGAGCGGTACCATGCTTGTAGCGATTCTTTTATCGTTAGTTCCGTTATTTTTCCCAATTGTCATGCAAGCATTAGGATTGGTATTCGGACTAATTCAAGCATATGTTTTTGCAATGTTGGCAATGGTATATATTGCTTCTGCAACTAGCACCCAAGGACAAAAAAATTAAATAATTTTAGATTTTAGATTAAGAGTTAGGAATTAAATGTTTATCTGATTCACTAGTAATTAATAATTCAATTATGGATAATCTTGGTTTAATTGGTATGGCATCGATTGTAACTGCTGGGTTAACAATCGCAATTGGTTCGATTGCACCTGCTTTGGGTGAAGGAATAGCTGTTGCTCGGGCTTTAGGTGCGATTGCACAACAACCAGATAAGGCTAATGTCATTACGCGCACGCTTTTCGTCGGTTTGGCAATGATTGAATCCACTGCTATCTATTGCTTTGTGGTGACGATGATTTTATTATTTGTCAATCCTTTTTGGGATCATTTTAAAGGAGGCTAAACCTTGCTAATAAATTGGTTTACGGTTATCGCTCAAATCATCAATTTCCTGATTCTAGTTTTCTTACTTCAACGCTTTTTATATAAGCCGATAATGCAAACAATTAAAAAACGGCAAGCAATGATTGATAAGCAATGGCAAGATGCTGAAATTGCTCAAGAAGAAGCACAACGGCAAGCGACTAGTTATCGTCAGCAGCAACAGGAATTAAAGCAGCAAGAAGAAGCGATAACAACCCAAATGCTCGAAAAAGTTGAGCAAGAACATCAACAACTTTTAATTAAAGCACGTCAGGAAGTAGAAGAGATGCAGGTAAAATGGAGAGAAGCACTTTTACAAGAACATTCAGATTTTATCCGTTCCTTGAGAGAACAAATAGCAAAGCAAACTAACCTAATTGCACGTCAGGCTTTGCAAGATTTAGCAGATACAAATTTAGAACAGCAAATGATTTTTAAGTTCTGTGAACGCTTGCAAAATATTGATCAAAATCAACAACAAACAATTACTCAATCTCTCCAATATTCCCATCAACCGATAATCATTAAAAGCAGTTTTGAAATATCTCCAGAAAATCGGCAAAAAATAATCAAGGCTTTACCAATCGCAGTTTTGAGCAATAATACTTTAGAGTTTCAGACTTCACCCGATTTAATTTGTGGTATTCAAGTCAAATTAGCAGCATATGTAATTTCCTGGAATTTAGATGATTATTTACAGACATTAGAATCACGCTTTCAACAAAATCTGCGGATTATTCCCATTTCAGGTAAAGACTAATGATTAGTAAAGAGAATATGCCAATGTCCAATGCCCAATACCCAATATTACAATCGGTTATAGATGATACATTTTTAACTTTTGAAAAAGTATTAAATAGTTATCATCCCCCGATAAATATTCAGGAAATTGGTGTAGTAAAATCTGTCGGACGGAGTATTGCTTATGTATCTGGTTTACCCAGTGTGAAAGCGGATGAATTACTGTATTTTCCTCAAACCACCATCAAAGCACCTTTATTAGGAATTGCTTTTAATCTAGATTCCGATCAAATTGGCGTGATTCTATTAGGGGAAAGCGATCATTTACAAGCAGGTGATGAAGTTTACCGGACTCATCGAGTGATGGATGTACCAGTAGGAGAGGCACTTTTAGGCAGAGTTGTTGATGTCATGGGTAATGCTTTAGACGAGAAAGCAAGTATTGAAGTTACCAAACGCCGTCCTTTAGAACGAGAAGCCCCACCAATTATCAACCGCGCCCCGGTGACGGAACCTTTACAAACTGGTTTAAAGGTAGTCGATGCTCTTATTCCTATCGGTAAAGGACAGCGAGAGTTGATTGTCGGAGACAGACAAACAGGAAAAACTGCGATCGCCCTCGATACGATTATCAATCAAAAAGGTAAAAATGTTGTCTGTGTTTATTGTGCTATCGGACAACGTGCTTCTGCGGTAGCAAAATTAATTGATACTCTCCAACAGCAGGGAGCAATGGAATACACAATTGTTGTAGTTGCTTCTGGAGAAGACTCTCCAGGATTGCAGTATGTTACTCCCTACGGAGCAACAACGATGGCTGAGTATTTTATGGAACAAGGAAACGATGTATTAATTATCTATGATGATTTTACCCATCATGCCAGGGCTTATCGAGAACTGTCGTTATTGCTTCGTCGTCCCCCTGGTAGAGAAGCTTATCCGGGAGATATTTTTTATATTCATTCACGGTTATTGGAACGCTCAACCCATCTCAAGGATGAATATGGGGGTGGTTCCCTAACTGCCTTACCCATAGTAGAAACACAAGCGCAGAATATTTCAGCATACATTCCTACTAACTTAATTTCTATTACAGATGGTCAAATATATCTGTCTCCAGACTTATTTCAAAAAGCTATTTTTCCCGCTATAGATGTAGGTAAATCAGTTTCGCGAGTAGGCGGAAAAACTCAATTAAATGCTTACCGTGCTGTGGCAGGAGATTTACGACTTTCTTATTCTCAATTTGAGGAAGTCGAAGTTTTCTCTCGCTTTGGTACGCAACTCGACGAACAAACCAGAAAAACTCTGATTAGAGGACGAAGAGTGCGAGAAATACTCAAACAACCGCAATCTCAACCCCTGGAAGTAGCCGAACAAATAGCGGTACTTTTGTCGGTAACTAGTGGCGTTTTTGATACAGTACCTCTAAATAAGATTGATGAGGTAAGTAAAGCACTTTGTCAAACAATGAGGAGAGAATTACCATCTGTTTGTCAAAGTATTGAGACGGGTGAAAAATTAACAGACGAAGAATATCAAGCAATCTTAAAAATAGCTAGACAAATAATTCAGGAGTAAAATTTGCCATGAATCTTCCTCTTTTAAATAATCTTTCTTTTTTCAATAATCTTTCTTTTTTCAATAATCTTTCTTTTTTCAAAAATCTTCCTTTTTTCAATAATTCAAATACACCGTATTGGATAAAAATTAAAACCGATCAACCCAAGTGTATTTATTACTTCGGTCCTTTTGATAATCCTCAAGAAGCTAAACTTAATCAAGATGGTTATGTGGAAGATTTGATTGAGGAAAAAGCTTTGGGAATCTCGACTTCTGTTAAGAAGTGTAAACCCAAAACTTTGACTATCTACGAAGAATAATGATTTGATCGCGGTTAGCAACGTAGAGACGGGGCGTATTGCTACGTCTCTTGATGCTATTTATGATGGTAGATATTGACTTAATATTCAGATTAAGGGTTAATTAGCCGGTCGCCTAATTTATACCAAGTTTTTTTTCCAACTATACCATCTGTTACTAAGCCAAAATTAGTTTGATATTTTTTCACCGCTTGCTCTGTTTTTGGACCAAAGTTTCCGTCAACTCCACTGGTACGATAACCTTGAGATTCCAAAAGCTGTTGTAGAAGCGTTACAGCTTCACCCAGGGAACCAATACGTAAAACTGGTAGGCTACAAGAAGATGCAGTTACAGATTGTGTTTCAACTGACATAATTGATTTCTCCCGATTATATTTAACAAAATTAAATTATTTGATGATGTTTGATGATGTTTTTAAGTTAAAAAATAAATCTGAGAAACTTGTGAGGATTAATATGTCTATGCAAAAAACAATACTTACTTAATAGTTATTTAAAATTTATTGTAATTCCAGTTATATCACTGAGATTTACGATTGAGCATTGTAAGATACAAGAATCACCACAGGTTTTTATTGTATGATTATTTACTTATTTATTTATCTGCCCTATTGTTCAAAGCTTCAAAACCAGAAACAATATCAAGAAGCTCTGATGTAATGGAACTTTGACGTTGATTTTGATGTTGAGAACTCAGTTCTGTTAAACGTTCTTCAATATTCTTTTGTGCAGCTTGCATAGAGGAAAGACGACTAGCATTTTCACTCTTAAGAGATTCTGCAAAGGCTCGATACAACGAAACGAAGAGATATTGACGAACCAAGGCTGAAAATAATTGATCCCAATCCATTGTAAAGCTTGGTAGTCCTTCGGAATGCCATGGTTGCTTTTCCAAGCCTTGCAACCATTCAGCATTCATGGGTAGAAGCTGTACACTTTGAGGATGATATGATGCATTAGATAAGGATTTATTGTAAAAAAGAATTATTTGTTCAAATGAAGGAAATTGCCAACTTTCAATTGTCAACAGTATTTCCTGCACTATTGGTGTAATCAATTTTACGGAGTTGGCTCCAGCAAATTGCGCGGATATTGGTTGTTTGGCTGCTTCTAAGTAAGGAATTAAGCGTGCGCCGACTGTTGCAATCATAATATTTTCTGATTTTATCTGTTTTTGATTCAGTTGTTCGAGAGCAAAAGATACAATTTGTTCGTTAAATTGACCGCATAAACCGTGGTCTGAACCAAATATAATTACACCCAAAGTCCCAGTTTTTCTCTGATTCGTGAACAGGGGTTGTTCACTAAAGTAACGATATCGAAGCAATATCTGTAACCCCATTTCAACGGTGCGGTTATAATCTGCAAGTGCTGTTACTGCTATCTCATACTGACGAATACTAACCATCGCTAATGCTTTCATCGTTTTGACAACAGATTGTAAGTCTTTGATACTATCAATTTGTGCGGTTAATGCTTCTAGACTTTTCATGATTTCTAATTTGATTGTTGCGAAAAAACCTATTTATTGAAAAAATCGATTTTTTTGAATATTTTGAGTTTTCCTCACAAGTTTCTCATATTCTTGGGGTAATTTTGATGAATAGCAGTTTAAACAATCCGGCTTGCTCTCTGGAAACTGCTATCTCTTTTGGATAATACCTGAATGGTACTATTCTGAGGGATAATCTTTGCTTAAATCATACTTTAGAAAAAACAATAATTTATTAGCTATCAGAGGAGGTGTAATTAAAATCGTAATAAACAGTAATAAAATTGCTTCTGAACTTGTTGATTAAATCTGGTTTTTTTGAAGATGTTCCTCTTAGAAGTTCCTTTCTATTTCTATGAGTGCAAAGAATGCATATGTTTGTTTTAGCTGGGGGCAGCTATTCTGGTGATACATTCTTTGCACTTCTTTCTTTTATACAATTATGTTAAGTTAAAACTCTTATCTAGTCTAGCTCCCAGCCTGGAGGTTAGAAAGGCTTTTTTGTGGGCTGTCGTCTTGAATCCAGTCTAAATAATTCAGAGCCTCCACAGATGAGTTTACAGGCATGAACCTGAAAATCACTCTGGGTAAAGGGCATAACTTCACAAGTGTGATATTCAGCGATAAACAACAATTGTAATCTAATTAGAGATAAATCAAATGACTTCTACTAATGTATTTTCAGATATCCAACAGTATATTCCCATTATGGGAGATATGTCTCTCAAAAGTCCAATTGCCTATAAAGCTACACGAACAATAGCTAGAGTTTTTAATAGGACTCAAATGGCATTAGCATTCGCTTATATTAATGGTTTAGAAATACCGGATTCAATGTTTCGAGGGCTATTGCACACATCGATGCCTATTTTATTTAAACATTGTCCTGGTTTACTAGCTCCTTACCAGTGGGTATTAAAGGAATCAGATTCTCTAGCTGAATCTTCACAAAAACTGATGAAGATACAGTATGACTTACCCCAAGAGATGCTGAATCTGATGTTGGGGGATTGGCAACTTATTTATCCGAAATACAGTATGGGATTATGGGAAGATGGAGCTACGGATTTAGAACAATCCCAGATGCACATGATTGATCGAGTCATTGAGCGACTAGAGATAGTTGACGGCGACCATATTTTAGATTTAGGCTGTGGTTGGGGTTGTGTGGCTAATTACATAATGTCGAAGTTCCCCAATGTACGGTTTACAGGGCTGAATTTAAGTCATCGACAATGCGAGTATATACGTCACAAAATGCAAAACCCTCAGAGTTACCTGAGTTCGGATCGATTCACTCTTTACGAAGGTGATTTTAACGAAGTAAAATTTATTCAGAAATTTGACAAAATTCTTTCAATCGGAGTGTTTGAGCATATTGGAAATCTCACAAATGCCCTGCAAAAATTAGCATCTTTTCTCAAAAGTGATGGCAAGGTATTCATTCATATTATTACTGTCCGTATTCCCAATAATATGTCGTCGGGTTTTACACACAAGTATATTTTCCCTCACGGTCGTTACTGGAATTATGATGCGATTCCGAGCCATAATCGTGATTTAAAAACAGTCGAACAATGGTATATAAATGGGATGAATTATCATAAAACTTTGACAATTTGGTTACAAAGATTTGACCATTATCAAGAGACTATCAAATCTCTAGATTATGGTATGAACTACGAGAAATTCCGGAGGATATGGCGTTTTTATTTACTTATGCTAGGAACGATTTTTGCGACTTGCGAAGGAGAATACAATGGTAATGGTCAGTATTTGATGGTTCGTAATTAGTAACAAATTTAGTTTGATCGCAAGCGATCGCCAATATCATCATTAGGAGTTAACACCACCGGAGTTAGGAGATATCAATTGTATAACGACTGATTTAATTACTGCTTGGCTTCTCCTCACAAGTTCCTCAAGTTTTAAATTTATGATTCAACTGTCAGTTAACAGTTAACTGTTATCAGTAAACTGATTTAATCCCCCTAAACAATTGATATCATGTCCGGATGATTCGTTATTATTCCCTACTCTCTACTTTCTCCACCCCTATTCCCTGTTCCCTTTTCCCTTGATTACAAGTTTTTTAGCGGACATGATATGAAAGGTGTATATGGTTAATATCAAGTGTTACCAAATATGATCAAATTACATCAAAGCTGCTTCCATGAGCAAAGAATCAGTTGTTTCTTGATAAACTGGTTTTTGGATTGTCAAAACAGAACAAGGTGCATGATGCAATACATAATTGCTAACACTACCCAAGAAAAACTCACTCAATCCTGTCCTTCCATGACGACCGACTATTATCAAGTCAACCTCTCGACTACGAGCAACATTACAAATCATATATCCTGGAGAACCAGTAGCTTGAATAAATTCAGTCTTGACACCATTCGTTTCAGCTTTATTCGCAAAGGATTGTAACAATTCCATACCTTGTTGTTCTAAAGCCTGCAATTTTTGCATATGGTAACTAATTGCCGTTTCACCATGTACTGTAGGATGATAACCATGGGCAGCAATATAACCTGGATCGGGATATATTTCATTGAAGGGGAGTACCACATGGGTAAGTATTAGTTGAGCATCGGCAGCTAAAGCTAAAGAGATAGCTTCATCTAAGATATGTTGATTAGTTTCTCCATCATCTATGGCAACTAAAATTTTTTTAAACATATTTCTACCTCTTCTGTAAGAATCAGAAAATTAATATCTTGATTGCAACGCTGTTAGTAAACCATTCAATATTAAAATTAAATTATAAATTTGAGGAACTTGTGAGGATCATCTTGAGAATTGATCAACATATTCAAGTAATTCTTAAACTAATTTTTAGCTGTTTTATCCTCAAATTATGCTCCCGAAAATAAAAATTTTAATAATTAAAAGAATATTAAAAAAATGTTAAAAAAATCACAGAAAATTTTCAATAAAATCTTAAATAAAAATTATATTTGTTCATAAAAGTCAATCTGGATTTATCTTTTATTCTAAAATAAAAATAGCAAAACAGTTGACACTTTATGAAAATATGAAAATCAATTAAAAAACATTAAAAAACATTAAAAAAAATCAATTCTAAACCTTTATTGAATTTCAAGCGCCAGAATCTATGAAAATTCTAATTGTAGAAGATGATCAACTTGTTGCTGAAGCGCTGAGTGCTGTGCTAACTAATAAAAATTATGCAGTTGAAGTTGCTGCCGATGGAGAAGCGGGTTGGGATTTAGTTGAAGCTTTCGATTACGATTTGATTATTTTAGATATAACTTTACCAAAACTCGATGGTATTAGTCTTTGCCGACGAATCCGTTCTCATAACTTGTTGATTCCAATTATGCTGGTGACTGGATGCAATAGTTCCCATGAAAAAGCTGTTGGTTTGGATGCTGGAGCAGATGATTATTTAGTCAAGCCTTTTGATGAAGAAGAATTAGTTGCGCGGATTCGAGCGTTATTACGTAGAGGAAATGTCAATTTACCTACTGTATTAGAATGGGGTAATTTGCGTCTTGACCCTACCAGTTGCGAAGTAGATTATAATACAAAAAATTTATCTTTAACTCCTAAAGAATATTCATTATTAGAATTATTTTTACGTAATAGTCGCCGTGTATTCAGTTGTGGAATGATTTTAGAGCATTTGTGGTCTTATGAAGATATTCCTTCTGAAGAAGCAGTTCGTACTCATATCAAAGGATTACGAATGAAGCTGAAAGCGGCAGGAGCGCCTGGTAATTTAATCGAAACTGTATATGGTATTGGGTATCGTTTAAAGCCCATTGAAGGGGAAAGGAAGACAATAGAACAAGAAAATGAGGAAGAAGCATCGAGTTCTCAAGTAACTAAAGCACAAACTCTTGCTGCGATTGCTGGAGTTTGGGAAAAATATAAAGGGCGTGTATCTGGGCAGATAAATGTATTGTTGAAAGCAGCGCAAGCATTAGAAAATAATCAATCTTTGACGCAGGAATTGCATTCTCAAGCAGTCGCAGAAGCTCATACCTTGGCTGGTTCTCTAGGAACTTTTGGTTTTGCGAAGGGTTCTAAATTAGCGCGTAAAATTGAACTTTTACTCAAAGCAAATCAGGTTTTCAATCAAACTGAAATTCGACAATTTAATGATTGGGTAAATGCTTTAATGATTGAAATTAATCTACCATCACCAATTTCAATTACATCGGAGAATAAACATCAACAAACTTCGGAATATCCTTTACTTTTAGTGGTTGATCCACATCAAGAAATATCCAGAGATTTTATCGAAAAAGCAATTAATTTTAAGTTAAATATTGCTACTGTAAACAGCATTTCTCAAGCGAGAAAACAACTTTACCAAGAACATCCAAATCTAGCAATAATTGATGATTCTATTTTAAGAGAAAATGATGGTTTAAATTTATTAGCAGAATTTAAAAATCGTAAACCGTCAATTCCAGTCATAATTTTATCTCAAGAATTATCTGAAAAATCATTTCAAGAATTATCTCAAAACTTATCTCAAGAAACATCTAAAAAAATATTTCCAAACTTATCTCAACAAGTAGACACAAGTAGAGAAATCTCATTAATTGACAATGAGGACAATAGAATATTGCAAAAATCTGCTTGTTCAGAAGAAATTTTAGAAACTGCGTTGCAATTAATTAAAAACTTAGAGAATGCACAAGCAACAGTATTAGCTGTAGATGATGATCCAAAAGTTTTGGAAGTCTTACAAAATTTACTTAAATATTGGGGAATCACCGTAAAAACATTAGCAGAACCACAAAAATTTTGGCAAACCTTAGAAGAAATCCAACCAGATTTATTAATTTTAGATATAGAAATGCCAGGATTTAATGGGATTGAACTGTGTAATCAAGTTCGCAATCATTTGCGCTGGAGTCTTCTACCAGTATTGTTTTTAACGGTTCATAATGAAGCAGAAACTGTAAATCAAGTTTTTAATGTTGGTGCAGATGATTTTGTCAGCAAACCAATTGTGGGGCCAGAATTAGTTACCCGAATTGTTAATCGTTTGGAAAGAATTAATTTAATTCGACGCATGACAAAAGAACGGGAAAAACGTCATAAAATGGAATCGGAACGCTGGCAAACAATTTTTAATGCATCTCCTGAATGTATCAAATTAGTTGATGCAGAAGGAACTTTATTAGGAATGAATCCCGCAGGTTTAGCGATGATTGAAGCCGACGAAACTGTAATTGGTCAAAATATTTATGCTGTAATTTCCCCCGAATATCGTCAGGCTTTTGAAAATTTCAACAGAAGTGTTTGTAGTGGGAATAAAGAGACTTTAGAATTTGAAATTATCGGCTTCAAAGGTAGTCATCGAATTGTAGAAACTCATGGGGTACCTTTACTTAATCCAGAAAATGGTCAATTTATGCAATTGGCTGTGACGCGAGATATCACAACCCAAAAACAAATTGAAACACAAAGAGAACAAATTAATCTGTTACTTAAAGCCAAAGTTGAGCAGCAAGCAAGTGTTGCACAATTGGGACAATTAGCTTTATTAAATCAAGATATATCTGCTTTGATGGATGAAGCTGTTGCCCTAATTGCTCAAAGTTTAAATATCGAATTTTGTCATATTTTAGAAATATTACCATCAGGTAATGTCATGTTACTACGTGCGGGAATTGGTTGGGACGAAGGATTAGTCAGACAAGCGCTGTTAAGTTTCAATGATTCCCTAACTAGCAATTCTTTGCTGACAAAAGAACCCGTAATTATTGAAGATTTGCGCCAAGAAACCCGATTTAACAGCCCTACCTTACTTGAAGAATACGGCATTATTAGCGGTGTAAGCGTACCAATTTTCGGGGTTGACAGTGCTTATGGTGTTTTAGGTGTATATAGTCCTCAGAAACGCATTTTTAACCAAGATGACGTGTATTTTTTACAAGCCATTGCTAACGTTCTTTCCGGTGCCATCGAAAAACAACATATCGAAACATCTCTGCGTCAAGCCAAGGAAGAATTAGAAAATCGAGTCGCACAACGCACTGTAGAATTAGTAGAGATGAACGAACGCTTACAATTAGAATTAACTGAACGTCAGCAAGCGCAAGCCCAATTTTCCGGGATTGTAGAAATTGCCTCCGATGCAATCATTTCTACTGATAGCAATCAGCGGATTACTTTATTTAATCAAGGTGCTGAAAGAATTTTCGGTTATTCTCAAAAAGAAGCACTCGGAAAACCTTTAGATTTACTTTTACCCGAACCTTCAGTAGAAGCTCACCGTCATCATGTAGCCAATTTTGGTAAATCCTCTACTCCATCTCGAAAAATAGGTGAACGTCGCGAAATTTACGGTAAACGCAAAGATGGCAGCCTATTTCCCGCAGAAGCGTCGATTTCAACCTTAAAATTAGACGACAAGATAATTTATACAGTTTATTTACAAGATGTCAGCAACCGCAAACAAATTGAACGCATGAAAAATGAGTTTGTTTCAGTAGTTTCTCACGAACTCCGTACCCCTTTAACTTCAATTCATGGTTCTTTAGGAATGCTGGCTACTGGTTTAATTGCAGCAAACTCTGAAGATGGTAAACGGTTAGTGCAAATTGCTACCGATAGCACTGAACGCTTGGTAAGACTGATTAGTGATATTCTCGATATCGAACGCATCGAGTCTGGGAAAGTGACGATGTGCAAGCAAATATATAATGTTTCTGAGTTAATTGTCCAAGCAATACATATTACACAAACTTTAGCCGATAAAGCCCAAGTTAAACTATCAGTAGAAAATTCACCAATTCTATTAGAATTAGATGTAGAAGTAGATGTAGAAGTAGATGGCGATCGCATTATTCAAGTATTGACAAATTTACTAAGTAATGCAATTAGATTCTCTTCCGTGGGTGATACAGTTTGGTTAACAGCTTTTGAGCAAGATTCAGAAATATTATTTACAGTTAAAGATAGCGGATGCGGTATTCCCAAAGATAAACTAGAAGTCATTTTTGAGCGCTTTCAACAAGTAGATTCTTCAGATTCCCGTAATCATGAAGGTACGGGTTTAGGTTTAGCCATTTGTCGCAGTATCCTAGAAATGCACGGTGGAAAAATTTGGGCTGAAAGTATCATGGGAGTTGGGAGTACCTTTTATTTTACTTTGCCAATTAATGGAGGTAATAATGAACGTAATTGTCGTTAAATAAGTGGGTTAAATTAAATATAAAACCTGAACCCTCTGAGCAAGCGGGGAAGGGGAAAGAGTGAGGTTTAATCTTACATTTAATTACGCCTACCTACTTAATAACTAAAAATCATCATTTATTTAAATAAAATAATCTCTTGGTATTAGTAATGACAGGAAAAAAGATACTAGTAGTTGATAACGAAGAATATATTCAGGAAGTGATTAAAATTTGTTTACAAACTACTGCAAAGTGGGAAGTAATCACAGCAAGTTCGGGAATTGAAGGAATTCAAAAAGCCGAAACAGAAAAACCAGATGCAATTCTTTTAGATGTAATGATGCCTGATATGGATGGTATTAGTACTTTTAAATGTCTTAAAGAAAACTCAAACGCTAACACAATCCCCGTAATTTTACTTACAGCTAAAGTGCAAAATACCGAAAGTAGTCGCTACACAGATTTAGGAATCAAAGCAGCGATCGCCAAACCCTTCAGTCCCTTAACATTAGCACAAGAAATTTGCGAAATTCTCGGTTGGGATAGTTGATATGGGAATTAGATATTGGTGAGCGCAGAGTATCGCCCTTGGCAATGAAAACTTTTATAATACGTTCAAAAAAGGATTTATTATGACTCAAGCATTAACCAAGTTAATCACAGTACAAGAATTTCTGGAAACAAAACCAGAAAACGGACGCGATGAATTGCATAATGGGACAGTTGTTCAAATGTCACAACCAATCGGCGAACACGAAGAGGTAATCGGTTTTTTAACTACACCGATAGTAATTGAATATACAAGGTTAAAACTTCCTTATTTTATCCCCAAAACAGCATTAGTACAATCAGTTAGTAGCGAATCTGCCTATTCTCCAGATTTATTAGTGTTGAACAAACCTGCTTTAAAATCCGAAGAATTATGGACAAAATATTCCACCGTACAGCTGGGTGTTTCCATTCCCCTAATTGTTGAAGTTGTCTCCACAAACTGGCGAGATGATTATTATCATAAGCTAGGTGAATATGAAGAAATCGGCATACCCGAATATTGGATAGTCGATTATTTAGGTTTAGGTGGCAACAAATTTATCGGCAAACCGAAACAACCAACTTTATCTATTTATAACTTGGTTGATAATGAATATCAGGTGACTTTATTCCGAGGGAATGATCAAATTGTGTCTTGTGCTTTCCCAGAACTAAATCTGACTGCACAACAGATTTTTGATGCTGGAAATTAACAGTTTGCAGTTAATATTTATCACAAAATAAATTCCTGAGTAAACACAGTATCTTGATAACTAACTTCAATTTTGAATTCTTTATTTGATTCTTCGGTAAACTCTAATTGAATCAGGTTATCAGTTTGTCTTGCACTGACTTCCTGACTGATGGAATCAATACTATTAGGATTTAGAGTAATTTTCAAATTCAAACCGGGTGGTAAATATTCTGCTTGATGAGGAAGAACTTGTACAAGTACACTTTGTTCTCCATTTTCTTCTTGTTGAAGATTTATAATTAAAGCTAAAGTTTGATTTTGCAGTAATAGTCCAAAATCAAAAAACTTGGTTCGTGAAATAGAAAACTTATGTGAATTTTCGTTATTTCTCACATAACCCCACATCGGATTATTTAAAACTTTAATCCCAACCAAACTTGTAGATTGCCAACCTTCTTCAAATATATCATCCCACCATTTACTCAGATTTACTAATACTTTATCGACTTGACTTTTTACCTCACTTAGAGTTTCTAATACTGTGTTATTACTGTCTAAAATGATTAATCTCTCTTTACCTCTTTCCTCTGCGCTCTCTGCGCCTCTGCGGTTTTTTAATCGGTAATCTTCTAGCGCGAAGAGAGTAATCGCAGAAGGCTCTAAAAAACGAGTGTATAGCAAGAGGTTATTTAACTCTGTATCAACTAAAGATAGTGGTAATTGAAAATTTTCATTTGGTTGAGATTTGAAATCTACTGATTGAGAATCTTGAGAATATTTAAATAGCTCATCATAACGCAAAAAGCCATAAATATTTAATTTTTCTTCTTCTTCTAATACCTCTAACAAGACATAAAAATGAGCAGCTATTTCGGCTGAGGTGATGAATTTCTTTGGCACAATGATGAAATCATCAACCAAGTTATCAACGATAATTAAACACAGACGAAAATCATTAATCCAAAGAAAAGAAACATCATTAATTAGATTAATACTATTATCTTGTTTAATTTTGATGCTGGGATTTCTTTCTTTCACATACTTTTCAAAACCAATTTGTCCTAATGCTTTTAAATATATTTGCCATTGACTTTCCTCAGATAATTGGCTCAAATTATCTTTAATAATTGCCCGTGCATCATCAAAATCTTCTGCTTCTAACCAAACAAATTTTGGAGACAAGTTGATTTTTTGCTGTTGTTTTTTTAATTGATAAATACGTGAGTTTGTCATATTGCCTCTTGAATGAATTATCTGAGAAAAGATAGAATGAATGATGTATATTTGATGCAAATTATTAGTTTAACCTCCCTCACGCAAATCATTAAAATAAATGCTGATAACTTGAGCAAATAAGCTATTTTTTATCTTTTTTTTACCAGCTAATAGTTCTGATTTTGCTTTTTTAAATGTTTTATTCCAGACAAATTCTCTAATTTCACTGGTGATATTTTTGAGATAATCTGGTTCTTGAGAAGTTTTCATTGTTCGGGATTCATTGAAAGATTTTAAAAGATTATCTAAAAAAACTTCTTCAGTTCTATACTGTACTATATCCAAAAAGTTTTCTAATTGAAAAATTCGTCTGGCTTTACTCCAATCAATATTCCAAATTTTGCTAATTTCATTCAATGACTTATTTTCTTGGTAATAAAGTCGTAATCCTTCAGGAAATAGTTGAGCAAAATTTTTATAACCTTTACTTTTTTGCAACTCTTGAACACGCTGCTGAATTACTTCCCCGACTATTTGATATAACGTTTGCTCAAATAAATTTTGACAAGTTTCTTGTAATTGTTCTAATTCTACATCCTCCGGGTTACTGTCTATATAATAAGGTAAATTTGGGTTGTCAAAATAATCATTAGTCGGATTATTATATACTTCTGTGGATACAGTTTTAGTATACCCAGTTTTTCTATAAAGCCAGTCTTGACGCAATATTTCTGCAATATATTTTAAACGTACAATTAACTGCTGTGGAGAAAAATTTAAATTAATTTTTTGTAACAAATCCAATATTTCCTGTAATTGATTTGGTGTTGGTTCTAAACAACGTCCTTTTTGTCGATTTTTGAGTCTATCTCGCTGGTAAACTGTTTGAAAAGCTTTGATAATTTCTTGATCTTCCATTGGGAGTAGTTGTGATAAAGAACGAGAACCCAATTTACATAGTAATCCCCAATCACTGGGAGTTGCTAACCCAAACTCCCATAAAAATGATTTGATATTTTCATTTTGACGGGTGAGTCTGGTAGTCCAATTATCTAAGCTTTCCTTGTTACCTAAATCGGGATTAAATCTCCGCAAAATATCAACACTAAAAAATTCTCCACCTTTTGCGATCGCTTGCATTTTCCCATCATCATGATTCAACTTATATTGAGTTTTTGTCTTAGTATCTATAATTATTAGGGTTTTACCATCATCGTTTAAAACCAAAGGTAGTAAATCGGTATAATTAAACAGATTTTCGGCATTGACATTGTAGATGTGAGGAATAGTTTTACAAGAAATGAGAATCCGGTGAGAGACATAGCAACGTAAACAAAGTCCCGCCATCGCACTTTGGTAAATATCATCAGTTGAGTGAAATAGTTTCCATAAAATAGTTTGAACTTGTTGATTTTCGTCTTTCGATAGTACACAGTTACCGATTAAGTCAGGGAATTGTATTTTAAAAAAGTCTTTTGCCTTAGAGATTTCCCTGTAGTGTTTGAGTTTAACATCTTCCCCGATGGGAAGTATCTGCATTTGCCAATATTTTGTTGGTGATGTCATGGTAATTCAAATTACTTTACGACAGGGAAAATATGGTATTAATACCGAAGCAGCACCAGAGAATTTTTGATGAATTTTCTTGGGACTGCATCCCTCTACATCACATAATATGGGGATAATATTGGCTTAGATATGCACTTTTGTGAATGATTTGTATTTATTTACAGTATATGAACCATTAAACTCCATAAAGAACCCTACTAGAGAAGATTTTAGTAGGGTTTTTCTGAATTATTTCGATGGCGATTTATTCACTATTATCACTATCTGATTGATTGTTCTAGAACAAAGTGATTATTATATAGAAGGTGGTTTTAGTGGCGCACCAGTATGGGTTGAGAGTTTAAATGGGGTTGCTGGAATCATGGTTGCAGCAGAACCTGCTGAAAGCGAAAAGCGCAAACAAGTAAAAGCAGCGTTCATGATTCCGGTTGAAGTTTTGAGAGAATGTTGGTGCGATTTAGAATCATGCATCTCGGAGACAAATAGTATTCCGGTTGTTCAACCATTAGTTACAGAGCCATCTTCTAATCAAAAGATAGCAGAACTTTTATGTTTATTGGACTGTAAACAGCAGGAGCAAGAGTTTAAAAGTGCAATTGAAAAATGTAAAGGAGCTTTTTTAATTCAGACGGGGGAAGAAAGAATTCAGCGTTGGTTGGTGCGGCGTTTAGCAGAATGCGTACCAGATTTTAAGCAAGCCTATAAATTCTACAGCTTTATTCCTAATAACTGCAAAATTTCCTTTACTGGTGCTTTGTGTGACTCCAGTTGTTGCACTTGGGATAATATCCCTTTGGAAATATAAGTGCTTTTATAAATTGTTTTTTCACCACTTTTTAGCTGCCAATCATACCAAGCCTGTTGGTATTGTTTACCGCTTTTCTTAGTAATAGTTCTCCAGTGTATTCTGCCCGTACCTTCGCCGCAGCTTCTTCGAGTAGTACTACTGGTTCGCTCAACAGGTAGTACTAATGATGATTGTTTTTCAAGTTGAGTACTACTGGTTCGCTCAACAGGTAGTACTAATGATGATTGTTTTTCAAGTTGAGTACTACTGGTTCGCTCAACAGGTAGTACTAATGATGATTGTTTTTCAAGTTGAGTACTACTGGTTCGCTCAACAGGTAGTACTAATGATGATTGTTTTTCAAGTTGAGTACTACTGGTTCGCTCAACAGGTAGTACTAATGATGATTGTTTTTCAAGTTGAGTACTACTGGTTCGCTCAACAGGTAGTACTAATGGTGACTGTTTTTCAAGTTGAGTACTACTGGTTCGCTCAACAGGTAGTACTAATGGTGATTGTTTTTCAAGTTGAGTACTACTGGTTAACAGTTCGAGGTTGATTTGTTCCAACACCCGAACTATAAGTTCAACAATTTGAAGTGGTACACACCAACAATCTGAGGTTTTTTTCTTACCCTCGTTCAAAGAGTCCGTTGAGGTAGAGTAATCGCTATCTACAACAACTTTATTCTGTAAAGTTTTAGGGAAACCATCGGGTTCATCCCAAGCGGGGTCATAAAAAGCTCCGTCCCAATCGCTTTTGTAGCCTTGTATCTCAGGTTGGTGATATAGTTCAATATCAAAAAGTGTGGTCATTCTTTTATATCCTCAAAGCAACTAAATCCTTTACAAGCCCGGAGCAAGCACATTTGATTCTCAAGCCATATTTAATTCAAGTTTTTATTACTAAGTAGCGTCCGTAATGATTTTGAATTATTTACTACAAAAACCACCGAAAGTTCCTTACGAAGTCGGAATATAAAGCCGCTGTCCGATTAATCTGGTAGCATTAAATTATTCACGAACATCTCCTTATGAATTGGGCTAATTATAGAATTATAGAATTAAACAAGCAAAAATTATATTTATTATGTAAAGATGCATTACAGAGAAGCTTTTAATCAGACATTGAAAAAGTTTGGCATTCCTGCTAAATCGTTGGCGCTTAGTAGTGGAGTACAAGAGTGTCAGATTAGCCAATTCAGGAAAGGTAAAGATTTGATGGCTGAGACTCTTTTTAGTTTGATAGCTGCACTGCCAACAGAAGCAAAGATTTATTACTTTTCCTGTATAAATGGGGAATCTATGTTAGATGCGGTTGATTTGCGATCGCTAATTAGTTCCATGTCGGTTGACCGCAAATCCGAGGTATTGACCTTAATTGCGAACTCTTTAGTAGAAAACCAGACAAAAACTGAATCTGCTTCATTAATGCGAGCAGTTTGATGCTATTCGTTGTTGTTTCACTGTTCAAAGTAAAGCACCACAGGAGCGCAAGCTTCTACCCTCTCCAACGTGCGTTTTAAATAAATTGCACCCCCGCTCATAAGCGCTGCGATATCCACACTCACAAGAAGAAAATTTAGCATCAGAGCGCAAACATTTGCTGCAAGAGTTTTACCAGTTCCAGGTGGTCCCACCAACAAGCATCCCTTGGGAAGAGGAATATTATTCTTTCGTGCTTGAATCGAAAAATCCAACTTTGCTTGTTCTATAAACTTCTTGAACAAATCCAAACCGCCAAAATCGGGTACGCTTGGCTTGGGAGTAAAATTCAAATTATGTCTAAATTATTTAGATTTTATTTGATAAAATGGCAGCAGCACCCCCAAATCATTTTTCATAATTAGGATGCTTTCGATTATTTAATAGTAACTATCAAATCATTAAATATTCTTATCATTCAATAAGTTCACCTAAAAGCATTTACAGAAGATGAAATGGGTTCTTCTGAATTATTTTACAAATACATTGTTACGTCGATCAAAAATAGAAGAAAACAATTTGCTTTTTCCGGTAAATTCTGAATGATGTATAATAAACCAAAGTAATCGTGGTGTTCTCGTCGTGCAGATTAGACAAAATTAGTTATAAAATTACAACGCGATTATGGTATCAAAATTTTAGTTATATACTTACAAATATTCTCGTCCACTTACTTAATATTGAGGTAAATACGTTCTGAAATTTACCAACGAGACATGGTTCCATATGATAGCACTCGTACTAATTACTTTTGTGAGTGCCTTCATAGGTAAATTCATCCTTGAAAAGGTATTTGGTATTAAGGAAGATAATCTTGTAACCTTGCTAATACCTTTGTTTGTTGGTTTTCCGGTTGGTTTGTATTTTACCAAAAGAGTCAAAAGGAAGTAATATAAGCACCAGATTAATTATGCTTAAGTTATTGTATATGAAATAGTTTTGGATGAAAAAGAACTTGCTATAGAGTTATTTTATTCATTTACAGAAGATGAAATGGGTTCTTCTGAATTATTTTACAAATACATTGTTACGTCGATCAAAAATAGAAGAAAACAATTTGCTTTTTCCGGTAAATTCTGAATGATGTATAATAAACCAAAGTAATCGTGGTGTTCTCGTCGTGCAGATTAGACAAAATTAGTTATAAAATTACAACGCGATTATGGTATCAAAATTTTAGTTATATACTTACAAATATTCTCGTCCACTTACTTAATGTTGAGGTCAATACGTTATGAAATTTACCAACGAGACATGGTTCCATACGCTAGTACTTCTACTAATCGCTTTGGTAGGTGTCTTAATAGGTAATCTCGCCGCTAAAATATTTGGTATTAACGATAAAAATATTGTATATTTATTGATGAGTGGATTTACTGGTTCAGTTGGTAGTTTTTATTTTATTAAAAGAGTCAAAAGGAAGTAATATAAGCACCAGATTAATTATTCTTAAGTTATTGTATATGAAATAGTTTTGGATGAAAAGGAACTTGTAAGGTCGCTCATTATTGGACGTTTAACTATTCTACTTTCGACAGCCCGATTAATTTGTGAAAGTGCTAATACGGGAACTTCTAAATCGCCTGCCATTTTGTAAAGTCCCCTTGCGACTCCCCCTAATTCATAACTGCGATTAGCACTTGAATCTTCCGCCATCATCTGTAGGTAATCAATTACCACTAAACCTATTTTTCCTTTCTTAGTTTTAATTTGACGGCATTCGTGAGCAATATCAGAAACAGTAATTCCTCTGCGATCGCTAATGTAGAGTGGCAGAGTTGAGGCAATATTAACAATTTTAGTTATATTGCTAAATTCCCAATCAGCCAAGCCTTCCATAAAAGCCCGGTGTCTGCGAATGCGATCGCTTTGTATCGGAATCAGGTCACAATTTTTACAATCGGAAGCAATACTGATTAAACTCCATAAGCGATACTCCAATTGCTCCTTAGTCATCTCCAAAGAAAAAAATATTACGGGAAGAGAATGGCTTAATATCATCTGGAGTGCAAGACATAAAGAGATGGCACTTTTACCCATTGATGGTCTACCTGCAACTATAGTCAGCGTACCTGGTTCAAATCCCACTATCAATTCATCCAATTGACTGAATCCTGTTGAATAGATGGGATTAACTTCTTCTATCTCTTTATAAGCAGCAAGGGCGATTGTACTGTTATGTTCGATATTTGAGCAAAGTCTTTGATTGGAAATTTGAAAAATTTTTTGTTCGGAATTATCTAGTATCTGTGGTAGGTCAACTTCTGTCTGATAGGCAAGTTGAACGATTTCGTTACCTGCTCTTATCAACTGCCGTCTTCTATACTTTTCCATAAAAGAATTTCAAGATATTTTTTGGCTGAAGATTCGTGTAGAAGAAACCATAAAAATTTACCCCAAAGTTTTTAAGGGACTGTTTTTTATAGAAGATGTCACCCAATTTCAAACGGATAAATACGCAGCACTCAGATGAGTAGTTTTCCTCAACTTTTAAATGGTAGCTAAAACTTGGACTAAATTTGTGCCTAAAATCGTGGGTTGATTCTACCCAATTTGACTTAAAATGGTACAAAGGAAGAATCCACTCCTCGAAGCTAGAAGGTGCTTGTGGAGGGGGAAACAACGGAATATTAACAAAGGCGACACCCGGATTTGAACCGGGGGATGGAGGTTTTGCAGACCTCTGCCTTACCACTTGGCTATGTCGCCGCATTTACGATTTATTATCTTACCAATATTTTATCTAAAAATCTACCCCCCGTAGATTATTTTATTAAAGACTTTTAAATTCTTACGGTTGTATTTAAATACTGCTGACAACATTTAATTAAATATTTCGTTTACATAGGGAGTAGCAACTTACAACCTTTAACCTTAGAGCAAAATCATTACCATGTTTTACGCTATCCGTCCAGACTTGCATTAACCTACATCTATGCTAGGATTTTCGGTTATGTAGAATACATATTTTTCTTCGTAAAAACAGTATTTATACTTCTTAAGGCATAAGTACTGTAAAGCATAAAAAATATTTTTCTATGTCTTAGGATAGATGAAAAACATTCAAAAAAGCCAAATTAGTATAAGATGTTAAAGCTTACTCTCGGTTATTACTTAAAAAAAATCACAAATAAGTAAATATACATTACCTAACAAAAAAGAAGCTTGGCTGTATAAGTATGTTGCTAAAAAAACATTAGCTACTATCACATAAGTAAGTTATGACTAACAAGGAGAATTGGATATTAAGACTCTTAGATTGGTATCATCAAAGATGAAGCAGGTTTATCCGATAACCATCGGTCAAGTAACGGATATGCATCTATTTGCGTCAGAACAGCAACAACTCTTGGGAATCCCAACGATGGATTCTTTCCATGCAGTTATCGAGCGCTTAAAAAAACTTCGAGAGGAGCTTGATTTATTATTATTGACGGGGGATTTATCGGGTGACGGTACCCCGCAATCTTATTCCAATCTACAAAATTTGATCAGTTCGTTATTTCTTCCTAGTTATTGGCTACCAGGAAATCACGATAATTACGCGACAATGAGTGAAGTGTTAAATATGGGGCTGGTTTCTCGACGCAAGTGTTTTGAACGTGGGGGATGGAATTTTGTATTGTTAGATTCCTCTGTCGCTGGTAAAGTACATGGTTATTTGCGTCAGGAAACTTTAAAATGGCTGGATTTACAGTTAAGTACAATTGTTGATAAACCAACAGCAGTAGCAATACATCATCCTCCGTTTAAGGTAAATTCTCGCTGGTTAGATAAAAGCCAATTGCAAAACTCCGAAGAATTTTTTGCGGTTTTGGACAAATATCCCCAAGTTAAATTAGTATTATTTGGTCATATACACCAAGAATTTTACACTCAGCGAAGAGGAGTTGATTATTTGGGAACTCCTTCAACTTGCATTCAGTTTCAGCCAGGAAGCAAAAAATTGGCTCTTGAGAGAAAACCCCCAGGATTCCGCTTGATGAAACTTTATCCGAATGGAACTTGGGAAAGCTCGGTTGAACGAGTTCCCTACTTTCACACTGTAGAGTTAGCAGCCAACGGATAATGAACGACTATTTAATTTTTACTTCGTCTGCAAAACTTTGCCAGCGGACAAAATGAAATGGGCCTGCGACTGAACCCCAAATATGCTCGTCAGTTTCTAAATCTCTTCCTCTGTCTTTGCTGATAAATTTCTCTGCATCCATTTCAAATTCGCTGTCAAGGTAAGTATTTTTTCCTTTACGAAATACAATGCAGCTTTTACCTGGTTCTACCGCTCCTTTGAAACTGTGACCAGTCCATTCTACAATCATGTTACAGCCAGATAGTTTTTCTAAGTCATTTGGCTCTAAAGTTTGGAGAAGTTCTAAATTTCGCGATGCACCATAGAATTTTTCCGCATTTTTAACTCTATAGTTCTCAATTTCGATATGATTTCCCGCATCAACTAACTTATTCACTGCAACCCGATAGGGATCATTGAGCATATAATCGTAAGCTTGCTCTACATAAAAACTGACTCCAGACAATAAATCTAGAGGTAGAGGACGCATACATACTCGAATGTGAGCGAAAAAAGGAGGATTTTCAAAAGCTTGTTCTTGATTGCTAAAGTCAGAAGCCATCCAGCGAGCTAAGGTTGCAATATCTGTGGAGTGAGTCATTATCTAAATTTTGGATATTTGGATGAAATTATTTATATATCAGCTATAGGAATCCTACTTGAAAATTGAAAAAACTCAGTATACTTTAATCGAATAGAATCATGAAAGCGTCTTGCAAGAAAGCAAGACAGCAAGAAAGCCTCCCTACACAAATAATTAAGGCTTTGCCACGCTACGCGAAGGCGTAGCGTGCCCGAAGGGCATACAAAAATCAAACCGGATTCCTATATAAGCGTATATTACCAAGTAAACATCCGCTTGTTTAACTAAGTTTGATAAAATCACCACAAATACGCCAGTACATTTAAAAAATTAATGGAGAATTTGTCAAAGATATTCGTCAGAGAATTAGTTGTTGTTGAATAGTTTTGATAATTTTTAATTGTGATTTCCTATGGTTTATTCTCAGAAAATGCTCAATTTACGACGCTTAAGTATTATTGCTACAACTTTGACAATCTGTTTGCTGTGGACTTCCTTAGTATTAGCCAAAGAAAAAAAACCCAGACCACCGAAAAAGTTTCCACCTTCTCCCTTAGAGATTACCGTACCTGACCCATTATTACCAACTTCAGCGAATCAACAATCCCTAAGTGAACAGGAAAAAAGTTTTTTGTCAGAGGCTTTAGATCAACTCGATCGAGAAGCAACCGCAAAATTGCAAGCAGGTGATACCGAAGGAGCATTTACGACTTGGAACCGAGAATTACGCTTGCGTCGTTATTTAGGTACATTAGCAGAAATTCAAGCACTTGCAAGAGTTGGTGGATTTGCTTACACCAAAAACGATCGCCAACAAATCAGATATATTACCCAGCGATTACAGGCAATTCAAAAGCAATCTCAACAAACAACTGATTTACAGCTATTACAGGCTTTAGGTGACGCTTATCTTCAAGTGCGATCGCCATCTTTAGCTGTGGAAGTTTATAACCAAGTTTTGATTATTGTCCGAGAAAGTTCGGATATTGTCAAGGAGGTAGATACGCTGAAAACTATTGCGAAAATTCATCTTGATTGGTTCGATTATCCAGCCGCTGCAACGACTTACGAACAATTACTTAATCAGGTTTCTAATATTAACGATATTGAAGAATCTTTAAAGGATTTAGCTTACATTTATGACCGCACAAAACAGCATCAAAAAGCTATAAATACACGTCAAAAGTTATCATTAGTTTACCGTCAACAAAATAAAGTTACAGAATTAGCAGCATTAAAATTAGCAATGGCTTCAAATTACGAAGCTTTAGCAAAGGAAAATCCCGAACAGTTAGATGCAGCTTTTCAAAACTACCAAGAAGCCTATACCATGGCTTGGGAATTGCAGCAATATGTACGTGCTGCCGAAGCTTTACAAAAATTAATTGCCTTACATATTGCGAACGGTCAAACAGAAGATGCTTTACAAACTAGTCAGATTTTACTACAAGCAGAACAGCGAGCTACTAATTTTTACGGCATGATGAATGCTTACGAACTTCTAGGTAAAATTCATCTCCAGCGTCAAGAAAATCAATTAGCGATCGCAGCTTTTCAAAAAGGATTAGAATTAGCCCAGCAATTAGGTTCTGAAACTGATAAATTTACTCAGCAAATTCAAAAAATATCGGGTAAAAGTTGAGATTAAAGCTGCTATTTTTCGTGAATAAAAGCAAGCGAATAAGAGAGTTATGGTTTATTTTGAGGCAATCACAGATACAAATGCCTGGTACAGTCAAATTGACTATGAATGCTGTTTCTCAGGAAGACTGTAATTGAGCCGTAATTAGTCCCCGATTTATTCGCTAGCTTATTAAAGCCAAACCCTACATTCCCAAGGAAATAAGTGTAATTACAGAGTTAAACTTCAATTTTGACTATCTTGAGGTGTTTTTGCAGGTTTAACTACGTGGACAATTTAATTCAATGGATATACAATACATTTGTTCTATTAGACAGAGGTAAAAATTATGGCAGTTCAACCGATTCCTGAAGGTTATCGTACTGTTACACCTTACCTGATTGTGCAAGGAGCAGAAACCCTAATCGAATTTCTCAAGCGGGGATTTGCAGCCCAGGAAATTCGTCGTACCCTGCATCCATTCGGCACTATCATGAATGCTGAGGTGAAAATTGGCGATTCAATGATCATGTTGAGCGAAGCTTGGGGTGAGATTAAGGCAATGCCAAGTATGATTCACCTGTATGTTGAAAATGCCGACGCAACTTATGAGAATGCATTGCGAGCAGGTGGTAGTTCCATTATGGAACCAAAAGACGAATTTTACGGCGACCGTGCTGCGGGAATAAAAGACCCAACCGGAAATCATTGGTGGATTGCGACTCACCAAGAAGATGTCTCATCCGCAGAAATAGACAAGCGAATTAATGAATTGTTTAATAGCAAAGAAAAAATCTAGATAAGTGTACCTGGCTTTTCATACAAAAATAGGAGACAAAGCAATGGAGACAAACACAGTACAACAAGAGTCATCAATCAAGATTGAACCGCAACAGGAACATCAATGGCTGACCAAGCTCGTTGGTGAGTGGACTTATGAGATTGAAGTAGAACAGGAAGATTCTCCCCAAAAGGCTACAGGAACAGAGAACGTGCGGTCGCTCGATGGACTCTGGATTGTGGCTGAGGGACAGGGAGATATGCCGGGATGTGGTGTAGCCACAACGATGGTGACAATTGGTTATAATCCTCAGACAAAGCGTTATGTAGGTACATGGATTGGCTCAATGATGACCCATCTTTGGCTATATGATGGCGAATTAGATGCAACCCAAAATGTTCTAAATCTTGATTCCGAAGGACCTGCGATGAGTGGTGAAGGAAAGATGGCAAAGTACAGAGATGCAATCGAGTTTAAGACTGATGATTATCGGGTTTTAACATCCCACGTCCTGGGGGATGATGGGAAATGGCAAAGATTTATGACAGCGCACTATCGACGGAAGTAAAAGCATCGCATAGTGTATTAAAAAGAAGTCAGGGGGTAAAAATGTACAAAAATAATGTACAAACATATACTATCTTCCCTCTGCTTTTTTTCAGTAATCTCTAGGAAATTTCATGTTTGCATTGAAACTTTTCGCTGTACTGGGTTGCGGATTGATAGCTGGAGTGTTTTTCGCTTTCTCGACTTTTGTAATGACTGCTTTGGCTCGACTTCAACCAAATCAGGGTATTACTGCTATGCAAGCAATTAATATTACAGTAATTAATCCGTTGTTCATGGGGGTATTTTTGGGAACAGCTGTAGCTTGCATCTTTCTTTTAATCTCTTTACTTTCAAAATGGCATCAGCCCGGTGCGGTATATTTGCTTGTGGGTAGTTTATTATATTTAGTCGGTACATTAGGAGTAACAATTGCCTTCAATGTGCCGATGAATGAAGTACTGGCAAAGGTTGAACCAGGTAGTACTGATGACGCAATCTGGGCTAACTACCTTGTTAACTGGACGTTTTGGAACCATGTCCGCACCATCGCAGCACTTGCAGCAACAATATCACTCGCGATCGCGATCAGCAGAGTCGCAATATAATATAATCGACGCAAATTACAGACACAACCACAAAACCAACAGGTATAGTCGATCAATATGCGCGAACTCAAGTATTACGTAAAGCTCGCCGGTGGAGTACTCTACCCGGCAGACTTTACGTAGCTTGCAGCGTTGATGGGTTTATTGCTCACAAAGATGACTCATTCGCTGGCTTTCTCCAGGAAGGTGAGCATATTACAGGTTTAATAGAAAATTACCCTGAAACTTTTCCCGCACCTTTTCGGGATGCAATGGGTATCCAAGCACAAAATAAGCATTTTGATATTGTTTTAATGGGACGTAAAACCTACGAAGTCGGTTCAAAGGTGGGTATCACAAATCCTTACCCGCAAATGAAACAGTATCTTTTTTTCACACAGTATAAATGAAAGTCCTGATGTAAATGTTGAACTTATTTCTAATGATGCTGTTGGATTCGTAAAAAACTTGAAGCGTGAGACTGGTAAAGATATCTGGTTATGCGGTGGTGCAAATTTAGCTAGTACCTTTTTTGCGAAAAATTTGATTGACGAATTAATATTGAAAGTAAATCCATTTTTAATGGGTTCAGGAATTTCACTGTTTGCAGGGGTTATAAAACAAACATCTCTTCAGCTTACCAATAGCACAATTTATGGCAACGGTGTTTTGGTACTTCACTATCGGGTGATACATCGCGCATTTGAAAATTTCTGATTATCCTTTGACAACTTTAATCGTAAATCTTTGATGTTTTCATTGACTTTGCGGTCAGTCATAAACTAGAATATTGAGTATAGCGACAAGCAGTTTGATCAAAACACCTTCAAAAAGGTGAATAATACTTGCCGCGAGAAGCGGAGCTTAATGCTCATGAGAATTGGGGTTTTATCTAAGGCGCTCACACTTCTTGTCGAGCCTAATTATAAATCCTTAAACAAGCAACAATAATGCCCCGTACACCAGCCGAAAACGATCGCATTCGTCGCGCTACCCAGGCACAAATACTCAAAACGGCGTTGAGTTTATTTTGTGAAAAGGGCTACTATTCTACGTCAATTCAAGAGATTGCCAAACAAGCGCAAATCTCCAAAGGGTTGTTGTATCACTATTTTCAGAGTAAAGAGGAGGTGTTAGCTGCACTAGTAGATATCCGGATTAATGATGTGTTAGTTGTAATGAATACGGCTATAACAAAATCAACACCTGCGGCACAAATTCGGCAGATTATAGAAGGGGCATTAGACGATGTGCGGTTGAAACCAGAAGTATTTCGGTTTTATCTGAACCTATTTAGTCAGCCCAAGCTCGATCCGATTGTGGCGAAATACAGTCAGAAATTAATGGATGAACAAGCTAGACAGTTTGAAGTGCAGACGGAAATATTTAGTCAGTTAGGGGGGAAAAATCCCCAACAGCGATCGCTCTATTTTTCTTCAACACTTCAAGGGATCATGCTGATGTTTTCCACTTATCCTCAAAGTTTTCCCCTCGATGCGGTTAAGGCAGAAGCGATCGCGGAATTTTGTAAGTAACATAACTGACAATTATTAAAGGAGATACTTTTATGAAAATACCTTTTACTGGTGGTTGTATGTGCGGAAATATCCGCTATGAATGTACAGCAGAACCTATTGTCATGGTTAATTGTCATTGTCGGGATTGTCAGCGAGTAACAGGTAGTGCATTTGCGACTGGGATGCTCGTACCTCGTAATGCTGTAACTATTACCGGAGATGTGAAATATTTCGATGTAACGAGTGATAGTGGCAGTATTATCAGTCGTGGCTTCTGTCCGAACTGTGGTTCTTGGCTATTTAGCAAACCATCAATTACTGAGTTTATGGGTATTACAGCAGGTTGTCTTGATGACCCTAGTAAATTCCAACCAATGATGGATATTTACACAGCCAGCGCTCAACCTTGGGATTGTATGAATCCAGATTTACCCAAGTTCGACAAAATGCCACCACCTAGGAATATCTGAACCGGAAGAAAATGCTTTTTCTTGTCCAATTTAAACAAAAGTCTTGTAATGCAGGCATCTTGCCTGCATCCAATCCATCTATAAGGAGAAATTTATGACTTGGCAAGAAGTAATTGCAGACACAAGAGTCTGGGTACACGAGTATAGCGTTCCTGGTTACAGTCAAGTAAATGCTTTATTCGTTCTTCTAGATGAATACAATTTAGCCGTAATTAGTCCCCCAACTCAAATGTCCGCAGATGATTTTGCTGCGATTGACAATAAAGGTTGCGTTACCGCACTGATTGCACCTCATTCCGGACACTACCTGGGTCAAGCTGAATGGCAAGCTCGTTATCCTGATGCTCAATCATACGCACCAACTGCCGCATTGAAACAATTGAATTCTTTAGGATTACGTCCATTTGCTCCATTATCAAAATTACCCTCTACACCAGAAGTTGAGTTTCGAGAGGTTCCAGGAACGGTAAAGGGTGGAACTCTGGCAATTGTTAATTACGGCAGACGACCAATCGTTTATCTGGATGAACTGGTATCTAATTTTATATCGCTACCGTCCGCCTTTCTCGCCAAGGTTCTATTTTGGCTAACTGGTAGCGCACCGGGACTCAAAATTAATCGCGTGTACTTGAAATATTTGTGTACAGATGTACAGTTATTAACTCAAGCTGTGATTGATGCTCTTAATAATGACCCAGTAATTGTACTTGCTCACGGAAAACCTCTGGTTAATTCAGAGGATGTAATGCGTGTTCGGGAATTAGTCGCATCATTAAAATAGAAACTGCTGAAAAACTATTATTTCGAGCATGAGTAAATTGAAAATCCAATTTTTAAACTCACAGGATGTATCAGCTTATCGTCAACTGCGACTGCAAGCGCTATTTGAGTCACCTACAGCTTTTGCTTCGAGTTACGAACAGGAGTCTTGTTTGACGTTAACCGATTTTACTGCCAGACTTCGCGCTCACGATAATTTGAACAGTGGTATTTTTGGTACTTTCGATGACAGCGATCGCCTAATTGGGATGCTCGGCTTTTCCCGCGAAAATCGTCCGAAACGCGCTCACATAGGAACTCTGTGGAGTATGTATGTTTTGCCTGAATTTCGCCGTCGAGGTGTTGGTGCAGCACTTCTCGATCGAGCATTATCCCATGTTCGAGAACTTGGTGTCGTGCGGCAGATTGTCCTCGCACTCACCGCAGACAATTTGACAGCATCGTTGCTTTACAAGTCTCGCGGTTTCGAGCCTTTTGGCTTAGAGCGGAATGCTTTATTTATTGACGGCAAGTATTTTGATCTGGAGCATCTTGTATTACACTTTTACCACAACACTTAAATGAAACTAAATCAAGTAGGCAAAGGCAATAACTATGTTTGTAGTTTATTGTAGTATACAGATAAACACTTTGTTTTTTATGGTTCAAGATTCTACTGCTCGTGCCATTGCTGCATCAGTTGCGATCGCATCCAAGTACGGTATAAGTATTGACGAGCCTCAAATTCTAGCGAATGCTTACTCTGGCTTTCGTGCAGCAAGGATGAGGAAGAGTGGGATTCTTTTGCGTCGTTCATAAGTTTCTGTGTCGTGAAAGTGCTGGGGCTGTGGATGCGCTTCACGTAAAGCCTCAATCCGAAATCCTACGGTTTGAAGCAGATCAAAATAGTCCTCAATGGTGCGATGATATTTTTTTACGGTGCCACCCAACCAGTTAGTAGCCCGTAATCCGGTCAAAACATAGTTATCAACAATCCAATCTTGGCGGAGTGTCCCAGCATTCCAACCACGATGGCATGAAGTAATTACGGAATGCTCAACCGAAAAGACAAACTTTCCTCCAGGGATAAGTGTTCGGAAGACGTTGGTAAAAACTGGCAAAAGGTCAGCAATATAATGGAGCGAAAGCCTTGCCAACACGATATCGAACGCTATGGATGGATAAGCCCAATCTTCAATCGTCTGTAGAATAGCTTCACCTAATGTACCATTAAGCGTCTGGATGGCAGTCTCAATCATCTTGTGTGAACCTTCAACACCAATATAGCTTGCTGCTGCGTGGTCAAGAAATTCTCTTCCAATCGCGGCATCACCACAGCCAAGATCGAGAATACGTTTATTAGTAATGGGGTAAACAAGCTCTAAGATTACTGGCTTTTCGAGGGTTTCATTGGGCGTGTCTGCGCCTTGGCGATGGCGCATATAAGTAGCAAATACCGTCTCATTATTATAGAAGTTTGAACCCATTTCTTCCATTATGGATTTCCTCTGTTATGCTTTGTTGCTTTACCTAATTTAATCAAAAATGGAGTAAACAGACACAATTAAATTCTGGATTTTGCATTGCAAATCTAAAATTGTAT
This sequence comes from Rivularia sp. T60_A2020_040, assembly GCA_015272215.1. Classification (GTDB taxonomy): domain Bacteria; phylum Cyanobacteriota; class Cyanobacteriia; order Cyanobacteriales; family Nostocaceae; genus Rivularia. Next base: position 9,342 of record JACYMD010000084.1, on the reverse strand, counting down.
CAACAAGTGTGTTTCATTCTAAAAATATGGAAAAACTATGATTTACCATACTTATATTCCAAGACTGCCTTTATCCGAGTTCGTCAAATTTTTATGGCTGAGCGAAGGTGATAACCTACCTTCATCACGGGTGAATTTGTTGCCGATTGGCTCGATGGAGTTAATTATCAATCTCCAGCAAGATATAATACCTCTGTACGATCGCAATAGTAGGGAATGCGGTAGTACAAGCAGCATGAGAATATGTGGAATCCATTCCCAAACCTTTATCATCGACAACCATAGTCAGATATCGGTTATGGGTGTGCGTTTTCAAGCAGGTGGTAGTGTTCCGTTTTTTCAACTTCCCGCAAGAGAGTTATATAACCAAGTAATATCCTTAGATGAATTGTGGAGTTTTCATGCCGAACAATTACGGGAAAACCTCCTCAAAACCCCAACAGTAAAAACTCGTTTTTTGATTTTGGAAAGTTTTCTTTTAAGTATGATGCAGCCACGCACACAATATCCAATTGTTGATTTTGGATTACGTGAGTTTCAAAAGTCATCCATCCCTACGGTTAAGGAAGTAATAAATAAAATTGGGATTAGTAACCGCTATTTTGGACAATTATTTTGCGATTGTGTGGGATTAACGCCCAAATTGTTTTGTCGTATTCAACGTTTGCGACGAATCCTTTTTCTTTCGGCTGGAAAAACATATGTTAATTGGAATGATATTGCTTTAACTTGTGGTTATTTCGACCAGGCACATTTTATTCACGATTTTCGCAGTTTTGCTGGTTACACCCCTACAGATTATCTCAAACAAAGGGGTCTGCATCCCTGTCATATTTTACTACCAGATTAAGGTCAGATGATTTTGGAATACAAACTGATTTTACGGATAAATCCCTGTTCTTGTACTATAAAGAAATCGCTGGTCATTTTTTTACAATCTTTTTCATTGATGATAAGTCAAAATTAAAAGTCTACTGAATTGGAAGATTGTCAACCATGAAATTATTACAAGAGTTTTTGACAGAAAACAAGAACAGCGATATTTTTACAATTAGTCAATGCATTGAAAATCACATCGCTGCAAACTGGCAAACCGTAATAGAAAAACATAACGATAAATTATTGCGTGTATTTGATAAAGCCGGAGATATGGCTTATGGAGTTTATTTAAACTTTCTATTTAGACCCATTCATATGCAGTTAAAACAGGTTAATTTGTATCCAGAACCTAGATTACCTGGCGATTTTAGTATATCCAGAGAATGGGGAAACAAAGAAGAAACGAACCAACAGCGTTGGATGTGGAGTACCATCAAGTCAACAAAAGAAGATTCACTGGGAACGATTGTAACGATTACTTTTCACGACCACAACGAGTTTCGTATCCTTGAAAAACCCGGAATTATCGCTTTAGCACAAACAGATAAAGTTGCTATTGTGGAAGCACTTTCACAGCTTTCTGTTGATTTTCAAAATGCACGGGAATTCAAAGTTGAATATGAAGAATATTTGCAGAAGCAAAGTTAACAGGTTAGTAAATTATTTCTTTAGGAAACGGTTTAGTTGCAGGTGGAACGAAAAGCGCTTGATATAGCATTTCCCATAAAAAAACTCATCTATAAGGGTAAGGAAACGAATCCTGTATAACATGGCGAGCTAATGTACAGATTTTTATAAATACTATTAATTGAATCCCAATATTTTCAAACCCCTTGACTCTAACGTAACGTCAGGGTTTAGTATCAAGTTGTCTTGAAATTTTTATCAAATCAATTATGGTATGAATATACAATCTACTACGATGAAAATAGGAAAACTTGCCAAACAAACGGGCATTTCAGTTCGGACTTTACATTACTACGATGAAATTGGATTGCTATCACCATCTGGACGCACAGAGGCTGATTATCGTTTGTATGCAGAAGCTGATATTGTCCGGTTGCAGCAAATCATATCCCTGCGACAACTTGGTTTTTCACAAGCGCGTGCAGAAATGGAAAAAGGTACAGATCCAACTAGCGAATCGGTGCAAAATATAGCTAAACGTTGGCAAGAATTGATTGCTGAATTTACTGGTGGAAATCCCGGAATCGAGCAATCCTTGAATACTATGTATCAGCAGGAAAAAGTGGAAACAGCTAGTCGGGGTATCGGCGATCGCCCATTGTGGGAATATATGGGAAGAGCGATCGCGAATACAAAGTAGTTACGATGTACTTAAAAATTCTTTCTCTAAATCAAAGCAAGGAAAATAAAAATTATCCAACTTAACGATTTACAAAATGAGCTTGAAGTACATCTTTCTTAGTTCTATAAGCTTCTTAAGCATTTTTCCTGCCCAACGACACCATGATAAGTTACTTGTGTTGCATTGTAATATAAAGCTTATTAAATATAATCAACCGATAGAATGATTATGATTAACCTGCGTCCCGCGACTTTCGATGATTTGGAACTACTGCGACACTGGGATGAGCAACCTCATGTAATTGCCTCAGATCCTAACGATGATTGGGGCTGGGAGGTGGAACTTAAGCGCACCCCCGATTGGAGGGAGCAATTGATTGCCATAGAAGGCGATCGCCCCATTGGATTTATCCAAATTATCGATCCGGCACGGGAGGATAGCCATTATTGGGGTGATGTAACGGCGAATCTTCGCGCTATTGATATCTGGATTGGAGAAGAAACCGATTTAGGCAAAGGCTATGGAACAAAAATGATGCAGATGGCAATTGACCAATGTTTCGCAGACTCGGCTGTGACAGCTATATTAATCGATCCACTTGCCAACAATACTCGCGCTCACCGATTCTATGAACGTCTTGGCTTTAATTTTGTCGAGCAACGATGGTTTGGTGATGATGACTGTTTCGTTTATCAACTGAGTCGAGCAGATTGGAAAAATGTAAAGGTTGGATGATATTTAAGTACCTAACAAACGTGCGATGGAGAAATTCAATTGCTGGTTAATTATGCCATTTGATAGTTACTCAGCTTTGCACAGAATCATATGTTAGAAAACAACGACTTAGGATTTCAACGTCCGCGCTGTAAATCGTAAATTACCTTTTCTAGATACCAGCGTTCCGATTTTCCGGGGTGTTGACGTTTCTCTAAACGAATCAATCTTTCGGCAACATCCCGATTTACCTTTTGCGATAACTTGTGTCGCAGTGCTTTGCATCCTCCATCGGATCGATACAGCAAATTGCCATTTCCAACACGACGACGGTTTCTATTAATTAATAACGTAAAAATAACTGCAATAATTATAATCAAAATTAATGTAATCGGCATACAGTCACCACTAAGAAACTGCCAGCAATATGTAAACTTGATAGATAAATTCAATCTATAAATTTAGGATTCCCAAAAATTTCGGTTATTATATCAGTTGATTGAATATTGCTGTTCTAGGTTAAAATATAAGTAATAGATTAAAATTAAAATCGGGAAATCTCTTGCAGTAAATTCTATAAAACGGTAAATATTCACTGCTAAGAGTGTTCATGTCTCAAAATAACGAAGCACTAGGAATTGAAGAACTTTACAGATTAAAGCCAGTACACTTTGCTGACTTGATTAGAACTGCACAATTGGTTTTTGATCCCAGCAAAGGAATTAGTGGAATTGAAAGAGAAATCGATTGGAATGATTTTGGTATTCCCGATGCGATTGCTTCCAATCTGCGATTACTCGGTGAGGAGTTTCAATATTCTTCCCCTCACATCCCTGTTGAGTATATCTGGGGAAAGCTAACTCCCGAAACTCGGATTTGGTTTGTTGAAAATAAAGATCGATTATGGCTTATTGACGAAGCTTTCCCCGCTTTGGATGAAGATTGAAGAGGTTGGGAGATGGGGAATTATGGCGACGGTAATTATAAATACTGGTTGCTGAATATTGAAAAAACAAAAAGCGTTCGGGAGTGTTGCCGTGTTTCCACCCCAAACGCTTTTCGTTTATCACTTGCTCCTCACACACAACCATACCTTAGCATTACATCTATGAATACACAAGTATGTTGGGTGACAGTTTGAAAATTGGACTGATCTTGCTCAAATGACTAATAAAATTAAAAAGCAAAAAGCGCTTGGGAGTGTTGCCGTGTTTCCACCCCAAACGCTTTTCACTTTGCTCCTCACACACACACAAATATAGATTAGCACTAGTTTGTTGAAATGAAAAGCATTTTAGACAACAATTTGCAAAAATTCTCAATTTTTATGGTATAATCTGCTCAATGTAATTTTAATGTAAAAAGTGTCTGTTGCCAGTAAACACCATTGTTAAGCCTAGTTCGTTAGCAGCTTGGATCGAATCTTGGTCTCTTAAACTTCCCCCCGGTTGAATAATTCCTTTAATTCCGGCAGCAGCAGCGGTTCTAACTGAATCATCGAAAGGGAAGAATCCGTCGCTAGCAAGAAATCCCCCTGTTGCGTTTTCTCCCGCTTGTTCGAGGGCTATTTTCACAGAGCCAACTCGGTTCATTTGCCCTGCACCCACTCCCAAAGTAGTGCGATCGCAACTGACAACAATAGCGTTTGATTTAACGTGTTTACAAACTTTCCATGCAAAAAGTAATTCTGCAATTTCTTTTTGATTGGGCTGTTTTTCGGTGACTATTTGCCATTTATTAGTCTCGGTTAAAATATCATCAGCGGCTTGCACGAGAAAACCACCTGCAATGACTTTAATAGCTTCTTTAGCTCCACTTTGTAAATCTGGTAGTATCAATACCCGCAGTTTGGATTTAGTGGCAATAATTTCTTGAGCATCGTCTTCACAACCTGGTGCAACTACGCATTCTAAAAATGTTTTTGTGAATTCGGTTGCTGTCGCTGCGTCAATAGGTTGATTTAAAGCGACAATTCCGCCAAAAGCAGAAATTGAATCAGCATTAAAAGCTTTTTGATAAGCTTCTAACAGAGTATTTCCCAAAGCTACACCACAAGGATTAGTATGTTTGAGGATTACTGCTGCGGGAGTATCAGAAAACTCTGTAATGATGCGTCTAGCGGCTTCTAAATCAACTAAATTGTTATAACTGAGTTCCTTTCCCTGTAATTTAGTTGCAGCAGCCCATCCGCTTTTAGCCGTTCCTGTATAATACCAAGCAGCATTTTGATGGGGATTTTCTCCGTATCGTAGTGATTGTACTTGTGTTCCAGAAATGCTAAATTGTTGCTTTGTTTCTTGATTTTGAGAAACTTGATTGCTTAAATAAGATGAAATGGCTTGATCGTATTCAGAAGTATGTAAAAATCCTTTTAAAGCAGCCTGTTGACGAAATTCTAAAGAAACTTCACCGTGATTTTGACGTAACTGCTGTAAATATTCTGTATATTGTAGCGGGTCGCATAATACTGTAAGATAGGTAAAATTCTTTGCAGATGCTCTTAACATTGCCGGACCACCGATATCGATTTGTTCGATAGCTTCGGGTAAAGTAACACCCTCCTGAGCAATAGTTTCGGTAAAAGGGTAAAGATTTACAACCACCAAATCAATCGGACGAATTTGGTTATCTTGCAAATCCGTAATATCCTGAGAATTATCTCGTCGTGCTAAAATACCGCCATGAATTCGCGGATGTAAAGTCTTCACCCGTCCACCCAAAATTTCCGGTGAGCCTGTATAATCGGCAACTTTAGTAACAGTTAATCCGGCATTTTGTAAAACTTTAGCGGTACCTCCACTGCTGATAAATTCAAAGTTAAACTCTTCTTGGAGACTTCGAGCAAATTCGACTAAACCTGTTTTATTAGATACACTCAGCAGTGCGAGACGCGCCATAATTGATAAATTTCCTGCAATTTGAATTTATGAGCTTGCAAAAGAATATTTTAGACCAAAGTTGGCATTTAATAAATATTAACGATTAACCTGAGTATTCCTCACCAATCATATTCGTCGGCTTTTTGGCATAAATAAGTTGTTGTGCATTTAAATCACATAACCTAAATTATTCTACTCCCTTCGCGGTAGAAGATTACCGATTAAGAAACCGCAGAGACGCAGAGAACACAGAGAAAAGAGGTAAAAAGAGATGAACCGCACCCTCCATGGGTGAAAGGTAATCTTAAAGCGGTTCGGGGGAGTAATTCTTGTAGTGCGGGCATCCCTGCCCGCCCAAATATATAATTTAGCTGCTTTTTAGCTTATCCGTAACACACTTATAACAGTCATAAAAACCCGACATATACCTTACGTGCATCCCATTTTTTGCTATAGACTACTGTAGACCCACTACAGATTGATTAATTGATCACTGATGGCTAATGCTTTGGAATCGATCGACATACCGCCAAAAATTCCGGAAATAGCAAAAGGATTAATTGTAATTTTACACGGCTGGGGTGCTAATGCAGAAGATGTAGCATCGATAGTACCTTTTTTACAATTACCGGAATATCATTTTGTATTCCCTGATGCGCCTTTTCCTCATCCTGATTCTCCTATGGGTAGAGCATGGTACGACTTGAGCAGAAATAATATGTATGAAGGGTTAGAAGAAAGTCGCAAATTGCTAATTGATTACCTGCAATCCTTAGAAAATAGTACCGGGATACCCTTAAAAAGAACAATTTTAAGTGGTTTTTCTCAGGGAGGAGCAATGACTTTAGATGTAGGATTAAAGTTGCCAATAGCCGGATTAATTTCCATGAGTGGGTATTTACATTCAGATATCCAAAATATTGCAACTCCGGCTACAAATTCTCTACCCCCAGTGTTAATCATGCACGGGAAACAAGATCGAGTTGTACCTTTACAAGCGGCTCAAAAAACACGGGATGCATTAGAATTAAAAGCAGTTCCTTTGGAATATCATGAATTTGATGGAGAACACCAAATTAGTTCTCAAATGCTGGATGTCGCACGTACTTTCGTTATCAGCAACCTTACTTAATTAAGGTTACAAAAGCTTTACAAAGTACGGTAAATTTCCGGAAGAAAATTCATGTAATTTGCGTCTACTAATGAGTATTATAGGTTGGGTGGCTGCGTCAAACACAGTTAAACCCAGGCTGGATGGTGTTGCTACTTACGGGAGGGGCTAAAAAATGAAGACTTTGACAATTTCTAAAACCGATATTGCCACCATGACTCCAGAGCAAGTGGATAACTTGGCTACTAGATTGGAGCAAGATAACTACAGTAATGCTTTTGAAGGTTTGAATGATTGGCATTTACTGCGAGCTATCGCGTTTCAACGTCCCGAATTAGTAGAATCTTATATCCACCTTTTGGATTTGGAACCCTACGACGAAGCGTAATACAGTTATCAGTTATCAGTTATCACTTATCAACGGATATCATTTAAAGTCCTTGCTCAGTAAGGTTTTTAAGTTGTTGAATAAAATGTATTTTTAATCTACAGCTTCCAGAGTGAAAACCGTGGCGATGAGAAATTGATAATTGATAACTGATAATTGATAATTGATTTATGTCTAATCCAAAGTTGAAACGGGTGCTAATTGGTGTTAGCGGTGGTATTGCTGCTTATAAAGTTTGTGAAGTTGTTTCTACTCTGTTTAAATCTGGGGTAGAAGTACGAACAATTCTCACCGATTCGGCACAACAGTTTATTGCTCCTTTAACTTTCGCGACTCTTTCTCGTCACCCTGCTTATACTGATGAGAATTTTTGGCAATCAACTAACTCTCGTCCCCTACATATAGAGTTGGGAGAATGGGCGGATATCATCTTAATTGCGCCATTGACAGCGAATACTTTGGCAAAGTTAGCTTATGGTATGGCTGATAATCTATTATTAAATACCGTTTTAGCTTCTACTTGCCCCATATTACTTGCACCGGCGATGAATACTGATATGTGGGAACAGCAAACGGTACAGCAGAATTGGCAAAAACTTTTGATTTTTGACCGTTTTTATGGTATGGAAACCGCCGAAGGGTTATTAGCTTGTGACAGAGTTGGGGTGGGAAGAATGGCAGAACCCCAGGAAATTGTTGCTTATGTACAATCGTTGTTAGAAACTGGGGGAAAACGAGATTTTACGGGTAAGAGAGTATTAATTAGTGCAGGAGGAACGCGAGAATATTTAGATCCCGTGAGATTTATCGGCAATCCAGCTACGGGAAAAATGGGGTTATCTTTAGCACGTGCGGCATTGCATCGTGGTGCGGATGTGACTTTAGTTTGTGGTGCAGTAAGTTGGGATATACCTTTGGGAGTGCGCGGTATAAAAGTAGAGACATCAGAACAAATGCGATCGCAAATGTTGCGGTATTACGGAGATGCGGACGTAATTATTATGTCTGCGGCTGTGGCGGATGTAAAGCCAAGGGAATATAGTGTGGAGAAGTTGCCCAAAAAGGCGCTTCCAGAAGCTTTACCATTGGAGAGTGTAGGAGATATTATTGCTGAATTAGCGAGTTGTAAGCAACAGCATCAAAAATTAATTGGTTTTGCGGCTCAAACTGGGGATATAGTGACTCCAGCTTATGAGAAATTGCAAAGAAAGAATTTAGATGCAATTGTTGCTAATCCTATAGATCAAATTGGTAGCGGTTTCGGCAGCGATACGAATAAAGCTATATATATAGATAAGCAAGGGAAAGAAGTTGAGATTCCCATGTGTTCCAAGTTGGAAATGGCTCATCGGATATTAGATTTAGTAGCTTGACTTTTTGTTCTTATTGAGGTAATGAATAGGGAAAAGGGAACAGGTATCTAACTGAGTAGTAATTATATAAATAAATATTTTAGTACTTAATATAAAATACCAATAAAAATATTACTAATATAAACTAATTCACGAATCATTTAGAACTGTTCTAGTTCTAAAAAATTAAAATGAAATATCCTTGGTTAAATTTACTTCGTACAATTACACTCGCTTTTACTATCTGCTTATTAGTATTTTCTACAACTTCCTGTACTAATAATCAGACAACTTCTCCAGAAATTGAAACAACTCCAACACCTTCTCCAAAAGATGATTCAACAGTGAATGAATTACCTTCAGAAGTCAAAAGCGCAGTATTATCCGATGCTACAAAACGTGTGAGTAAACCCGTAGCTGCACTGCGGATAACTCAAGTAGAAAAACAAAGTTGGGGAGATAGTTGTTTAGGTTTAGCCGAATCGGATACAGTTTGCGCTCAAGTAATAGTTCCTGGTTGGAAAGTTGTAGTTACCGACGGAGAGCGTGAGTTAATTTATCGAACTGATGAGAAAGGAAAACAAGTAAAATTGCAAGATTCACAAACATAAAATGTACATACGTTATGAGGGTGTAGTAGTCTATTGCATTAATTTTGATGGGTTTTGTTTGTCTACCGACGTAATGTAGAGACGTTATATATAACGTCT
>JACYMD010000036.1 GCA_015272215.1 Rivularia sp. T60_A2020_040 | reverse complement strand
CAATTAAAATTACAACAAACGCAAGGTGAATTCGAGCGATCGCAATCTCAATTACAACAAATTAAAGCTAAACTAGAGCAGTCTCAATCGCAGTTACAACAAACACACTTGGAACTAGAGCAGTCTCAATTACAGCTGCAACAAATTCAAGCTGAACTGGCGCGATCACAGTCTCAATTACCAGCGAATAACACAGAACTTGAACAATCGCAACTGCAACTGCAACAAACCCAGGCAGAACTCAAACTATTAGAAAATACTATCAAAGCAATGGAAAGTAGTAAATTCTGGAAATTGCGATCGCGATGGTTTGGGGTTAGAGATATTTTAGGTTTAACCGAAAAAGATCAGACGTTTCAGCAAAATTTGTTGAGCAGAGTCAGATACTTTTGGAATATTTATAGAGTAAAAGGATTGCCATACGTTGCAAATAAAGTATTGCAAAAAAGCATTCAAATAGTCAAATATGAAGATGTGCCAAGTCATGCGTTGCCAAATATACCCCAAAGTGATGACATCAATTATCAAAAGTGGTTGAACAACAATTATCCAACTCCGGAAATTTTAAAACAGAAAGCAATTAAAGTTGAAGAATTGACTTATCAACCTTTGTTCAGCTTGATTATGCCAGTTTTTAATACCCCCACAAAGTTTTTAAAAGAAGCTATTGAGTCAGTATTAAATCAAGTTTATCCCTACTGGGAACTATGTATTGCTGATGATGCTTCATCGGATAATCAAGTTAGAAAAATTTTAGAAGAGTATTCAGCAAAAGATTCTCGAATTAAAGTTATTTTTAGAACAGAAAATGGACATATTTCCCGCTGTTCTAACTCAGCTTTAGAAATTGCCACTGGTGAATTTATTGCATTGTTAGATCATGATGATTTATTAACACCGGATGCGTTATATGAAATAGCTTCGCTGCTCAACGAGCATCCGGAAGCAGATATGATTTATTCTGATGAAGATAAAATCAATGGAAATGGTAAACTTCAAGACCCCTTTTTCAAACCAGATTGGTGTCCTGACTCATTTTTATCTCGGATGTACACTTGCCATTTAGGAATCTATCGACGAGAGCTATTAAAAACTATCGGGGGTTTTAGAACAGGTTATGAGGGAAGCCAGGATTATGATTTGGTACTGAGGTTCACAGAAAAAACAACACGAATCTTTCACATACCCAAAATTTTATACCATTGGAGAATTCATCCTCAATCTGCTGCGAGTAAACCCGATCAAAAGCCATACGCTGTCATAGCAGCAGAGAACGCATTAGCAGATGCTCTTGTTAGAAGAGGTGAAGATGGGCGGGTTACACAGGCTGAGAGCTTGGTAGGTCATTATATCATTCGATACACAATTAAAGACTATAAACTTGTTAGTATTATTATCCCCACAAGAGACTTAGGTAAAATTTTAGACAAGTGTCTAACATCTATTTTTGAAAAAACAGTTTATCCAAACTATGAAATAATTCTGATCGATAACGGTAGTCAGGAACAGGAAACAGCCGACATTTTTGCTAAATGGCAACAAAAAGAACCAGATAGATTTAAATGTTACCAATTTGATATACCTTTTAATTATTCAAAAATTAATAATTATGGAGTAGAAAAAGCTCAGGGAGATTATCTACTGTTTTTAAATAATGACACAGAAGTTCTGACTTCCGACTGGATTGATGCAATGGTTGAACAAGCTCAAAGAACATCTATAGGTGCTGTCGGAGCTTTACTTTTATATCCAGATAACACGATTCAACACGCTGGTGTAGTCATGGGTATTGGAGGGGTTGCTAATCATAGTCATAAACATTTTCCAGTTAATTCACCTGGGTATTTTGGTCAGATATTAACTGTAAATAATTATTCATCTGTGACAGCAGCTTGTTTAATGTGTAGACGAGAAGTTTTTGAAGCAGTCGGGGGTTTTGAAGAACAACTATCAGTTGCGTTTAATGATGTTGATTTCTGCTTAAAAATTGTTGAGAAAGGTTACAGGAATATTTATTTACCACACGTTGTGTTGTATCACTATGAATCTAAAAGTCGAGGTTATGAGGATACACCAGAAAAGTTAGCAAGATTCATTCAAGAAACAGAGTATATGCAAAATAATTGGAAAAATTTTATCGAATATGACCCTTGCTATAGTATAAATTTGACATCTAAACATGAAGATTACAGCATTAAAATATAAAAAGCATAAATGAAGTTTATAGATTAGAGAGATAACTCCACTAGTGGGTTTTGATTTTTATTATGTTGCGAAGAAAACTTAAAATACCTATACCTTACATTACATTTGCTATATGAAACCATTATTAAAACTGCGGTTCAGCTCTTACTCCAAAAGCTTGGTCAGGAGAATGCTAAAATTGACATGTAACTACTAGCAAATTTTCACACCACCCATCTTATTTGCTAAAGATCCACCTAGAACAGCATTCAAACATATCGATTTCTTTCCATAAATTCACATATTTTTTTTATGTAAGAATAAAAGTAAGAATATTCTTACTCACATCCCTAAAAATGAAGATTACATCCGAAGGACAGGTTACTATTCCTCTACACATCCGAGAAAAATTGGGCTTTGTACCAAATACAGATATAGAATTTGAAATCGTGGGAGATGCTTTGTACCTGAAAAAAGCAGCCATTGAAACTAACCCTGGTAAAAAGTTAATTGCTGCGATGCAAGGTAAAGCAACTGTAAAAATGACAACAGAAGAAATTATGCAGTTGACTAGACAAGATGGATGAAAAATGTATTGGTTGATAGTAATGTAATTCTCGATATTCTTACAGAAGATGTAAATTGGTTTGAATGGTCTGCGAACAAACTTTCTGAATAGCTAGATAAACATCGAACATAGCTATCAAGCTATCCTATGAACTTGGAAAACCTTAAGTATTACATAATACTAAAAATTAATATTTTCACTATAAAAAACTAGGCTTCGGTTCTAACTGCAAAAACTTGGTAATGAAAATACTAAAATTGATATGTAATTAGTAAAAAAACTTTGTAAATGAATACATCAGTCGAATTGCCCAGTGGAAAAATATTAAACATAGCCCGCTTTATCGCTCTGCTTCCAGATGACAATAGTAATTATCAGTTAATTTTAGAAGGATATCCTAACCCGATTAATATTGAATCATCAGATGCTCAAACTTTGAAACAAATTCTGGAATTAGCTCAAGAAAAAAAAGCGAATCCTAGTCAATCAGGATGGGATAAAGAACAACAACTGCAAAAAAACCAAAAAGCGATCGCACTTTTAGCGAAGCGCATACAACAACATCAAAATATGTCTGACGAAGAAGCCAGAGAACGAGAAGAATTTTTTGAAGAATTTAAGCAAATCATTGATGAACAAAGGTCTCCAGGACAAAAGTTATATTTACAATCATGATTGTTTTTATTGACTCTGGTGTACTAGGAATACTTGTAAATCCCAGTAAAATTGGTGAAACAAGCGATTGTGAGCAATGGTTATACCGCTTGCTATCTCAAGGCGTTTATATATGTTCTTCAGATTTATGTGATTATGAAGTTAGAAGAAGCCTAATTCTGGAAACTCAGAAAAAGCCTCATCTTCACAGTTTAGAAAATTTAAATGACCTGAGAGAAATAATCGATTTTTTACCTGTTTCTTTTTCGTTATTAATACAAGCCTCCTCTCTGTGGGCTTCGGCTCGCAGTCAAGGTATGCCGACAGCAGATAATAAAAGTTTAGATATTGATATTATTATCTGTAGTCACTGGAAAGAACTTCAAGAAGAATTCCCTGGTCGTTATATTGTAATAGCAACTACAAATGTCAAGCATCTTAGCCGCTTTACTGAAGCTAACACTTGGAGAAATATTCAGTTATAAATATTTCAACAATAAAACAATTCGGCAAATTGGCAACTCAAACAAAATAAAACTATCTACAATCAACTGGAATAAATAGAAAACTGGCACCACAGCAGCATTTAACAAGCTTCAAACAGGGTGATAAGTTAACGTGTCGGTTTTTATAATTAGCAGCCTTCATCATGAGTGAAGACATCGCAATTTGTTTGAAAAATGTCTCAAAGTGCTTCCAAAGGTATGCTCATCCGGTTGATAAATTAAAGGAAATTTTATTACCGGGTAAAAGCATAACTTCGCAATTTTGGGCTTTACAAAATGTTGATTTAGAGATAGAAAAAGGACAAACTGTAGGAATTGTTGGACGCAATGGTTCCGGTAAAAGTACGTTATTACAAATAATTGCACGTACTTTAACACCAACCACCGGGGAGGTAGTTGTTAGGGGTAGAGTTTCGGCATTGTTAGAACTTGGCAGTGGTTTTAATCCAGAGTTTACGGGAAGGCAAAATGTATTTTTTAACGCTCGATTATTAGGTTTAACTCAACAGGAAATTGAAGATAAATTTGATGAAATCGCTGCTTTTGCTGATATCGGAGATTTTATTGAGCAGCCTGTAAAAACCTATTCGAGCGGAATGTTTGTCCGTTTAGCTTTTGCGGTTGCGGTGAATGTTGAACCGGAAATTTTGATAGTAGATGAAGCATTAGCTGTGGGAGATATTGTATTCCAACATCGCTGTATGCGTCGGATGCGAAATTTGATGGATAGTGGTGTGACTACGTTATTTGTTTCTCATGATTCGGGTGCTATTAAAACGTTATGTAATTCCGCAATAATGATTGATAGCGGTAAAATTTACGCTTGTGGAACTCCTAATGATGTAATTATTAAATACATGAAGTTGGTGACAGAAACTGAATTAGGATTAGTTACTCCACAAGCTGATATTGATGATAATAAAACTCTATTTCATCAACCTAATCAAGAAAATCATCAACTGCAAAATACAACTCGTCGAGGAAATCGGAAAGCACTGATTGAAAAAATTCAGTTATTTAATCAATCGGGAGAACAAGCTGATGAAAGCCCTATTTTTGGATTTAATGAACAAGTAAAATTAGTTGTAAAAGTGCAAGTTTATCAACAGTTACAGGGTTGTATTATCGGGTTTTTCGTATGTGATAAAAACGGGAACGAACTGATTGGGAGTAATACAATTGAAGAAAACCAACCAATCGGAAAATTAACAGCAGGAACTAAATTACAAGTTGAGTTTACATTTAAATTACCATTACGTCCTAATTCCTATAGTTTGACAATAGCAGGTGCAGAAAACTATACAGCAATGACTTTTGATTGGATTGATAACGCGATGGTTTTTCAAGTATTACCACCAGATACTGGGAAGCGGATTCACGCTTTAGTAGATACACCGATAAGCGTCAAGATATTGCAGCAAAATTTACCGATAACAGCAGGTGGATTATGAATTGCGATCGCGAAAAAGATTATCCTTTATTAGCTGATTTATCAGAAACAGATTTAGATGATAATAGCAGCTTAAAGAAAATGTTGCGCTTGATAGGAGAAAACAAGCGTGTGATTGATTTTGGCTGTGCTACAGGTTATTTTGCTCGCTTACTGACTAATAGAGGTTGTGAAGTTATTGGGGTAGAAGTCAATTCTAAAGCCGCAAAAATTGCTGAACAATATTGCAAACAAGTGATTGTTGCTGATTTAGATTTTGTATCTTTGAATGATATTTTATCAGAAAGTATTTTAGAGGAAAAATTTGATATTGCTGTATTTGGGGATATTTTAGAACATCTTCGTAATCCGTGGAAAGTATTAGAAGAAACTCGAAATATCTTGAATCCCCAAGGATATATTATTGCTTCTATACCCAACATTGCTCACGGTGCTATTAGGCTTGCTTTATTACAAGGAAAGTTTGAATATCAGCCATTAGGTATTTTAGATAATACTCATTTGCGATTTTTCACTCGTAAAACAGTCGAGCAGTTATTTGAAGATTCGGGATACATTATAGATGTCATTGAGCGAACAAAGTTACCGATTTATTCTAATTCTGATTTAATTCCAGGAGTTGAAAAAACACATTTTGATAAAAATGTTACTCAGGAAATAGAACAAGATGAAGATGCGGATACATTACAGTTTGTTGTGAGAGGATATCCTGTTTGTTTAGAAAGTAAATATGCAGTTTTACATAAACAGTATTTAGAAGTTAACGAACAACTGCGTCAATCTCAAATTCAGCAACATAATTTACAAATAGAATTACAAGAATCGAAAATTGAACTGCAATCGACACAAACTGAATTTGAAAAAACACAAGTTCAATTAAAGCAAACCCAAGCACAATTAGAAAAAGTACAAAGTCAGTTACAACAAACTAAAATTCAAGTTCCAGAAGTAGAAAATCAACTTAATTCATATCGAGTAAAACTTAAAGAAACACAAAATCAACTTCAGCAAATACAACAGCAATGGGAAGACAGTCAAATTAAGTTACAACAAGCCCATTCCGGATGGGAACATTGTCAGCAGATTATTAAAGCAATGGAAACTAGTAAATTTTGGAAATTACGTCAAAGGTGGTTTGAAATCAAGAATTTTGTAGGTTTGAAAAGGGAATAGGGAGTAGGGAATAGGGGTATCACTAATTAATAACCCGCGTAGGCGGGTTTTGCTTGTGTAGCCGCGACTTCTAGTCGCCAGGTAAAGTACTTTTCAAACATCCTCTGATATTCGGAAGATTAGTTATTATTCCCTACTCCCTTTATTACAAATGTTTAACCCAACATAATTACTTACTCTCTTCCCAGCAGAAGATTACCGATAAAAAAAAACCGCAGAGACGCAGAGAGCGCAAAGGAAAGAAATAAAAAGAGATGAGCCGCACCCTAGGGCTGAAAGGTAATTATAGAGCGGGAAGGGAGTAAATTAGTTTTTTTTAAGGATGTAAAATAATGATTAATTACGAAAAACAATCTCAATTATTATCTATTCAAGAAAATTTAAATTTTCGCCATGCTCAAATATTAGCTAATCACAAAGAATTAGAGCAGAAATTTTTCCAGCAAGAGACATATCAACAACTTACATTTTCCCAACCTTTAAGAATCAAAACATCTGATTATAACTTAGAAGAAAAAAGATTATTATTTATTTCGCGCTTACAGGCTGCTAATCTTTGTAAAAACAAAGGTGTTAATCCTTGGCAATCAAAATCAAATTTAGCATATGATAATTGTCAAAATCCTTGTATAACTGTTGTAATTACCCTTTATAATTACTCAAAATATATTTACGAATGTTTAGATAGTGTATCTCAATCCGATATTTTTAATTTACCGGAAAATATAGAAGTATTAGTAATTGATGATTGTTCAACAGACAATTCGGCAATCCTAGTTGAAGAATATTTGCAAAAAGCAGAACAAACATCTAACTTACCAATATGTTTAATCAAAAAGTGGTTTAATACTGGTTTAGCCGATGCGAGAAATATTGGTTTACAACTAGCTCGTTCCCCTTACGTCTTTATTTTAGATGCTGATAATTGGATTTATCCTCATTGTTTATCTACTCTTTACGACAAAATTACAACTTCAAAATATGCTGCTGTTTACGGAGAAATTAGTAGATTTGATAACGATACTAGAAAAGAATTAAATAGAATATCTTGTGATGAATGGGATGTAAAAAAATTAGTAAAACACCCATATATTGATGCAATGGCTTTATTTTCTAGAGATATATTACTTCAAATTGGAGGATATTCCACAGACTTAATTGAATATGGTTGGTTTGGATGGGATGATTATGATGTTTGGTTAAAATTAGCTCAAACCAACTATTCCTGTAAATTAATTCCCAAAGTTCTGAGTGCATATAGAGTACATCCCAATTCCATGATAAATACGACTAATCAATATGCACTAAATCTTGCTAAATACTTTTCTCATAAATTTGCTGATATTGCTCAAAAACACCAAACATCTGAAATGCTATTTGGCTTCAATCAAACCCAACTATACCTTCAACCCTCCTATACTCAAGAAAATAATCCACAAATATTATTACAAGAACTACAAATTGCTCACACTGAAATTGCAGCAATCAAATCAAGCAAATTATGGAAAATAAAAACACTCTTAGCATTACTTTCTTCTCCAAAGAAAATTACCTACCTCCTCCCTCTATTTCTTCTCTGCGTACTCTGCGTCTCTGCGGTTTTTTTCTCAATATTTTAAAAGATTAAAAGGGAATAGAGAATAGCTAATTAATAATTACTAAAGAATAATAAAATCCGTGAAATCAGTGTAATCCGTCTTAATCCGTGTTCTAGAATTGGGAATTTGTAATATTTTATGTTTATAAACTCTAACTACAAAATAGCAGCCTATATTACCGCTTATCAAGATAAACAAGCACTTGAAAAAACAATCGCAGCAATCCAAAAACAATCTTATAAAATATCAGAAATATTTATTATAGATAACTCCCAAACCCCAATTATCTCAGAAAAAAACTATCAAAATATTACAGTTGAATTTCACCCCGAAAATATCGGAGTTGATGGAGGACTAAAAATAGCTATAAAATCAGCTATAGAAAAAGCATATGATTTTATTTGGCTTTTCGATCAAGATAGCCAACCACTACCCAATACGTTAGAAATTTTATTAACTAAATATCAAGAATTATCCGCCAAAAATCATCATATCGGCATCATTGCTCCTCAAATACTCGATATTAATACCTCACAAGAATTTCCAGGATATGTTTTTCAAGATTACAAATTTGTACCCAAACCTGAATACTTACAAATAAACGATTATTATCCTTGTGATGGTGTAATTACATCCGGTTCCCTTGTTAACTTAAATGCAGCTAAATCCGTCGAACTTCCTCAAGGAAATTTATTTCTCGATGCAGTAGACTATACCTATTGCATGAATTTTAGACATCAAGGTTACGAAGTAATTGTAGTTAAAAACACAATTATGTCTCATCGTCTTGGTAATTATTCTCAAGTTAAAGATAGACTATCTAAAATAAATAATCAAATCATAACTTTTACTTGTTTGCCATCTCGTTACTACTATGCTTGTCGAAATCATACTTATTTTGAAACTCGTCAATCAAATAAGCGGATGTTACATTTTTGTCTTATCCATAGATTCAAAATTCTGATGAATATGATAATTAGAATTATCCGCTACGAACCAGATTTAGTTTTGCTCAAAATATGGGCTTGTACCTTCGGAACCTTTGATGGTTTAAGAGGTAGACTTGGTAAAGTCTGGTAAAATTCTTATCTATTTCTAGGGTTGAGAAGTCGGGTTTTTTTGAGATTTGTAGATACATTACAGGTATTTATCCTAAAAACCCGACTTCTGTAATTCAGCAACCAGCAAAATATTTGTTTAAATTAATTTTTATAAATTTTATGACAAAATAGCAGTAGAATGATAATTCAGGAATAGTTAATGATAAACCAATGAAAATCATTTCTGCTGAAATTCCTGATGTTCTCATAATTGAACCACAAGTATTTCACGACGATCGCGGTTTTTTCTTTGAAGCCTTTAATTTAAACAAATTTACTGAAAAAACGAGTATTAATCTCAACTTTGTTCAAGATAACCATTCTTACTCGAAACAAAATGTACTGCGCGGTTTGCATTACCAAATCCTACAGCCACAGGGAAAATTAGTACGTGTAGTTGTTGGTAGTATATTTGACGTAGCCGTAGATATTAGAAAAAGTTCTCCTAATTTTGGTAAGTGGGTGGGTTATGAAATTAGCGCACTTAATAAGCGTCAAATATGGATACCACCGGGCTTTGCTCATGGTTTTGTTGTGCTTTCTGAAATTGCGGAAGTGATTTACAAAACTACAGATTACTACGCACCCCAAGGAGAACGTACTATCCTGTGGAACGATCGCGATTTGGGTATAAATTGGCAAATAGATACTTCGCCAATTATTTCTGCAAAAGATGCAGTTGGTCAAGCTTTTGCAAGTGCTGAAGTTTTTCCTTGATGTAGTTTGATGGTTATCAAATATGAATCAAATATTAACCATGAGACGTTGCGGAAAAATTATACAGCAGATTTCAGCGCCGGTGAGGTACCGCAAATACCTCACCCGACTAACGGCACCCTCCCCTTGACAAGGGGAGGGTTGGGGAGGGGTGTAAGTATCAGGTAGAAACTACAGCACCAAAATCCTGTGTCCAATATCTGTTGTAGTTTACCTCTCCGGTATCATCAGCTAGATAGTGATATCCAATGCCGATTTCTTTGTAGTTAGGATTCAGAATATTTTCTCGATGTCCGGGACTATTCATCCATCCTCTCACAACTTCTTCAGCACTCATGTAACCTGCGGCAATATTTTCACCGACATAAGGAGATTGATAACCTGCCGATTTAGTGCGATCGCTAACTCTAGTACCATTAGAACCTGTATGGCTAAAAAAGTCACTTACAGCCATGTCTTCGCTGTGTAGTTGAGCCGATTTAGATAACTCCATATTCAACGTTAGAGGCTGTAAACCATGTTCAGTACGATAATCATTTGTCAATTTCACAACTTCATTGAGCAAGGGATTGCTGCTATAAGCTGATGCAGATTGAGGCTCAGGAGATATGGGTGTAGCTGGTACAGGTGTAGATTCACTCAAAACAATCACATCCGGTTGAGCTTCTATTGGAGCCACAGACAGACTCAAATTATAGTTGGTGTTAGTTGGTTCTATTCCCTGTAAAACTCGAATGTAATAGGCACCATTTTCTAAATTATTGATACTCAAAGATTCGCCGATATTACCGCTATTAGCCGCACGAGCGATGATTTCACCACTACTGTTGAGTAATTCTAAATCTGCATCCGCACTCAACCCATTGATTGATAAGTCAAGTTTGTTGTTGGGATTATTCAAATTCAAACGATAAAAATCTTCAATGTCAGAATTTCCCACAGAGTCTCTAAAAATTATTTCTCCAGAGTCTAAAGCTATTGTGCGAGCAGTATCTAAGGTATTACCAGCGTAGTCGATTTCTATATATTCACTAGCCGCAAATCCATCACGCAAACCTACACTGACAAAGTGTTTGTAAGCATCTGTGAAGCTTAAACCAGCTTGCTGCAAATCAGGATTATTGTTCAGATAATAATTGACATCAAATCCCGGTGCTGATGCTCTTCCTTCATCTAAACCTTTAAGCACAAAATGCTCTAAAAGCTGTTTATTATCGAATGAACTAGCCGCTAAGTCGGTATAAGCATTTTTATAAAATTGTGCATCAAAAGCTGGAGAAAAAGAATCTCCTTGATTCCAATCCTCAATTACAAAATTATTGAATGCTTGTTTATAACTGTTTCCCACAGTTTGAGCGATATCAGGATTATCAGCTAAATAATATTTAACATTGAAAAAGGGTGAAAACGAACGTCCTTCGTCTATACCTTGATTTTTCAAATGGTCAAATAATTCTTCGTTACTTAAATTAGCTAAATCAGTGTTAGTTTCGCGGTAAAATTCTAGGTCAGTAAGTGCAGAAAATTTCCGCCCCTGACTAACACCATAATTTACTAGATGTTCGTAAGCTTGTCTATCGCTCAGATCAGCTAAATCGCTGTTACTAGCACGGTAAAAATCTAAATCGATTAACGATGAGAACTCCAGACCATTTTCTAAGCCGTAGTTTTTGAAATGTGACCATGCTTGATTATCACTCAAGCCATTCAAGTCTGAATTAGCTGAGCGATAAAAATTCGCATCAAATAAATTAATAGGCATAGGTTTATTAGGGAACAACACAAAAAAAACATCGCAAACGTTTGCTTTCGGTCAAGGTTCCTATACCACGTGGCTAAAACATAAAGCTTTTGACTTTAAGTTTTTAAGAAAAAATTAACTATTTATACTAGTGAAGATTATAGCAAGATTAGCGCGGTAAATTTTGTCCTCTACTATAAGTAGTATTTCTAGGACTATATGTTCTTTTTGTCTGAAACTACCAATTTATCGGCTATCTACAGGATTTTAAAGTAATTCAATGAAAATAAATACTAAACTAAATAGGTATAAATTATAAGTATTTCTAAACACTGATTATTTTTTATTTGCAAAATATCAAATGATGCTATGGTTTAAGGTTTTCATCTATTAAGTTTATTTGTCGCTAAAAATAAAACCTCAACTGTTTCTCTAAATAGTTATATAGTTAAAAAACTTTATTCGAGAGGAAAAACGGGCAATAAAACAGGACTTTTATTTATTTATTTATTTATTTAATTAATTTAGTTAATAAATAAATTAAATTAATTGTTTAGATGTATAGAAATGCTTAAACTTTTATTTTTTATATTGATAAAATTTTAGACAGTAAGCAAATCTTACTCTCAAGATAAATTATTATAAATCGAATGAGTAAACAAATTTTGCTAATTGGCTGTAAAGGACAAGTTGGTACTCAATTACAAAAAATTTTTCAAACTAGTAGTAATTTAACAGCACTAGCACGTCCCCTAATCGAACTTGCTCAACCGGAAACTCTCCGAGACTTGATTCGAGAAAAGCAACCAGAAATCATCATCAATGCTGCTGCTTACACTGCGGTAGACAAAGCCGAAAGTGAACCTGAATTAGCTCACACAATTAATAGTCTAGCCCCAGAGATTCTCGCTCAAGAGGCGGAAAAATTACGAGCTTGCTTAATTCATATTTCCACTGATTATGTTTTCGATGGTAAAAGTAGTCTTCCTTACCAGGAAAATCATCCAACCAATCCTTTAAGCGTTTATGGTAGAACCAAATTAGCAGGAGAAGAAGCAATTCGCTCAAATTGTAGCAACCATTTTATCCTTCGTACAGCTTGGGTTTATGGCTCATTTGGCAAAAGTAACTTTGTCAAAACCATGCTCCGTCTCGGCTCGCAAAAACCAGAGTTAAGAGTAGTTAATGACCAAATTGGTAGCCCTACCTGGGCAAAAAACATTGCTCAAACCATAGCCGCACTCGTTAACAGTCCACAAAAAACCGGCACTTATCATTATACAAACAGCGGTGTCGCTAGCTGGTATGATTTTGCGATCGCCATTTTTGAAGAAGCCAGACAGCTAGGCTTTCCTTTGAAAGTTGAGCGTGTCATCCCCATTACGACGAAGGAATATCCCACCCCCGCAACTCGCCCTAACTATTCAGTTCTCAACTGTGGCAAAATATCCACTGTTATGGAATCTTATCCACCTCATTGGCGACAAAGCCTTAGAGAAATGCTTCAAGAGGTTAAAGGTTAGGAGTTGTAGAGACGGGGCGTATTGCTACGTCTGTACCGGAGTTAGGAGTT
>JACYMD010000115.1 GCA_015272215.1 Rivularia sp. T60_A2020_040 | reverse complement strand
CTATTCCCTTACATTCTAGCTGATATAATATCTAAATTTTCTTGCGTTTACCCTGTAGTTTATACTCTTGCACAAAGACAAATTCGTGCTGCTCTTTCATCATCAAAATCAACTATTAGAAATCAATTAGGTAAGCCTACAGAGCGCCCTACGTTAAGATGGATATTCCAATGTTTTCAATCTATTCATCTTGTTTTTTTAAACAATGATACAGAAATCTCTAATCTTACAGATTATAGGAAATTCATACTCAATTTTTTCCCCAATGAATGCTATAAATACTATCAATGTTAGCTTAAATAATTAACATAATTATTTATTATTAGAGTTAGAAGCTTTATTTCTTTTACCTCCTAGTTTTTATACTATTTTTTCTATTTTATTATGTATCACCATTAGTTTTATCTGGAAAAGCTTAGATGAAATATCACATTTTTTATGTATCCAGTATAAATACTCGTTTAAATATAATACTTCCCTTATTGATACTTATTGATATTCGTTTTGTACAGCGATCGCAGTTTAATAAAGTAAAAAAATAGTTGCTTGTATTATTTGATTCTTTTTATTTGAATGTATTGTCCGTGATAACCGAGTACTACAGATTAGGGTGCGGAATGTGGGTTGTAATTACGTATATTTCTGAGGGTTAGGGGGGTATGCAGTTTTTTTTGTCCCAGAAATATCCTAGAAGTTGGGTTTTTATGAAAAATTATCGGTTATACCAGAGAATCTTGCCAAAAATCCGACTTCTTATCCAACTAAAAATCAGTTATGGAGCAAGTGACATTACCCGAAGTTCTCACCCTTGAAGAAGTTTCACAATATTTGCGTTTACCTGTAGAAACTTTACAGCATCAAGCTTTACAAGGAAAAATTCCCGGTCGTAAAATCGAAAGCGAAGGTCGATTTTTGAAAGTCGCAATTGATGACTGGTTGCCCTCTCAAAGTACTGGTTCTACCTTACTTCAACAAGCAGGAGCTTTTGCTGATGATGTTTCGCTGACGGATTTGAGAACAAGCATTTATCAAGCAAGAGGACGTTCGGAAGTTGAGGAGTAGTTATAACGTAAATGTATTTGCTTGATACTGTAAAATCTGTATATTTTTTTTATTAGCAAGAGCTTGAAACGCCAAAAAAATATTCTTTTTTAAACTTCCAACTCACCTACTACCAAAACTCTCAACTCCCTCACCCGCTTCAAAGCCTCATCATTAGTTAAAAAGGCTTGACACTCAGCTATTAAAGCAGCCGCAACCTGCAACGCATCAGGTAGTTGGAGGTTATAATGCACTCTAATTCTTGCAGCTTCTCGTGCTACGTATGAATTCATATCTACAAATATCACAACTTCATGCTGCATTACATCAACAAAAGCCTGTTCTAAATCTGCTAATCCTAAACGTAGCGGATGTATCAAACATTCTGCCAAAGTGATCGGGGATACTACGGCTGTAATATCATTCTCTAATCTTTCAAAAATTGGATCGACTAAATGAACAAAATGTGGATTGCGCTCTACAAAATAAATTACGGGTGCTGTGTCGAGAAATAAGTGAGAAACTCCAGCTAATGCATCATTAATATTCATTCATTTGCCCGCAACAAATGTTCTCGATGCTCATTCCCTTCCCGTCGAGTTCGCGAAACCCACTCTTGAGCATCTTCACCGCAAAGCGGATAGGGAGCCATACCTTTTAAGTCGCTCCACTTAGCTTTAGTTGGGGCTTTGGTAATATTATTCTTCATCTGTTCTACTAAATGCCCCATTACCATCAATTGCTCGAATGGAGTCAATTGTCCAATCTCACTTAATATTTTTTCAACTAATGGACTCATTAAGCCAGTCCTCATTTACTGCTATGAATTTTAGCATTTTATTCTTTGCCTTTACCGCCACTCACCCAAAAACGCGAAAGCCGCCCAATAATTGGGATTGCGCCATTTATCCTGACTCCACATCTTCAACTGTGTCGCTCTCAAAGCTTCGTTCGGGGACTTGCCATTCTGCAACATTTCCTTGTAAAATTCTTGCATAAATACTGCTGTACCTTCATCGCTGACTTGCCACAGCGACACTACCAACCGTTCCCCACCTGCATACATTAGTCCTCTTGTCAATCCCACCAATCCTTCCCCTTGAATTTCTTTCCCTAATCCGGTTTCACAAGCACTCAATACGATTAAATCGGCGGGATAATCGAGGTTAAATAAGTCTCCTAAACGCAGATATCCCCGAATATCTTTACCTTGTTTATCTACCAAAGAAAGGACAATACCCGATAACTCTGGGTTAGCATCGTTAACAAAACCGTGGGTAGCAAAATGTAAGATGCGGAATTGATTTAAAGCGCTGCTGGTAGCCCAATTATAGTTAGCTTCAAAATCGAAAACTTCCAAGCTGTTTTCTTTAGGTACTAGTTTTAAAATCGTCTCAGCTTCTGTACGTGTACCGGGAAGTCGATTCCAAACTGAACGATTGAGAATATCAGCAGAACGTTTGAGGGCAGAACGTTCTAGTTCTATACCTAGAGAATCGGATGGTTTTGGTTTTGTTTCCTTGTTACGGGCGTTTTGCAAACGAATCTTGGCATCATCAGCGTTGTATACTGGGTCTGCGAGAATCGCTAAGGTTTTTTTATTTGTTGATGAACGATTTGCGAGTTCTTGACGTTGAATTGCGATGGTTGACGCGGAAGGTAGATTAACTATTTCATGGTTGATAAATAGCGGTTGGTAATTCGAGCTTGTCGCCGGAGGTAGATTATCTATTTCGGGAATTAAACCACCACCTCTGTTATCGGATGATGTGACTTCTGCGCTCGTTGGTAGTTTGTCTTTCTTTTGTTTGGAAATTGGTTGAGCAGTTAAATCAGCCAAAGCTGCAAAGGGAATATATTGCAAAGCACCATCAGCAACAACAACTAACCGCTTTTTACCTAACTTATCTTTCACGGGTGCCAGCACAAGTTTACTCAATTCCTCTGCTGCTAAATCAATGTGTCGAGTTTTGATATTTTTTGTATCTTGACAAGGATTTTCCTTACCAGTCGCTGAAGGTGGTTTAGAACTGTTTTGGCTAATTAAACAAAATAAATTAATGCTGGTTTTTTCAATCTCTGACTTTTTGAGAAGTTCGTAAGTGTCGAGGGAAGTGGGAGATACCACCCATAAAAAACTGCGTTCCTCACCCAAGGAGTATTGTAAAAGTAGGCTATCTTTATCAAGTTGTTGTTGAATTTGCGGTAACTTTAGCGGTTGGGGATATTTGAGGTTGGCGTATTTAGGATTACTTTGGCGAATCTTGGTTTCTAATTGCTTTTGTTGGTTGAGAAGTTCGTCAATTTCTGTTTGTAATTTGTCAGCGTTGGCTTTAAGAACTGGGTTTTTTATCTTCTCAGTATTAATAATTTCAAAGCGTATTTTTTCTTTCGCATTAATTAAATCTTGTAAGCGTTTTTCTTCTGCTAAAAGTTCTGGATTTGCACCTTTGCGGATATTTGCCCGTGCTTCGGTTAAAAGTTCTACAAGTCCCCTAGCGCGGGATGCTTCGCTGGTTTCAATTGCAATTGCATTGTATCCTTTTGATGGGTCTTTTTTGTGGAGTTCCATCAATAGGTTGATTTTGAATTTGTAGTAGTTTTGGACTGTGGCGAAGTAGGATGTACGTAAGTCTGGATTTTGGACGTTAGTGCGGATGTTTTCGACGATTTTTATTGCTGAATCGATGTTGGTTAGGGAGGTTTCTAGGTTTTCTAGTTTGCGTTGATTTTTTGCAATGGAATAAAGTGCATCTGCTTCTCCTTGAATGTCTTTAAAAAACCGCCTTATTTTTAATTCTTCGTTGAGTATATCTATTGCTTGTTGGTATTTTTTTTGTGAGCTATAAGCAATACTAATGGTGTTTAATATTTCAGCTTCTTTCTTTAGTAACCCAGATTTTCGATAATTTTTTATAGCTTTTGTATAGTTATCTAAGGCATTTTTATAATCTCCTTTTATAAGATATATGCTACCAATAATTTCAATAGAAGCTGTTTCTTGAAAAGAATTTTGATACTGTTCGGATAATTCCAATGCACGATTAGCAGCCTCGAATGCTTTAGAATAATCATTCTTGTCACGATAGGTTTTTGCTAAACCCCAACGTATGGCAATTTCAGATGTATAATCCTCTTTATTAAATAATTGAAGTGCTTGATTATAAGATTCGATTGCCTCATCAAGTTTTCCATTTGATTGATAAACACCACCAATGTAGTTAAAAATTCTAGCTTGTTGCTTTTTGTCATTTAGCTTTCTATAAATATTTAGTGCTTGATTGTAATTACTAATACTTAAATTATTATCGCCTAAAAAATTGTAGAGTAATGCAATATTTCCAAGGGTGCGAGCTTCTGCTTTGGGGTTTTTAGTGATTAAACGCTCAATTTCTAAAGCTTGATTATAAGCATCTAATGCAAGCTGATAATTTCCCTGTCGGATGTAAATATCACCTTTTTGGTTAAAAGCGGATGCTTCTTGTTCCCTATCACCTGCTTTACGATGAAGAGCAAGTGCTTCTTCTATATATATAAGTGCCTGTTGATAATCACCTGTAAAATTCCTGTAAATACTGACAATTGTTCCTATACTCAAAGACTCTAAGGTAATTTCTCCCGCTTGGGAAAATAGTATTCTTGATTGCTTGTGGTAATTAACTGCTTTCTGAAAATCTCCTGATGAACTGTAAACATCACCTATCCCGTCAAGAATCAATCCTTGTTCAATAAGAGTATCTTTACCCTTTAGTAGTTTTTGTGCTTCTTCTAAATGTTGTAGGGCTTCCTTGTATTTCCCTAATTTACTCATTAGAGCAGCAATCTCTCTCAGAGTTTGAGATTGCCCAGACAAATCTCCATTTTTACGGTGAATTTCTAAAGCTTGATTATAATTTTCAAAGGCAGCTTTAGAATCTAATTTTTGAGAATACAAAAAACCTATAGAATTAAGTGTATTGGCTTCGCATACTGAGTCTTTAAGTGTATTCCGACAAATATCTAATACTTCATTCAGGGAATTGAGTGCTTTATCCATATTGCCTAATCTCATGTAGGCTTGAGATATCATTTTTAAAGTTCTGCTGAGATAAAAAAATTCTTGTTTTTTCCTAAAAAATAATTCTGCTTTCTGATAATATTCTAGTGCTGTCTTGTATTCACCAATACTGGTGTAAGCATTACCAATAAGATGTTCGACTACTGCTTTATCAACTGGCTGATTTAATTCTTCCCAAATTGTCAATGCTTGCTTAAAGAAGCTTAGGGCATTATTGTTATCTGACAGCAAAAAGTAAACTCCGCCAATATTTTGAGATATAAATGCTTCTTCTTGACGTAATCCTATTCCCTCTAATATTTTCAAAGCTTGCTGATATTTTTCAATTGCCTGCTGATATCCTTCTCTAGTCCCTTTCTTCCGTAACTCCTGCGCTTCTTCAAATAACTTGACTCCCTCTTGATATCGCTGCTGCTTATCTGCACTCAAAGGAACTGAAGGAGCAGGTACTGTCTGCTGTGCTATTTCCAACCCATAACCCTTGACATTCGCGATTGTTGATTCCGATAACAGGAACAAGGTGAAAAATAAAGCTACAGCGCGAGAAGTCCACATAGGATGCCTTTGCCCTACCTGTTGAGGTTGATTTTGACTATTCATAGGTGATTATACTGTATTTTGATATTTACAATTTAATATAGTTCTCAGCAACTTTGGGGGTATGCACTTTTAGTGACAATTTATTTTTAACCAACTTGTGATGCGATTAAGGAATGCGGACGCACTATTGTAATAGTTGAGGTAAATGTAAAATCCTTGGGATTGAGAGTCAAAATATGTGTAATTTTATTGGTTAGCACGGCTCCAAAGATACTGTGAAGATTCTTCTAGCAAAGGAAAGCGTTATCCTCGTAGATAAAAAGACGTAGCACTGCTACGTCTCTACATGATTGACTAATTTCTTTTCAAAGCTTGTTCAATAAGAGATATTTTCACTGCCAAATTTACCACCCCTTTGCGATCGCGGTTTTTGATTTCGGCATTGTTAAGAGCCACGATATATGGATTATTATCTATAAAAGCGATAATTGGACCACCGGAGGAACCTCCCGCAGTGTCGCAGTCATGTAATAATATTTCTTGTTCTTCACCCAAGATGCTGCATCCTTGTTGCGCTCCGGCTGTCCATCCTGCACCAGCGCTGAATCGTCGATGATTGGGATTTTGAGGGTTAGGAAAATCGCCGGAATAACCTACAAAAAATAATTGCTGGGGAATCTGAGCAAAAGCGGATGTTGGCAGGTTCTTCCATCCTAAATAACCGTATTTTTTACCCAAGGGTTTATCAATCAACATTACAGCCCAATCATTTTTATCTTGGTTTCGATCAGTAAAGTCAGTACCGTAAATTACTTCTTTAACTGTCGCTACATCTGCCATATCCAGCACTTCAGCGTTGATTACGTTTGGCTGAAACCAGATTTTCTGACTCAGTTTATGGGTATCGGGATCGATAACACAATGGGAATTGGTTAAAACCAGATTTTCAGCAATCAGAGTTCCGGTGCAATGGTATTTACCTCCACTAGCGGTTATTCCTGCAACTCTACCAATTGATGACCAAGGATATTGTCTCAAAGTCATGGGAATACGGTCATCTGTGCCAATTACTCCCCGCGTTTTGGGAATTTTATTTAATTGATTGAGTCCATTTGGTTTAAAAGGCTTACCACTTGCTGGTAATTTAACTGGAAATTTTAATCCATCGGCATTTTCAGCATTAGTAAATTTAGGCGTAGTGATTTTTTCGGGATTTGGATCTATTTGCGCTTGAGCCGATGTACAAACACTTACGGTGAAAATACCGAGAATTGCGGAGATGAAGAAATTGAAACGTTGCCTGCCGATATTTATATTCATGTGGATTCCTGAAAATAAGTTTTAATAAAGCTAATTTTAGTGCCATATTAATATACAACTAAGGGTTTTCAAGGGTATACAGCTTTACACAAACTTAAACTATGGATGTTAAAACTTTAAAAACATTGGGTGTAATAGGTAGCACAATGTTTTGTTGTGTAATTCGTAATCATAAGGCTCTACGTGCCGACTTTAGTCCTCGAATTTAGGGAACCAATGCCCATACTACGAAATAATCAGAGAAAAAATAAATAATTATTTCACAAAACTGCATACCCCCTACAGCCACCAGATATATAAATAATCAAACAATCCAAAACCCAACAATCTAAAACATAAAATCCTATGAAACGCCGTCATTTTTTACAATTCGCTGGTTCTGCATTAACTACCATTGGTATCAGTCAGCTAGATATCATCCAGCAGGGAGATAAGTACACAAAAGCTCTCGCGCAAAATACTGGACGTAAGTTAGCGCTTTTAGTTGGAATCAATGACTATAGCGGTGAAGTAGTATCTCCACTTGCAGGTTGTGTCAATGATGTGTTGTTACAAAAACAATTATTAATTCATCGCTTCGGATTCAACCCCAAAGATATACTCACCCTCACCGATACACAAGCAACTCGCCAAGGTATTTTAACTGCATTTGAAGAACATTTAATTAACCAAGCTAAACCTGGGGATACCGTAGTATTTCACTTTTCTGGACACGGTGGACGAGTTGTAGATCCAGATAAAGATAGCCCCGACGGCTACAATAGTACGCTGATTCCTATTGATTCTGGATACAGTTCCTCTGGTGGTGTAGTCCAAGATATTATGGGACAGACACTGTTTTTACTTATGTCTGCGTTGAAAACCGATAATGTTACCGTTGTGTTGGATAGCTGTCATTCTGGAGGTGCAAAACGTGGTAATTTTGTAGTGCGATCGCGTGGTAATAGCAAAAAATTACAAATTAGTCCTAAAGAAATCGAATATCAAAGTCAATGGTTGAAACGGTTGAATCTTTCTCCTCAAGAGTTTATCAGATTACGCCGTCAAAATATCGCCAAAGGAGTTGTTATAGCTTCAGCAAAACGCGAACAATTAGCAGTTGATGCTTCTTTCGATGATTTTTCCGCAGGTGCATTTACTTATTTATTTACTCAATATCTTTGGCAACAACCTGAGAATACATCTGCTAAAAGAATATTAGTTGATGTCAGTCGCAGTACTAATATATATTCTAACCGCCAAGGTTACGGTCAAATCCCAGAATTGGAAACAAATACTAAACAACCCAATCCACCACTTTATTTTACTCCTTTTAATGCTAACTATGCCGAAGCGGTAGTAACTAAAATTAATGGCAATCAAGTAGAATTATGGCTGGGTGGGGTAGATTCCCAATCTCTCGCAGGTTTTGAGAAAGATGCTATTTTCACGGTTGCTGACGGTGGAGGAAAAGGATTAGTACAACTAGAATCCCGTCAAGGTTTGGTTGGTAAAGGTAGATTAATTAAAGCCGCGCAATTAAAACCAGGAACGCTTTTACAAGAAAGAATTCGAGGTATTCCCGCAAATCTTAAGTTAAATATCGGACTTGATGATACTTTCGACAGTAACACTCTTAATCAAGCAAAACAAGCTTTTCAAGCAATCAACCGCGTATCTGCTTTACCTTTGAGACAGCAAGAAGTGCAATATATCTTTGGTGCGATGACAAGCGCGAGATATCAGGAATTTCAAAAACGTTCCATACCGAATCTTCCACCCGTGGGTAGTTTTGGATTATTTTTAGCAACATTAGATGAAATCTTACCCAAATCTTTTGGAGATTCGGGAGAAACAGTTACAGCAGCAATCAAACGTTTAACACCCAAATTTAAATCACTTTTAGCCGCAAGAATTGTGAAACAAATGCTGGGTAATACTAGTACTTCAAAAATCAAAGTTACAGCTTCGATGAATATAGCTGGTAGCCAAAAAGTTATTAGTGAAACCTTTCCAGTTAGAGGTTTTAAAAAACAAACTGGTAATCAAAATACACCTGTAAAACCACCAGTAATTACAGAAAACGGTATTCCCGAATTACCTATCGGTACCCAAGTTGCTTTTGAACTAGAAAATCAAGAATCCGTCCCGCTTTATATTAGTATTTTAGTTATTGATGCAGCGGGTGACATGGCGGTAATCTTTCCTAATGATTGGGGAGTTGCTGAAGGTGCAACGTTATTATCAGCAGGTGAAAAGCGGACAATTCCCAGCCAGAATGATGGATTTAAATTAACAGTTGGTGAACCATTGGGAATGACTGAAGCGTTAATTATTGCCAGTACAAATCCACTGAGAACTTCTCTCAAAGCGCTCAAAGAAATAGCACGTTCCAGAGGTATCAATAAACGTGCATTTGGTACAACAGAAGATGAATTTTTGGACGTTACAGATAAATTACTGTCGGATTTAGATACTGCTACTCGTGGTGGTTTGAATGTCGAAGGAGTAGAGTTACCCGCAGGAGTACGGGGAGTCGATACTAATAAACTTGCAGCAATGGCTATACCTTTTGATGTGGTTGATTAAATCAGTGAACAGTTATCAGTTATCAATGCGTTGGGCAACTTAAAGCCAAAGATTTTACTGATAAGCTGATAAGTCTTAAAATTATTTTCACAAATATTTCCGAAACTGCGGTTTTTACGGTGAAGTTTAAACTACAAAACTTTTTTAGATTAACTTACCTAAACTTACCTATCTTTGGAGTGAAAAATAAAATTATGACTTCTTTTCAACAACCACAAGAACAATATAATCAACATTCAAAAGATATGAATCACAAAAGCAAAAGCTTATTTGGCAGCAAAACTTTTTGGGGTATTGTCTTTACATCAACCGCAGCAATTGCTCCCATTATAGGCGAAGATGTTGATGCAATTTTGAAAGGAGAATCTGTAAACTATGGTCAAGATATTGCTCAAATAGTAGTGGTTATGTGCGGTGCAGCAGCATCAATTGTTGGTAGAGTAGAAGCACAATCATCTGTTTATACTCCTAACTGGATGCCTGGACCAAATGATGGAGATTCTGACTCGGAAAATGTAAGTTAATTTTATGAGTAATAAAATCGCGATTAATATTATCTGGGGTTGCATCTCATTTATATATATTTAAATTCAATTAGCACTTATCATTTGTTATTTATTGATTCCATAAAGCTACTTTGAAATAAAAATTTATAAATACTTATAAGTTAAATAATAAAAATACCGACCTTTTGTATTATGCTTTGAGATCCACTCTCTATTGCAGTAAATATCATGAAGTCGGAATTTGAATATAGTAGCGATTGTCACTTAGATGATGCTCTGCGATTTGGAAATATTTTGGGACAATGTTTTTTAAGCACTCCAGAGCAAGAACAAAATTGGGTTAACTTGATGGGGATAGAAAATTTACGGTTCATCCGCCACAATCAAGAAATTGTCGGTGGATTAGCAACTATTCCCATGACACAATGGTGGGGTGGTGAAACTGTACCGATGACGGGAATCGCTGGAGTTAGTATTACTCCCGAACACCGGGGAACTGGTGCAGCACTAAGTTTAATGCAGCACACTATCAAAGAACTTCATCACAACGGTGTCGCTATCTCCGTACTTTATCCCGCAACTCAACGTTTATATAGAAAGTTAGGATACGAGCAGGGAGGTAGTTTTTGCGGTTGGGAAATTCCAGCCGAGACTATTCAAATTCGCGAACAACCTTTACCTCTCAAAGCTGTTCCTACTGATTCACAAATCTTTTACGAACTATATACAAAACAAGCAAAAGATATTAATGGATATTTGAATCGCGCTCAACCGATTTGGCATCGTATCATGAAACCTTCTGATAAGGATACTTTTTATGCTTATCTGATCGGTTCAGTAGAAGAACCCCAGGGTTACATGATATTTAGTCAACATTCAGAAAATGACGATGCAATTTTACGTGTCAGAGATTGGGTTGTGCTGACAAACGCAGCCGCAACAACATTTTGGTCATTTCTGAATAATCATCGCGCTCAAATAGATAAAATACGTTGGCGCGGTTCTCTAAACGATTATCTTACATTACTATTACCCGAACAAACCGCCAAAATAAAATATACACAATATTGGATGTTGCGAATAATTAATGTAGAAAAAGCATTATCCGCACGTGGTTATTTATCCGGAATTGAACGCGAATTACATCTAGAAATAACAGATGATTTAATTGCAGAAAACAACGGTAAATTTATTTTATCTGTCGCCAACGGACGCGGAAATGTTACCAAAGGTGGTAAAGGTGAATTAAAGTTAGACATCGGAGGGCTAGCACCGCTGTATACAGGATTATTTACTCCCCAACAATTGCAGCTTGCAGGAAAACTCAATGGAACACAAACCGCGCTTGTAACGGCTACAGAAATATTTACAGGTTCATCTCCTTGGATGGCAGACTTTTTTTAAAGGAGAACCACCAGTTGACAGTTGACAGTTGACAGTTGACAGTTGACAGTTGACAGTGGACAGTGGACAGTTGACAGTTGACTTTAAACCTTGATCAAACTTGAGCAGTTTCCATAGAAACATCTGCTGATTTTGATACTGAATTTGCTCTAACTGCACGGAACATCCCAAATCGGCAAAGTCCTGTACCAAATGCTAACCTCATCAGTAGAATTGTAGGTACTTCCCGCACTGATTTAATAAAACCTGATACTCCAAAACGCATCCATCCTTGGGGTTTGACTATTCCTTGCCAGATAGTATCGAACCAAGAAGGAAGTGTTTCTTGCGTCCAGTCTGCGGTAATCACTTGTCCTTCAACAAATCCGGTAGCTTCTAAAAGTTCGGAAAAGCCTTCAATACTGGAAAAAGCTGGATGTGACCACTGATCTAATAATTGCCGCATTACTGGCTTCTCCCAAAAATTCAGCGGCTTTTGCCGGTCATCTCTTTGATTCCAGTCAGCTAAAACCAATATCCCACCAGGCTTTAACACTCGCATTAATTCCTTGGCGAAAACCGCTTTATCTGGCATATGGGGACCAGCTTCAATTGACCATACTACATCAAAACTAGCATCGGGGAAAGAAAGCGCCATGGCATCATCAACCAGAAACTTTGCGCTCACTCCTGGAGGGGTTAACTCAGTAGCACGTCTGACTTGTTGCGGACTGATGGTAATACCCGTAACATCAAAACCGTAATCAGCAGCCAAAATACGGCTACTACCCCCAATTCCACAACCAACATCTAAAACGGTGGTACCGGCAGGTAATTTATCTAAACCACCCCAACGCACCATTTCATGGACAAAATCGGATTTAGCAACCAGAAAATCTTTACTTTGCGGTGGTGAACCATAATGACCCAAGTGGATATGTTCACCCCAGTAAAATTCTAAAATACCATCTTGAGTCCATTCGTCGTAGGAATTAGCTACAGAATCAGATGATTGATAGCGGCGAGCCGTAATTAAGTATAATGCGATGCTAATAATTAATATTGCCAGGATAATTACCGAAGTAGAAAGCAACCAATTCATTTGGAGTCAAGCCTTAATAATATTTTTTCACAATTTTATCGTACTACCAGACTGATAACCTTAAAATTATTTCGGGGCTAGGAACTCTTAGTTTTAGTCCTCTTTTAGAGGACGGGAGCTTTTAGCCGGGGAATTTATTCCCTGGTTTATGATGCATTCATGGGCTTAATTATCAAAAGCACAACACAATAACTATACACAGCTATTTTTACAAAAGTTTATTAATTAAGTGTTTACCTTAACTTAAAAACTATTGTTAATACTGGTATAAAGGTGGTATGCTTAAAGCTAATAAATAGCAACAACCAAAAGGATGATTTTTTTGATCAAAATATATTCTAGATAATACAAAATTTCTATATTACTCCTATCCCGCTGGAAAATTACCTATTTCTCTTTATCTCTTTCCTTTGTGTTCTCTGCGTCTCTGCGGTTTTTTTTTCTCCCTGGGGGAGACGCTGCGCGAACGGTAATCTTCTGCCGGGAAGGGAGTAAGCAAAATTTAAGCATCTACTTCAGGGTTGATAGCAGGTTATAGAAGTCGGGTTTCTTGAAGGAGTCTGACTTCTCTCCCGCGTGAATGGAATATGTTTTTTGTCTCAGTTACAACAAAACAGGGTTTCTCATCTTCGATTTTCAGGTGCATTAACTTCATCTACTTTCGATTTAGATGCAAATCTATTGAGAATTGTTCTGAATTTTGATGCCCAAAAAAAGGGCAAGTTACAACTCACCCGACAATTAAAACACTAATTACCAGTATATGCACAAATACTTTCTTTGGTTCAACGGTTTGCTGTTGACTTGTCTTTTTGCATCCGCAGCAACAGCAACACCAGTACCTCAATCTGAGTCGGAAAGCGAGAATACAACACAAAGCCAAATTCCCGACATCAGCGAAGTTGAACTTCATCAAAAAAGTGCTGAATTTTTATTAAAACAGCCATCCAAACAACCGCAAAGAATAGTCCAAACACCTCCAACCACAGAAACACAAATATCGAAACCAGCAGATATCGAGCTTGATGTTATCGGCACACCAATTAACGTGATTGAGAAAAGACAAATTTCTCCCACAGGTGTAATAATCATCGATCAAAGAGAAATCAAACGTTATGGACACCGGACAATTGGGGAAGTATTACGTCGTCAAGCAGGAGTTGTAGTGGGAGGACCGGCAAGTTTCACCAAAAGATACCATCACTTTTGACCCTTTATTCTTGCAAACCAACGAAGAAAAAGATGCGGTCGGAAATATTGGAAATAGTAAACTTTTTCCCAGTGGTCGAAATCAAGAAAACAAAGAGCAAGTAGTAACCATTGATGAAGATAAAGATATTAGAGGTTTCCGTTTAAGTGGTGGTTGGGAAAGGAAATTAAGTCCCGATGCGGATATGAAATTGGGTTTGTTATTTCAACGTACCGATCAAACCAAAGACGAAACAGAAACGACTTTAAGTAGTACCACCAAGTTTAAAAATGAAGATGGTAGTCCCATCGATGGAAGTGCAAAAACAGACAGTAGCCTCAAACGCGAAGACGAGAAGAAATACGACCAAGAATTCTTGGGAAATTTGGGTTTTAATTGGCGTTTATCTGATTCTCATAAATTAACTTTGGGAATAGAAGGAAGTCTAAAAGATAGAGAAAAGAATAAACGTATCTTTGAACAAAAATTAGCTCCTAAATTAGAAGAAGAAGTAGAAAAAACCAAACCCAAAGATGTCTATAACATCGAAGAAAACCAGTTCAATGCCTATATCCAAGATGAAATTAGATTAGGTGAAAAGCATACTTTAGTCGCAGGTGTGCGGATGGAATCGGTAAGTAATAAAGCGACTGCTCGTGATGATACTAGTATCAGCCAATCGGGTACAATCTTTAATCCATCACTGCACTACAAGTACGAAATTTCTCCCAATACCATATTTCGTGCAAGTGCTGCAAGGACTATTCGTCGTCCTAAATTTGATGATTTGATTCCATTTAGAGACTCAAAACAAGGTAGTTTACTTCAGCCAGATGTCATCGGAAATCCTAATTTGCAGCCAGAAACTTCATTAGGACTTGAAACCGGAATCGAGTATTCTTGGGGGAATGGTAACAATATTATTGGATTGAATGGTTTCTATCGTTGGATAGACGACAAAATTGAAACCGAAATTAATCAGAATCCTGATACAAATCGCTTTGAACAAGCACCGAGAAATATCGGCGATGGTAAAGTTTACGGTGTCAGAATTGATAGCGAAACTCGTGCAGCATTTCTGGGTTTACCTAATTTGAAACTATTAGGAAATGTTTCTTTTCTAGGTTCTGAATTAGAAGATAAAACTACAGGAGATACTCGTCGTTTTAATGACCAACCAAGCTATGTAATGAATCTGGGATTTGATTATTATGTTCCAGAATTGAGAATGAATTTCGGGTTTAATTATAACTATGCTCCCGGAAGTGAGAAAAGAGAATTCAAGGATGGTAATTTTCAAGTAGAAACTCAAGAAAATGACCCTAGTTTAGATGCTTATGTTGCCTTCAATGCGAGTGATAATCTCAGAGTCAGATTATTCGGTCAAAATTTGTTAGGTAGTGAACGTAGCCAATCCATTAGTATATTTGATAATGCTAATGTCCTACAAACTTCACGGGTTGAATCAGAAAAATCGGAACGTATTTGGGGGGTAAATGTTTCTTGGCAGTTTTAATGATAGCAGCTTGACGATTTAGGTTATTAGTCAGGGCTTTAGCATCAGTGCAAAGCCCTACTACAAATTCCAATTAGTTTCGATTCCGATCAATTATCTATCCTTTACTTACATGAAAAAAACAGATAATGTTTCACACATTGCGACAAATTCCATCTTATCCTTATTTCAGGATATGTTGCGGGTGATGCTATCTTACCCAAAATGGTTTGCTGCGGCAATTCTTTCTACTATAATTGTCGCCGCAGTCGAACCAAGTATTGCTGGATTAGGTAAGGTAACTGTAGACAATTTTAAAAAAGGTGGAAGTGATATTTATGCTTCCTTACCAAACTATATTGTCATGTTTGCTGCTTACTTTTTTCTGATGGGTTTGTTAAAGTTTGGTGACAAGGTAATTGATAAAACCTACGAAACTTTACTGATTATTACTTTGCAGAGGACTTATTTGCAAAGAAGGGGAGCAGAAAGGGGGATAGAAGATGTTTCCCGGATTCTGTATGATTGTAATCGTGCTAAACCGGGACTCGATATTCTTCATAAAGATTCATGGCGAATTGTTTCTCTAACAATTTCGGTAATTATTTGGCAATTAAATCTGGCACCGGAATTACTTCCAGCCTTATTTATTGCGGTATTACCACCTGTTTTAATTGGCTTTTTCTTTGGTCCTTTTTTACAAAAAGCCAGCTTGAATATGATGAAAATTCAGGAAAATATTGCCGCATCTACTGCTGATGATAAACGCAATGAATTATTTGCTCATCAAAAATTATTTTTGCGTCAGGTTATGCGGTTAGAAAGCTTTAAAGGTGCTTCAGAAATTCTCATCGATTTAGTTAGTTGGTTTGGAATTTTAGTAGTAGCAGTAATGGCTTTTGTTTTCGATATTGGAATTGTTCCCAAGGATATTCAAGCTGGAGATTTGGTTCTATTTTGGACTAATTTAAATCTACTAGCTAAACCCTTAAATGATATCGTCAAAGTCTACAATAAAGCCAGAGAATCCTATCCAGCATTAATACGAGTATTACGTCCCCAAGAGGTGCAGAGTTAGAACAATCGCTGTAGTGCGTTCGCGTTAGCAAAGTGTGACGCGATAGCGTCATAGCGCAAACATCTTGCTCGCTACTAAACGCTAGCGGTTAAGCAAGATGCTCCTTAAGGATGGTTTTTTTTATCGGGAGTAGCTTTAAGGAACGGTTTTTTATCGGGAGCGAGACGCTCCCACTACTTGTAGAGGTTCACAGTAAATAAACACATGAATATAATGAAAAAACCTGCATTAACTTTGCATCGATTGATTGGGATTGTTGTTGCGGCGTTGATGATTATTATTGGAATTACTGGTAGTATTTTAGTATTCGATAAAGAAGTCAATTCTGCACTACATTTACAAGCTAATAAAGTCACACCTGGACAAGAAATAATTACCCTTTCTCAAGTCACTGAAATTATTCAAAAGCAGTATCCACAGGATAGAATCCAGCGAATTATGCTGCCGATGGATGCAAATGACCCTTATCATTTGGTAATTGAAGAAAAGTTAGAGAAAGCAAATAAAAACGATTTGTACATGAATCCCTATTCAGGAGATATTTTAAATATCTATGTACGGGATAATCGTTTTATTAAAATAGTTAATAAACTCCATACCAAACTATTAGCAGGTAAACTTGGCTCGTTTATCGTTGGTTTATCAGGAGTATCGCTATTGATATTAAGC
The DNA here is from genome assembly GCA_015272215.1 of Rivularia sp. T60_A2020_040. Lineage (GTDB taxonomy): Bacteria > Cyanobacteriota > Cyanobacteriia > Cyanobacteriales > Nostocaceae > Rivularia. The sequence continues at coordinate 56,739 of JACYMD010000115.1, read as the reverse complement.
ATCACAGGAACAATGCTGTGGAATGGTTGGAAAAAATTAGCTGCTGGTTTTAAAGTTCGCTGGTCATCAAAATGGCGAATTTTAAATTATGATTTACACCATGTTGGTGGTTTTATTTCTGCTTTATTACTCATCATCATTGCCACAACTGGAGCATTTTTAGCTTTTGATCAACCTATCCCCAAATTAGGTTATTGGTTAAGCAAACAGGAAAAACAAGTAAAACCGATTTCTGTTGTTCAAGTAACTACTCAAACTTTAACCCCAGATGATTTTTTAGCAAAAGCAGTCGCTGCTCTTCCACAAGGTAAACCAACAATTTATGAACCTGCAAAAGATGTCGAATCTCCCATTAAAGTCAGGTTTAAATTACCTCATGAAATTACTAATAAAGGTAAAAGTATGGTTTTTATCGACCAATATAGTGGGGAAGTTTTACAAGTAGAAAACTTTTTCCGCAATCCTTGGGAAAAACAGTTTAAAGATTGGACAAATATTCTTCATACTGCTAAATTTGGCGGGTTAGGAATCGCAGGTATTTATATTTTGATTGGGATTATGAGTGCAGGTTTAGCTATTACTGGAATTGTCATTTGGTCAGGTAAGAAAAAGAAATCTAAACCAAAAGTAAAGATAGAGAAAAATTTTGAAAAACCTGCTGATGTTGCAGATAAAGAAGTCGGGCTTTTAGAATGAGAAGTCAGGGTTTTGGTGAAAAACCCGACTTCTGATGATTGGCAGCGCATTTGATCGAAAAAAGTTAAACCACTATTATAGTTCAATACAGTTCAGTTAAAGATATAAATTAATTATCGCAAACAAAATACATCGACTTTTTTGGAGGGGGTTTGGGGGACGCAACCGTCCCCCAATTGGGGGTTTGGGGGAGAATCCCCCAAGTCTTGGTTCTCAATAAATTGATTGACGGACAACCTTAACCGGGGAACGCCGGTCGCCGCAGGCTCCGCCGTGCAACGGCGGAGTACCGGCGACTGAACTGTATTGTATTATAGTTGATGCGTTATGACCGAATCATATATCCTCGCTCAAACGCACCCTACTACTTTCTGTTCCCAAATTCAATCAGCTTTGGGCTTTTTTCTCCTGAGATAATACTAAAAATGTTGAAATCATTGATACAAATAACATCGCTAAGGAAGCAGATGCTGCATCATCAAAATCGACATTTTCTGTGGCTTTCCAAATTTCTACTGCTAAGGTATTAAAACCAATCGGTGCTAACATCATTGTGGCTGGTAGTTCCTTAATCGCAGTCAAAAATACCAGTACTCCACCACTAACTAAACCTGGACTCACCAAAGGAATAGTCACTTCTTTTAAAGTTTGCCAAGGTGTTCTCCCCAAACTACGAGCCGATTCTTCTAATCGGGGACTAACTTGGAGTAAAGAACTCCGAATACTTCCCACTGATTGCGGTACAAATAAGACCAAATAAGCAAATACCAACATCGGTAAGGTTTGATATAGCAATGGTAAATAATTGGCTCCAAAAAATACCACCGCTAAAGCTACCACAATCCCCGGTAAACCAAAAGCAATGTAAGAACAACGCTCAATCATCGCCGTAATTCTACTGGGAAATCGCACTGATAAAATTGCGATCGGCAGGGCAAACATAGTTGTCACCAAACCCGCTAATCCCGCTGCGGAAACTGAGTTGAAAATCGCTGGGAACAAGTTGGGAATCTGATAATCACTATTCAAAATTCCCCGTAATAACCAAAATATACTCGTTCCCACAGGTAATGCTACCCCCAACAAGGTAATTACCAAGCAAAAAGCAAAGGCTACCCATTTCCAAATTCCCAACTTGATAATTTTGGGAGGACGCAACGACGCAGAACCGCGAGTATAATAAGCTGCACGACTCCTGACTCGATATTCTACCCACAAAATTGCCATTACCAAGGCAACTAACATTAAAGATAGAGCCGCTGCGGTATTACGGTCAAAACTAGTTTTATACTGGATAAATATCGCCCTGGTAAAGGCATCAAATTGCATCAAGGATGGTGTACCAAAGTCACGCAAACTATATAATGCCACCAACAAACCCCCAGCTACCAAAGATGGTTTTAATTGGGGTAAAACTACACGCCGAAAGGTTTCTAAACTACTATATCCCAAACTGCGTCCGGCTTCTTCCAAAGATGGGTCTATCCCTTGCAAACCAGCACGCACACTCATCAGCATATAGGGATAGGTAAACAAGGTCAATGATAAAATTACCCCAGGCCAACCATAAATCGAGGGTAATTCTTCTACTCCCAAAGGTTCGAGTAATAATTGTAACAAACTGCCCCGTGGGGCAAAGGTGGCAATCAGCGCAAAACTACCCACATAACTCGGAACCGCTAAGGGTAAAGTTGTTGCCACCAACCAAAAGCGTCTGCCTGGTAAATTCGTCCGCACTGTCAAAAATGCTAAGGGTACGGCAATCAAAGTTGACAACAATGTCACAATTGCTGCCATCCCCGCACTATTCAACATAATCGTCAGATAGCGGGGATTGGAAATTAAATTCCATAACCCATCCCCACCAATACTTGCAGCCCGAATTACCAAATACAGAAAAGGTAGGATGATGGCGCACGCCACCACTCCTGCTGTGAGCATGAGAAAAAGTGGAGGACGAGCCGCTTTCATTATTTATAATACTCCTGCTTGCTGTAAAACTCTTAAGGTACCAGGTAAATCTGATAATTGACTCAAATCTAAGCGAGGAGGAGTTAGACGAAACAGGGGAATTTGTCCTACGGGTGCTTTTGTTCCTCTGACTAAGGGATATTCAGTGGTTTGTTCAGCGAAGTAGTTTTGGGATTCAGTTGTCAGCAGGTAATTAATCAACTTCTCTACATCCTTGCGTTGATCGGTGGTTTTTAAAACCGACACACCAGCAATATTCACCATCGAACCCGCATCTCTACGAGTATAATGGGCTGCTACGGGGAAATTAGCATTAGCTTTTTTGAAACGACCTAAGTAATAGTTATTTGCTAATCCTAGATGAATCTCACCCCTACCAAGCGCTTCCAGAATAGCGGTATTTTTGCCGTAGTCTTTGACACCATTGGCTTTCATCGCCCGCAACCACTGAATAGTTTTTTGGTCTCCCTCCAATTTCCGCATTGCTGTCACAAACGATTGAAAAGAACCGTTAGTTGGAGCCCAACCGACTTTACCTCGCCATTTTGGTTGAGTTAATTCCCAAATTGATTTGGGTAAATCACTCTGTTTGACTAATTTGGTGTTGTAATTAACTACCCGCGCTCTACCAGAGATTCCCATCCAATTACCCGATGGAGAACGGTAGCGAGAATTGACTTTATTGAGTGTTGCTGCGGGAATCGGTAGAGTTCTTCCTCGTTGTTGTAAGGTACCTAAAGCACCCGCATCTTGAGCAAAGAACATATCTGCACGGCTATTATTGCCTTCTTCCAAAAGCGCGATCGCTAATTCGGCTGTATCACCGTAACGAACTTGAATATTCAGTTTCAAGTCTTTTTTGGCTTTCTCAATTAACGGACCAATCAGCTTCTCTTCTCTACCAGAGTAAATAGTCAGAGTCTTTGACTGTTGAGCGTTGACTCCTAATCCTGTACCAACAATCACAGCCGCTAAAGCACCGGCACAGAATTTTGCCAAGATATTTTTTTTCAACTTACCTCTCCCCAAACTTGTTAAGAATTAATCGCAACTTTTTTACTGTATTGGCAATCACTAAGAAAAACAAGTATATAATGTAACCTTATTTTTTTAGTTAAAAAGTGTTTATTTTAGACATCTCCGAAAATTAATTATGCGTTGTCCAGAACCTTTGTAGAGACGGGGCGTATTGCTAGGTCTCTACATCTTTTACCGAGATGTCTTTTGATTGTTATGTAAGCATAATCAGGATTTACATTGAGAATTTTGTTAAAGAAATTAACTTGATTTTATGTAAAAAAGTCAGTTGAGAGGGAATTTTCACTATTTTTATTAATACTACAATATATTTAGCATATCAAAGTTGGTTTATTTATTGACATAGATTTTTATCACTATTGACTTTAAAGGTCAATACCTATAGGATGATTCAAAATAGGGTGCAGATTTATATATTTAATAATTATTATCAATATAGCTTGTTGGAAAAAGTATAAAAAAGTACTGTTTTTTCGGCAGTTAACAGATATTGATAATTTATCGATAAACGTCTAAGTAGCTCTTTCTTAGATATTTTCTGGCTGTGCTGTTTGAACGAAATCTTCTTCGCTCAAAGAAGAAGGTTAAATGATGATGCGTATTTACTCGTATCAAAATAGATAGAAATCTTTTCTAAATAGTGTGAGGAGAAATTAACTAATGTTGCGGTTTGAATATTGTCTAATCAGCGCTCCAATCCTTTGGGGATTGTTGACAGTTCCGACTTTCGCTATAGAAGCTCCAACACTCAATCGCTCCTTTCAAAGTGGTGCAAATGGTGCCATTTCTCGATTTGGTAGATATAGCCCTTTATATCGAATTGTCGATGGTCCAGGTGTGGGAGTTTCCCATAAATTCGGTAAATCTGTGGAATTAACTGCTGCATACCGAGCTAGAAACGCGAATAATCCCGATCAAAAGAATGGATTATTTGACGGTAACAGCAATATCTTGGGACAGTTAACCTTCACCCCCACAAAAAACCTCGGCTTAGGTTTTACTTATGTAAATGCCTATTTTCCTGGAGGTACTGGACCAGGAGTTGATCTTACAGGTGGTACTGGTAGTGTGAATGCGAGAAGACCTTTTAATAACGTTCCTACCCAGAGCAATTCTTACGGTGCAGTTGCTAATGTGCGAGTTAGTTCTAAATTTAACATCTCCGGTTGGGTGGGAATGACAGAAGCGGAAGCAAAATCTGGTACAAATAAAGGTGCAGAAGCAACTGTTTGGAATTGGGCTGCAACATTCGCATTCCCTGACCTTGGTAAAAAAGGTAACTTGGGCGGTATTATTATTGGAATGCCACCAAAAGCCACAAGTAATGATATTGCTGACCGTAAAGACTCAGGTACATCGTTACATTTGGAAGCATTGTATCGTCATCAAATCAACGACAGGATTTCTATTACTCCCGGTTTGATTATGATTCTGAATCCAGAACATAACGATGACAACGACACAATTTATGCAGGACTTTTACGTACTACATTTAGATTTTAACTAGATTTTCTGATGGTTTTTTAAGTCCTATTGATTTCACCGCAATGCACCAGTTGCAATATAGTAAATGTCAGTTGAGTCCAATAGACTAAAACCTCACCAAGTAAATTTTATGGTCTGTTAGCTCCGCGTGTCCGTCAGGACATAGCCCCCGGATTTATCCGTGGATGTCCTGATTGTAGGCAATGTTTAAGCACCATTATTTTATTTATGGGGAACCCTAATTACGAATTACGAATTACGAATTATATTCACCCCCTTCCCCTCTCCAAGACATTGGAGAGGGGTGTCCAGAGGGCGGGGTGCAATACAAATAAAATTGATAAAAATTGGGTGGACAGGAATTTCCATCCTACAATTTGAATGTATTCTACTCAATCGAAAACCGCGATCGTAATGATAGCGGTAGCCACAATTCTTAAGATATTTTCCTGTTAAGAGTTGCCTATTCCCTGTTTAAGAACAAAATATGAATTACGCGAACACGAATCAATCGAAAAAAACTTTATAGAGACGTAAAATTTTACATCTCTACAGTTAAATTTCTAATCCTATTTGGCAACACTGAAAATCCGATAGTACAACCAGGTACTCAATTCCTTGATTGGGAAAAATATATAAGTCAAAGGATTAACAGTAACGATAATATTGCGAAAATCCCGACGAGCTAAAAATACAATCCCACTAGCAACTTGTTCTGCTGACATTACCCCATAAGGATTCAATTGACTTTTGAATGGTCCTAATATCAATTTACGAATTGTACAAGGAGAATTCAACCGTTTTAAAGTAATGAGATTTCCTAATGTTCTTTTGCTCAATTCGTACAACGGACTTAAAGCTGGGGAAACTTCCGCTTCTGATGTATTGATCCAAATTTCCTTGGTTGCTTTCGCATCCGCACCCGTTACAGTTGAGAAAAATACATCCATTAATCTAACTGCTGAAAATGTATTGATTTCAAAAGATTTATCAATATCTTCTGGAGTGCGGCTACCGTAGACATTTATTCCGTGGTTAATAATTAAAATATCCACCTTTTCTAAGCGCGATCGCAATTCTTCTTCGTTTCCCGATTCCCAAGATATTACTGTAAATCGTGGTTGTTCGACAAATTTTTCGGGATGAGTTGTCAATGCAACAACTTTAGCATTGTTTTTTAGTAGTTGGGCGGTGATTGCTTGTCCTAAACTACCACTAGCTCCGGTTAAAGCAACGGTTTTACCTTTGAAAGAAAGTGCGGTTCCCAAAACTTTATCTACTATTGGAAATACACCACTATAATAAGCATTGACATCATCAAAATGATGCCGCCAATGGTAAGCACGATTTACCCACCACACAGAAGGAATCACCTCCAACGCTCCCGGTTTATGGGTATAGTCGGTTTCAACTTTACCCAAAATATACCTTAGAGATGCTCCATAAAAAAAAGTTCCAGCATAAACTACACCCAACCATAAACCTAAAGGACGAAAAACAATCGCGATCGCGCTTATTATAATTAAAAGCAAAATCGATTCAACAATATCGTGATAAAGCTGAGAATTCCGATAAGCTTCCAGAGAAATTATCGATAAATCCCGTCTGTATACCATATGATGCTTATTGTGCCATTTGCCAAGCCATTTCACATGATGACAAGCAGCGTGATAGCTATCTCTAACCACCTCAGCAATCAAAATTGAGATAAATCCCCAAATGACAAATTGCAACCCAGCATAAGTCACCACAACCCAATTAATCTGTAATCCTGCTCCCATCACGGTTTTTTTTTAATCTCGGCTAATGTTTATATTCTGTATTTGCGTTCTTTTACACAATACATTTTCTTTATCACTTCCGAGCAACCAAAATTAAGGATATATCACAACAGTTGATTAATTAAGAAAACCCAAAATCGTATTCGCCTCCCCGCTCAAGTCCCCTTTTGTAAGCAGCTCGTTGGTGAATGCGAGCTAAAAACTCTTGAATATGAGGTCGATTTTCAACCTGTTGCGGAACATTTGCGAGCAATTCTAAAGGAAAGCTCATTTGAATATCGGCTGCGGTGAATTCATCTCCCACAAACCAGTTACTTTTAGCAAGTTCGTCTTCTATATAGTCAAAGTGCAGCTGAATCTGAGGTGCGATGAATCCATCCATGGCGCTGCTGTCTTTGATTCCAAACAGGTTAAAAATCAAGTTAAAAAGTAACGGTGGCATTGCAGAACCTTCAGCATAATGCAGCCAATAAGTGTAGCGCAAGCGTTCTGGTGTATCGACTGCTGGGATTAACTTACCGTTACCGTAACGATTCACTAAGTATTCAACGATGGCACCTGATTCGGCAATTGTCAGGTGTGCATCCGTAATTACCGGCGATTTTCCCAAGGGATGAACTTCGTGCAGCGATGCCGGTGCCAGCATTGTTTCTGAGTCGCGTTGGTAATACTTAATTTCGTATTCTATACCCAATTCTTCCAGCAGCCATAATATACGTTGCGATCGCGAATTATTCAGATGATGAACAATAATCATAATTTCATTCCTTTCCCAAGTGTTTATCTATTCCTCCTATCAAGGAAAGCATAAATAGTGTCGATAGCGCATCCTGCTATCTAGCAATTGTTTTTTTGTGCAATCGATAGTAAAAGGGGCTTTTGATCATTGGGTGGAACAAAGCAATCACAATATATAGGATATATAGGCTACTTTAATTCTGCGGGGTAATAAAGTAGTGAAAGCTAGAACCACTACAGATATTTATCAATCAAAATTAATTTGGTGGCTAGTATACCACCACATTAATTTTGCGGGGTTGAGGTAGTGCGTAGGCGTAGCCTGCCCCGGAGGGCATACTTCTTGCTAGCTACTACCAGGGAGCGAGACGCTCCCACTACGAACGCATTACCCCTTAAAACTTATGTGGTGAACCACTAATATACTTCCGATAATTAAACGGTAAATTACCATCCCAAAAATCGCGCTCCTTGATAAAATATAAAAGTAGCTATCCAAGCTAAACCTAAAGACCAAGCTATTGATAACCAAGTAAATTTATCGCTTTTAGATTCACTTTTAATCACGGCAACTGTGGACAAACAAGGAACATAAAGCAGGGTAAATAACATAAAACTATAAGCTTGTACCCAGTCAATTTGTTCGGCAATAAGTTTTGCAAGTCCGGCTTCTGATTGAGCGCTATAAATAATAGCTAAACCACCTAAGACAATTTCTTTAGCAATAAATCCAAAAATCAAAGCTACTGCTAATTGTGAATTGATTCCCAAGGGAGATAAAATCGGTTGAGTAACATGACTAATCATCCCAGAAATTGTTTGGGAACTAGCTGGTGGTACGTTGGTGGGTAAGTTATTGCACAGCCAAATTATCACTACTCCAAAGATAATAAATCTCCGTGACCAAAATAAGAAATTAGTCGCTTCATTCCAAGCTTTGGTTATCATTTGTTTGATTGTTGGGAAGCGATAGGGAGGTAATTCTAATACCATTGGTTCGCTATTAGGAAACATTCCTTTAAATAATGCAGCGGTTAAAATTGCCGCAGCAAAGCTAAATAAATATAGACTAAATAGGACAATTGGTGCTTGTTTAGGTGTGAATAATGCCGTCGTCATGAAGATAAATACATTCAATCTTGCTGAGCATAAAGAAAAGGGAATTACCAACATTGAAAGCATTCTTAAAGCTGGCGAGCGCATTACTCTTAATCCCATAATTGCAGGGACATTACACCCAAATCCCATTAACGACATGACAAAGGAACGTCCATCTAAACCTAATCTTTCCATGAATGCGTCCATTAAGAAAGCGGAGCGGGATAAATAACCGCTATCTTCAACTATTCCCATACAAATAAAGAACAAGAAAATCACGGGAATAAATGCTGCAACTGTACCAATTCCTTCGTAAATACCTTCAACAATAAAGTTATGCCAAAAGGTTCCTAACCAAGGTAAATAATTTAATAAAGGTTCTAATGCATTATCTTTGAACCAAGCTAATCCATCTGTCAATAAATCTTGCAATGGTATTCCCAAAGCATAGATAAATTGAAATATGAAAAACATGGTGATAAAAAATATTGGTAGTCCAAAAATCGGATGGAGAAATATTTTATCTAAGCGAGTTGTCCAATTTTCAGAAATTTCGCTGTTAATTGTCACTGCTGCGGTTAATATTGATTCCATTTGGGAATTTATTTCTGCTTCTGATGGCAATTTTTCGCTGACTTTCCCCACTGTTATCGGTTGATTTTGCTGTTGTAAATTTTTAGCAATTATTTCAAATGCTTTATCACAACCTTCTCCATATTTAGCACTAATGGGAATGACTGGTATTTGCAGATGTTCGCTGAGTGTTTGATAATTAATTGCGACACCAAAGCTTGGTGCTTCATCTGCCATATTTAACAATAATACTGCGGGTAATTTTAAACTTTTAATTTGTAATGCTAAACTAATTTGTCGCTCAATTTGAGTAGAGTTGAGAATAATAATAACTAGATGAACTGGTGTGGTTTCTAAAAACTTTTGTACCACAGCTTCATCTTCCGAAAAGCCTCGTAAATCATATATTCCTGGTAAATCTACTACTTGCGTTGGTTGTTCATTTAAGCTAACTTCTGCCATCATTAAATCAACCGTCATTCCTGGCCAATTACCAATACTAGCTTGGGAACCTGTAAAGCGATTAAAAAAAGTTGATTTACCTGTATTTGGCATTCCTAATACAGCAATTTGTTTGAGTTCGCTAGATAATTTATCTGGGGATATAGAAGAAGGATTACAGTGAGTCATTGGGGATTTTAGATTTTGGATTTTTGGTTGCAGGTTTTAAATAAATCATTAATGATATCTCTATGAATAAAACATTAATAACAAAATATTCATAATTTAGATTAATCTTTGATTACTTTAATAGCAGAAGTATCCCGACGACGTACCATTACTTCTGTTGTGCCAATTTTGATGTGTAAAGGACCATTTAACCAGGCTTTTCTGAGTATTTTAATGCGTTTCCCTGGACGAAAACCTAAAGCTAATAAACGCTGCTGTAAACTTTGTTCACCTGATAATTCTAAAATTACTGCTGTTTCTCCTACTTTTAAACTAGAAAGTTCCATGTTTTTCATAAATATAAAGAGTTTTATTTATTAATAATGTGAATACCCCTACAGAAAAGCGAGTTACGACAACCACAAAAGTCGGGTTTTATCATAATTGTTTAGGATTACAAATATTTCTTTTAAAACGCGACTTATCACTTCACAAATCGATGTGTCATCATCTAAATTATTCGCAAGTAGGGAGTGGAAAATACAGTAAAACATAAATATTTTTTTGATATCTACTCCCCCATTAATCAATACTTTTAACTTAGTATTTATTATTTCCCATTGGGCAATAATTCTCCATCAATTTTAGCAGAAATAACTTCAATTACATAGCCATATGGAGTTTCTTTTCCAACTCCTTCTGCTTTGATTTGACTACCGGATTTAAGCTGTTGATTTAAATTTTTAGCCAGAGCTTTAGAAAAGTGAACTTGAGTTCCAGATGTGAGAATCGCTCCTTTAATTTCTCCTTTACCATTAACTAACCAATGTTGAACTGTATCGTCAATCTTCAAAGAATTAACATCAATAAAATCTGGTTTTTTCTTGCCTTTAGATTTAGGTTGTTTACCAATTGTTTGCTTTGTTTGAGCATTAGTAATTAAACGAGCATCTATTTCTTGTCCGTAGCTTGTAGGAGTACCCATTTTACCCACAACTTCTACAAAATCTCCCGGTTTAATTGTATCTACTATCTGCTCACTCATGTGAGACGCAAATTTAATTTGTTTACCATTATTGAGTAAAAAACCATCAACTAAACCCTGTTTATTTAATAAGTATCTTTCCACATTTCCACTCTCTTTTTTATCACCTTTTTTCGGCATGATAGCCGTCGAAGATTTAGAATTTAGTTGTTGTGTTTGGGGGGAAAGGCTACCATACACCCACCCACCAACTCCTAAAGTAGTAGCTGTGGCTAATACTCCTAACAAAGCCATTTTTAATTTAGGATATTTATGTTGATTTTTAACCGCTATTTCTTCGCTAGTTTGTCGAGATTGAATTACATCCACAGCTTGTTGAATAAATTCGGCAGGTATTTCGGCTTCTTTTCCAATTGATATTAATTCTTCGAGAGAATATTCTTGCTGTTTTTGGGCGTATAATTCAGATGCTAATTGAAAAACTTCTGGCGCTAATTCTCTTTTGACTCGATATTCTGGGTTATTCATAATTTCATTTTCCGATGCTACTTAAAATTATGTTACCAAAGCTAATCTTTTGTTTCAACATCATAAATTAGAATGTCTGACTGAACTGAGATATGATGTTAGGAGATGACTGAACGATCGCAATCATTGTTAAAAAAGTTAAAAAGCTAATAGTATCCAATATTGTTGTTAAAAAAGGACCGCTAATTAATCCTGGATCGAGATTAATTCTTTTTAAACTCATCGGTAATAATGTTCCTAATGTAGCGGCTATAAATACGTTCATTATCATCACAAATGATGCAATAATAGATATCCAACGCTCTTCTGGTGGAGACCAAATTAATGATAAAATTCCCAAGGTTATTCCCAAGACTATAGAAGTTACTAATGCTGCAAAAATCTCTTTTCGCAGAACTTTTAATGTGTCTAAAGGTGTAACTTCACCTGTCCCTAATCCTCGCAATGTAACGGAGACAGCTTGAATCGCCACATTTCCACTAGTATTAGAAATAATTGGCATAATTACAGCGAGTACAGGTATATGAGAAATAGTATTTTGAAATGGAGAAATCGCACTAGCAGCAGTAATATATAAGAGTATATTTCCTAATAGCCAAGGTAAGCGTTTACGAATTGTAATTTGAGGTAGTGATAAAGCTGTTTCTTCTGATTCAATATTTATCTGTTTTGCTATTTTTGGAGATATTGTTTCTTGGTTATGATGATTTGTAGAATTATTTTCCCAGATTTGATTATCTTTCTCTTCCCAGTTGCAGTCGTCGTCAGGTAAAGCCATTTGATTTTGGATTAATTTAGGTAAATAAATTTTTACTGTGCATCAGTATTCTGATTTACGAAGCTTTACCACAAAGATATTTGCACCACAATCATCACAAAAACTCAATGCTTTTACAGTTTACAAATTATTGGATATTTCTAGCCAATATTATTATCAAACAACAGCAAATTAACTCTTGAGATAGTTAAATTATCTTGTTCTCAAGAGATAAATAGTTAGAGTCAAATTATGTTTACTTACTGAAACTGACTATCAATAATCTAGCATATTGTGCTATATTGTTGAGAATAATTTATACAATACTTCAATTGCGATCGCAATCTATCATCTGATATCTATAGGTGGTAGTTGTCTGATGATTTTGTCAGTTGCAATACTTAATTTCATAGTTCAATTATTTCAGGAGTAGGATTAACAATGCAAGCGAATATGATTCGCAAGATAGCAGAAGGCAAAGACGCACCTTTAGAATTAAAACCTTCTGTTTTTTTGCTTTATGGACGTTTTTTTGGTTATATATGGCAGCATCGTTTTAAACTAATTATTGGTTCTAGTACAATCTTTGTTCTCTCATTTCTACAAGTATTAATTCCCCAAATTACCCGTTATGTAATTGATAATGTTATCCCTAACAAACGCTTTGATTTAATACCCTGGGTGGCACTAACTATTGTTCTCATTTCTTTACTTCAGGGAGGATTAAATTTTGTACGTACTTACATGATGTCCTTAGTTGGACAGCAAACTATTTATGACGTTCGCAACGAACTATACCAACATCTGCAAAGCTTATCGATGAGCTTTTTTGAAAATCAACGTACAGGAACGTTGATGGCAAGATTAACCCAAGATGTGGATGCTTTAGAAAAGTTAGTAACGACGGATGTGGTGGAAATTGTTGCAGAAACTTTCACTTTTTTAGTGATTGTGATCTATTTGTTTTATGCAGATTGGAAATTAACAATCTTAATTCTATTAACCTTACCAATTATGGTTTATCTCACCCAATTTTTTGGGATGCAGATGCGAGATTCCTATCGAGAATTACAATTACAAGGTGCAGCAATTAATAATCATCTCCAGGAGACTTTATCTAATATTAAATTAATCAAATCTTCTGCCAATGAAGAAGGTGAAATTGACCGTTTTTCCCAAATTAACCAGAAAAATATGCAAGCGAATCTACGCACTGTACAACTTTGGTCAGCTTTTGCACCCATAATTGATTTTATGAATAATTTAGGTCATATTATCATATTGGCTTACGGTTCTTGGGAAGTAATGCAATCAAAAATGAGTATCGGAGAATTGACAGCCTTTTTAGCTTATTTAAATCAAATCAATCAACCGACAAAACGATTTAGCAAAATTATAAATGTTCTACAAAAAGGTGCCACTGCATTAGAAAGAGTATTTGAAACTCTTGATACCAAACCAGAAGTAGCAGAAAAAGAAGATGCAATTATACTTCCAGAAATAAAAGGTCATATTCAGTTTGAAAATGTAGATTTTGCTTATAATAATTCAGGCAAAAATGTCATTAATGATTTGAATTTAGAGATTCAACCGGGAATGACAGTTGCATTAGTGGGTGCTTCTGGTGCGGGAAAAACCACCATCGCTAATTTGGCTGCACGTTTTTATGACCCCATTCAAGGTAAAATCTTATTTGATGGTCATGATGTGCGGGATGTCACCCTCAAATCATTACGCGGACAAATGGGAATTGTTTCCCAAGAAACCCTACTTTTACACGCTTCCATCAAAGAAAATATCGGCTATGGAAAACCTGGAATCACAGATACAGAGATAGAAGTAGCCGCAAAAATTGCCCATGCTCACGAATTTATCATCGAACTACCTGATGGTTACGATACCATAATTGGCGATCGCGGCATGAAATTATCAGGTGGACAACGCCAAAGATTAGCAATAGCTAGAGCTTTAATCAAAAATCCCAGTTTTCTGATATTAGACGAAGCCACATCATCATTAGACACAGAATCAGAATATCTCATACAGCAAGCACTACAAAAATTACTGCAAAATCGTACCTGTTTGGTAATTGCTCATCGTCTTTCCACAATTCAAAATGCTGATATGATAGTCGTCTTAGAACAAGGAAAAATTATCGAAACTGGAACTCATTCAGAATTAATTGCTATCAGTGGCAGGTACGCCTATTTACACAGTATGCAGTTTCCCCAATAATTGTGGAGTTAGAAATCGGGTTTTTACAACAATTCTCAGTTACTACACAATATTTATCCGAAAAACCCGACGAATGTGGTAATCGGTTATTATTCCCTATTCCCTATTCCCCATTCCCCATTCCCTATTCCCTATTCCCTACTCCCTTTATTGAAATTATTTATGCATGACTTGAGAAATCACAATTAGCCCTCTTTACCGTAAAGTTGTAAAATTTGGGTTAAGTTAAACCAAAATATAGAGTTTCTCCTCATACACAAGGTAATCGGCATGACAGCAACAACACCCAAAGCAACATCAATTCCCAAGTTTTGTGAAGGTATTCAATATTTTGGGGAAGCTTTACCCGATTTTGATCAATACTGTAAACAAAACGCTATCCAAGAAGGTAAAACTGCGATTAGCGATACTCAAAATGCAACAGCAATTTACCAAACTTTACTTTATGCTGATGCTTTACGTTATTTAACATTACAAATTACTGGCAGTAAAGCTTCAGGACATCCGGGTGGTTTTGCATCTCAAGCAGAAGCTTACGCTGCTTTAGTCATGCTGGGTTACAAAAATATTATCACCGAAGTGGGACATCATGCCCCTGGATTTTATAGTGCCATGTTTCTTGACCGTTCCCTAGAAGATATGGGTATTATGACGGTGGAACAATTACGGGAACGTTATCGCGAAAAACACGGACTACTCGGACACCTTTCAGGAATGATACCTGGTATTCTTGCACCTGCGGGTCCTTTAGGTCAAGGGCAACATTTTGCAATGGCTGCCGCTTATTTGCATCAAGATAAATTATTCCCCTTTACTGTTGGTGATGGAGGTTTAGGGGAACCTTATATCATCAGTTCCATGGCACACTTTAACACCGCTTTCCCCAAAATTACCAATTTTCTCCCCGTGTTAGTGTGGAATGGTTATAGTCAGGAACATCACAGTATGGTTTCGTTGAAAACCAACGAAGAAATGATCAATTACTGGCGTGGAAACGGTTTTGAGGAAGTCATTTTAGTTAATGCTAAAGACTTTGACGACAAAAATCAACCAGGGGAATATGTTGATAGTACCGAATTTTCCTTTGAAAAAAGATTGGAATTTACTTCATCCGTAATTAAAGGAGTTGATCGAGCCGCAAAATCTGCCCTTGGTGGTAAACTTACTGTATTTATTATTAAACAACTCAAAGGTGCGGGAGTTCACGCTACAGGTTCAAAATCCCACAACCTTTATCCCAAAGATACTTTAGATGCACCTCATATGGTAGAAGCATTGAAAAAACGCGCTCTACCCGTAGAAGCTTGGGAATTAGTGCGAACAAATTGCGAGCGCGCTGGTGGTGGTTCGGCTGGAAAAACTGCTGTAACTGAATTTGAGTTACAATTACCTGAAATAGGTGAGTTGCCTTTGCAAGAATTTGAAGTCGGTGGAGAAGCGAAAGTTTCTACTACCGCTATGGGAATTTTAGTAGGGAAAGTTGGACAAGCTGACAAAAATTTCTTAGTTACCAACGCTGACGGAAACGCTGCATCCGGTATTGGTAATATTAACCAAGCTCTAAAAATTATCCACCCAACGGCAGATGACACTTACAACCAAGCTCCCCAAGGACAAGTTTACGAACCCTTGAGCGAAGATGCTTGTGCTGGTTTAGCAGCGGGTTTATGCTTAATGGGAGGACGCAGTTTGTGGTGTTCTTACGAATCCTTCGCCATCAACGGTTTACCAATTTGGCAAACTGTAACTCAAGCAATGGCAGAATTACGTCGTTCTACACCTTCTACAATAACCTTATTTACCGCTGGTGCATTAGAACAAGGACGTAATGGATGGACTCATCAACGTCCAGAAATCGAGGCTTACTTTGCTTCGATGATGCGTAATGGCAATATTTTCCCACTTTTCCCCACTGATGCCAATAGCATTCAAGCTTGTTACGAATGGGCATTGACTACTAAAAATAAAGGAATTGTCATTACCGCCAGTAAATCCCCATTACCGATTCGTACCACCTTTGAACAAACCCGTCAAGCTTTAAAAGATGGTGCGATAGTTTTACAAGAAACCACTGGCAATAAACAAGTTGTCTTTGCGGTTATTGGCGATATGATGTTAAAGCCAGTATACGAAGCTGCAAAATTATTACAACAACAAGGTATAGGAGTCAAAATCGTTTCCATAATTAACCCCCGTCGTTTATATCGTCCCCAAGATGTAGCTTGGGATGTTTGTTCGCAAGCAGACGGCGATTTTCTCGATGATGCAAAATTTATCAAAATGTTTGATGGAGATGCCTTAATTGGCGTTACCGGCGGTGCAGCAGCGATGTTAGAACCCGTAATGCTAAGAAGTAATTGTCCAAGAGACACTTTTGCATGGAAACGCGGAGAAACTACTGCAAGTGCAGGTGAATTAATGGCATTCAACGGTTTGACTGCGGAAGCTTTGAAACAAAGAGCGATGAATCTAGTAGGTTAAGTTTTGTAGTAAATTATAAACTTTTGTAGAGACGTAGCAGTGCTACGTCTCAAATCATGGCTGCGAAATCATCAATTAATATTTTTATTCGCCAATGCCGGGTTTGTTAATTGCGAATTTCTATGATGTATTTTTAACGCAAAGAAACGCAAAGGTACCCGGAGTTTTTACTTATCACAATTGAGGTTTTGAAATTTTCGATTCTTCTAAGTACCACGAACAATCAAAATTTAGTACATTATAAAGTCTTTCACAATTCATCAAGTTCCGTTATTCAATTAATCAGCATTTGCAATCGAACACTTAGAACCTATACATTTAACTGTTTCCACAACTTGAACTTCGTTTTTCACAAGTATATTAAATTTGGGTTGCCAAACGTAGAGTTGGTAAACTCCCAATAACAGCAATACACTACCTATTTGTATAAATGATGGAGCCAATACAAACCCCATTATCAAAAGGATTGCTCCGGTAAACACTACTGCAATACGATAGACTTCTTCGGCTATCTTCAATCCCAGCCATATAGTACCCAAAGCAAGAATCAATAGCATTAGATAAATTGCAAGCATTTTTATTTTTATCTCCTAAACAGTATTTACTCATAAAATTATCTATCGCTCTCATAAGATAACAACTATTTTGGTTATATGACAGTTGTTTTACAATTCTAAATATCAATCTCTAAAATATTGAAAAAAGTTATTGAATATAATTATTTCAGTAGTATCAACCTCACCAAAAAGATAAATTCCGAATATTATCGATAATGGCATATAGCTATCAGCATTAGCACAAGTTTCATTTTGATGATTTGGATATATATTTTTATAGAATAAAAAACTCAAATTACAAATACTTCGTTCAATACCTTCACTAACAAATCAAAATAGAAGTCTTGAACTCATTTCAAATCATAAATATGCTACAAATACGGTTAAAAAATGACTATAGCCCAAAAAAAGAAATGATATATTTTCAAAAATGCTGATGGATGATTTTTCTTTAGTTATAAGATTAATAGTAATCAAAACTAGCTGTGAACGCATACTCCCAAAGTAGTATTTACAAATCCCCTTCACCATAGCCGAAGGCGGCTCCTGAAGGAGCATCGCAAACACACTTATGCTTTAAACTTCATAGCCTTTGTATTTTAGTTATATCTGTAATAAACTTACAACTCTCTAAAAACCCGACTTCTGGAGCATCGAACTGAAGTTAAAATAGATAATCCCCCAAACCTTATATACTCCAAAGGCTCAGGGGAAGTTCAAATGTTGCAGCAAAAAGTGAATTACTATTTAACTTAACACCTTATAGCTTAAGCTTGAGCTAAGAAAAGGTTAATTTTTGTTTAAGACATCAGAATATCTACGCAGCAAAGATAATTTTTTCTTTACTGTCGCCCAATACAGCGTAATATTAAATTATTTCAAATTGCTCTTCAAGGCAGCAATTACACTTAACGGATTTTAGATTCGATCCGTGTTTATTCAGATATTACACTTTAATTCCGAGATTTCCATTAGGGTCAACACCCCCTACTTGTGGTTCTATGGGCAAGAAATTCCCCCACAGCAGTGTTTTGTGTTTGTCGATAAATTAATTCAAAGGGAGCGGGGAGTAGGGAGTAGGGAACAGTTAACATTTAACAATTCCCGTTTGAAGGATAAATTATTCATTAAAAAGCTTCTTAGGATAAATGGGAATGCTTTTTCGAGTTTCTTTTTGAGATGTTGGGTAATTATCCAAGCGGGGGCGAAATTCGACAACATTGCTTTTAATCGTAATGTCGTAGTTGCCAAAAAAGTCGTGTCCTAAAAGTCCATTTTCCAATTCCGAACCAGCGATTGCTACAGGAACCTTCTTAATTTTGACGCCACCGGCTTCAATAGAGTCAACGTAACCAATAGGGAATTCTACAGATTGAGCGCTGGCAGTATTAGCTTTAGCTTTACCAATAGTAGAAACACCGAGCGAGCTAGCCATCTGCTGAGTAATCACCGTACCGCTAGCACCTGTATCAACAATCATCTCAAATTGCTGTTGTCCATTAAAAGTGACATCAATAATTGGTGTACCACCAACACGTCGCTTGATTGGGGAGCTAAATACCATAGCTTGACGGGTGTCTTCTTGAATCGGTACAGCAGCGTATACTTCTTTTGTCTCAACGGGTATTGGTATGGCTTTTTGGGTAGTTGGTGGGGGTAATTGTTGCGGGGGAGCAATGGGAGATTGGAGATTCTGCTGTAATATATTTTCTATACCTTGCGGAATCTGCATTTTTTGACGTGCAATAGATTCTTCAAGCGGTGGTACTGCTACCACTATTTTTTCAGGTTCTGGTAGTTCTTGGGGTTGAGCAAGGGCAACGGATTTTTCTAAAGCATAATCCAAATGACGCTGATATTCCTTGACTTTTGCTGTCGCAATGGGGTAGTAGCGAGCTTGAGGCTTCACCGTTTTCATCAAATTAATGGCATCTTGGTAATAATCAGCCACTAATTTCCAATCTTCTGGAGAATAAGCAGATTGACTAACACTAAAAGCACCCGCAGCTTTGTCCAATGCCATTTCAAAGGAAGTTGGTTCTATAACTTCTTCGGAGGTTTGAATTGAGTTTGGAACTGAAGTACTAAGAGAACCCAGCACAGGGGAAGCAGTCGGCACCGCTCGCTGCTGCTGTTCAGTCGGAATTTTGGTAGTTTTTTGTTCTTGGCTACAAGCAGTACCAGCTATAGTGAGTACGCTCCATAGTAAGATCGACGCTGTACGAAAAAACAAAGGCTTAAGCATAATAGTTTTGATTTTACCAAGCCCTTGGGGGCAAAAATCTACTTTTGAGTTTTAATTATTCAACATTTACCAAACGCGACTATCTGCCTGATTCTCCGCAATCGGAAAAGCATCTTTATAATCTATGCCCCTTTGACTATTTTAATCAGTAAGAGAGTACAATTTATAAATATAGACTCGTTGCTGAGCTGAATTATGGTAGTTAAAAACAACCCAGAGCGCCATCCGCATTTGTAATCATCCCGTTATCATCAAAATAATCAAAGATTCTTAAATACTCGTTATCGATTGGTTAGCAATTCCCAATTCCCAATTACCCATTACCAATTCCCAATTCCCCATTCCCAATTATCAATTCCCAATCAAAATAAAAATAATTTAAGTAAATTAACTCATGGGATAATTAACTTTCGCGCCTAATAGCTAATCGTTTAATTGCTTATGCCTCTGTTTGACGCAACACCTGCTCTACTTGTCCTGGCAGATGGAACCAGCTATCGCGGTTGGTCTTTTGGTGCTAGCGGCACCGCCATCGGAGAAGTAGTTTTTAATACCGGCATGACAGGATATCAAGAAGTGATGACTGACCCTAGTTATTGCGGTCAAATCATTGCTTTTACCTACCCAGAGTTAGGAAATACTGGTGTCAATCCCGAAGATGCCGAGTCAGATAAACCACATTTACGGGCTTGTATTGCTCGAAATATTTGTGACCAACCGAGTAACTGGCGAGCAACTCAATCTTTACCCGATTATTTAAAACAGCATCAAATACCTGGTATATATGGTATCGATACTCGCGCCTTAACTCGTAAAATACGTCACAGTGGAGCGATGAATGGTGGTGTTTCTACTGAAATACTCGATGCGAATGAATTACTAGAGCAAGTGAATGTAGCCCCATCGATGAGCGGATTAAACCTGGTCACAGAGGTAACTACTTCAGAAGTTTACGAATGGTCAGAACCCACAATTGCAGCATGGGAATTTAATCGGGACTCAAAGGATAACGAAAAATTCACCGTTGTAGCCTTGGATTTTGGCGTTAAACGCAATATATTACGTCGTTTAGCAAGTCATGGTTGTCGGGTAATTGTAGTTCCAGCAAATACTCCAACTTCAGAAATTCTCAAACATAACCCAGACGGAATCTTTCTTTCCAATGGACCAGGAGACCCCAGCGCAGTCACCGAAGGAGTTGAAACCGCTAAAGCCCTGTTAAAATCCGAGAAACCCATATTTGGTATTTGTATGGGACATCAAATTTTGGGTCAAGCCTTGGGGGCGCAAACCTATAAACTAAAATTTGGTCATCGCGGGTTAAATCAACCAGCAGGTTTACACAAACGCATCGAAATCACTTCTCAAAATCATAGCTTTGCCATCAACCCCGATTCACTACCTCATAACGAAGTCGAGATTAGTCACCTGAATCTAAATGACAGTACCGTCGCAGGAGTCAAACATAAATCCTTACCAGTTTTCTCGGTACAATATCACCCAGAAGCTTCTCCAGGTCCTCATGATGCAGATTATTTATTTGAGGACTTTGTTCAAGCAATGAGAACAGCTCGCCAAGCAATTACTGCGCGAGTGAGGTAAAAATAGAAAAAGTGAGAAATTGGATAATTATTAAAGTTCCAATATTTTCACATATTTCACAACCCCTTTCTTTGACAGCAGGGGTTAAAGTAGACAACAGACACAAAAAACATCTATACTTGAGCGTTTGCTTTCACCATGAGGAGGGAATTATTGCTGAGCCACTAAATCTAACCGTTAGCCTGCGAGGGACTCGTGAAGTCAGGGATAACTGCCAGCTATTCCGTCTCACAGGTTTGTTAGACGCATTTTCCGAGCCGACATTTCGTAAGGTACTTAGTAGTAAAATTGATGAAGGTCCGAAAAATATTATTCTGGATCTTTCACAAATTGACTTTGTAGATAGTTCTGGTTTGGGAGCTTTGGTTCAATTAGCCAAACAGTCTCAAAACATCAAAGGTACCTTTCAAATCGTCACTAACGCCCGCGTTACTCAGACAGTCAAACTCGTTCGCTTGGAAAAATTTCTTGCCTTACAAACCTCAGTTGACAAGGCTTTAGAAAACACCAAGTCCTCTTGACCGTCAAAAAATTAGCTATCCGATATTTAAATTTGGATAGCTTAATTTTTTTGAATAAATTTTGAATAAATATTAAGCCAAAAAAGTAAAACATTTAGCAAACAAATATAACAAAACGATTTTTTGTGATTTATTTGACATTTTTCCCTGACACAAAAATGAAGATTTTTTATTATAACTCTGGTATGATTAAACTGAATATTTTGAAATAGGTATATAAATAATATTAATCTAATTTATAACTCAATACAGTTCAGTTAAGGATATAAATTAATTACTGCAAACAAAACAGATCGACTTTTTTGGAGGGGGTTTGGGGGACGCAACCGTCCCCCAATCGGGGGTTTGGGGGAGAATCCCCCAAGTCTTGGTTCTCAATAAATTGATTGACGGACAACCTTAACTGAACTGTATTGATTTATAACTGTTTTTCTTGCGTTTAAAAAATCTTGTCTATTCACAAAATTTAAGTTGGCAAATTTACTTACCCTGACAAAATATTTTCGGTTCGGAAAATTGATGTTAATGAAAATTAAAAATATCAAAAATTTTTGTAAAAATAACGGCAATAAATACGAACCAGTACGACAATAACAAACGGGTAGTAACTAAATTTTTTCAAGTCATTACAAACAAGATAATTATTAACTGTAACAGGAATGATTAAGTTGTGAAATCAAAGGAGGAAAATCTTCTAAATTCAAGCTCTGAAAATGTCCCCAAAGATTCATTTGATTCCTATGGAACGACACTAAATGCAGAACAATTGTTACCTAAACTTTCTCAGTCCCAATTACAGCAACTTTCTCCTACCGCTCTTGCTTATTTAGGCGATGCAGTTTACGAATTGTATATCAGGAGATATTACTTATTACCACCCCAACGAGTAGAAAATTATCATCGTTTGGTAGTGGCACAAGTGAGAGCCGAAAAGCAGGCGCAAATGTTAAACTTACTTAGTCAATATCTGAATAATAATGAATTAGAAATTGTCCGTAGGGGTCGTAACGCCGCCACAGGTCGTCCCAAACGTGTAGATGCCCACACATACCAACAAGCTACTAGTCTAGAAACTTTGATTGGCTATTTATATCTCACCAATACCGAACGATTGAGCGAACTTCTGCAAAAACTCATCATGGAG
The DNA here is from genome assembly GCA_015272215.1 of Rivularia sp. T60_A2020_040. Classification (GTDB taxonomy): domain Bacteria; phylum Cyanobacteriota; class Cyanobacteriia; order Cyanobacteriales; family Nostocaceae; genus Rivularia. Next base: position 33,695 of record JACYMD010000115.1, on the reverse strand, counting down.
TAATAGCGGAATCTCTAACTCTTGAATGTTCCGAATCCGGCAATGTTCGGTTACAAAAAAGGTGAGAAAAGAAGTCCTAAATCTTAGCTCTACCAAATAACCATTATGATAGACAAACCAAGAAAAATTAAAATTAACGTTAATGACGAAAATCGCCCACAATCTTTAAAACTAAAAGGTAAGCGTTTTTCATCTCCATCTAAAAGTAAATCTAGAGACAGAAATCATAGCTCTGTAATTGATAAACCTCGTCAAAATAGTTCTAATTTTGAATATTTATCATCCACGGAAGAATCAGAAAATAGTGACTTAATTTACGGCCGTCATCCAGTTTTGAGTACATTGGAAAATCAAGGTCGTCTGAATCGCGTTTGGATTACTTCCCGTTTGCGTTACGATCGCCGTTTTCATGATTTGCTTTTACAAGCTAAAGGGAATGGAACGGTTATAGATGAAGTGGAACCGAGCCGCTTAGATCAAATTACTAGAAATGCTAATCATCAGGGAGTAGCAGCACAAATTGCTCCTTACGACTATTTTGATTTGCACGATTTGATCGAAAAAGCAAAATCCGTAACGGATACACCAGTAATAGTTGTGGCTGACGGAATTACCGATCCCCACAATTTAGGAGCAATTATTCGTACAGCCGAATCAATTGGAGCCCAAGGAATGGTGATTCCACAGCGTAGAGCAGTTGGAATTACTTCTACAGTCATGAAAGTAGCGACTGGTGCTTTAGATAATTTTGCTGTAGCTAGAGTAATTAATCTCAGTCGTGCTTTAGAAGACTTGAAAACTGCTGGTTTTTGGATTTATGGTACTGCTAGTTCTGCAAGCCAACCGATACATACAGTAAATTTTAAGGGTTCGCCAATTGTTTTAGTAATTGGTTCTGAAGGCGAAGGTTTGGGTATGCTGACACAAAAATGCTGCGATGCTTTAGTGTCAATTCCCTTGAAAGGCAAAACTCCCAGCCTCAACGCTTCAGTTGCAGCCGGTATGGTACTGTATGAAATTTATCGTCAGCGCTGGAACGGCACACTTTACTTAGAAAATTTGCCAAAAACCCCTTCCAAAAACCCCATATAAAAGAGTATAAAGAAATGTGAAGGGAAAAAACGACAGTATAGTTCTTTAACAACTAGTATCAACTTTAGTAATTGGCAACAACCATGAACACAATTGGAAATACTTTCAAAGAATTTGTTACCAACATTTTTGATAACTTTGGCTTGGCTTGGTGGGTAGAGATTACGACTCAAAATCCCAAGTGTACTTACTACTTCGGACCTTTTCTGAACGGTACGGAAGCTAAAGCTGCTGTCAAAGGTTATGTAGAAGACCTTGAATTGGAAGGAGCGCAAGGTCTGAAAATTGATGTTAAGCGTTGTAAACCAAAAGTTTTAACTATTTCTGACGACTTGGGGGAATGGTTTGACCGCAAAGTAAAGCCTGTCTTTAGCGGTCAAATGTAATTAAAGGCTGGATGCATTCAGATTTTTGAAGTATCGCTGAAAGCTTTCTCTATCAGGCACTGTCGTGTAAAAAAAAAAATGAAGTATAAGGTGTCAATAATCAAGTTAAACTTGGCTGTTTTTATACTTTATGCTTCATTTTTTTTAATTTTGTAGAGGATAAAAAGCTGGAAATCGTGCTATTAATATGGTTAGTGTTTGGGTAGTAACTAATAAATTAGTGCTTGGTGAATCCAAAATCTAAAATCTATTAGCGTAGCGTGTCCGTAGGACATGATCCAAAATCCAATGACGGGAGAAGATATTTTTATCGGTGACAGCGAAATGGCACTGTTGATGCGTTCCTTTGATTGGTCACAAACCAGTCTTGGTAGAGTAGAAACTTGGTCGCAAAGCTTAAAAACAACTTTGAATATACTGCTTACCTCTCGTCAACCGATATTTTTATTTTGGGGAGAAGAGTTAATTCAATTTTATAATGACGCTTACCGTCTGAGTTTAGGACCAGAAAAGCACCCCCAAGCATTAGGAGCCAAAGGAAGAGAATTTTGGACTGAAATTTGGCATATTATCGGTGACCAAATTGATGCAGCAATGAAGCGGGGTGAATCTAGTTGGAACGAAGATCATTTAGTGCCGATTATTCGTAATGGTTATTTAGAAGAAGTGTACTGGACTTATAGTTACAGTCCGGTTCGAGATGATAATGGTGAGATTAACGGTACGCTGGTTATTTGTACCGAGACAACTGAGCGAGTTGTTGGAGAAAGACGACTGCGAACTTTGCGAGAATTAGCGGCTGAAAATATTGGAGTCAAATCGGTTGAGCAAGCTTGTGAAATATCTGCTCGGACTTTAGCGAATAATTCTGACGATGTACCCTTTGCACTGCTGTATTTACTTGATGATGCCTGCTCTACAGCCAGACTTACAGGTATTGCTGGATTGAATGCAGGAACGCCCATCAGCCGGCGAGAGATAAAAATTAATTCAGAAAACAAAATTTGTAATTTGTGGTCATTATTGACTGTTATAGAGACAAATCAAAAGCAGATTGTCGAGGGATTGCAATCAAAAATTGAAAAACTGCTGGTAACTAGGGAATCTAGTTTGGAAAATACAGCGGTTGTTATACCGTTAATCGCGTCGGGACAAGTTCAGCCCAAGGGATTTTTGATTGCGGGTATTAATCCCAGAAGACCATTAAATGAGAATTATCAAGGTTTTTTTGATTTAATTGCCGGACAAATCGCGACTGCAATAAGTAATGCTAGTGCTTGGGAAACTGAACGCAAGATAGCAGAAATTCGGGAAACAGCGCGTCAATCAGCAGAAGCCGCAGAAACTAGAATGCACAATGTTTTATCAAGCATTCGCGATGGTTTTGCGATTTTTGATTATAACTGGGGGTTTATTTACCTTAACGATCGCGAAGTTGAAATTATCGGTATGAAGCGGGAAGATTTGCTAGGTAAGAATGTTTGGGAAGTCTTCCCCGATGTGGTAGGTAGCGAAATAGAACAAAATCTACGTCAAGTAATGCTTGAACGAACATCGACGCAGTTCGAGTATTATTATCCAACTTGGAATCGCTGGTTTGACATTCGAGTTTATCCTACTCCCGAAGGAATTGCGATCGTAACTACTGATATTAACGAACGTAAGCAAGCTTTGGAAGCTCTTGGGGAAAGTGAAGCAAGATTTCGGCAAATGGCGGAGACGATTGAAAATGTCTTTTGGCTGTTCGATTTGCAAGCACAACACCATCTTTATGTTTCACCTGCTTACGAAACAATTTGGGGGCGTTCATGCGAGTCTCTGTATAATAATTTTGCCGGTTGGATTGACACAGTTCATCGAGAAGATCGCTACCGCATCCAGTTGGCTGCAACACGATGTATTGAAAATTCCGGATTAAATGAAGAATACCGCATTGTGCGTCCCGATGGTTCGATTCGCTGGATACGCGATCGCGGTTTTGTAGTACGCGATAGTAGCGGTAAACCTTGCCGAGTGGCGGGTGTTGCAGAAGATATTACCGAAGAGAAACAAGCGGCTGAAACATTACGAGAAAAAGAAGCTCGATTGCAGTTTATGCTGGAATGTTCTCAAATTGGCGAATGGGATTTGGATTTGACAACCCAACCATATAAAGCTAATCGCTCGTTGAAGCACGACCAAATTTTTGGATATGAATCACTTTTACCAGAGTGGAGTTATTCAATTTTCCTCAACCACGTGCATCCCGATGATCGCGAATCTGTAGATAGTTTGTTCCAACAAACGCTTACAAGCTATGTAAATTGGGATTTTGAATGTAGAATCATTCGTCGAGATCGAGAAATTGCTTGGATTTGGGGCAGGGGTAGCGTTTATCGAGATCACAATGGTAATCCAATTAGATTAATTGGTAGTGTAATTGATATTACCGAGCGTAAACATACAGAATCAGCTTTGCGTAAAAGCGAGTTAAACTTCCGTACCTTAGCAAATTCCATGCCGCAAATCGTCTGGAAGTCCGATGCCAATGGTTTTGTCAACTATTACAATCAACGCTGGTTTGATTATACTGGCATGACCTTAGAGCAAACACAAGGATGGGGCTGGGAACCTGTACTGCATCCCGACGATTTGCAAAAATGTATAGATGCTTGGAGCGAGTCGCTGCGTACTGGTAATAATTATCATATTGAATACCGTTTTCGCCGGGTTAGCGATGGAGAATATCGTTGGTTTTTAGGTCGAGCTATTCCTCTACGCAATGAGAACGGGCAAATTATCAAATGGTTTGGTTCCTGTACCGATATCCATGACCAAAAATGCGCCCAAGAAGCCGCAGAACAAGCCAATCGTGTCAAAGATGAATTTTTGGCGGTTCTTTCTCATGAATTACGCACCCCACTCAATCCGATTTTGGGGTGGACAAAAATATTACAAAAAGGTGATCTCGACGCGGAGAAAACCCAAATAGCCCTACAAACCATCGAACGCAACGCTAAACTACAAACCCGACTAATTGACGATTTGCTCGATATATCGCGAATTATCCGGGGTAAACTCAGCTTTGATGTAGCACCCGTGGATTTAACTACAGTTATTCAAACAGCCTTAGAAACGGTTCAGTTAGCAGCAGAAGCTAAATCAATTACTATCCATACCGAAAAAGCATCATCCCTAGGAATGGTAAACGGTGATGCCGGACGTTTGCAACAGGTAGTATGGAATATTTTATCTAATGCAGTTAAATTTACTCCCCAAAACGGACATATTTCCATAGCATTGACTCAAGTTGAAAACTATGCTCAAATTCAGGTAAAAGATACTGGCAAAGGCATCAATAAAGAGTTTCTGCCTTGTCTGTTCGAGCATTTTCGTCAAGAAGACAGCGCCACAACTCGTAAATTTGGCGGCTTAGGTTTGGGATTGGCGATCGCCCGTCAAATTGTCGAACTCCACGGGGGAATCATCACCGCAGACAGTCCCGGAGAACAGCAAGGTGCAATATTTACAGTAAAAATACCAATTATATAAGTTTGAAATGATACGTGTTGTTTACTATCATAATTAATATAATCTTACTAGTAGTCGGATTTTACCAGAAATCTTGTAGAGACGTTATACATAACGTCTCCCTAGGTTTGGGAGAAAACGAATCCGTCAAATTTAATGCAAAGCACCATTAGTCTAGTAGATAATATCTTCTTCTAAATACAGCTGCTTATAAAACTCAGGAGTATACACTGCTTTTTCCCAGTTTTTAGCTTGTTTAATTTGTTCTGGAGTTAAGTTTTTAGCTTCGATTAAATTGGCACCACTGAGGTTAGCATTGCTAAGTTTAGTGCCGCTGAAGTCAGCACCACTGAGTTTAGTATCGCTAAGATTAGCACTAAAGAAATTAGCTCCACTTAAATTTGCTCCATTGAGTTTGGCACTACTCAGGTATGCACTGAAAAGGTTAGCAAAACAAAGATTGGCACCGCTGAGGTTAGCAAAACACAGATTTGCACTACTAAGATTTGCACTACTGAGGTTTGCACTGTAGAAATTAGCTCCATTCAAATTGGCACCGCTCAGATAGGCACGACTAAGATCAGCACCGTAAAAATTAGCACCACTCAACTTAGCTCCACTGAGTTTAGCTCCACTCAAATCAGCACCGTAAAAGTTAGCACCACTCAGCTTGGCTCCATAAAAATTAGCGCCGCTCAAATTTGCTCCACTCAGCTTTGCATTATTAAGGTTAGCTCCGTAGAAGTTAGCACCATAAAAGTTAGCACCACTCAAATTTGCTCCATTCATATCAGCATTACTGAGTTTGGCATAACTCAAATCAAGCTGTAATTCGTTAATAAATTCTGCATCAATTAAAAACCGAATGATGCTGCCTTTGCGTTCTCCATCTATATCCAATCTTCGTAATACTGATAAAGTTCTCGCTCTGGCAACATCTAATGCTGCTTGACGTAAAGCATCTTGAGGAGATAAAGATTTCAAGTTTTTATCAAGCAATAATTCTGACATTCGATCAATATAAGCTTGCAAAGCTTCTTCATTTAAAATATTAGTGGTTTTTTCTTTTTCAGCTTTAGCTTGTTCATCGGCTCTTTGTTTTTCGGCTTCAGCTTGTTCGTCGGCTCTTTGTTTTTCGGCTTGAACTTGTTCATCAATTCTTTCTTTTTCAACCTTGGTTTTTTCTTCGGCTAATTTTTTTTCATTGCTTTGAAATTGAGTACCTAAAATAACTAATAAGACTGGAATACCAAGCAATGCTAACCAGTCCCAAAGTTTTTTTGCGGATTTTATTTGTCTAGTTATCTTATGAAGAGTAACTATTTCTCCAGTTTTGAAATTTATTGCTTCTTCTTCACTGATCAGAATATCTGAAACAGGTCCAAAACCAATCCAATCAATTTGATATAACTTTGGTAACAACAACAGAAAAATAATTATCAAAGCCAAAACAACAACACTTGTTAATAGGTTTTGTCTCTTTTCTTGAAATATTTGGATTATTTTGGAAATATTTTCCATTATCATCATCTATATATAAAATTATCAATTTACATCAAGCTAAAATTCCGATTTTTGTAAAAATTAGCTAACAAATACCATAAGTAGTCAAGCCTTGATTATTTATGTAATTACTAATTACCACTCACTTATAAAACTGTTCCCTCTTCCCTCTTCCCTGTTCCCTCTTGCCTCTTACCTCTTCCCTATTCCCTATCTAAACGAAATGTTTAATTAAATGTTGGCACAAGTAATTATAAAATTTACTCTTAATATAGCCCACATGATCGAACTTAATCATGCAAACTCTTTTCCCCGCGCAACCCAAAATATATGATAGTTGTAATTGTTAATCCTGAACTTACGTGATACAAGCAGATACAAATAAAAAAGTAGTGGTAATAGGTGCCGGTTGGGCTGGTTTGAGCGCAACTCACCATTTAGCGAAACAAGGTTATGATGTGACGCTTTTGGAAGCTGGTTCATATCCTGGGGGGTTGGTTGCGGGTTGGAAAACTGGGGGAGGTAAATCTGTTGAAGCGGGTATTCACGGCTTCTGGTACCCTTACAAAAATATTTTTGCGCTGATTAACGAGTTAAATATTAATCCTTTCACTACTTGGACTCGTTCATCTCAGTATTCTCCCGCAGGTTTGGAAGTTGAGTCACCGATTTTTCAAGACTTACCCAGACTTCCCACACCTTTAGGAACTTTTATTTATACTCAGTTTAAACGATTACCCTTAATCGACAGAATCAGCGCTTTACCTTTACTTTATGCTCTAATCGACTTTGATAATTCCGATGCTGCTTGGCGACGTTACGATTATGTTACAGCACGGGAATTGTTCAAACAATTTGGGGTTTCAGCAAGACTTTACCACGAATCTTTTGAACCGATGTTATTAGTCGGTTTATTTGCACCGGGGGAACAATGTTCGGCTGCTGCAACTTTGGGAATGCTTTATTATTTTATCTTGGCTCATCAACCGGATTTTGATGTCGTTTGGTGTCGGGGTACTGTAGGCGAAAAAATCTTCCATCCTTGGGTAGAAAAAATTGAACAAGCCGGAGCAAAGGTACTTGCAAATAAACGAGTTACCGATTTAATTACTGATGGTAATCAAGTAAAAAGTGTAGTTTGCAATTATGAAACTTTTGCAGCCGATGCGGTAGTTTTTAGTGTTGGTATCAGCGGAATTAAGAAAATTGTTTCTCATAGTGTAAGTTTACAAAGTCGTGAAGAATTCCGCAATTTAAGCAATTTAGGCGCGATTGATGTGTTAGCAACCCGTTTATGGTTCGATCGCAAAATCAATATTCCTCGCCCTTCTAACGCTTGTTTTGGTTTTGATAAAACCACAGGATGGACATTTTTTGATTTAAATGCACTTCACGATGAATATAAAAATGAGCCAGGAAGCGTTGTAGAAGTTGATTTTTACCATGGTAATCAATTTATTTCCTTGAGCGATGAAGAAATTATTCCCATAGTACAAAAGTATTTAGCAACTTGTATCCCGGAATTTGCGATCGCAAAAGTAATTGATAGCAGTGTAATTCGTCTACCCCAAGCTGTAACTCACTTTTCACCGGGTAGCTATAAATATATGTTACCAGCGAGGACAAGTTTTGATAATGTATTTATGAGCGGTGATTGGATTACTAGTCGTCACGGTTCATGGTCGCAAGAAAAAGCCTACGTTACAGGTTTGGAAGCTGCGAATTTAGTAGTTTCCTATTTAGGACAAGGTGTAAATGCGAATATTTTACCAGTAGAAACAGATGAACCACACATCCAAACTGCTAGAAGTATGAATAACACCATCCGGGGCATTAGTCAATCTATTATCCCCAATTTCTGGCTACCATGAATCAATTACCACTTATCAATTATTAATTATCAAATTTGTGTTGCTAATGTAGAGACGTTGCAATGCAACGTCTCCTCAAAATTTATAGTCATTTAGTCCGTATTTCTATCTGACTTTTTGACCAACATTTAAAGCATCAATTCCCTGTTTTACCCAACACCAACATTCGTATTCTGAGTTGAATAACTTTGGTGCGGCAATGTTGTTTAATGAATCTGGTAAATAATGGTCGTAATAATATTTACCAGCTTCTTGGGAGACGATAATTAAATTGTTGCGGAAGGTATAGCGGTGTTTAAACATATCGCTAACGCTAACGCAATCTAAATGCTCGTCTAGATGTTCCTTGGCAATACTTATGATATTCTCAACACTACTGCCATAGATTTGTGCAGGGTTTTCTGCTTTATGATACTGGCTTTTAGCTCCAATATCTGATATCAATTTATACGAATAAATTTCGTGATTGTCTGCTTTGCCAAAAACAAATGGTATGATGAGATGTCCTTTGTAGGATACGGATTGTTCGTAAAGTAGGCGGTTCATAGATACCTCCTTGTAAGTAAATGCTACCCAAAAAAGATTAAATTTTTTTAGCAACCAGAATAATCTTGATAATTAGTAATCTAAAATTGGATTATTTGGTGCCAAAATTTACTTCTACATCACTAGGATGTAAAAGTTTAATGAGATTTAGAAGGCGGATGATTATTGATCACAACCTTCAAAAAATCACGATGTTTTTGCGATTAATTTTTATCTACTTATTTCAACTTACCACAACTAGCGTGGAGTGCAACTTACTAGAGAGTTAGTTATTTTGGAGAATTATTAACCAGGTTTGAGTGAGGGGTGAAACACCTACACCGCTTTTTTTCATCAGTTTTGCAAATGACGGACTTTTGGAAGTATAGATTCTCGGATAAAGAAATAAAAATTTGTCTCGTGGCTAGCAGAATCAAAGAAGCTGGATTGCTATCGTTTTGATAATGCGTTCTCATCTGGAAAATCTTCAAATAGTTGATAATTTTTTAGAACGTAAGTAAAAACATTAGCTGATTTTTTCCACCTCAAGTAGTAATAGAAACACCAAATCATGGAATATACTCTCTATACATTAATAAGTATTTTAATTGGTTTTCTTCTCGGTATAACATGGTTTATAGTAGCGAAAAAAATCACTTCTAAAAAAATTAAGTTTTATCTTGGTTTCATCTATTCTGCTAGTAGTATCTTTAATAGTTGTCTGATTATTACAGTAGTTGGAAAATTTCTTTCAGTATTGCCGAGTGTCAGTTCTCAGTTTGAGATGAATAATTCTTTAGAATGGGTATATAAACTGATTACTATCTGGGGTTTTATGAGTAGCACCATAACCACAATTATTTATATAATGTGTGTAGTTAGTGATGTTATGCTTAACTCATTGAAAGACATTAAAAATTACTAATAACTAGATCAGCTTAAAAAATTATGGTTATTTTAAGGGAGTAGGAAGTAGGGAATAGGGATAACTTAAATCTTTCACCTTACCAGTAAATACCTAAATAATCATATTTCGAGTAATCAATACTTTCACTATTTATTTTTTATTTGTAGTCCATTTCAATGGACTTAAGCTGTTAGACAGGGATTTTTAATCCCTGGCGGACTGGCAAATCTCAATCCACCCCCGTATTCACCAACTTCAAAATTTTTATATGCCCCTGTGTGGGATTGAAGAGCATAAATTTTCGTGATAGATTGTAGGATATAATACCAAGTCTGTGTCAGGAGATTAACTCTCAAATGTTTATTCTAATCGAGCTTACAACTAATCCTACCTATACAAAATCTCTGCAAATTTCTTTACTAGCAATCACAGTGGGCGGTTTTCTGTTAGCTACAATTGTTGGTTCTATTGCCTGGTACATTTCTAAACGTCCTGCGGGTTGGGAAAATGCTCAAACTCCAGGCTGGATTTTAAAACTTACTAAAAATATCGATACACAAAAAAAATCATCTGATAAATAATCTCAATTTAATTAAGAATAATCAAATTTATTGCATAAAACAAGCAATTTAATTTGATTTAAGAATTAAATTCAATGACAATAGCACAATTTCAGCATAATCTTTAATTTTTTAATCATTTTTAACATAATAAATTATTCCCACTACTGGGAAACACTTTACCAATGGATAATTATCAATTATTGAAAGCATAAAATATCTAACCAATCCTCAACCCCAAAATCACCAAATCCCGCTCTACACCATCAATATCAGCAATTTTCGGTAGATAACCCCAACTTTCAAAACCAAATTTTTCAAATAGGTTTAAACTTGCTTGATTATGAGCAAAAATAAATCCAATTAAGGTATTTAAACCCAAATCGGGACTTTGCTCAATCGCTTCTGCTAAAAGCTGTTTTCCCAAACCGCGACGATGATAATTTGAACTAATATAAATACTGACTTCGGCAGTTGCATGATAAGCTGGTCTACCGTAGAAAGGTTGGAAACTTAACCATCCAGCAACAATACCCCCAATTTCTATTACCCAAAGAGGATGTTTCATCGGAGAACGTTTTCTAAACCAGTTAACTCGACTTGCTACCGATACAGGTTCTAAATCCGCTGTTGCCATACGACCAGGAATAGAAGCATTATATATCGCCACAATGGCGGGTAAATCATTTTCAGTCCCATGACGGATAATCATTTGCAGTTTATCAACGACAATATGAAGAAATAATACAGAAATATTGATCGTATTTGTTATGCCTAGTGCAATTATTACAGGTGGTTCTCAAGGAATTGGTAAATCAACAGCGCTTTTATTCGCTCGTAAAGGATACGATTTAGTTATAAGTGCGCGATCGCCAGAAATTTTATCAGCAACAGCGGCGGAAGTAAGCAAAATTGGCACAAAAGTACTGGCTATTCCCTGTGATGTGAGTCAGGAAGCAGAAGTAAATATCTTAATCTCTAAAGCTTTAGAATTTTTTGGCAGCATTGATGTTTTAATCAATAATGCCGGGGTTTGCATGACCGGACCAATTGAACATACTTCTTTAAGTGATTGGCATCGCATCATAGACGTAAATCTCTGGGGATACATCCACACAATTCACGGAATTTTACCGCACTTTTTACAGCGACAGAAGGGAACTATTGTTAATGTGGGTTCTATCGGTGGTAAATTACCCTTACCGGAAATGACCGCTTATTGTACCAGCAAGTACGCAATTACAGGTTTAACAGAAACTTTGCGACTGGAATTAAAGCCAAAAGGTATTCACGTCAGTGCGGTACATCCGAGCGCTACTGATAGTAATTTTATGGAAAGAGCGCAATTTCGCGGAAGTAGTGAACAAGAAGCAGAAAAACGCCGCAATTCTATGAGTGATTTTCTCAAATCACCAATGGCGAGTAAACCCGAAGATGTCGCTGATGCAATTTGGGATGCTGTGAAATATCAAAAAGATGAAATAGTAGTTGGTTCAGGATTATTTATGTCCGCTGCTTATAAATTCTTCCCCGGTTTGATGCAGTTTGCGATGCAGACATCTACGAAAAAGTGACCGGGTATTAGTTGAAGCTTGGGTTTGTAATTCCGCTTCAGCGCTGAAGCGCAACTACAAACCTACAGAACTTACTTAAAGCAACAATAATTAATAACTGTCTTTAGACTGATGTAAATTTACCACTCTTCAATAAATGTCAGACTATGGACATAAATAATCAAAGTGTCGTAAAAGTCAACATTATTTTACTAAAATACATATATGTATCCTGATAGCCTGTATTTTAATTAGGAAATTAAGGAAAATTAAGTCAGTTGTGAAAGTCATGTAGATGCTTTAAAGGTATTTATTTTTCAGAGCGAAAGCGCAAAGAAAAATTGTTTGAATTAACTTACTCTGTGCATCAGAGTTGACTTTTTCAAACAGTATAAAATTCCCATTGGTAAAACTAAATTTCCAGACAAAAACCTCTTTCTCTATGTAGTTGAGGAGGTATTTTTTGCTATGCCAACACGAGAGAAATATCCCATGCAAAATAATATTACAATAACGGAATTGGTTGAGAATCAAAAGAGCAATAAAGCGCTCGAAGTTGCTCTTATTTTTAGCAGATTTAGAAGCGGTATTTGGCTGTTTGGTATTCCATCTTGGCTGTTTGGTATTAGCGACAGAAGTTTTGCTGCATTTGCCGATGGTTACTTGTCAGTAATGGAAGTAATCCAGTTATTTACAGCTTCTTTCTTCTTTGCAAGCTGGTTATTTTTGAGACCGGAAGATTTAGTAGATAATCATGATATCGTATTATCCGGAAACCATGGTAATGTTACTAATTTCAATCCTGAGCCAAAAGAAAAATACATTATTAGTGAAGAACATTTTCTGAGTAAGCAATATATTTTACCCGGTTCCTATTGGACAAATATGTTTCATACCCTTAATCCCTTACATCTTAATCATGTACATAAAATTACTCAAAATGGGATTAAAGTTACAGAAGTTACCCAATATAGAGAAACTGAAATGGGAGGTATACTGACTTTTACTTCAGTAATGGATCAGATACCTGGCTTAATTACAGATATTCAGAAAATTATCAAATATATACCGATTATAAATTTACTGAATAAGTACATAGATATGTTGAGAAGACCTGCTTTTACTTCTCAATTAATATTACACAGTGCATACACAACTGAGCTATATATTCCAGCAGATAAATATTACACATCTATTGTCTTTTATGTTCATCCAATAGAGCAAAATAAGTGCGAGCTATTTATTGATTTTTATTCAAACTTGCCAATACCTAAAATATGTAAACATATTCTTTTTCAAATTATAACTCCCATTGTAGTTTGGGAAGACAAAGTATATTTGCTCAAATTATCGCAAAAAGAACCAGAATTTTTTACAAAAGTAAGACGTAAAGTCCCTGATAATCATTTTCTACGTTTGAGTCAAAGATTTATTGAACTTTACGGTTCTCAGAGCTAACTATTAACTCCTAACTTATCTTACGCTCTTGCTAACAACGGAGCAGCAGCGAGTAAAGTTTTAGTATAAGGATGCTGGGGATTCCTGAAAATTTTCTGTGTCGCACCAAGTTCGACGATTTTACCACCATACATGACGGCGATTCTATCGCATAAAAACCTAGCTAACCATAAGTCGTGGGTGATAAACAAGTAAGTTAACTCGAATTCTGCTTTTAATTCCAACATCAAATCCAAAACTTGCGACTGTACACTAGCGTCTAACATACTTACAGGCTCGTCGCAAATTACCAACTTGGGACGAGTAATTAAAGCTCTGGCGATGGCAACTCTTTGTTGTTGTCCCCCGGATAAGTCGGAAGGATAGCGCTGATAGTACATTTCAGACGGATTTAACCCAACTTTATCAAGCATCCATAACACTTGTTCTTTTGCTGTTCCGGCATTGGCGATATGATGGATAATCAATGGGTCAGCGATGTTTTGTCCTACTGTCATTGTCGGATTTAAACAAGCGTGAGGATCTTGAAATATCATCTGCATTTGTCGTCTTTCGGAGCGTACTTGTTGACGGGACAAACTGGTTAAGTCTTTACCTAAAAATTCAACTTTACCGCCGGTAGGACGAATTAATTGCAATATTGTCCGTGATAAGGTGCTTTTTCCACAACCCGATTCACCAACTAATCCGAGAATTTCTCCCTGATACAGTTCTAAATCGATCCCATCTACTGCTTTAATGGTTTGTCCTTGTCCTTTAAATATCCGTTCGATAAAATTGGGTTCGATAGTATAATGCTGCTTTAATTCTTTGATTGTCAACAACGGTGTGACATTTGATGCTTTTTCCTTGAGACTGGACGCGAATTCATCTTTTATATCTGCGTCATTGTCATCTGAAAATGTTTGAATGTGCAATGCTGCTTTCAAAAGCGATCGTGTATATTCATGCTGGGGATTGCGGAATACTTCCTTGGATAAACCCGTTTCTACCATCTTTCCTTGAAACATTACCCCGATGCGATCGCAATATTCAGCCACCATTGCTAAGTCGTGGGATATCAACAATAATCCCATGTTTTCTTCAGCACACAATCTGGTCAATTCTTGTAAAATCTGAGCAGAAACGGTGACATCTAAACTGGTGGTTGGTTCATCAGCAACGATTAATTTGGGATTTAATAATAAAGCTAAAGCAATAGCTACCCGCTGACGCATTCCACCGCTGAACTCGTGGGGATACTGACTCCATCTTTCCGGGGGAATATTTACTTTTTGTAAAGTGGCGATCGCCTTTTCTTTTGCCTGTAAATTGGATAGTTGAGGTGAATGTGCTTTGAGAGTTTCCAAACAATGGTTGCCGATAGTCATCAACGGATCTAAGCGCGTCATCGGGTCTTGGAAGATTAATGCTACCGCTTCACCACGAAATCTCCGTAATTGCTCGGATGTCAGATCAAACACAGAGCGTCCTTGAAACATTACCCGTCCTTCAATGCGTGTAGAAGTTGGTAACAAACGCATCGCCGCACGCCCCAAAGTGGATTTACCACAACCAGATTCTCCCACCAAACCCATCCTTTCACCGGGCTGCAAAATCAAAGAAACATCATCAACTGCCCATTGTTCCTCTTCTGTACCGCTCGCAGCATATCCTACCCGCAAATTTTCAATTGACAATAAAGCATCGTTCATCATTAGTTATCGGTGATTAAGTTATAAGTTATAAGTTATAAGTCAGACACTTAAATTTTTTATACTTTATCAGATTTGCTTGATAAAACTTGTTATTTTAACTGTATATCCTATGTAATTTCCACCAATTTTCCATCATAGCCGGAAACTCTCGATCGATTACCCAGGCTGAACTTGGCGATTAGGGCTTGGAAGTTAAACTTTGGCGATAATTACAAGCAGGGTGAGTAAAATAAACTCCTGATTCCCAAACACACCGAAAATTGGCGAAAAAAAAATACTTCCATATATTTATATATGTAGATAGAAGTTATTTGCTAAAATTTCCTGTAAAAATGTTAATATCGACTTGAGAGCCTAGCACAACTATACAAGTAGAAGTGCTGAAATCACATGAGCGTGAATGTAAAACTTTTACAATGGTTTTTCTTTTTTAAAAGGAAAATCTGTGTGTAAGAGAATACTTGAAAATGTTTTAATCGATTAATAAATAATTGATTAATGCATTGTTTTTGATTTTTCATTATTCATCTGCTACTTTATCCATCTTCAGAATGGCATCGCAGTATCCAATCAGGGTTGTCAATCGTTCGGAAATTGCATTTACTCTGGCAACAGCCGATGGAGCTTGTCGCGCTCCTTGAAAAAACATTATATCTATCTCCAATAACTGTAACTGCTTGCTGATTTCAGTTTGATAAGACTGCTCTGTTGGAAATTGAGTAGTTAAAGGTACAATATCCTGCTGAAAAAAGTGCCGTAAAGATGTCAGATGCTGACGTAGCAGGTTAGCACTGATTGAATTAGAAGAGATATCAGAACGCAATTGCTGCAACATAGTTGTAAATGCCAGATATTTCTGCTTATTAAGAGACATAAGAAGATTTATTGAGATATTATTAGTTTCATGAATTTTATCTCATACAATTAATTCTTTAAAAACTTTTTCTTCCAAGCGCCTCAAGCAAACAGCCGAGGCTTTATTGCCCTTTCCATCTTACTTAAATTATCATGCGTAACACTTGTTTGATCAGAAAAAAATTACTAATAGAAACAATTCCTTTTACATTAGGAAACCTATCCTTAGCAATGAAAATAGCATCTGTACGGCAGAACCGTCGTTTACGTCGCCCATCCCCTAACAATACTAAACCTCTTTATTCAAATATGAGCAGTACAATTGTAGATTCTAAATTTAATATTGTTCTCCCGGAATGGTTAAAAGATTGTCTAAATGATTCTTGCGATCAAAATAATCTCGAAAATAATCTCGAAAATGACCCAAACTATGCTGGTAAAGATTTAATTAGTCGGGCATTTGAATTTGCCTACAATTTACATCAAGGTCAATATCGCAAATCAGGAGAGCCATACATTTGTCATCCCGTCGCCGTTGCCGGATTGCTGCGGGATTTAGGGGGCAGCCCTGTAATGATAGCAGCTGGGTTTTTACATGATGTAGTGGAGGATACAGAAGTCACAATTGAAGAAATAGAACAAAGATTTGGAGAAGAAGTAGGACGTTTGGTGGAAGGAGTTACCAAGCTTTCTAAAATTAATTTTAAAAGTAAAACAGAAAGTCAAGCAGAGAACTTTCGGCGAATGTTTTTGGCGATGGCGCAAGATATCCGCGTTATAGTTGTAAAATTGGCAGACCGCTTGCATAATATGCGGACTATGGACGTGATGCCAGAAAATAGTCGTCGTAATAAAGCTTTGGAAACGAGAGAAATCTTTGCTCCTCTAGCCAATCGCTTGGGTATTTGGCACGTAAAATGGGAATTGGAAGATTTAGCTTTTAAATATCTTGAAACAGATGCCTATCGTGAAATACAGCAACTAGTTGCCGAAAAACGTACAGCCAGAGAAGAAAGATTAAGTAAAGTCGCCGAAACGTTACGCTCTCGTTTGAAACAAGCAGGAATTGAGTGTATTGAATTATCAGGTCGTCCCAAGCATCTTTATAGTATTTACCAAAAGATGCAGCGTCAACATAAAGAATTTCATGAAATTTACGATTTAGCGGCGCTGCGAATTATTGTCAGAACCAACGAAGAATGCTATCGTGCTTTAGCATTAGTTCATGATTCCTTCCGTCCGATTCCTGGTAGATTCAAAGATTACATCGGGCTACCAAAACCCAACCGTTATCAATCATTACATACCGGGGTAATCAGTTCCTGGGGCCGTCCGATAGAAGTTCAAATCCGCACCTTAGAAATGCACCGCATTGCTGAATATGGAATTGCAGCCCATTGGAAGTATAAAGAAACAGGTGGTTCCAACAATAGTCAAATGACCGCAGCCGACGAAAAATTTACCTGGTTGCGACAATTACTAGAATGGCAAAGCGACCTCAAAGATGCTCAGGAATACTTAGAAAGTATTAAAGACAACTTATTTGAGGATGATATTTATGTATTTACACCGAAAGGTGATTTAGTGGCATTAAGTCCCGGTTCAACCACGGTGGATTTTGCCTATCGCATTCATACCGAAGTAGGAAACCATTGCGCGGGAGCAAAAGTTAACGGACGCATGGTACCACTTTCCACAAGATTAGATAATGGTGACATTGTGGAAGTTGTTACCCAGAAGAATAGTCATCCGAGCTTAGATTGGTTAAACTTTGCAGCGACTTCAGCAGCGAAAAATCGCATCAAACAGTGGTATAAACGTTCCCGTAGAGACGAAAATATTGCCCGTGGGCGGGAATTATTAGAAAAAGAGTTGGGTAAATCTGGTTTTGAAAATCTACTCAAATCCGGGCCAATGCAAACAGTTGCCGAAAAATGTAATTATAACAATGTTGAAGACTTGCTTGCGGCTCTAGGTTACGGTGAAATCACCTTAAATTTAGTGTTAAATAGATGGCGAGAAATCATCAAAGAACAACAGCCCATAGCGATAAATTTGGATGAAGTTCTTTCAAATTTACCAACCTCCGCACCAAAAACATTACGGGAAGGAAATACAACTACATCTCGTAGTAATTCGCCAATCATTGGTGTAGAAGGTTTGATGTATTATGTAGCGGGTTGTTGCAATCCCATTCCAGGAGAACCCATTATCGGTGTAGTTACAAGGGGTAGGGGAATTTCCATCCATCGACAAGGATGTCAGAATTTGCAGCATACAGATTGCGAGCGTTTAGTACCCGTTAGCTGGAATCATTGCCAGGAAATGTTGCACCATCATCAAACTTATAGCGTCAACGTACAGATTGAAGCTTTAGACCGTGTAGGAGTTTTCAAAGATATTTTATCTCGTTTAAGCGACCAACGAATTAACGTATCTCATGCGAATGTAAAAACCGCTATCAATCAACCAGCGTTAATAGATTTGGGAATAGAAGTTTCTGATAAAAAGCAATTAGAGCAAGTCTTTAATCAAATTAAAAAAATGAGCGATATTCTCAATATTCGTCGTCAAGGACAAATTGATGATTAAACTGCTATTGATCAAAATATCCTTAAACCCAGTAAATTAGACTTTCAAAACTTTCAAAACACCCTGGATTTTTCCTGGGGTGAGAAGTCGGGTTTTTATTAATGTTTTCTGATGTTACGGATACTTGTAGTAAAAACCCGACTTCTGTGATCATCGTCAAATTCCCGTTAATTCCACAACACCTTTATAATTTATTAAGTCATTCAATTAGAGAGCGATCGCGAAGTGTCAGCAAACCAGCAGCGAGAATAAATACAGCACCAAAAAGCGATGTAATATCCCATAATTCATGCCACAATAACCAACCAATCAAAGCACCAAATATTACCGAAGCATAAGAGAAAATTCCCACTTGAGAAGCAGGTGCAGATGCATAACCGCGAGTTGTTAACAATTGAACCACAGTACTGCTAATACCCACTCCGATTAACATTAACCATTCGTTAAAAGTGGGAGTTTTCCAAGCCCAAGTTAAAGGTATAACCGATACCAAACTCGCAATAATTGCAAAATATAAAACTGTACGTACAGCCGGTTCTGTTGCTGATAATTTGCGTATCGTCACCATCGAAATTGATGCGAAAGCACTACTAATTAAACCAATTAACATTACCCAATCAAAATCAGTACCGGGTTTCAATACTAAAAATACACCGCAAAAACCAATTGCGATCGCGATACGAGCCACAACTGAAATTTTCTCTTTCAACCAACTAAAAGCAACCAAAGGAATAAATATTGGAATTGTTGATTTAAGTAACATGGCATTTGCTAATTGAAGTTTTGCCATCACATAAAACAAACAATACATAGCCGCGACACCACAAAGTCCCCGCAGTAAATGCAAGTGAAATTTTTTAGTTTGTATAATAGCTGTACCTTGATGAGCAAATATCGGCATTAAGCTGAATAAACCAAACAAATTTCTGAAGAAAACAATCATTTCATTTGGTAAACCAGCCGATGCTAATTTGATAATTACTCCATTCATTGTTAACACCAACTCCGCAGCAATAATAAATATTGCTCCACGGACAATACTTTGTTTATAACCCATCAAATAATTTTGGATTTTAGATTTTGGATTTTGGATTGAGAGTTGAGAGTTGGGAGTTGACAGTTGACAGTGGACAGTTGACAGTTGGGAGTTGACAGTTGACAGTTGACCTTTTATTACTCAGCGATAGAAAAAACCCAATCTCGCAATAATGAATTTAATTGCTGCGGTACTTCATCATGGGGACAATGACCTGCTCTGAGATAATATTCTGTTAATTGAGGATAATATTGGTGAAATTTTTGAAAGCATTAGAATCACTTTTTTAGTCACATATTGCGTAAGTGCTAGTCAATTGTTTCAGTTGTAATTTACCAATTTTGAGGCAAATTATTATCTAATTCAAAACTCAAGTTTCTTCCTCCCAATCTTCAATATGTAACCCATTCACTCGACTAAACTCCCGCACATTATGCGTAACCAAAATTAAATTATTTGCCAACGCAATCGCCGCTATTTGTAAATCATAAGGACCAATTGGCGTGCCACTAGCAGCTAAGGAAGCCCGAATTCTCCCGTAAATAGTAGCAGCATTATCATCAAAAGGTAACGATACAAAATTATTTAGAAATGCGGATTGTAAAACTAAGGTACGTTGAGGATTATTACTTCTCATTGCACCGTAAAATAGTTCGGCTTTAACCACCGAACACACAGCAATATCTCGTGATGACAATGATTGTAGTCTTTTTTGTACAGAAGACATGGGACGATTTAGATAAACAATGCAAGCGTTAGTATCTAATAGATAAATCACTCAAATAATGACTCCCGTTCTTCAAATTCACCTTGGGGGTATCTTTGAATTGGATCATCCGCTAAACAACCTGCTGTCTGCTCAAAAAAACCGGGGGGATATCCTAAATCGGATGGGGTTTGGGTTGCTATTGCTGTTTCAATTGACTGATAAATTACCATTACTTCTACTTCTTGATCTTTCATTCCCAAGGGAATATCTAAATGTAAAATACCATCTTCTCCGACACGTTTTTTTAATTTAATACTTTGCATAGTTGATTCTTAATAATTTATTCTTAATACTCTTGATTACGCCAGATTAGCGTAATTTTATAGACACATTCTCTCCACTACTCAGCGATAGAAAAAACCCAATCTCGCAATAATGAATTTAATTGCTGCGGTACTTCATCATGGGGACAATGACCTGCTCTGAGATAATATTCTGTTAAGTGAGGATAATATTGGTGAAATTTTTGAGAACGTTCTTTTGCATTCATCCAGGGATCTGCTTCTCCCCATAACAATAACAATGGACAAGTTAGTTGCTGCAAAAGTACGTCTACTTTCTCTCCTTGGGGAGTACTAAAAACTGAACAAAATACATCAAAAGCACCTTTGTCACCGGAAGGAAGACGGATTTCTTCGATTAATTGCTCTGTAATTGCACTTTTATCTAAATAAACTTTTTCTAGAGTTTGACGAATTACCCAAGGTTGGCGAATGTATTGAAATAAAATAAATTGAGCTAAGGGTTGCTTGAAAATCAACTTGACGAAATCACCGAATAATTTCTGTAGCTTCTCGTTTAAAGGTGGTTCAATTTCTGATTGTAAGGCTTCTGGCTCTACTGTTGGCTGGTCTTGACTGAAGGGACCTGCACTATTAACTAATACCAAACCCGCAGCAGCATCGGGATGTTGTGCTGCTACAGACAAAGTTGCATAACCACCGAGGGAATTACCTGCTAATACGGCTTTTCTACCAATTACTTGGGTGATAAAATCGTGTAATTGGTTGCACCATAAATCACCACTGTACTGTAACTTGGGTTTCTGCGAACGTCCAAATCCCAATAAGTCGATCGCGTATACTTCAAAATCATCATGCAATTCGGCGATATTCTTGCGCCAGTGGTCTGTGGAAGCACCAAAACCATGTACTAATAGTAAAGGCGGACGTTGGGAATTCTCTCCGGCTTTGACGTAGTAAACCTCATGTCCGCGCCATTGCCAATATTTACCGGGAATCGGAGTTGTAGAAGCAACTGTACTGGTCTGCATTTTTTAAGATTTGTAAATAATATTCTCATATTGTAAAGCAGGTAGCAAAAATTTTTCTACTTGTTTGTGTGGCGAAATAAACGGGGAATGAATTCGCTGCTAAACTCTTCCAAATTCTATCTACATTGACTAATTGTTTATTGCAGCGAATAATCTCCTGATTTACCACCACTTTTACTGACTAAATGTATTGATTCAATTTGTATGGATTTTTCTAAAGCTTTCGCCATATCGTATAAAGTCAGAGCGGCGACAGAAACAGCAGTTAAAGCTTCCATTTCTACGCCGGTTTCAGCTTTGGTTTTAACTGTTGCTTGAATGGAATAACCCGGTAGTTGAGATAAAGCTGTGATTTGCACCTCAATTTTTTGTAACGGTAAAGGATGACATAACGGAATCAAAGCCGATGTTTGTTTTGCAGCCATAATTCCAGCAAGTCTTGCAGTTGCTAAAACATCACCTTTGGGAGCGTTTCCTGATTCAATTGCGGCAAAAGTTTCTTGTTTCATTCGCACTTTCCCAACAGCTACAGCTTCTCTAACAGTGGGAATTTTGGCAGATACATCCACCATCTGGGCTTCTCCGTGATCATCCAAATGAGTTAAACCCTGCTCAGGAACTGAATTTGAGGAATTTTGAAAATTTTCTTGTGTCATGTGGTTGACATATGCTATGATTAACTAGTTGTAAGGGCGTGTAGCTCAGTGGACTAGAGCACGTGGCTACGGACCACGGTGTCAGGGGTTCAAATCCCTTCCCGCCCGTTTTATAAAAGATGAGAGTGAAGAGTTAAGAATTTTAACTTTTCACTCTTATCTTTTTAAGTATATGTTATTAGTTCGACGGAATTGAGTAGAATCCCGTCTGGGAATTGGTTGTCAGAAGGATTAATTAGTACAATGGCACTAAAAACGTTAAATATAAATATCTGGTAAACACTGCTTAAATTCTCATCAAATTTTAAGTATTTAATTTGAAATTTATCTAATAATATTATCTAATGATGTTGACAGTGAATTTACTTAATTCATATGTTGTTTTTCTTTGAGTAATTTTACCGGCAAATTTTTGATGAATAAAAATATTTTCTCGATAATCACTGCATTGACCTTGTTGAGTTTATTTCCACAAAAGGCTAATGCTGCATCTATAATCGCGACAAACTTTGATAATTTAAGTTTAGGTGCTGCAATAGTCGGACCAGTTGGACCATTCGTAGAAACATCCTTAATCAATGCTAACAACCAAGGGCTTGGAGATTTGAAAAGCGGGGTATTTTGTCCTGCTGGTTTTACAAGCTGCGTACCACCGCAAAATCCACAAGGGACAATTTATACTTACGTACACCAAGTTACACCCGGTGTTGATTTTCCCAACGATGCTCCATTCCCTTTCCCAGAGAACATTATCCCTTTTAATGATGTCAGTCAATTCAGTTTGGGTTTTAATGCTTCCGGATTTAATAATGTTGTAGGTTATAGCTTTTCTCAAGCAGAAAATGCACTTGGCTCCGATGGTAAGTTCAAGATTAAACAACTTGATGATGGCAAATTAATATGGACTGTATCGGGAGGAGAAGGCTGGAACACAAATACCTCTAACCCAGAAACAATCACCTTCTTTTGGCAAACAACTCAACCACCAAGTGGTCCTGGTGGTACTTATATAGCCAGTAATAATAATACTTTAGGTAGTGGTGCCGGACCACTTCCTATTCCAGTGCAGAAAGTTCCAGAACACAATGGAATATTAGGTTTGCTCGCTGTGAGTACATTATTGGGTAATGTTAGGAATCTGAAGCGCAAGAAAAAGTAACTGGTAATTTTTTAAGCATCAGCGAGCGGTTAATTAGAAATTGTGATAACCACTTCATTCAGCGGCAGAAGTGTCATAAACAACTCATCCGAAAATATATATCTAAGGGATGATGTAATTATTGTACTATTAGAGTGCATTGTATTATGCCATCCAATTTTAACCGCTCGCTTAAATTTGAAGTCAGGCTTCCTGGGGAACATCCCCATTTATTGCAGGGGCTTGATCAATGGTTGCGCTTAGATTTGATATCTGATGCTCAAGTTAAGCAAATATGTCAAGAACATTTAGTCTGTCAGGTGATTTTACAGCCTGAAGCTGTAGCTAAAACGCAGACACAACAAGTGATTGTCCAACCTAGTACAACTGCGTTTAAGCCAAAGGTAGTGGCTACACCCAGTTTTTTTAGTACAATATGGCGATCGCTACGGGCAGAATTGAGTGTCCGTTGGCTGCTATTTTTGGGAATGTTTAGTGTAGTAGTTTCTTCTGGAGCGCTTGCTGCAAGTCAGTGGGAGAGATTTACGCCTGTTTTACAATATGGGGTTTTATTTGCTTACACCTTGGGTTTTTGGGGACTCGGTTTTTGGACTGGTAAACAAGCAAATTTACGGTTGACAAGTGGCGCTTTGTATACTGTGGCAATGCTGTTGATTCCAATTAACTTTTGGGCAATGGATAGCTTTGGTTTGTGGCAGAATCCGATCAACTTGATTTTAGTTGGTATTGCGTCAATTATTTTAACGGGAATAACTGTATTACTTTTTAAACAATCAATATTTAGCGGAAGTGTTGAATTTAGTAAATTATCTTTAATAAATATTCTGGGATTGAGTTACCTGCATTGGGGTTGGAAGTTTACAGGATTTCCCTTAATTGCAGTTTATTTAGCTGTTATCGGAACAACTATTATTACCGTTTTTCAAATTCGTACTCGACAACAGGAAGTAGAAAAAAAAGGTTTATCTGAAAGGAATTGGGGAAAAAATATCACTGCTACAGTAATTATTTATGCCTCAATGGTGGTATTACTGCGAGCAATTTTTGGTGCTGGGGTAAATGTTGCAAATTTAGGTTTAGCCATTGGTATTTATGGATGGTTAATAGCTTGGTTAGGGCAACGGGAAGAGGATGGGGAGATAAGGAGGCAAGGGGACAAGGAGGGTTTTTCTTCTGACATTTTTCCATCACAAACAATAGGCGGTGTCTTATTATTTTTGGGTTGGTATCTAACTGTTGAAAGTAATCCTTTACAAGCAATTACGATTAGCAGTTTGGGTTTATGGTTTTTCAATAGTCGGTTGCATTTATATAGTTTAAAAAGTGATTTTGTAGCTTTCTTTGTTGTAGGTTTGCAATCAATGTGGTTGGGTTGGAGATTGTTAAGTGTTGAATTTCAGTCTTCAATTATTACAACTGCTACTCAATTTACCAATTCTCAAAATTATCCTTGGGCATTATTGAGTGTGGGATTGTTTCCCTACATCATTTTTATGGTGGTGTTTACGGATAGATTTTATATTAAAAATAAACCTGATTTAGCAAGATTTGGTGAACTATTAACGTTAATTTTAGGGTTTACTTTAACTGCTGTTGCTTTGGGAAATCCGACATTACGTTCCCTAAACTTACTTTTATCTACCATCACCCTCGCTATAGTAACCCATCGGCGCTTTAATTTATTCCCGGTAGAAGATTACGGAAGTAAAAACCGCAGAGACGCAGAGAGCGCAGAGGAAAGAGGTAAAGAGAGATTGCTAATTTTAGCGAGGGATAGGAGTAATGAAATATCTTCTTCTATTTCTTTCCTTTCTTCGCCCCTCATTTATCTAACTCACATTACAGCTATACTCACTCTTTTTTCCTGGATAAATTTATTTTTCCCAAGTATTTCACAACAGGTTTGGGCGGTTATTTGCTTGGTGGTGATGGTTGGGGAATGGTTATTTAGCGTTGGTGATGAATTTTGGCGACGTAGTGGATGGCATATCGGTTTGGTGCTTGCGGGTTTGAGTTATTTGCTGTTATGGACAAATCTAGAATCAATTTGGAATGGTATTTATCTAAATCAATCAAATTGGGGCTTGAGTTGGTTTGTGACACCCGTAACTTTAACAGTCATTGGTAGTCGTGATAGGGAAGACAGAAAATATCACCAAATCACAATTAGCACTTTAACAGTAATATTTGCTCAGTTGTTAACTTTACCGTTACCTGGAACTAGATTAATCGGTTTAGCAGTGGGTGCGGCGGTGATGTTTGTGAATACGAGATATTTAAAGAACAAATTAGCTGCGGTAATTACGGTAGGTTTCGCTTTAAGTTTGATTTTTGCAGCAGTATGGGAAAGTGCTTCATTATTGTTTGCAGGTTGGTTTGTGTTGTCAGCAGCAATTATTCTGAGTTTATGGGTAATTCGTAAATTATTGCAGCGCGGCAACGAATTAGCAAATATATATGCAGTTGCTACAGACTTTTGGGCAACTACGCTGTGCAGTTGTGAATTATTATTCCTAAGTTTACACGCGGTATCGGTTTACTTATTTGCTCCGCCAGATATTCTACTATATGCAGCTTCCGCAGCGATTATTTTAGTAGCTTTATCATTTCGTCATTGGCAACAACCGACAAAATCGACATTCTACGGTATTGCCTGGTGTGTAGAATTGTTGGTTGTTGAAATATTGGCAACTCAAACCAAGGAAATTATATATGTTGCGATTGCGAATATTTGTTTGGGTTTAATTACGCAATTATTTGGAGAATGGTGGTGTAAAAAGCAGCAATCTTCGATTCCCATTCGCTGGCATATTCTACCTTTGTCATACGCTCTTTTCGGCTTGTTGCTACGCTTAAATACCTTTGATAGCTGGACTGGTTTATCTACGCTAGGTGTAGCTTTAATTGTCATTGGTGTGGGAAGACGCAATCAAAAATTAAAACCGCTGCTTTACTTAGGACTTACTGGTGTATCAATTGCGGCTTACGAACTTTTGGTATATCAACTTCAGCAACTGTCTGGGGGTGCTATTGGTGATGGTTGGATTGCTTTAGCTACCTTAGCTGCGGTTATTGCCTATATTTATCGTTTATTATCGTTTTGGTTAATAAGTTATCTACATCTGAGTCGCCAAGAATTGAAAATGTTTGCTCATTTTCATTGGGCTTTAAGCAGTGTTTTATTAGTAGCTGCAATTAATTATCCTATCAAAGCAAATATATTAGCTTTAGCAACAGGATTGTTATTAACTTGCTACGCAATATTTCAAGGAAGATATAGTTTTGAATTAGCACCACAATCAGTTCAAAGAAACATTACACAAGCAGAAATTTGGGTTTATATCGGTTTAGTAGAAGCTGCTTGTTTAAGATATTTTTTACCAGATACTTCAATAGTACGTCTTTTCTTAGAACAAATACGTCCTTGGCAAGCAGCAGTTTCCTGTTTAATTGCTTATTCACTTTATAGTTTACCGTGGCAACGTTGGAAATGGTCTAAAAAACCTTGGCAAATTGCTGCATACATTATTCCATTAATATCGTTGTGGGAAACTAGAATAGAAGTCTATTCTATTTCTATATTACTAGTAGCCCTTTACTATATTTTCATCGCCAAAATTACCACAAAATTCCGGTTTACTTATATTAGTTTAGGGTTAATTAATTGGACTTTATGGCGGGGATTTAGCGATTTAAATTTAAGTGATGGTTTATGGTACATTTCCTCAATCGGCTTATTCTTACTATATATTGCTCAATTCGATCCGCAACTCAAATTACCGCAAAATAAATCATTCCGTCACTGGTTACGAATGTTAGGTAGTGGAATGATTTGTGGATATGCAGTTGTATTTTATCAAAATAGTTATTTAATACCTGGTTTAATACCAGGAATATTGAGTTTGATTGCGATATTTGCGGGATTAGCATTAAGAATACGCGCCTTTTTATATATTGGTACAGCAACATTTTTAGTCACAGGATTCTATCATTTAGTAATATCTATTCTGCGTTATCCCTTCCTGAAATGGGTAATAGGTTTATTAGTTGGAATTAGCTTAATATTCATTGCAGCCAACTTTGAAAGTCGTCGTCAACAACTTACTTCTTTGCTTAATAATACTAATGATGAATTTAGAGAATGGGAGTGAATAATAATCTTAATAATGAATATGTAATACAACCTCCGAGTCGGAATTTCCAACTCATCCGTTTTCAATTCTGCTCTTAATCGCAAAAATATTCGGAAATTTATCCGAAATCCACTCAAAAAATCTTGATGTCTAAATAAACACTAGTACAGGGAACACCATATTAAGTTTTGCATCCTCAAAATGCATAAAGGATAACACCTCAAACGTATAGGTAAAAAGCGTTACAGCCTCACAAATTTTGTTGTTGGCGATAGCTCTAAGTGGAACTCGTTTTTTGCACGATTAGTCATTTGAACAATCAGCAGATATTGCGCGTTACAACTTGTGCGACTAAATGTATTACATAAATCCTCGTTAAGGAGGAGATATCGATATGCCTTCAAAGCAGACGGTAGAACCTAATGAACAACTATTAATTGACTCGAAATATCGGCAGCTTGTGGAGAAAATTGCCCGTAAACACACTTATAACAGTTCAATGTCTTGGGAAGATGCGGCACAAACGGCTCATATCAAGGTTTTTCAAGCGGTAAAAGCGGGAAAATTTCGTACTCATCAAGGGTATAATTTTTACTGCTGGGCAGCTACAGTAGCTCGAAATGCGGTGATAGATTTTGTGCGTAAGGAAGCACGTAATAGCTGTCAAAGTTTAGATAAAACCATTGCTGGGACAGATGTATCGTTGTTAGATACCGTTGCTTCGGAGTTCGATTTATTAGATGCGGTAGAACGTGCGGATGTAGTAATTGTTGCCAAAGAAGCGATGAAAAAACTTGCTCAATTGTATCCCGAACGGGGATACTTAAAACTTTGGCAGGGAATGGTGGAAGGTAAAAAACAGACTCAATTGGCTTTGGAGTTGGAAATCACTCAAGGTGAGGTTTCCCGTCGTCGTAAAGAACTTTTAGAGCGTGTGAATCAAGAATTAGGATTAGTACAGCCAGAAACTGTTAAGCAAGAGCAAAATCAAGTTCGTAAATCGAAAGCAACCAGAAAACGTTCTCAGGAACAGTGGTAATAATTATAAATACCCCATTATAATCACGGATTAAAAAGGATTACACAGATTACACGGATTTTAATTACCAATTACCAATTCCCAATTATAGCAAATTTCAGTTGAGTCCAATACACTAAAACCTCACCCCTTTCCCCTCTCCTCCCGACAGGAGAGGGGTGCCCGGAGGGCGGGGTGAGGTAAAATTTGTATTGCACTGAAATGAAAACCGCTATAGCCATTACCCATTACCCATTCCCAATTACCAATTTAATTTGTAAAGATTAAAAAAACTGCACATAGAATCATCATCTCTTTCGTTAAAAGTAATAGATACCTCCATAACTACAAGTAAGCGGCGATAAGCAACTCTGATTCGCCTGGGAATGCAAACCTATGGGTAATTTCAGTAAAATCACATATAATATGAGACAAAAATGTATCCATAATCAGCCACAACCCGGAGAGATTTGGGAAGTAAGTCGCTCGATACATTGTCCTGTAGAATTTTCTCAAGAAGAGCAGCATCAACTTTATTCGGGTGCAGCAAGACAGTTTTTAGCGGGGAATTCACTGCCGATTAATGTAATAATTATTACGGAAGAACATAACGATATATTTCCTAATGAATGGCAAGTGATTTCGGTAATGCTGTTATCAGGGGAAACTGAATTTTTGAACGATGTAGATTTATTGATTCCCTCAGATATTTCTGGTTTAGAAACAGATGTATTAGCCCAAACTTGGTTAATAGAAGAAATGTTTGCGTGTAATTTATTCCAACCCACGGGTAAGCGATTATCACGCAATGTTTACGATTTATTATTAAGTGTAGGAGATTATCATCATCAAATAATTGATCAACCACCTACAGTATCAGAAATACAACTTTCTGGCTTAAAAATTGGCACTAAAAAAGCCATAGAAAACTTGGAAATTATTAATTTTCATCAACATCAATTAGCTTGCAGCGATATATTAAGCTTACCTGTAGCAGCCTATCGTAGTTATTTAAAGAGTATTAAATTTACAGAAGCGGTATTAGAAGAAGCGTTGCAGGTAGAACAAGAATTATTATTTGAAACAGAAAAAAAGCAATCTAAAGTTAATCTTCTGAGTCAATGGCTGCAAAATACATTTGATAGTCAATGGCAATTACTTTTACAAATACCATCTTTGGCAATTGCCACTAGAAGTACTGTTGATTTTGAATCTAACCCCGATGAAATTGCAATATTAATCAAACAGATATCTGAGCAAGATGAACATTATAAAAGAAAAGCTGCAAAGCGATTGGGAGAAATAGCTGTTAGAAATGTTAATGCAATAGAAGCTTTAGTTAACTTGATACGCAATACCCAAGACGATGAAACATTGTGGGTAGCAGTAGAAAGTTTGTGGAAAATCAATCCTGGAAACCCCGCAGCTGGTGTGAGAAGAGTTAAGCTAATCGATTTGGGAATGCAGTTGAGGAGCGAAGCAGTAGCCTTAGCAGTAGCATTGGTACCAAAAGGCGCGAGCCAAGTAGGTGTGTTGTTACAAGTTTATTCTACGGATGCACAAACCCAAGATATTGCAGCATCAAAACCATTACTACATTTACCTCCCGGTTTAAAATTAATATTGCTTTCCGAAACGGGAGACATTTTACGGGAAGTTATAGCTAGAAATGCCGATGTTTATATTCAACTGAAATTTAATGGGGAAAGGAGTGAAAAATTTAGCGTTAAAGTTGCTTTAGAAGATGCAAGTATTACAGAGGATTTTGAAATTTAATCATTGGTAATTGGTAATTGGTAATTGGGAATTGGTAATTGGTAATTGGTAATTGGTAATGGGTAATTAAAATCCGTGTAATCTTTTAATCCTTTTTAATCCGTGATTGATGATTGTAGACTGTGTTTTGATTAAAGCACCATAATGTTACTACCTGTTTATTTATGATTGATTTTTCACTTTCAACTTTCAACTTTCAACTCATTTTTTGTTCCAATGTCTTTAGAATTTTCTCATCAAAATCTTCAAGGTTATTCTTTCAAAAATCAAGACTTAAAAGGAGCGGATTTTTCTTACTCGGATATTCGCGGTACTAATTTCACGAATGCTATTTTAAAAGGTGCTAATTTCCATAATGCTGTTGCCGGAGTGCAAAATTTTCGAGTCATATTTTTAATGGCTTTCTCATTTTTCATGGCAGCACTTTGTGGATATGCATCTGGATTAACAGGAATTATTGCTTCCCAATCTTTATCTTCTATTTACAGTGAAAGTACAAGTATCATTACTGGTATTAGTGGCATTACAAATGATGTTGCATGGGTAACTTCTGTCATCATTTTTTCCCTATTAGGACTTTTCTTTATTGGTACTTTTTATCGAGGTTTTGCAGCAGATGTTTGGTTTATTTTAGCTGGTTCTGAAGCAGTAATTATCGTAATTGTAGGGCTAATTGCAGTTATTGTTTGGGGAACTTCTGGTTTAAAAGCTGCGGTTTTAGGGGCTTGGGGTGCGGCTGGAGCGGGGCTTTGGTCTTTGGTTGGGGTTATTACTATCGCTTTAGTCGTATTTTGGTCTGCATCGGAATCTATTTTTGAAAAAATCCTAAAAGTTGTAGCTTGGATTTTAGGTTTATCAACATCAATATTTATTTTTAGTGCTGTATTTCAAGTATCTAATATTGCTTTTTCATTAACTATAACCTTAGCTATTATTGTTAGTTTGTTAGGCATTTACTCTGGAATAAAAGCTTTAGCTGAGGATGAAAAATATCGTTTAATTCGCACTGTTGCTATTGTGATTTCTACTATTGGTGGAACAAGTTTTCGTAATGCGGATTTAACTGATGCTAATTTATCTCATGCAATTCTGAAAAATACTAATTTTACAAATGCTATTTTAATTCGCACTAACTTTCATTTAGTAAAAAAGCTGGAATTATCTAGAGTTAGAAACACAATTTTAAATAATTCTCAAGTAAGAAATTTACTTGTTACTAAAAAAGCTGCCAATAAATCATATCAAGGTTGTAATCTCAAAGGAGCAAACCTGACAAATGCATACCTTAATGATATAAATTTCACCGAAGCAGATATTAGTTTAGCTACTTTTAAAAATGCTTGCTTAGAAAGAGCAAATTTAACAAAAGTTCAAGCATTAAATACTAATTTTCAACAAGCAAAATTAACCGCAGCTTGTTTGGAAGGTTGGAATATTGATAGCAATACCCAATTAGAAAAAACAAATTGTGATTATATATTTTTGCTGAATAATCATAAAGAACGTCGCCCAAGTAGTGGAGAATTCGCATCAGGTGAATTTGCTAAATTATTTAAAATAGTATTAAATACTGTCGATTTAATTTTTCGTAACGGTTTAGATTTACAAGCTTTATCTACTGCTTTAACAAAAGTTAGGGAAGAAAATCCAGATACAGATATTGCAATTCAAAGTATTGAAAATAAAGGAGATGGTGTTGTTGTTGTTCGAGTAGAAGTACCCGAACATACTAATAAACAAAAAATTCATACTGCATTTACTCAAACTTATGAATTAGCATTACAAAGTTTAGAAGCAAGATATCAAGCAGAATTGCAAAGTAAAGACGAACAAATCGCACTTTATCGTCAACATCAAACAGATTTAAGAAATTTAATGCAAATAGCTACTCCTAATAGTGAAAAACAAGAAAAAGTAGTGATTCTCAACTTAAATGAAGGTGATTTAAATAGCGGCTTTACCGTAACATTGCGGATTGCTAAACAAGGAAATCATCCTTATTTTGAATCCAAAGGTAAATTACCACCCGCACCAAAATTAAAAGAATATTATCATCAATGGCAAATAGTTTACCGTCAAAGTTTAGGAATCAATTTTCGTTTAGATATCCCCGATACACAGATAACTAATATTAGTCGATGCGATTATTTTTATGAATGCTCTGTATTAGCGGACAAATTGCGAGAAAATATTAATTATTGGCTTAATTCCGATATATTTCGTCCTATAAAAGAACAACTACTCGAACAGTTAAATCCTACTGACTCAATTAGAATAATTCTACAAACAGAAGATATTCAAGTGCGAAAATTACCGCTGCAATTGTGGAATTTATTTGATAGATATCCCAAGGCTGAAATTGCTTTAAGCACTCCTAGTTATCAAAGTAAAGAAAAATCTATATATTCTCAAGGTAAAAAAACTAAAATTAGAATTCTGGCAATTTTAGGTAACAGTTGCGGAATTGATATTCAAAAAGATCGAGAATTATTGGAAAGTTTACCAAATGCGGAGGTTACTTTTTTAGTGGAGCCTCAAAGACAACAGTTAAATGATCAACTTTGGACACAATATTGGAATATTCTGTTTTTTGCGGGGCATAGTTTTACTGGATTAAAAAACCACAAAAACTCTGAGTACACGGAGGAAAGAGATATAGAAAGGAAGTTAGAAGAAGAAGGGTATTTTTATCTTAATAAATCTGATATTTTAACTATTTCGGAGTTAAAGTATGCTTTGAAAAAAGCTATTGAAAAAGGTTTGGCTTTAGGGATATTTAATTCTTGTGATGGTTTAGGATTAGCTGCGAGTTTAGCTGATTTACACATACCGCAAATGATAGTTATGCGTGAACCTGTACCGGATAAAGTCGCGCAAGAATTTCTGAAGAACTTTTTAAAAGAATATTCTCATGGGAAAACATTATATCAATCGGTAAGAGCAGGTAGAGAGAAGTTACAGGGTTTGGAAAATGAATTTCCTTGTGCTACTTGGTTACCAATTATTTGTCAGAATCCGGGGGAAATTCCGCCGTTATGGTGATAATTTTCTTTAATTTTCAGCAACCCAATTTTCTAAATAAATTTCTTCAATCCGAGCCATATCCGAATCATTAGAAACCAAAATCAACCCAAGTGTAATAGCAGTTGCAGCAATTAAAACATCAGCATCTTGAATTGCTCTACCTTTGTTCTTTAAATTAGCATGAATTCTACAAGCGGTTTCGATAATTTCTATATCATCTAAATATAAAATTTCATATTTCTGAACAAAAGTGTTAAATTCGGTTAATTTCCTTGTCGCATTTAAAGCCAGGGCAAACGCAAGAAAAATGACATGATAATATGCTATTGAAATGTAGTTATC